>NZ_FCOL02000022.1 GCF_001544515.1 Caballeronia terrestris
GACCCCGCTCCCGAAGGGAGTAGCGCACACCAGGTTGAGTCAAGTGTTGTGCCAACAAGCACAGCCCAAGTAACACCGAACGCGCTTAACCCGCGCAGTTCGACTACTTCTTCCCAGATTGGTTGTGGCGTCTCCCCCAGAAACGACACAGCAACAAGTCATGCCTCATGACCATAGCGAGTTGGTACCACCCCTTCCCATCCCGAACAGGACCGTGAAACGACTCCACGCCGATGATAGTGCGGATCTCCCGTGTGAAAGTAGGTAATCGTCAGGCTCCTCATGCGTTAAACAAAAACCCCACCCTCAAAGTGGGGTTTTTGCGTTGGGGCGCGGCTATATATGAGAGGGCTAATCGAGCCAGATCGAATGTTGGGCTTGACACAAGCGTGTTGTTCTCTCATAATCGATAGTTCTCTGCGGAGGGGTGCCCGAGCGGCTAAAGGGGGCAGACTGTAAATCTGTTGGCTTACGCCTACGTTGGTTCGAATCCAACCTCCTCCACCAGAATTAAAGCGGTAATACGTAGGGAATCAACGCCCGTGCGGGTGTAGCTCAATGGTAGAGCAGAAGCCTTCCAAGCTTATGACGAGGGTTCGATTCCCTTCACCCGCTCCAACATCAATGGTTGCGCCCATGTGGCTCAGTGGTAGAGCACTCCCTTGGTAAGGGAGAGGTCGGCAGTTCGATCCTGCCCATGGGCACCAGTAGCTTCGGTTTAGAGTGTTTGCGCGCGGCGCAAGGTACGAAAATCCTGTTAGGAGTCGAAAATGGCCAAAGGTAAATTCGAGCGGACCAAGCCGCACGTGAACGTTGGAACGATTGGTCACGTTGACCACGGCAAGACCACGCTGACGGCAGCGATCACGACGGTGCTGACCAAGAAGTTCGGCGGCGAAGCCAAGGCGTATGACCAGATCGACGCGGCGCCGGAAGAAAAGGCGCGTGGTATCACGATCAACACGGCGCACGTCGAGTACAAAACGGCTAACCGCCACTACGCACACGTCGATTGCCCGGGTCACGCCGACTATGTGAAGAACATGATCACGGGTGCCGCGCAGATGGACGGCGCGATCCTGGTGTGTTCGGCCGCCGACGGCCCGATGCCGCAAACGCGTGAGCACATCCTGTTGGCTCGTCAGGTTGGCGTGCCGTACATCATCGTGTTCCTGAACAAGTGCGACATGGTTGATGATGCCGAGCTGCTCGAGCTCGTCGAAATGGAAGTGCGCGAGCTCCTCTCGAAGTACGACTTCCCGGGCGACGACACGCCGATCATCAAGGGTTCGGCCAAGCTCGCGCTGGAAGGCGACAAGGGCGAGCTGGGCGAAGTGGCGATCATGAACCTGGCCGACGCACTGGACACGTACATCCCGACGCCGGAGCGTGCAGTTGACGGCGCGTTCCTGATGCCGGTGGAAGATGTGTTCTCGATCTCGGGTCGCGGCACGGTGGTGACGGGCCGTATCGAGCGCGGCGTGGTGAAGGTTGGTGAAGAAATCGAAATCGTTGGTATCAAGCCGACGGTGAAGACGACCTGCACGGGCGTGGAAATGTTCCGCAAGCTGCTCGACCAAGGTCAAGCGGGCGACAACGTCGGTATCCTGCTGCGCGGCACGAAGCGTGAAGACGTCGAGCGTGGTCAGGTGCTGGCCAAGCCGGGTTCGATCAACCCGCACACGCACTTCACGGCAGAGGTGTATGTTCTGTCGAAGGACGAAGGCGGTCGTCACACGCCGTTCTTCAACAACTATCGCCCGCAGTTCTACTTCCGTACGACGGACGTGACCGGTTCGATCGAGTTGCCGAAGGACAAGGAAATGGTCATGCCGGGCGACAACGTGTCGATCACGGTAAAGCTGATCAACCCGATCGCGATGGAAGAAGGCCTGCGCTTCGCCATCCGTGAAGGCGGCCGTACGGTCGGCGCGGGTGTCGTTGCGAAGATTCTCGAGTAAAAGCCAGAAATTTTCTCGATAATCGGTAGTTTTCGGGGTCGTCGATAGCGTCGACCCCAAATGGTTTAGGGGTATAGCTCAACTGGCAGAGCGTCGGTCTCCAAAACCGAAGGTTGGGGGTTCGATTCCCTCTGCCCCTGCCACATTATTGCGCCAAGTGGCGCTGTTCAAGGTGTTATGGCGAATCCTTCCGTCGAAACTGTAAATACTTCCAGCGACAAGTTGATGGTGGCCGCGGGCGTATTGTTGGTATTGGCCGGGTTCGTGGGTTTCTTCTGGCTCGGTGGCCAGGAGTGGTACGTTCGCGGCGCCGCGTTGGCTATCGGCGTTGTCGCGGGAGTGGCGGTCGGTCTGCTCTCCGCGCCGGGGAAGGGGTTCATCGCCTTCGCCAAAGATTCGTACAAGGAAGTTCGTAAGGTTGTTTGGCCGACCCGCAAGGAAGCAACGCAGACAACGCTGGTGGTCTTCGCCTTTGTACTGATCATGGCCATCTTTCTCTGGCTTAGCGATAAGTCGATAGAATGGATGATTTTCTCGGTGATTCTGGGTTGGAAATGATATGAGCGATACTCCGGCATCCCCGAGTGGAAAACGTTGGTATGTTGTGCACGCTTACTCTGGAATGGAAAAGAGCGTGCAGCGGGCGCTTCAGGAGCGCATTGAACGCGCCGGCATGCAGGATCAGTTCGGCCAGATCCTGGTTCCGACCGAAGAGGTCGTTGAGGTGAAGGGTGGTCATAAGTCGGTGACCGAGCGTCGTTTCTTCCCGGGCTACGTCTTAGTCGAAATGGAAATGACGGACGAGACGTGGCACTTGGTGAAGAATACGGCTAAGGTCACAGGGTTTGTTGGTGGGGCGCGTAATCGTCCAAGCCCGATTTCCCCGCGGGAAGTTGAAAAAATCATGTCTCAAATGCAGGAAGGCGTAGAAAAACCGCGCCCGAAGACGTTGTTTGAGGTAGGGGAGATGGTTCGCGTGAAGGACGGCCCGTTCACTGACTTTAACGGAAACGTCGAAGAAGTGAACTATGAGAAGTCGCGCGTTCGCGTATCCGTAACCATCTTTGGTCGCTCGACTCCGGTTGAACTTGAGTTCGGCCAGGTCGAAAAATTGTAGATCTGAATTCTGCGCGCCGTGCTCACGCCCGTCGCGCAATTCGCGCTTACGGTCCGCGTCGTGGCCGTTGAGGAGCGTAAGTAGCCGACTTTCGGCAAAAGCGCGCTATCACTCACCGAACGCTAATGCGTTCAGAAGAGGTTTTCAACATGGCAAAGAAAATCATTGGCTTTATCAAGCTGCAGATTCCTGCAGGTAAAGCCAACCCGTCGCCGCCGGTCGGTCCGGCACTGGGCCAACGTGGCCTGAACATCATGGAGTTCTGCAAGGCGTTCAACGCGCAGACTCAAGCGATGGAGCCGGGTCTGCCGGTGCCGGTCGTCATTACGGCATTCGCGGACAAGAGCTTCACGTTCATCATGAAGACGCCGCCGGCCACCGTTCTGATCAAGAAAGCGGCCAAGATCGACAAGGGTTCGGCAAAGCCGCACACCGATAAGGTCGGCACTATCACCCGCGCGCAAGCGGAAGAAATCGCGAAGACCAAGCTGCCCGACTTGACGGCAGCGGATCTGGATGCAGCGGTCCGTACTATCGCTGGTAGCGCCCGTTCGATGGGCATCACCGTGGAGGGCGTGTAAATGGCTAAGCTTTCTAAGCGTCTTCAAGCGTTCGCGACCAAGGTCGACCGTCAGAAGCTTTATCCCGTCGACGATGCGCTGAACCTCGTCAAAGAATGCGCAAGCGCCAAGTTCGACGAATCGATCGACGTGGCTGTGCAACTCGGCATCGACGCCAAGAAGTCTGACCAAGTGGTTCGCGGCTCGGTCGTTCTGCCGGCGGGTACGGGAAAGTCGGTTCGCGTCGCGGTGTTCGCGCAAGGCGAAAAAGCGGAGCAGGCTCGTGCTGCTGGCGCAGAGATCGTCGGTATGGAAGACCTGGCTGAGCAGGTCAAAGCCGGCAATCTGAACTTCGACGTCGTGATCGCTTCGCCGGACACGATGCGCGTCGTTGGTACGCTCGGTCAGATTCTCGGTCCGCGCGGCCTGATGCCGAATCCGAAGGTTGGTACGGTTACCGCCGACGTCGCCCAGGCTGTGAAGAACGCCAAGGCGGGTCAGGTCCAGTTCCGTGTGGATAAGGGCGGTATCATCCACGCAACGATCGGCCGTGCTTCGTTCGAGCCGGCATCGTTGCGTCAGAACCTGTCGGCACTGGTGGAAGCCCTTCAAAAGGCCAAACCGGCGACCAGCAAGGGCGTGTATCTGCGCAAGATCGCATTGTCGAGCACCATGGGTGTCGGCGTGCGCGTCGATCAAGGAACGCTCGCGCAGTAAAGAATTGTGCGCATGGCCGGTTGGCTGTGCGTGGAGGGCTTTGGGCGGCTGTGGTTCAGATGGTTGAGCCCCAGCCGGTTGTCAAAGACCGTTGGTGGTGACGCATTGGGTAGGCGTGACCTTAATGAAGGCCAACGCAGATGGCGAACCCGGAAAGTTTTGTAGTGGTTGAAGTCGGTTGTCGTATGCCAAATGGTGTACACCAGCTGATCGAAATGCTCCTAACAGGTCGGACGCCGTTGTTGAACGCGATGTGCCACGTCGGCGCGTCGAATCTGGAGGTTTAACCGTGCCACTGAACAAAGAAAGTAAGCAGGCAGTCGTCGCCGAAGTCGCCGCGCAAGTCGCGAAGGCTCAGACGATGGTGCTCGCTGAGTATCGTGGGATCACGGTTGGCGATCTGACCAAGCTGCGTGCGAAAGCGCGCGAGCAGCAGGTGTATCTCCGCGTGTTGAAAAACACGCTGGCGCGTCGCGCCGTGGAAGGTACGCCGTTCGCTCCGCTGGCTGAGCAGATGACCGGTCCTCTGATCTACGGCATCTCGGAAGATGCCATTGCTGCAGCCAAGGTCGTCAATGACTTCGGCAAGGGCAATGACAAGTTGATCATCAAGGCTGGTTCCTACGAAGGCAACGTGATGGACAAGGCAGGCGTGCAAGCGCTGGCCAACATCCCGAGCCGCGAAGAACTGCTCTCCAAGCTGCTTTACGTTATGCAAGCGCCTGTTGCTGGCTTCGCGCGTGGCCTCGCCGCGCTCGCGGAAAAGAAGCAGGGCGAAGCTGCGTAACGTATTCACTTGGGCACCAGTTGCTCAGTTAGGTAATAGCTAGATCGCTAGCTCGATCCGAATTCAATCTAGGAGTATTTCAAATGGCAATCGCAAAAGAAGACATCCTCGAAGCCGTAGGCTCGATGTCGGTTCTGGAACTGAACGAGCTGGTCAAGGCGTTCGAAGAGAAGTTCGGCGTGTCGGCTGCAGCAGTTGCTGTCGCTGGCCCGGCAGGCGCTGCAGCTGCAGTCGCTGAAGAACAAACCGAATTCACGGTCAACCTGACGGAAATCGGCGCGAACAAGGTTTCGGTCATTAAGGCTGTTCGTGAACTGACGGGTCTCGGCCTGAAGGAAGCGAAGGACCTGGTCGACGGTGCACCGAAGCCTGTGAAGGAAGCGGTACCGAAGGCTGCCGCTGAAGAAGCGAAGAAGAAGTTGGAAGAAGCAGGCGCGAAAGCTGAAATCAAGTAAGTTTCATTGCGCTTTGCGGAGGCTGGCGGTTTCCACCGCCGGCCTTTTTGTGCTTTGTGCGGACTAACTTATTAATTGCCGGTTTCGGCAAAAAAGTCTGCCTAGAGGCCAAAGAGAATTGTCGATCGGAATATCATGCCGATACTTCTCTTTGTCTTCTGAAGCGACTGCAGAAGGCAAGTTTGGTCGGGTAGCGGGCAACACAGGCATCCGCTGCCGTCAGCCAGCGGTTGGTAGCGGCCAACCACCAAGCTTCTAGGCTCGTTCGTCCTCGCAGGGCGACTCACGAGTCTCAGTCGGTGAACACCGGGTCGTGTCATCGAGGTATCCCGCCTCGGCAACGCCCGCCGTGATTCGGAGATCGTATGCAATATTCCTTCACCGAGAAGAAGCGTATTCGCAAGAGTTTCGCGAAGCGCCCCATCGTTCACCAAGTTCCGTTCTTGCTGGCTACCCAGCTTGAATCATTCACGACGTTTCTGCAAGCAGACACGTCCGCGACGCAACGGAAATCGGAAGGCTTGCAAGCCGCTTTTTCGTCGGTTTTTCCGATCGTTTCGCACAACGGTTTCGCGCGACTCGAATTCGTCAGCTACATGCTTTCTCCGCCGGCGTTCAACATCAAGGAATGCCAACAGCGCGGCCTGACCTATTGCTCCGCCTTGCGCGCCAAGGTACGCCTCGTGCTGCTCGACAAGGAATCGCCGAGCAAACCCGTCGTCAAGGAGGTGAAGGAGCAGGAAGTGTACATGGGCGAAATTCCGCTCATGACGCCGACCGGCTCGTTCGTCATCAACGGCACGGAACGCGTGATCGTGTCGCAGTTGCACCGTTCGCCAGGCGTGTTCTTCGAGCACGACAAGGGCAAAACGCATAGTTCAGGCAAGCTGCTGTTCTCCGCGCGGATCATCCCCTACCGCGGTTCGTGGCTCGACTTCGAATTTGACCCGAAGGACGTACTGTATTTCCGCGTCGACCGTCGCCGAAAGATGCCGGTCACGATTTTGCTGAAAGCCATCGGCCTGACGCCGGAACAGATCCTTGCGAACTTCTTCGTGTTCGACAACTTCGCGCTGATGAACGAAGGCGCGCAGATGGAATTCGTGCCGGAACGCCTGCGCGGCGAAGTCGCGCGCTTTGACATCCAGGATCGCGAAGGCAACGTCATCGTCACGAAGGACAAGCGGATCAACGCGAAGCACATCCGCGACCTCGAAAGCGCGAAGACCAAGTTCATCTCGGTTCCGGAAGACTATCTGCTTGGCCGGGTGCTGGCGAAGAACGTCGTCGATGGCGAGACGGGCGAAGTGATCGCGAACGCGAACGACGAAATCACCGAAACGGTGCTCGAGAAGCTGCGCGAAGCGAAGGTCAAGGACATCCAAACGCTCTACACAAACGATCTGGATCAAGGTCCGTACATCTCGTCGACGCTGCGCATCGATGAAACCGCCGACAGGATGGCCGCGCGCATCGCGATCTACCGCATGATGCGTCCGGGCGAACCGCCGACCGAAGAAGCCGTGGAGGCGTTGTTCAACCGTCTTTTCTATAGCGAAGACGCGTACGACCTGTCGAAAGTCGGTCGCATGAAGTTCAATCGCCGCGTGGGCCGCGATGAAATCATCGGCCCGATGACGCTGCAGGACGACGACATCCTCGCGACCATCAAGATTCTGGTCGAGTTGCGTAACGGCAAGGGCGAAGTGGACGACATCGACCACTTGGGCAATCGTCGTGTGCGTTGCGTCGGTGAACTCGCTGAAAACCAGTTCCGCGCCGGTCTCGTGCGCGTCGAACGTGCCGTGAAGGAACGTCTGGGCCAAGCGGAAAGCGAAAACCTGATGCCGCACGACCTGATCAACTCGAAACCGATTTCGTCGGCGATTCGCGAGTTCTTCGGTTCGTCGCAGTTGTCGCAGTTCATGGACCAGACCAACCCGCTGTCGGAAATCACCCACAAGCGCCGTGTGTCGGCTCTTGGACCGGGCGGTTTGACGCGTGAGCGCGCAGGCTTCGAAGTCCGCGACGTGCACCCGACGCACTATGGTCGTGTCTGCCCGATTGAAACGCCGGAAGGTCCGAACATCGGCCTGATCAACTCGCTCGCGCTCTACGCGCACCTGAACGAATACGGCTTCCTCGAAACGCCGTATCGCAAGGTCGTGGACAGCAAGGTGACGGATCAGATCGACTATCTGTCGGCGATCGAGGAAGGCCGCTACGTGATCGCGCAGGCGAATGCCGCCATGGGCGAAGACGGCACGCTGACCGATGAACTGGTGTCGTCGCGTGAAGCGGGCGAAACGCTGATGGTCACGCCGGACCGCATCCAGTACATGGACGTGGCGCCGTCGCAGATCGTGTCGGTGGCGGCATCGCTGATTCCGTTCCTCGAGCACGACGACGCGAACCGCGCGTTGATGGGCTCGAACATGCAACGTCAGGCCGTTCCTTGCCTGCGTCCTGAAAAGGCCGTGGTCGGTACGGGTATCGAGCGCACGGTTGCGGTCGACTCGGGTACGACGGTGCAGGCGTTCCGCGGTGGCGTGGTGGATTACGTCGACGCGGGCCGTATCGTGATTCGCGTGAACGACGACGAAGCGGTCGCGGGCGATGTCGGTGTCGACATCTACAACCTGATCAAGTACACGCGTTCGAACCAGAACACGAACATCAACCAGCGTCCCATCGTGAAGGTCGGCGACAAGGTGTCGCGTGGCGACGTGCTGGCCGATGGCGCATCGACCGACCTGGGCGAACTCGCGCTCGGTCAGAACATGCTTGTCGCGTTCATGCCGTGGAACGGCTACAACTTCGAAGACTCGATCCTGATCTCGGAAAAAGTCGTGGCGGACGACCGTTACACGTCGATCCACATCGAAGAACTGAACGTCGTGGCTCGTGACACGAAGCTCGGACCGGAAGAAATCACGCGCGACATTTCGAATCTCGCTGAAGTGCAGCTTGGCCGTCTCGACGAGTCGGGCATCGTGTACATCGGCGCGGAAGTCGAAGCGGGCGACGTGCTGGTCGGCAAGGTGACGCCGAAGGGCGAAACCCAACTGACGCCGGAAGAAAAGCTGCTGCGCGCGATCTTCGGTGAGAAGGCGTCGGACGTGAAGGATACGTCGCTGCGCGTGCCGTCGGGCATGAGCGGCACGGTGATCGACGTGCAGGTGTTCACGCGCGAAGGCATCACGCGCGACAAGCGCGCGCAACAGATCATCGACGACGAACTGAAGCGCTATCGCCTCGATTTGAACGACCAGTTGCGCATCGTGGAAGGCGACGCGTTCTCGCGTCTCGCGCGCATGCTGAACGGCAAGATCGCGAACGGCGGTCCGAAGAAGCTGGCGAAGGGCACGGCGATCGATCTGCCGTACCTGGAAGACCTCGACCACTACCACTGGTTCGACATCCGCCTGGCGGACGAAGAAGCAGCGGCGCAGCTCGAAGCCATCAAGGACTCGATCGAACAGAAGCGCCACCAGTTCGACCTCGCGTTCGAAGAGAAGCGCAAGAAGCTGACGCAAGGCGACGAACTGCCGCCGGGCGTGCTGAAGATGGTCAAGGTGTATCTGGCGGTGAAGCGCCGTTTGCAGCCGGGCGACAAGATGGCCGGCCGTCACGGTAACAAGGGTGTCGTGTCGAAGATCGTACCGATCGAAGACATGCCGTACATGGCCGACGGCCGTCCGGCAGACGTCGTGCTGAATCCGCTCGGCGTGCCGTCGCGGATGAACGTGGGTCAGATTCTCGAAGTGCATCTGGGCTGGGCCGCGAAGGGTCTCGGCTGGCGTATCGGCGAAATGCTGCAGGCGCAGGCGAAGATCGAGGAACTCCGTAGCTTCCTGACTAAGATTTACAACGAGTCGGGCCGTGCCGAAGAGCTGGAAAGCTTCAGCGACGACGAAATCGTCGAGCTGGCGCGTAACCTGCGCGAAGGCGTGCCGTTCGCGACGCCGGTGTTCGACGGCGCGACGGAAGGCGAAATGGAGCGCGCGCTGGATCTGGCGTTCCCGGACGACATCGCGAAGCAGCTCGGCATGACGAAGTCGAAGAATCAGGTTCAGTTGAGCGACGGCCGCACGGGCGAACCGTTTGAACGGACCGTGACGGTCGGCTACATGCACTACCTGAAGCTGCACCACTTGGTCGACGACAAGATGCACGCACGTTCGACCGGACCGTACTCGCTCGTCACGCAGCAGCCGCTGGGTGGTAAGGCGCAGTTCGGTGGCCAGCGTTTCGGTGAGATGGAAGTGTGGGCGCTCGAAGCGTATGGCGCGTCTTACGTGCTGCAGGAAATGCTGACGGTGAAGTCGGATGACGTGGCGGGCCGGACCAAGGTTTATGAGAACCTGGTGAAGGGCGATCACGTGATCGATGCAGGCATGCCGGAATCCTTCAACGTGCTCGTGAAGGAAATCCGCTCGCTGGGTATCGACATCGACCTCGACCGCAACTAATCGGACTACGGAGAGAAGGCAATGAAAGCTCTGCTCGATCTATTCAAGCAAGTCCAGCAAGAAGAAGTATTCGACGCGATCAAGATCGGTCTGGCCTCGCCCGACAAGATTCGTTCGTGGTCGTTCGGTGAAGTCAAGAAGCCGGAAACCATCAACTACCGCACATTCAAGCCGGAACGCGATGGTCTGTTCTGCGCGAAGATCTTCGGGCCGATCAAGGACTACGAGTGCCTGTGCGGCAAGTACAAGCGCCTGAAGCACCGCGGCGTGATCTGCGAAAAGTGCGGCGTCGAAGTGACGCTCGCGAAGGTGCGTCGCGAACGGATGGGCCACATCGAACTGGCCTCGCCGGTTGCGCACATCTGGTTCCTGAAGTCGTTGCCGTCGCGTCTGGGCATGGTGCTCGACATGACGTTGCGCGACATCGAGCGCGTGCTGTATTTCGAGGCATACGTGGTGATCGATCCGGGCATGACGCCGCTGAAAGCGCGGCAGATCATGACGGAAGAGGATTACTACAACAAGGTCGAAGAGTACGGTGACGAGTTCCGCGCCGAGATGGGCGCGGAAGGCGTGCGCGAACTGCTGCGCGCGATCAACATCGACGAACAGGTCGAGATGCTGCGCACCGAACTCAAGAACACGGGTTCGGAAGCGAAGATCAAGAAGTACGCTAAGCGCCTGAAAGTGCTCGAGGCCTTCCAGCGTTCGGGCATCAAGCCCGACTGGATGGTGCTCGAAGTGCTGCCGGTGCTGCCGCCGGAACTGCGTCCGCTCGTGCCGCTCGACGGCGGCCGTTTCGCGACGTCGGACCTGAACGACCTGTATCGCCGCGTGATCAACCGTAACAACCGGTTGAAGCGTTTGCTCGAACTGAAGGCGCCTGAAATCATCGTCCGCAACGAAAAGCGGATGCTGCAGGAAGCCGTGGATTCGCTGCTCGACAACGGTCGTCGCGGCAAGGCGATGACGGGCGCGAACAAGCGTCCGCTGAAGTCGCTCGCCGACATGATCAAGGGCAAGGGCGGTCGTTTCCGTCAGAACTTGCTCGGCAAGCGTGTCGACTATTCGGGCCGTTCGGTGATCGTGGTCGGTCCGACGCTCAAGCTGCATCAGTGCGGCCTGCCGAAGCTGATGGCGCTCGAACTGTTCAAGCCGTTCATCTTCAATAAGCTGGAAGTGATGGGCGTCGCTACGACCATCAAGGCGGCGAAGAAGGAAGTCGAGAACCAGACGCCGGTGGTGTGGGACATTCTCGAAGAGGTCATTCGCGAACATCCGGTCATGCTGAACCGCGCGCCGACGCTGCACCGACTCGGCATCCAGGCTTTCGAGCCGGTGCTGATCGAAGGCAAGGCGATCCAGCTGCATCCGCTCGTTTGCGCGGCGTTCAACGCCGACTTCGACGGTGACCAGATGGCCGTTCACGTGCCGCTGTCGCTGGAAGCGCAGATGGAAGCGCGCACGCTGATGCTGGCGTCGAACAACGTCCTGTTCCCGGCGAACGGCGATCCGTCGATCGTGCCGTCGCAGGATATCGTGCTGGGTCTCTACTATGCATCGCGTGAAGCGGTGAACGGCAAGGGCGAAGGCATGACGTTCACGGGCGTGTCGGAAGTGATCCGCGCGTACGAGAACAAGGAAGTCGAGCTGGCATCGCGCGTCAACGTGCGGATCACCGAAATGGTCCACAACGAAGACCAGAGCGAAGGCGCGCCGAAGTTCGTGCCGAAGATCTCGTTGTTCGCCACCACGGTCGGCCGTTCGATCCTGTCGGAGATTTTGCCGCCGGGCCTGCCGTTCACGGTGCTGAACAAGCCGCTGAAGAAGAAGGAAATTTCGCGCCTGATCAACACGGCGTTCCGCAAGTGCGGTCTCCGCGAAACGGTGATCTTCGCCGACCAGCTGATGCAGATGGGTTTCCGTCTCGCGACGCGCGCGGGCATTTCGATTTGCGTCGACGACATGCTCGTGCCGCCGCAGAAAGAAACGATCGTCGGCGATGCCGCGAAGAAGGTGAAGGAATACGACCGTCAGTACATGTCGGGTCTCGTCACCGCGCAGGAACGCTACAACAACGTGGTCGACATCTGGTCGGCGACGTCGGAAGCGGTCGGCAAGGCGATGATGGAGCAGCTCGCGACGGAGCCGGTGGTCGATCGCGACGGCAACCAGACGAAGCAGGAATCGTTCAACTCGATCTACATGATGGCCGACTCGGGCGCGCGCGGTTCCGCTGTGCAGATTCGTCAGCTGGCCGGTATGCGTGGCCTGATGGCGAAGCCGGACGGCTCGATCATCGAGACGCCGATTACGGCGAACTTCCGCGAAGGCCTGAACGTGTTGCAGTACTTCATCTCGACCCACGGTGCACGTAAGGGTCTGGCTGATACGGCGCTCAAGACGGCGAACTCGGGTTACCTGACGCGGCGTCTCGTCGACGTGACGCAGGATCTGGTCGTGGTCGAGGACGATTGCGGCACGACGAACGGCGTGGCGATGAAGGCGCTGGTCGAAGGCGGCGAAGTCGTCGAAGCGCTGCGTGACCGGATTCTCGGTCGGGTTGCGGTGGCCGACGTCGTCAATCCGGAATCGCAGGAAACGCTCTACGCGTCCGGCGATCTGCTCGATGAAGACGCGGTCGAGGAAATCGAACGCCTCGGCATCGACGAAGTGCGCGTGCGCACGCCGCTCACCTGCGAAACGCGTTACGGCCTGTGCGCAAGCTGCTATGGCCGCGACCTGGGTCGTGGTTCGCGCGTGAACGTCGGCGAAGCGGTCGGTGTGATCGCGGCGCAATCGATCGGCGAGCCGGGCACGCAGCTTACGATGCGTACGTTCCACATCGGTGGTGCGGCGTCGCGTGCGGCGGTGGCTTCGTCGGTTGAAGCGAAGAGCAACGGCACGGTGCGTTTCACGCCGACGATGCGTTACGTCACGAACGCGAAGGGCGAGCAGGTCGTCATTTCGCGCTCAGGCGAGGCGATC
Organism: Caballeronia terrestris; assembly: GCF_001544515.1. Lineage (GTDB taxonomy): Bacteria > Pseudomonadota > Gammaproteobacteria > Burkholderiales > Burkholderiaceae > Caballeronia > Caballeronia terrestris. Next base: position 13,058 of record NZ_FCOL02000022.1, read on the forward strand.
ATCGCCGACGACCTCGGTCGTGAACGTGAACGTCACAAAATCCCGTACGGCGCGACGCTGCTGCAACTCGACGGCGCGCAGATCAAGGCCGGTACGCAACTGGCTCAATGGGATCCGCTGACGCGTCCGATCATCACCGAGTGGGGCGGTACGGTGAAGTTCGAGAACGTCGAGGAAGGCGTGACGGTTGCGAAGCAGATCGACGATGTGACCGGTCTTTCGACCTTGGTCGTGATCGACGTGAAGCGGCGTGGCTCGCAGGCTGCCAAGAGTGTTCGTCCGCAGGTGAAACTGCTCGACGCGCAGGGCGAGGAAGTGAAGATCCCGAACACCGAGCATTCGGTGCAGATCGGCTTCCAGGTCGGCGCACTGATCACCGTGAAGGATGGTCAGCAAGTGCAGGTCGGTGAAGTGCTGGCACGGATCCCGGTTGAAGCGCAGAAAACGCGTGACATTACCGGTGGTCTGCCGCGCGTGGCCGAACTGTTCGAAGCGCGCTCGCCGAAGGACGCCGGCATTCTGGCGGAAGTCACGGGCACGACGTCGTTCGGTAAGGACACGAAGGGCAAGCAGCGTCTCGTGATCACGGATCTCGAAGGCGAACAGCACGAGTTCCTGATCGCGAAGGAAAAGCAGGTTCTGGTTCACGATGGTCAGGTCGTCAACAAGGGCGAAATGATCGTGGACGGTCCGGCCGATCCGCACGACATCCTGCGTCTGCAGGGTATCGAAGCGCTGTCGCGTTACATCGTGGACGAAGTGCAGGACGTGTACCGTCTGCAGGGCGTGAAGATCAACGACAAGCACATCGAGGTGATCGTGCGTCAGATGTTGCGTCGTGTTCAGATCGTCGATAACGGCGATACGCGTTTCATCATGGGTGAACAAGTCGAACGTTCGGACATGCTGGACGAGAACGACCGGATGGCCGCGGAAGACAAGATCCCCGCGACCTACGAGAACGTGCTGCTCGGTATCACGAAGGCTTCGCTCTCGACCGATTCGTTCATCTCTGCGGCGTCGTTCCAGGAAACGACTCGCGTGCTGACCGAAGCGGCAATCATGGGCAAGCGCGACGATCTGCGTGGCCTGAAGGAAAACGTGATCGTCGGCCGTCTGATTCCGGCCGGTACCGGTCTCGCGTTCCACAAGGCGCGCAAGAGCAAGGAAATGTCGGATCGCGAACGCTTCGACCAGATCGCAGCGGAAGAATCGTTCGATTTCGGTACGCCCGAAGCTGCACCTGCAGAACAGCAACATCCGGCGGAGTGAGTTGGCGGGGCTCGGGTCTGACGATTCGGGCTCCAACAACTAGCCAGCCGTTCAAAAGCCGCTCGGTTTCCACCGAGCGGCTTTTTTATTTCCATCGTCCGATCGGTCAACGCGCGTCCCGCGCCCGGGAAACCCGTGTCATCGTTGGTAAAATCGGTCCACTCTCGCTACGACGCCACCGTCCTTTCAATGTCCCGTTCGCTCGAAATTCTCAAGGAAGTATTCGGCTATCCCGCTTTCCGGGGGCAGCAGGCCGACATCGTCGAACACGTGGCCGCGGGTGGCGATTCGCTGGTTCTGATGCCGACGGGCGGCGGCAAGTCGCTCTGCTATCAGATTCCGGCTCTCGTGCGGCGCGAAGCGGGACTCGGCGCGGGGATCGTCGTGTCGCCGCTGATCGCACTAATGCAGGATCAAGTGGCGGCGCTTACCGAAGTCGGCGTGCGGGCGTCGTATCTGAATTCGACGCTGTCGGGCGCCGAAGCCGCCGCGACTGAGCGCGCGCTGCGCAACGGCGACATCGACTTGCTGTACGTCGCGCCCGAACGCTTGATGACGCCGCGCTTCCTGGACTTGCTAGAAAGCGCGCCGATCGGTCTGTTCGCAATCGACGAAGCGCATTGCGTGTCGCAATGGGGGCACGACTTCCGGCCTGAGTACATTCAGTTGTCGGTGTTGCACGAGCGGTTTCCGAACGTGCCGCGCATCGCGCTGACGGCCACCGCCGACGCCATCACGCGCGACGAAATCGTCCACCGTCTGGCGCTCGACGACGCCCGTATCTTCGTTTCGAGCTTCGATCGGCCGAATATCCGCTACCGGATCGTCGAAAAGGACAATGCGCGTGCGCAATTGCTCGATTTCATTCGCGCCGAGCACACGAACAAGGACGGCACGACCGACGCGGGCGTGATCTATTGCCTGTCGCGCCGCAAGGTCGAGGAGACCGCCGAGTGGCTCAAGGGCCAGGGCGTGCGCGCGCTGCCTTATCACGCGGGCATGGAGTTCGAGACGCGCCAGAAGCATCAGGAGATGTTTCAGCGCGAGGAGGGCATCGTGATGTGCGCGACGATCGCCTTCGGCATGGGCATCGACAAGCCGGACGTGCGCTTCGTGGCCCATCTCGATTTGCCGAAGAGCGTCGAGGGCTACTACCAGGAGACGGGGCGCGCGGGACGCGACGGCATGCCGGCGAACGCGTGGATGACTTACGGTCTCGGTGACGTCGTGCAGCAGCGCAAGATGATCGACGAATCCGACGCCGACGATACTCACAAGCGCGTTCAGGGCGGCAAGCTCGACGCGCTGCTCGGCCTGTGCGAGACGGCGTCCTGCCGGCGCGTGCGGCTGCTCGGCTATTTCGGCGAAACGAGCCAGCCATGCGGCAATTGCGATACGTGTCTCGAACCGCCGGCGTCGTGGGACGCGACGCGCGAGGCGCAGATGGCGCTTTCCTGCGTGTATCGCGCGTTCAAGGCGAGCGGTTTTCACTTCGGCGCCGGCCATCTGATCGACATCCTGCGCGGCAATCGCACCGAAAAGATGCTGCAGCGCGGGCACGAGAAGCTGTCGACGTGCGGCGTCGGCGCGACTTTGTCGGAGCCTGAGTGGCGTGCGGTGTTCCGCCAGCTGGTGGCGTTCGGCTACCTCGCCGTCGATCACGACGGTTTCGGCGCGCTCGTGCTCACCGACGCGAGCAAGCCCGTGCTCAAGGGCGAGCAGAACGTGACGCTGCGCAAATACGTGAAGCCGACGCGCACACGCCAGTCGTCGGGACGCACGGGCGAGCGCGCCGATCCGACCGCGGGCATGTCGCCGCGTGAAAAGGCGCGCTGGGAGCGGCTACGTTTGTGGCGCGCCGAGACGGCGAAGTCCGACGGCGTGCCGGCCTACGTCATTTTCCACGACGCGACGCTCGCCGAAATCGCCCGCAACGACCCGGATTCGATCGACGACCTGCGCAATATTCCGGGCATCGGTGCCCGCAAGCTCGACCGTTTCGGCGACGAACTACTCGAAGTCGCAGGCGCCGATTAGCGGGCAGCAGTGCCGGACATGGCCGGGAAACGCGGCAATCTATTGACCGGATTAGGATTTCCGGATTATCATGCTAGGTTCTCGTTCTTGGCTCGCTTGCGCACGTCGGAAAGTACCTAAAAGTACTACGGGCGCCAGCTAAGCAAGCCGGAACCAGAAGCTCGATACACGTCTTTTTCGCTTTGCCCGAAACGGACGTGTCGATTTTGATCAATCTCAGGAATAGACAATGCCAACCATCAATCAATTGGTTCGCAAAGGCCGCGCTTCCGAAACAGTGAAGAGCAAGTCGCCGGCTTTGCAGGACTGCCCGCAGCGTCGCGGCGTGTGCACCCGCGTGTACACGACGACGCCGAAGAAGCCGAACTCGGCGCTTCGTAAAGTTGCCAAGGTTCGTCTGACGAACGGCTTCGAAGTCATTTCGTACATCGGTGGTGAAGGCCACAACCTGCAGGAACACTCGGTCGTGCTGATTCGCGGCGGTCGTGTGAAGGACTTGCCGGGTGTGCGTTACCACATGGTTCGCGGCTCGCTGGATACCCAGGGCGTCAAGGATCGTAAGCAGGCTCGCTCGAAGTACGGTGCGAAGCGTGCCAAGGCTGGCAAGTAATTGCCGGTTTGCAGTTTCAGGTCGCCGAAAGGCGTTCAATGCGGTGGTGCCGGAAACGCCGGTGCTGTCGAGTAAGTGGTCACCCGGCCAAGCTGGTTAATCAAGTGAGATGGATCGGGTTTGTTGGTGGCCGCGGGGCTTAACGCTCCAACTGAAAAGTTAAAGGAAGAAACATGCCGCGTCGTCGCGAAGTCCCCAAACGGGAAGTGTTGCCGGATCCGAAATTCGGCAACGTAGATGTAGCTAAATTCATGAACGTGCTGATGCTCTCCGGCAAGAAGTCGGTTGCCGAGCGTATCGTGTACGGCGCTTTTGAACAAATCCAGACGAAGGGTGGCAAGGACCCGCTGGAAGTGTTCACGGTTGCGCTCAACAACGTGAAGCCGGTCGTCGAAGTGAAGAGCCGTCGCGTTGGTGGTGCGAACTATCAGGTTCCGGTCGAAGTGCGTCCGTCGCGTCGTATGGCATTGGCGATGCGTTGGCTGCGTGAAGCCGCGAAGAAGCGCAGCGAGAAGTCGATGGCACTGCGTCTGGCAGGTGAACTTTCGGAAGCGGCTGAAGGCCGTGGCGGCGCAATGAAGAAGCGCGACGAAGTTCACCGGATGGCAGAAGCCAACAAGGCGTTCTCGCATTTCCGTTTCTAAGTCTCACGACCCAGGTCGAACGGAAAAATTCCGGGCGGGTGCGCTTTTAAAGCGCCTCGCCCGTTTGTGTTAGGACGCGGCTGGCCACGAGCCGCTGCGTCGACCCAATAAAGGATTCAAAGTGGCTCGCAAGACACCTATCGAGCGCTACCGTAACATCGGTATCAGCGCTCACATCGACGCCGGCAAAACGACGACGACCGAGCGCATCCTGTTCTACACGGGCGTGAACCACAAGATCGGTGAGGTTCACGACGGCGCAGCAACGATGGACTGGATGGAGCAGGAGCAGGAGCGCGGCATCACCATCACGTCGGCAGCGACCACGGCCTTCTGGAAAGGCATGGCCGGCGACCGCGCCGAGCACCGCATCAACATCATCGACACCCCGGGCCACGTCGACTTCACGATTGAAGTCGAGCGCTCGATGCGCGTGCTCGACGGTGCGTGCATGGTCTACTGCGCCGTGGGCGGCGTGCAGCCGCAGTCGGAAACCGTTTGGCGCCAGGCTAACAAGTACGGCGTGCCCCGTCTCGCGTTCATCAACAAGATGGACCGTACCGGCGCGAACTTCTTCAAGGTTTACGACCAGTTGAAGGCTCGCCTGAAGGCGAACCCGGTTCCGGTCGTGGTGCCGATCGGCGCTGAAGAGACGTTTACCGGCGTGGTCGACCTCATCAAGATGAAGGCGATCATTTGGGACGAAGCGTCGCAAGGCACGAAGTTCTCGTACGAAGAAATCCCGGCGAACCTCGTCGACACGTGCAATGAATGGCGCGAGAAGATGATCGAAGCCGCGGCCGAGTCGACCGAGGACATGATGAACAAGTACCTCGAGACGGGCGAACTGACCGAGGCGGAAATCGTCAAGGGTCTGCGCGACCGTACGATCGCTTGCGAAATCCAGCCGATGCTGTGCGGTACGGCGTTCAAGAACAAGGGCGTGCAGCGCATGCTTGACGCGGTTCTGGACTTCCTGCCGTCGCCGGTCGACATTCCGCCGGTCACGGGCGAACTCGAAAGCGGCGAGAAGGCCGAGCGTCGCGCGGCCGACGACGAGAAGTTCTCGTCGCTGGCGTTCAAGATCATGACCGACCCGTTCGTCGGCCAGTTGATCTTCTTCCGTGTCTATTCGGGCACGACGAAGTCGGGCGACACGCTGCTGAACGCGACGAAGGACAAGAAGGAACGTCTGGGTCGTATTCTGCTGATGCACGCGAACCAGCGCGAAGAAATCAAGGAAGTGCACGCTGGCGACATCGCGGCTGCAGTTGGCCTCAAGGACGCGACCACGGGCGATACGCTGTGCGATCCGGCACACCCGATCGTGCTCGAACGCATGATCTTCCCGGAACCGGTGATCTCACAGGCTGTTGAGCCGAAGACGAAGCCGGACCAGGAAAAGATGGGTCTCGCACTGAACCGTCTGGCTCAGGAAGATCCGTCGTTCCGCGTTCAGACCGACGAAGAGTCGGGCCAGACCATCATTTCGGGAATGGGCGAGCTGCATCTCGAAATTCTGGTCGACCGGATGAAGCGTGAATTCGGCGTGGAAGCGACTGTCGGCAAGCCGCAGGTTGCTTATCGCGAAACGATTCGCAGCAAGGCTGAAGACGTCGACGGCAAGTTCGTCAAGCAGTCGGGTGGTCGCGGCCAGTATGGTCACGCGGTCATTACGCTCGAGCCGAACGAGCAAGGCAAGGGCTACGAGTTCCTCGACGAGATCAAGGGCGGCGTGATTCCGCGTGAATACATCCCGGCGGTTGACAAGGGTATTCAGGAAACGCTGAAGAGCGGCGTGCTGGCTGGCTTCCCGGTCGTCGACGTGAAGGTTCACCTGACGTTCGGTTCGTACCACGACGTCGACTCGAACGAAAACGCGTTCCGTATGGCTGGTTCGATGGCGTTCAAGGAAGCAATGCGCCGTGCGAGCCCGGTGATTCTTGAACCGATGATGGCCGTCGAAGTCGAAACGCCGGAAGACTACATGGGCAACGTGATGGGCGACCTGTCGAGCCGTCGCGGTATCGTCCAGGGCATGGACGACATGGTTGGCGGCGGCAAGATCGTCCGCGCTGAAGTACCGCTGTCGGAAATGTTCGGCTATTCGACGTCGCTGCGTTCGGCGACGCAAGGCCGCGCTACGTACACGATGGAATTCAAGCACTACTCCGAAGCTCCGCGTAACGTTGCTGACGCGATCATCAACGCGAAATCCAAGTAATTCGGCAAGTCGAAAGTCTTTAACCGATCAACATTTTTGAAAGAAGGCAATCATGGCAAAAGGTAAATTCGAGCGGACCAAGCCGCACGTGAACGTTGGAACGATTGGTCACGTTGACCACGGCAAGACCACGCTGACGGCAGCGATCACGACGGTGCTGACCAAGAAGTTCGGCGGCGAAGCCAAGGCGTATGACCAGATCGACGCGGCGCCGGAAGAAAAGGCGCGTGGTATCACGATCAACACGGCGCACGTCGAGTACGAAACGGCTAACCGCCACTACGCACACGTCGATTGCCCGGGTCACGCCGACTATGTGAAGAACATGATCACGGGTGCCGCGCAGATGGACGGCGCGATCCTGGTGTGTTCGGCCGCCGACGGCCCGATGCCGCAAACGCGTGAGCACATCCTGTTGGCTCGTCAGGTTGGCGTGCCGTACATCATCGTGTTCCTGAACAAGTGCGACATGGTTGATGATGCCGAGCTGCTCGAGCTCGTCGAAATGGAAGTGCGCGAGCTCCTCTCGAAGTACGACTTCCCGGGCGACGACACGCCGATCATCAAGGGTTCGGCCAAGCTCGCGCTGGAAGGCGACAAGGGCGAGCTGGGCGAAGTGGCGATCATGAACCTGGCCGACGCACTGGACACGTACATCCCGACGCCGGAGCGTGCAGTTGACGGCGCGTTCCTGATGCCGGTGGAAGATGTGTTCTCGATCTCGGGTCGCGGCACGGTGGTGACGGGCCGTATCGAGCGCGGCGTGGTGAAGGTTGGTGAAGAAATCGAAATCGTTGGTATCAAGCCGACGGTGAAGACGACCTGCACGGGCGTGGAAATGTTCCGCAAGCTGCTCGACCAAGGTCAAGCGGGCGACAACGTCGGTATCCTGCTGCGCGGCACGAAGCGTGAAGACGTCGAGCGTGGTCAGGTGCTGGCCAAGCCGGGTTCGATCAACCCGCACACGCACTTCACGGCAGAGGTGTATGTTCTGTCGAAGGACGAAGGCGGTCGTCACACGCCGTTCTTCAACAACTATCGCCCGCAGTTCTACTTCCGTACGACGGACGTGACCGGTTCGATCGAGTTGCCGAAGGACAAGGAAATGGTCATGCCGGGCGACAACGTGTCGATCACGGTAAAGCTGATCAACCCGATCGCGATGGAAGAAGGCCTGCGCTTCGCCATCCGTGAAGGCGGCCGTACGGTCGGCGCGGGTGTCGTTGCGAAGATTCTCGAGTAAAATCGAAGCCTTGCCTGTAGTTGATGTAAAGAAGTAACGTGCCCGGGGCCGGGCGTCCTCCCTCAGCGGATTCCCGGCCTCACGCTCTTTTACCAAATCGGCGGCGCAATACCGCCTCGCTCTTTTTCAAGGAATCGTCATGCAGAACCAGAAAATCCGCATTCGCCTGAAGGCTTTCGACTATCGTCTGATCGATCAATCGGCGGCTGAAATCGTCGATACCGCGAAGCGGACTGGCGCAATTGTTCGTGGTCCGGTGCCGCTGCCGACCCGCATCCAACGCTTTGACATCCTGCGTTCGCCGCACGTCAACAAGACGTCGCGCGATCAGCTCGAAATTCGTACGCACCAACGCCTGATGGACATCGTCGATCCGACGGACAAGACCGTCGACGCGCTGATGAAGCTCGACTTGCCGGCTGGCGTCGACGTCGAAATCAAGTTGCAGTAAGGTAGTAAATCGACGCCTGGCGAGCCTGGCGACGCTAAGTCTTTGATTGCTTGCGGAAAACGAAAAGCCTTGCTATACTTCAAGGCTTTTCGCGCATTTGCGCAAAAAAGCTGGCTCGAATTCACGCGTTTCAGCGGATTTTGAGGCCGGCATTTTGTAAATCAGCCCCGACCAATCGCAGTTGGGAATGGAGAAAACGATGAGCCTTGGACTCGTAGGTCGCAAGGTTGGCATGACCCGTATCTTTACGCCTGAAGGGGACTCAATTCCCGTCACCGTACTGGACGTGTCGGACAACCGCGTGACGCAGATCAAGACCGTTGAAACGGATGGTTATACCGCCGTTCAGGTTGCATTCGGCGCTCGCCGCGCATCGCGCGTGACGAAGCCGCTGGCAGGTCACCTTGCCAAAGCCGGTGTTCAAGCCGGTGAAGTCCTCAAAGAATTTCAAATCGATGCCGCGAAGGCTGCCGAGTTGTCGAGCGGCGCCGTGATCGGTACGGATCTTTTCGAAGTTGGCCAGAAAGTCGACGTGCAAGGCGTGTCGATCGGTAAGGGCTACGCCGGTACCATCAAGCGCTACAACTTCGCATCGGGCCGCGCATCGCACGGTAACTCGCGTTCGCACAACGTCCCGGGTTCGATCGGTATGGCGCAGGATCCGGGTCGTGTTTTCCCGGGTAAGCGCATGACCGGTCACATGGGTGACGACACGGTTACCGTGCAAAACCTCGTAATCGCTCGCATCGACGCTGACCGCAACCTGTTGCTGGTTCGTGGCGCCGTTCCGGGTGCCAAAGGCGGCAAAGTGTTCGTGACGCCGGCAATCAAGGCGCGCGCTGTGAAAGGAGCGAAATAATGGAACTTAAGCTCCTGAATGCCAATGGTCAGGAAGGCGCAGGCGTGAACGCATCGGACGTCGTGTTCGGTCGCGATTACAACGAAGCCCTGATTCATCAGGTCGTCGTGGCTTATCAAGCCAACGCACGCAGCGGTAACCGCGCGCAGAAGGACCGTGAGCAAGTCAAGCACACGACCAAGAAGCCGTGGCGTCAAAAGGGTACGGGCCGCGCTCGTGCCGGTATGTCGTCGAGCCCGTTGTGGCGCGGCGGTGGTCGTATCTTCCCGAATTCGCCGGAAGAAAACTTTTCGCACAAGGTCAACAAAAAGATGCATCGCGCAGGTCTCTGCTCGATCTTCTCGCAGCTGGCCCGCGAAGGCCGCATCTCGGTTGTCGACGAGCTCACGCTCGAAGCGCCGAAGACCAAGCTGTTGGCCGAGAAATTCAAGGCGATGGGTCTCGAGTCTGTGTTGGTCATTACCGATACGGTCGACGAAAACCTGTACCTCGCGTCGCGCAACCTCGCCCATGTGGCAGTTGTCGAGCCGCGTTACGCCGACCCGCTCTCGTTGATCTACTTCAAGAAGATCCTGATTACGAAGGCTGCGGTCGCCCAGATCGAGGAGTTGCTGTCATGAGCGAGATTCGCAAGAACGACCATCGTTTGATGCAGGTCCTGCTCGCGCCGGTGGTCTCCGAAAAGGCGACGCTGGTGGCCGACAAGAACGAGCAAGTTGTGTTCGAAGTCGCGCCCGATGCCACGAAGCAGGAAGTGAAGGCTGCCGTCGAGCTGCTGTTCAAGGTGGAAGTCAATTCCGTCAACGTGCTGGTCACGAAGGGCAAAGCCAAGCGCTTTGGCCGGTTCATGGGCAAGCGCAAGGACGTGAAGAAGGCGTATGTCTGCTTGAAGCCCGGCCAGGAAATCAACTTTGAAGCGGAGGCCAAGTAATCATGGCAATCGTAAAAGTTAAGCCGACATCGCCGGGTCGCCGCGCGATGGTCAAGGTGGTGAACAAGGACCTGTACAAGGGCAAGCCGCACGCAGCGCTGCTCGACTCGCAGTCCGTCACAGCTGGCCGTAACAACAACGGCCGTATCACGACCCGTCATAAGGGTGGTGGTCACAAGCAACATTACCGCCTCGTCGATTTTCGTCGCAACAAGGACGGCATTCCGGCAAAGGTCGAGCGTCTCGAGTACGACCCGAACCGTAGCGCGAACATCGCGCTGGTTCTGTACGCGGATGGCGAGCGCAAGTACATCATCGCTCCGAAGGGCGTGACGGTTGGTCAGCAGTTGCTGTCGGGTTCGGAAGCTCCGATCCGTGCAGGCAACACGCTGCCGATCCGTAACATCCCGGTCGGTACGACGATTCACTGCATCGAAATGCTGCCGGGCAAGGGCGCGCAGATCGCGCGATCGGCTGGTACGTCGGCGATGCTGCTGGCTCGCGAGGGCACGTACGCGCAGGTTCGCCTGCGTTCGGGCGAAATCCGCCGCGTGCACATCGAGTGCCGCGCGACGATTGGTGAAGTGGGCAACGAAGAGCATAGCCTCCGTCAAATCGGTAAGGCTGGCGCGAACCGCTGGCGCGGTATCCGCCCGACGGTGCGTGGCGTTGCGATGAACCCGGTCGATCACCCGCACGGTGGTGGTGAAGGTAAGACGGCAGCAGGTCGCGATCCGGTCAGCCCGTGGGGCACGCCGGCCAAGGGTTATCGCACCCGCAGCAACAAGCGCACGACGACGATGATCGTTCAGCGCCGTCACAAGCGCTAAGGAGTAGGCAATGGCACGTTCTGTTAAAAAAGGTCCGTTCTGCGACGCCCATTTGCTGAAGAAAGTTGAGGCGGCTGCAGCTTCGCGTGACAAGAAGCCGATCAAAACCTGGTCGCGTCGTTCGACGATTCTCCCGGATTTCATCGGTCTGACGATTGCCGTGCATAACGGCCGTCAACACGTTCCGGTGTATGTGTCGGAAAACATGGTCGGCCACAAACTTGGCGAGTTCGCATTGACCCGTACGTTCAAGGGTCATGCAGCCGACAAGAAGGCCAAGAAATAAGGGGCTATCAAGATGGAAGTAAAAGCTATTCATCGCGGTGCCCGCATCTCGGCGCAGAAAACGCGCCTTGTGGCTGACCAGATCCGTGGTTTGCCGGTCGACAAGGCGCTGAACGTTCTGACGTTCTCGCCGAAGAAGGCGGCGGGTATCGTCAAGAAGGTCGTGTTGTCTGCGATCGCAAATGCGGAGCACAACGAAGGCGCTGATATCGACGAGCTCAAGATCACGAGCATCATGGTCGACAAGGCTGCGTCGCTGAAGCGTTTCACCGCGCGCGCTAAAGGCCGCGGTAACCGCATCGAGAAGCAATCGTGTCACATCACTGTGACGGTCGGGAATTAAGGAGCCATACGATGGGACAGAAAATTCATCCGACAGGCTTCCGCTTGGCCGTCAGCCGTAATTGGGCTTCGCGTTGGTACGCGAATAACAACAATTTCGCGTCGATGCTGCAGGAAGACATCGGTGTTCGTGAATACCTGAAGAAGAAGCTGAAGAACGCTTCGGTTGGTCGGGTCGTCATCGAGCGTCCGGCGAAGAACGCGCGCATCACGATTTACAGCTCGCGTCCTGGTGTTGTCATCGGTAAGAAGGGCGAGGACATCGAACTGTTGAAGTCGGAACTCCAGAAGCGCATGGGCGTTCCGGTTCACGTCAACATCGAAGAAATCCGCAAACCGGAAACCGACGCGCAACTTATCGCCGATTCGATCACGCAACAGCTCGAGCGCCGGATCATGTTCCGCCGTGCGATGAAGCGTGCGATGCAAAACGCGATGCGTCTGGGTGCCCAAGGCATCAAGATCATGAGCGCCGGCCGTTTGAACGGTATTGAAATCGCCCGTACCGAGTGGTATCGCGAAGGTCGCGTGCCCCTCCATACGCTGCGCGCCGATATCGACTACGCAACGTCGGAAGCGAAGACCACGTACGGCATCATCGGCGTGAAGGTATGGGTCTACAAGGGCGACACGCTGGGCCGTAACGATGCACCGGTGGTCGAAGAAGTGGCCGAAGACAAGCGTCCGCGCCGTAACGCACGTCCGGGTGGCGATCGCCGTCCGCGTCGCGATGGTGAAGGTGGCGGTCCGGCAGGTGCACGCCGTGGCGCCCCCCGTCGTGCTGGCGGTGACGGGAAGACTGGAGAATAACGATGCTGCAACCGAAACGCAGAAAGTATCGCAAAGAGCAGAAGGGTCGTAACACCGGTAAGGCGACGCGCGGCAACGCCGTGTCGTTCGGTGAATACGGCCTGAAGGCCATCGGTCGTGGCCGTTTGACCGCGCGCCAAATCGAAGCGGCACGTCGTGCAATGACGCGTCACATCAAGCGCGGCGGCCGTATCTGGATCCGCATTTTCCCGGACAAGCCGATCTCGCAAAAGCCGGCTGAAGTACGGATGGGTAACGGTAAGGGTAACCCTGAGTACTACGTCGCAGAGATTCAACCGGGCAAGATGCTGTACGAAATGGACGGTGTTACCGAGGAACTGGCACGTGAAGCGTTCCGTCTGGCTGCAGCGAAGCTGCCGCTCAAGACGTACTTCGTCTCGCGCCAGCTCGGCGCCTAAGGAGTGAATGATGAAGGCTTCTGAACTTCACCAGAAAGACCAGGCCGCGCTCAACAAAGAGCTGACGGACCTGCTGAAGGCGCAATTCGGCCTGCGCATGCAACTCGCGACGCAGCAGCTCACGAACACGAGCCAGCTGAAGAAGGTTCGTCGCGACATCGCACGTGTGCGGACCGTCCTGACTGAGAAGGCGAACCAGAAATGAACGATAGCGTAAAAACCTCGCTCAAGCGGACGCTGGTCGGCAAGGTCGTCAGCAACAAGATGGACAAGACGGTCACCGTGCTGGTCGAGCACCGTGTGAAGCATCCGATCTACGGCAAGTACGTCGTGCGCTCGAAGAAGTATCACGCGCATGACGACGCGAACACGTACAACGAAGGCGATCTCGTTGAAATTCAGGAAACGCGTCCGATTTCGAAGACGAAGGCCTGGGTTGTGTCAAAGCTGGTTGAAGCGGCTCGCGTGATCTAACCGGCAAATGCGGTAAAAGTAGTATCGCAGTAACTTTCGCTTGCAAGACCGAGGTTGTGAGTTATAATCTCGGTCTTCCCTCTTTGTGGGAGCCCCGTCGCGGGCGAAGTTGGTGGGGGAAGCCGGTCCGGGCGCCATGCCTGTGCCGACAGATTCACCGGATTGCGATGGCGGGTTTCGTCTGCCCTCGCTGCCTGTTCTAACCCAAGCAGCCGATTGGCTGACGGGACCAAGACTGACCGGATGCGCCATGGTGGTGCACTCGGATTAAGTTGGGAAAGATAAACCATGATCCAGACCGAAACTCGGCTTGAAGTGGCCGACAACACGGGTGCGCGTGAAGTCATGTGCATCAAGGTGCTCGGCGGCTCGAAGCGTCGTTACGCTAGCATTGGCGACATCATCAAGGTGACCGTCAAGGAAGCAACGCCGCGCGGACGCGTGAAGAAGGGCGAAATCTACAACGCTGTGGTCGTTCGTACGGCCAAGGGCGTGCGCCGCCAGGACGGCTCGCTGATCAAGTTCGACGGCAATGCCGCCGTTCTTTTGAACGCGAAGCTGGAGCCCATCGGCACGCGTATTTTCGGGCCGGTCACGCGTGAACTGCGTAGCGAACGATTCATGAAGATCGTTTCGCTCGCGCCCGAAGTGCTGTAAGGAGTCGCGATGAACAAGATTCGCAAGGGTGACGAAGTGATCGTCATCACCGGCAAGGACAAAGGCAAGCGCGGTGTCGTGCTGGCCGTTGGGGAAGATCGTGTGACGGTCGAGGGTATTAACCTCGTCAAGAAGCACGTGAAGCCAAACCCGATGAAGGGTACGACGGGCGGTGTGGAAGCCAAAACGATGCCGCTGCATATTTCGAACGTCGCATTGGTCGACGCGAATGGCAAGGCGTCGCGAGTGGGCATCAAGGTCGAAGGCGACAAGAAGGTTCGCTTCTTGAAGTCGACGGGCGCCACGCTCAACGCCTGACGCGGAGTTAAAAAATGGCTCGTCTGCAAGAATTTTATAAAGAGAAAGTTGTACCCGGCCTCGTCGAGAAGTTCGGTTACAAGTCCATCATGGAAGTGCCGCGCATCACCAAGATCACCCTGAACATGGGTCTTGGCGAAGCCGTCGCCGACAAGAAGATCATCGAAAACGCCGTTGGCGACCTGACGAAGATTGCCGGCCAAAAGCCGGTCATCACGAAAGCGCGCAAGGCAATCGCTGGCTTCAAGATTCGTCAAGGTTATCCGATCGGCGCGATGGTTACGCTGCGCGGTCAGGCCATGTACGAATTCCTGGACCGTTTCGTGACGGTTGCGCTCCCCCGCGTGCGTGACTTCCGTGGCGTGTCGGGTCGTGCGTTCGATGGTCGCGGCAACTACAACATCGGTGTGAAAGAGCAGATCATTTTCCCCGAAATCGACTACGACAAGATCGACGCGCTGCGTGGGCTGAACATCAGCATCACGACGACTGCGAAGACTGACGACGAAGCAAAGGCACTGCTCGCCAGCTTCAAGTTCCCGTTCAGAAACTGAGGTTACCGTGGCTAAACTGGCACTGATCGAACGTGAAAAGAAGCGTGCACGCCTCGCAGCCAAGTACGCTCCCAAGCGCGCTGAACTGAAGGCCGTCATCGAAGACGCGAGCAAGTCCGACGAAGAGAAATACCTAGCTCGTCTGGCGCTGCAACAACTGCCCCGCAACTCGAACCCCACTCGCAAGCGTAACCGCTGCGCGATCACGGGTCGTCCGCGTGGCACGTTCCGCAAATTCGGACTTGCACGCAGCAAGATTCGTGAAATCGCGTTCCGCGGCGAAATCCCTGGCCTGACCAAGGCGAGCTGGTAATAGGAGAAACGTAAATGAGCATGAGTGATCCTATCGCCGATATGCTGACTCGCATCCGCAACGCGCAGATGGTCGAGAAGGTTTCGGTGACAATGCCCTCGTCAAAAGTCAAGGTTGCGATTGCGCAGGTTTTGAAGGACGAAGGTTATATCGACGATTTCGCAGTGAAGTCCGAAGGTGCGAAGTCGGAATTGAACATCGCGTTGAAGTACTACGCTGGCCGTCCGGTGATCGAGCGCATTGAACGCGTTTCGAAGCCTGGTCTGCGTGTGTACCGCGGTCGCAACGACATTCCGGTGGTCATGAATGGCCTCGGCGTTGCAATCGTGTCAACGCCTCAAGGTGTGATGACTGATCGCAAGGCGCGCCAGACGGGCGTCGGCGGTGAAGTCCTCTGCTACGTCGCTTAACCGAAAAGGAGAAGAACATGTCTCGAGTAGGTAAGAGCCCGATCGCGCTGCCGCAAGGCGCGGAAGTGGCCTTGAGCGGCGACGTCATCACCGTTAAGGGACCGCTGGGTACGATTTCGCGAGCAGCCAATCGGCTCGTGAAGGTGGAAAACGATAACGGCACGCTCAATTTCGCACCGACTGATGAAAGTCGTGAAGCGAATGCGATGTCCGGCACGATGCGCGCACTGGTTGCGAACATGGTGAACGGCGTGACGAAGGGTTTCGAGCGCAAGCTGACGCTGGTTGGCGTCGGTTATCGCGCACAGGCGCAAGGCGACAAGCTGAACCTGTCGCTGGGTTTCTCGCACCCTGTGGTGCACCAGATGCCGGAAGGCGTCAAGGCTGAAACCCCGACGCAAACCGAAATCGTGATCAAGGGGATCGACAAGCAGCAAGTTGGCCAGGTCGCTGCGGAAGTTCGCGGCTACCGTCCGCCGGAGCCCTACAAGGGCAAAGGTGTGCGCTACGCTGGCGAAGTCGTCATCCTCAAAGAAACGAAGAAGAAGTAAGGGTGCGCAATCATGGATAAGACTCAATCTCGCCTGCGCCGCGCTCGTCAAACGCGTGTCAAGATCTCTGAGCTTCAGGTCGCGCGTCTGGCTGTGCATCGCACGAACACGCATATCTATGCGCAAGTGTTCTCGCCGTGCGGCACTAAGGTGCTGGCAAGCGCGTCGACGCTCGAAGCCGAAGTTCGCGCCGAACTGGCCGACAAGTCGGGCAAGGGCGGCAACGTCAATGCTGCGACCGTTGTCGGCAAGCGTATTGCTGAAAAGGCCAAGGCCGCCGGCGTCGAATCCGTCGCCTTTGATCGTTCGGGTTTCCGTTACCACGGCCGCGTGAAAGCGCTGGCTGATGCGGCGCGCGAAGCCGGACTCAAGTTCTAAGGGAAGAATTCGTCATGGCAAAGATGCAAGCGAATGTGAAGGCTGAAGAACGCGACGACGGCCTGCGCGAAAAGATGATCGCGGTCAACCGCGTGACCAAGGTGGTGAAGGGCGGCCGGATTCTCGGTTTCGCCGCGCTGACCGTGGTTGGCGACGGTGACGGCCGCATCGGTATGGGCAAAGGCAAAGCGAAGGAAGTTCCGGTTGCCGTTCAAAAAGCAATGGAACAGGCCCGCCGCAACATGTTCAAGGTGCCGCTCAAGAACGGTACGCTGCAACACGAAGTGCACGGTAAGCACGGCGCATCCGCAGTCCTCCTCGCCCCGGCGAAGGACGGTACGGGCGTGATCGCTGGCGGCCCGATGCGTGCAGTGTTCGACGTAATGGGCGTGCAAAACGTGGTGGCGAAGAGCCACGGCTCGACGAACCCGTACAACCTCGTTCGTGCAACGCTCGACGGTCTGCGCAAGCAATCGACCCCGGGTGATATCGCGGCGAAGCGCGGCAAGTCCGTCGAAGATATTTTGGGCTAAGCCTCGAGGTCACCATGTCTGATAAAACTGTCAAGGTTCAGCTCGTCAAGAGCCTGATTGGGACCCGCGAATCGCATCGTGCAACGGTGCGTGGCCTGGGCCTGCGCCGACTCAACTCGGTCAGCGAATTGCAGGATACACCGGCAGTTCGCGGGATGATCAACAAGGTTTCGTACCTTGTGAAAGTCATCAACTGAGCGGCTGACTAGGGATTCAAGGAGTTGAATATGGATTTGAATAACCTGAAGCCGGCAGAAGGCGCAAAGCATGCAAAGCGTCGCGTCGGTCGCGGTATCGGCTCCGGCCTCGGCAAGACCGCAGGTCGCGGTCACAAGGGTCAAAAGTCGCGTTCGGGCGGTTTCCACAAAGTCGGCTTCGAAGGCGGTCAGATGCCTTTGCAACGTCGTCTGCCGAAGCGTGGCTTCACCTCGCTGACGAAGGAATTCGTCGGTGAAGTGCGCCTGTCGGATCTGGAAAAGCTGCCGGTCGACGAAATCGATTTGCTGGCACTGAAGCAAGCGGGGCTGGTCGGCGAGCTCATCAAGAGCGCGAAGATCATCAAGACCGGCGAGCTGACGCGCAAGATCACGGTGAAGGGCCTCGGTGCTACCAAGGGCGCCCGTGCTGCAATCGAAGCCGCTGGCGGCTCGTTCGCCGAGTAACGCGCTTTACGCGTTACTCGCACTAGCATCGGAGAAGGTTCTTGGCTAACAGCCCGAGTCTCGCAAAACCCGGTCGAAGCGCGGCGAAGTTCGGCGATCTGCGCCGGCGGGCAGTGTTTCTGCTGCTGGCGCTGATTGTTTACCGTGTCGGTGCGCATATTCCGGTGCCGGGTATCGACCCGGACCAACTGGCGAAGCTGTTCCAAAGCCAGTCGGGCGGCATCCTTGGCATGTTCAACATGTTCTCGGGTGGCGCACTATCGCGGTTCACGATTTTTGCGCTGGGCATCATGCCCTACATTTCGGCGTCGATCATCATGCAGTTGATGTCGATCGTGTCGCCGCAAATGGAGGCGCTGAAGAAGGAAGGGCAGGCGGGGCAACGCAAGATCACGCAGTACACGCGGATCTTCACGGTGGTTCTCGCGACGTTTCAGGCTTTCGGTATCGCAGTCGCGCTGGAAAATCAGCCGGGGCTGGTTCTTGACCCTGGCATGGTCTTTCGTTTGACGACGGTCGTCACGCTGGTGACGGGCACGATGTTCCTGATGTGGCTGGGTGAGCAAATCACGGAACGCGGTCTCGGTAACGGCATTTCGATCATCATCTTCGGCGGCATCGCGGCGGGTTTCCCGAATGCGATTGGTGGTCTGTTCGAACTTGTTCGCACCGGCTCGATGAGCATCATTTCGGCGATCATCATCGTGATGTTGATTGCGGCGGTCACGTATCTAGTCGTGTTCATCGAACGCGGTCAGCGCAAGATTCTCGTGAACTACGCCAAGCGCCAGGTCGGTAACAAGATTTACGGCGGCCAGTCTTCGCACTTGCCGTTGAAGCTGAACATGTCGGGTGTGATTCCGCCGATTTTCGCATCGTCGATCATCCTCTTCCCGGCGACCATCCTGAACTGGTTCAGTTCGGGTACGCGGACCGGTTGGTTCGCAAACACGCTGCACAACCTGGCCGAGGCCCTGAAGCCTGGTCAACCCGTGTACGTGTTGCTGTATGCGTTGGCGATCGTTTTCTTCTGTTTTTTCTACACCGCGTTGGTGTTCAACAGCAGAGAGACGGCCGACAACTTGAAGAAGAGCGGTGCTTTCGTTCCTGGAATCCGTCCGGGCGACCAGACCGCACGGTATATCGACCGCATCCTCACGCGTCTGACGCTGGCCGGTGCGATCTACATCGTGTTTGTGTGCTTGCTGCCTGAGTTTTTGGTATTGCGCTGGAACGTGCCGTTTTATTTTGGTGGAACGTCGCTGCTGATCATTGTCGTCGTCACGATGGACTTCATGTCGCAGGTGCAGTCGTACGTTATGTCGCAACAGTATGAGTCGCTGCTTAAGAAGGCCAACTTCAAGGGCGGCAACGTCCCGATGCGCTAATTAAGGACTATGGCCAAAGACGATGTAATCCAGATGCAGGGTGAGGTGATTGAAAACCTTCCCAATGCTACTTTCCGGGTGAAATTGGAAAACGGCCATGTGGTTCTCGGGCATATTTCAGGGAAGATGCGGATGCACTACATTCGTATTCTTCCGGGCGACAAGGTTACGGTTGAGTTGACGCCTTACGATCTGTCTCGTGCGCGGATCGTGTTCCGGGCGAAGTGATTTGAAAAAAGGGTAATATCATGAAAGTGATGGCATCGGTTAAGCGCATTTGCCGCAATTGCAAGATCATCAAGCGCAAGGGCGTTGTGCGCGTGATTTGCAGCTCTGATCCGCGCCACAAACAGCGTCAAGGCTGAACGCCGCGCTTTTTGCTTGCGCTTTTTGTTTGAGGAAAAACAATGGCTCGTATCGCAGGGGTTAACATCCCGAATCACCAGCATACCGAAATCGGCCTGACGGCTATCTTCGGTGTCGGCCGCACGCGTGCTCGCGACATCTGCGTTGCTTCTGGTGTGGAATTTTCGAAGAAGGTCAAGGACCTCACCGACGCAGACCTCGAAAAGCTGCGTGACGAAGTGGGTAAGTTCATCGTCGAAGGCGACCTGCGTCGTGAAGTGACGATGAATATCAAGCGCCTGATGGACTTGGGCTGCTACCGTGGCGTGCGCCATCGCAAGGGCTTGCCCATGCGCGGCCAGCGCACGCGCACGAACGCCCGTACGCGCAAGGGTCCGCGTCGTGCAGCGCAATCGCTGAAGAAGTAAGCGGAACTGACAGTTACAGGAAAACGTAATGGCTAAGGCTTCGAACAACTCCGCGGCGCAACGCGTTCGCAAGAAGGTCAAGAAGAACGTCGCCGAGGGCGTGGTTCACGTTCACGCGTCGTTCAACAACACCATCATCACGATCACCGATCGTCAAGGCAACGCGCTTGCCTGGGCAACGTCGGGCGGCCAAGGCTTCAAGGGCTCGCGCAAGTCGACACCGTTTGCAGCTCAGGTCGCAGCCGAATCGGCTGGCCGCGTGGCGATGGAATACGGCGTGAAGAACCTCGAAGTGCGGATCAAGGGCCCCGGTCCTGGTCGCGAATCGGCGGTGCGCGCGTTGCATGGTCTTGGTATCAAGATCACCGCGATCTCCGACGTGACGCCGGTCCCGCACAACGGCTGCCGTCCGCCGAAGCGTCGTCGTATCTGAGACGTCGCTGCCGCAAACTTCCTGCTGGTGCTCACGCGCCGGCGGGTTGCTTGCGTTATGAATTTGACTAAGCCCACCGTTCGGCCCAGAGGGTTCGGACTAGCGCGGATGCAAGTCCGCGTGATCAATTTTTAAGGATGCAAAGTGGCACGCTATACCGGTCCTAAAGCAAAGCTGTCCCGCCGTGAAGGCACTGACCTTTTCCTGAAGAGCGCACGCCGTTCGCTCGCCGACAAGTGCAAGCTCGATAGCAAGCCGGGCCAGCACGGCCGCACGTCGGGTGCTCGTACGTCCGACTACGGCACGCAGTTGCGCGAAAAGCAAAAAGTAAAACGCATCTACGGTGTACTCGAGCGCCAGTTCCGCCGTTACTTCGCCGAAGCCGATCGTCGCAAGGGCCCGACGGGTGAAAACCTGCTGCAATTGCTCGAATCGCGTCTCGACAACGTCGTGTATCGCATGGGCTTCGGCTCGACGCGCGCAGAAGCACGTCAGTTGGTGGGCCACAAGTCGATCACGGTCAACGGCCAAGTCGCGAACATTCCTTCGCTGCAAGTGAAGGCAGGCGACGTGGTTGCCGTGCGTGAACAGTCGAAGAAGCAAGCTCGGATCCTCGAAGCGCTCTCGCTGGCCGAGCAAGGCGGCATGCCGCAATGGGTTGCGGTCGACGCCAAGAAGTTCGAAGGCACGTTCAAGGCAATGCCGGAGCGCAGCGACATCGCTGGCGACATCAACGAAAGCCTGATCGTCGAATTGTATTCGCGGTAATCGGATTGGCGGCCGGGGGACCCTGATTGCCGAAGGCAAGGGGTTACCTCGGCTGTTTATTTTCGGGTTGTCACCGGTCAGCCTTATCGGCGTAACGAGCCGAGGGTATTGAAAAGGAAAACCTATGCAAACCAGTTTGTTGAAGCCCAAGATTATTGCGGTTGAATCGCTTGGCGAGAGCCACGCGAAAGTGGTCATGGAACCGTTCGAACGCGGTTACGGCCACACCTTGGGTAACGCGCTTCGGCGCGTGCTGCTGTCGTCGATGGTGGGCTACGCGCCGACCGAAGTGACGATCGCAGGCGTCGTGCACGAGTATTCGACGCTCGACGGTGTGCAAGAGGATGTGGTCAACCTGCTTTTGAACCTGAAGGGCGTCGTTTTCAAGCTGCACAATCGTGACGAGGTGACTGTCACGCTGCGCAAGGAAGGCGAAGGCGTCGTGACGGCCGGCGATATCGAACTCGCGCATGATTGCGAAGTCATCAACCCGGACCACGTGATTGCCCATCTGTCGAAGGGCGGCAAGCTCGACGTTCAGATCAAGATCGAAAAGGGCCGCGGCTATGTGCCGGGCAACGTGCGTCGTTATGGCGAAGAGTCGGCCAAGATCATCGGCCGGATCGTGCTGGATGCGTCGTTCTCGCCGGTTCGCCGCGTGAGCTATGCCGTGGAAAGCGCGCGTGTCGAACAGCGTACCGATCTCGACAAGCTCGTCATGAACATCGAAACCAACGGCGTAATTTCGCCCGAGGAAGCGATCCGTCAATCGGCGCGTATTCTGGTCGATCAGTTGTCGGTCTTCGCTGCACTGGAAGGCACCGAAGCAGCGGCGGAAGCGCCGTCGCGCGCGCCGCAGATCGACCCGATCCTGCTGCGTCCGGTGGATGATCTGGAACTCACGGTTCGCTCGGCGAACTGCCTGAAGGCCGAGAACATCTACTACATCGGCGACCTGATCCAGCGCACCGAGAACGAATTGCTGAAGACGCCGAACCTGGGTCGCAAGTCGTTGAACGAAATCAAGGAAGTGCTGGCTTCGCGCGGTCTGACGCTCGGCATGAAACTCGAAAACTGGCCGCCGGCTGGTCTCGACAAGTAAGCAGGACGTGGTAAGCGTATCTGGTCAAGACGCGGATTCTCCCTTAAAATCCGCGTCTTGCCTTTTTCTCGACCGGCCCGTGCGTTCGTCGGAACGTAATAGAAGAGCTGGATCAAAACTCAAAGTCATTTAGGAACTGAAAATGCGCCATAAACATGGTCTGCGGAAACTGAACCGCACGAGCAGCCACCGTCTGGCTATGCTCCGTAACATGTCCAACTCGCTGATCGAGCACGAAGTCATCAAGACGACGCTGCCGAAGGCTAAAGAACTCCGCAAAGTCGTCGAGCCGCTGATCACGCTCGGCAAGAAGCCGTCGCTGGCAAATCGTCGTCTGGCGTTCAACCGCCTGCGCGATCGCGATTCCGTCGCGAAGCTGTTTGACGTGCTCGGCCCGCGCTACGCTAGCCGTCCGGGTGGCTACCTGAGCATCCTGAAGTTCGGTTTCCGCGTTGGCGATAACGCTCCGATGGCGCTCGTCCAACTGATGGACCGTCCGGAAGTCGCTGAATCGGACGACGTCCAAGAAGCTGAATAAGCGCGCGACACCGCTTTGACGAAAAGGCCAAGCTTTGCTTGGCCTTTTTTGTTTTTGCTCGGCCGATCGCACGGGCGCGACGTTTCGTCACTAACTATGCCCATCCCGCGCCGGTGCTACGATACGCGCGTATCCTTCCCCAGCCACAAAATGCGATGGAGCCTGAAGTGAATATCCCGGTCGTGTTGATCGTCACGACGTTGCCCGACACTCTCACAGCCGACAAGCTAGCGCGAAAGGCGCTCGACGCGCGGCTGGCGGCGTGCGTGACGGAGAACGGCCTCGTGCGCTCGCGATACCGTTGGCAGGGGAAGCTCGAGGCGGCGGAAGAAATCCAGCTCCTTTTCAAGACCAGCGTCGCTCGCAGCGCCGAGCTTCAGTGCTTCATCGAATCGAATCACCCCTACGAAACGCCCGAAATCCTCGCTTGGCAGGCCGACGCTTCGCCGGGATATGGGCAGTGGGTTATCGCGGAAACTTCACGTCCTCTTCATGCTTAAGTCTTCTGGCGCCATCGGGCGTCCCTTGTTCGCCGCGGTTGCGTTTCTGCTCTCGTGTCTGTTCGTGCTATCCGGCGTCGCGAATTTTGCCCGTGCGGCCGACGACTTCCTCGACCCCGCCGTCGCCTTCAAGTTCAGCGCCACCGAGCATCCTGGCGAAATCGAGGTTCGATATAAGGTCGCGGACGGGTATTACATGTATCGCGAGCGCTTCGCCTTCGCGGCCAAAGGTGGCGGCGCGACGCTCGGTGACGCGCAACTGCCCGTCGGCAAGGTCCACTTCGATCAGACGTTCAACAAGGACGTCGAGACCTATCGCGGCGACGTCGTCATCCGCATCCCGGTGAAGCAGGCGAGCGGGCCGTTCGATCTCGCCATCACGTCGCAGGGATGCGCCGATCAGGGCATCTGCTATCCGCCGATGGAGCGCATCTATCGCGTGAGCGGCGCCGCGCTGCGTGCCGCCGACCCCAACGCTCCACCGCCCGTCAACTCACAAGTCTCCGACTTGCCCTGGTACGACCGCGCGACCAATGCCGATTACGCACAATCGCTGCTCGAGAGCGGCGGATTTTTTGCGATCGTCGGACTGTATTTCGCGGCGGGCGTCGTGCTGAGCCTGCTGCCGTGCTCCTATCCGATGATCCCGATCCTCTCGGCGATCATCATCGGCGAGGGGTCTAGTGTCACGCGCGGACGCGGGTTCGCGTTGTCGGGCGCGTATGTTTTCGGGATGGCGCTCGTCTATACGGCGCTCGGCGTCGCGGCTGCGCTGATCGGGCAGAGCCTCGGCGCGTGGCTCCAAAATCCGTGGGTGCTTGGCGCGTTCGGCGTGCTGCTCGCCGTGTTCGCGCTGACGCTGATCGCCGGCTTCGACATCACCCTGCCGGAGCGCTGGCAGAGCGGCGTGAACGCGGCGTCGCAGAAACGCTCGGGCGGGAAGTTTGCGGCGGTCGTCGGGATGGGGGCGCTGTCGGCGCTGGTCGTCGGCGCATGCATGACGGCGCCGCTCTTCGCCGTGCTCGCGTTCATCGCGCATACGGGCAACGCGGTGCTCGGCGGTGTGGCGTTGTTCTCGATGGGCGTCGGGCTTGGCGTGCCGCTGCTGATCATCGGGCTTGGTGCCGGATCGCTGCTGCCGCGCGCCGGCGCGTGGATGGATGGCGTGAAGGTGTTCTTCGGCGTCGTGCTGCTGGCGGCAGCGTTGTGGATCGTGTGGCCTGTGCTCGACGGCGTCACGCAGATGTTGTTGGCCGCGTTGTGGTTGCTGATCGCCGCAGCCGCACTCGGGCTTTTCGCGACGGGCACCGCGCCGGTCACGATCTGGCGACGACTCGGGCGCGGCATCGGCGCTGCGTTCACCATCTGGGCTGCGACGCTGCTCGTCGGGCTGGCCGCCGGCTCAACCGATCCGCTGCGTCCGCTTTCAGTGTTCGTTGCTAGGGAAGGCGGAGGCACCCAAACAGCGCGAGCGCCGACGTTCGCGCCGGTACGCTCGTCGACGGAACTGGATCTCGCGGTGAAATCCGCCGCGCGCCCCGCGATGCTCGATTTCTACGCCGACTGGTGTGTCTCCTGCAAGGAAATGGAGCATCTGACGTTCAGCGATCCGCGCGTGAAAGCGCGTCTCGCGCAGTTGAACCTGCTGCGCGCCGACGTCACGGCCAACAACGCCGACGACCAGGCGCTGCTCAAGCGCTTCAGGCTGTTTGGGCCGCCGGGCATCATTTTCTTCGATGCACAGGGCAACGAGACGGCGCGGGTGATCGGCTATGAATCGCCGGACAAGTTCTTGAAGAGCATGGAAAAGCTGGGCGCGCCGACGACCTGAAATGGGCTCCGACAACGCAAAAAGGGCGATGCCATCGGCATCGCCCTTTTTGCCAGAGCGCCAGAGCGCTCGAACCTACTTCGAAGCACGCAAAATCCGCGCCGCATCAAGCGCGAAATACGTGAGCACGCCATCCGCCCCCGCGCGTTTGAACGCGAGCAGCGATTCCATCATCGCTTTGTCGTGATCGAGCCAGCCGTTCTGCGTCGCCGCCTTGATCATCGCGTACTCGCCGCTGACCTGATACACATACGTCGGGAAGCGAAACTCTTCCTTTACGCGATACACGATATCGAGATACGGCATGCCGGGCTTGACCATCACCATGTCCGCGCCTTCCTCGATGTCCATGCGCACCTCACGCAGGGCTTCGTCGGAATTCGACGGGTCCATCTGATACGTCATCTTGTTGCCCTTGCCCAGGTTCGCCGCCGAGCCGACCGCATCGCGGAACGGCCCGTAGAACGCCGACGCGTACTTCGCGGCATAGGCCATGATGCGCGTGTGAATGTGGCCGTCGCTTTCCAGCATCTCGCGGATCGCGCCGATGCGCCCGTCCATCATGTCCGAGGGCGCGACAATATCGACGCCCGCTTCCGCCTGCGTGCGCGCCTGATCGACGAGGATTTCGCTCGTTTCGTCGTTCTTCACGTAGCCTTCCTCGTCGAGCACGCCGTCCTGGCCGTGGCTCGTGTACGGATCGAGCGCGACGTCGGTAAGCACGCCGAGCGTCGGGAAGTTCTTCTTGAGCTCGCGTACGGCGCGCGGGATCAGACCTTCCGGATTGGTCGCTTCGCGGCCATCGGGCGTCTTGATCGACGGCTCGATCGCCGGAAACAGCGACAGGACCGGCACGCCCAACTCGACGCACTGCTCGGCCACTTTCATCAGCAGATCGACGGACGTGCGCTCGACGCCCGGCATCGACGGCACCGCCTGCCGCACATTGCTGCCTTCGACGATGAAAACCGGGTAGATCAGGTCGTTCGTGGTGAGGAGGTTTTCGCGCATGAGACGGCGCGAGAAGTCGTCGCGGCGCATGCGGCGCGGACGGTGATGCGGATAGAAACTCATGGCATTTCCGACGTGGGGAGTAATCCGGGTGACAGGGTGCGGCGCGCCGATTTACGCGAAAGCCATGTGCGACAAGCCTCGCGGGGCCGTCCAGAACCTTTTCAAGACAATGGTATATCATACCGATCGAGCTAGGCGCTTTGCGCTGATCTCCCCGCTTCTCCTCCCTGAGCGGGTGCCTGTCGTTATTCGATTAGGCTGTTTGACCCGCCGTCATGCGGCGGGTTTTTTTATGTGCAAACGGTTTTGCATCGATCGGCGCTCACTCTGCCGCGTCCTCTTCCGCACTCTCGCCCTTGGCTTCAGGGATCAGCCAGCTTTCGATCAGCTCGTGCGCCTCATCGATCCCCACGCGCTTGAGCGCCGAGAACAGTTGAACCGTCAATTCCCCGCGATACCCGGCCGCCTTGTAATCCGCGAACGATTTTTTCGTCGCGCGCAGGGCGTTGGTCATCTCTTGTCGCGTCAATTTGTCGCATTTTGTGAGGAGCGCGTGGATCGGCTTACCCGTCGGCGCGAACCAGTCGATCATGATCTGATCGAGTTCGGTCAATGGCCGGCGCGAGTCCATCATCAGGATCATCCCGCAAAGCTGGGCGCGGCTCTGCAGGTAGGTGGACAGCAATTGCTGCCAGTGCGCTTTCGCCGCGCCGGGCACTTCGGCGTAACCATATCCGGGCAGGTCGACGAGATGCGCGACGGGGGCATCCGCCGGACCGACCGAGAAGTAATTGATATGCTGCGTACGTCCTGGCGTCTTGCTCGCGAAAGCCAGCCGTTTCTGATTGCACAGGATGTTGATCGCCGTCGATTTTCCCGCGTTCGAGCGTCCGGCAAAGGCGATTTCCGGTTGCGGCGTGGGCGGCAAATCGCGCAAATGATTGACGGTCGTGAAGAAGCGGGCTTGATGGAGCAGGAATGACATTGGCGGGCCGATTTAGAAAAGCGGTGAAAACCCAAGCCTTGAGAACCCGGTAAATACTGGGCATGCCCCGACTGGCGTCTTTGCGATTAGCAGGTTATTGTACAATACGGCGGTTTTTACAAGACCAGCACGGGCGCGCAAGACCCAAGCCAGATAAGGAGCAGGACGGATTTTCGGGCATTTTTGAGAGCCCAACGTTCAGGTGTCTTGCGGCAGAACGTGACATAAACGGTTGCCGTCGTTTTTTGCAGAACCTCACATTCTCACAAGACGAAAAACAGGGTACGCGATGAACCGACTGTACAAGTCTCTGATGGTGCTTCAAGTAGCAGCAACGTTCGGTGGATTGGCAGTGTCAGGACAAGCGGCGGAGCCCGCCCAGCCTGCAAAACCGGATCTGAACCGGGGACAGGCGATCGCAACCCAGGTATGCGCCGCATGTCACGCGGCGGACGGCAACAGCGCAGGCGCCGCGTTTCCGAAGCTCGCGGGCCAGCACGCGGAATACATCGTCAAGCAGTTGAAGGATTACAAGACGCAGCCGGGTGCAAAGGCGCCGGCGCGCAACAACCCGATCATGGCGGGCATCGCAAGCGCCTTGTCGGATCAGGACGCGGTCAACGTCGCGGCTTACTTCGCCGCGCAGAAAACCAAGCCCGGCTTCGCGCGCAACAAGAACGACGTCGCGCTCGGCCAGAAGATCTACCGCGGCGGCATCGCGGACAAGGGCGTGCCGGCGTGCGCGGCGTGTCACGGCGCGGCGGGCATGGGCATTCCGGTGCAGTATCCGCGGCTGTCGTGGCAGTGGGGCGACTACACCGCGGCGCAGTTGACCGCGTTCGCGCAGGGCACGCGCAACAACAGCGAGCCGATGCACACGATCTCGCTGCGCCTCACTGATGCCGAGATAAAGGCCGTGTCGGATTACATTGCGGGCCTGCACTGAGTTGAGCCGTACGAGTTAGAAGCGTCCAGCGATCTGCCGCGAGCAAACAGATCACCGCAGCAGTCGCCCACATTACGAAGCCGGTCCGACGAGACCGGCACAAACAAGAAAAGGGTGGGACGTCGGTCGGGCATGACCGCCAGCGTCTCCACCCTTTTTTGCTGTCCAGTCGGAGTTTGAATGAGCGTCACCACCTCGGGAATGCAGTCGAAGTCGAGTCGTCGGGCTGTCAGGCATTTCGTCGAACTGGTCAGTTCGATGCGCTTCGCGATCGCCTTGCTGGTCGTTCTCGCGATTGCGAGCATCATCGGCACGGTTCTCACGCAGGAAGATCCGTACCCGAATTACGTCAATCAGTTCGGTCCGTTCTGGGCCGACATCTTTCGCGGTGTGAGCCTCTACAACGTGTACAGCGCGTGGTGGTTCATGCTGATTATGATCTTCCTGGTGATCTCGGTGTCGCTGTGCGTGATCCGCAACGGCCCGAAAATGATCGCCGACATGAAAAGCTGGAAGGATCGCGTGCGCGAAGCCGGTCTGCGCGCGTTTCACCACAAGGGCGAATTCGAGGTGTCGACGAGTCGCGCGGAAACGTCCGCCGCGTTGCAGCGTCTGTCGGGCAAGCTCGGCTACAAGTTCGTCGCACGCGAAACCAACAGCGGCGCGACGCTGATCGCCGCCAAGCGCGGCGCGTTGACGAAGCTCGGCTACATCTCGGCGCATGTGGCGATCGTCGTGATCTGTCTCGGCGGCCTGCTCGACAGCAACCTGCCGATCAAGCTGCAAATGTGGCTCTTCAACAAGACGCCGGTCGCAACCAACGCCGTCATCAACGACATTCCGCCGGAACACCGCCTCGCCGCAACGAATCCCACGTTCCGCGGCTACGCGTGGGTGCCCGAGGGCCAGTTCGTCGGCACGGCGATTTTGAACCAGCAGGACGGATCGCTGATTCAGGACCTGCCGTTCTCGATCCAGCTCAACAAGTTCATCGTCGATTACTACTCGACCGGCATGCCGAAGCTCTTCGCGAGCGATATCGTCGTGATCGATCACGAGAGCGGCAAGCGCATTCCGGCGCGTATCGAAGTGAACAAGCCGTTCACCTATGACGGCATCTCGATTTACCAGTCGAGCTTTCAGGACGGCGGCTCGAAGCTCGACATGACCGCCTGGCCGATGTCCGGCGCCAGCGCGAAGACCACGCCGTTCGGCGGCGCGATCGGCTCGACGGCGCCGGTGAATGCGCAGATCATCGGCGCGAAGGGCGAAACCGTCGAATTCACTGATTTCCGCGCGATCAACGTCGAAAACGTGACGGACGGCCGCGGCGCCGTCGATGCGCGCGGCGTCGGCCAGACGCAGACGCTCCGGCAAGCGTTCGACGAACGCCTCGGCTCTGGCGCGAAAACCTCGAAGCCGACCGATCTGCGCAACGTGGGGCCATCGGTGCAATACAAGGTGCGTAGCACGGATGGCCAGGCGCGCGAGTACAACAACTACATGCTGCCGGTCGATGTCGGCGGCCAGCAGATGTTCCTCGCCGGCATGCGCGTGAGCCCGAACGATCCGTTCCGCTACCTTCGCATTCCCGCCGACGATCAAAGCTCGGTCAAGCAGTGGATGCTCCTGCGCGCCGCGCTCGCGACGCCCGGGATGCGAGCCGAAGCCGCCCACCGCTTCGCGCAGCGCTCGGTGCCGCAGGCGAGCGGCGACTTGCAGAAGCATCTGGAAGAAAGCGCCGTGCGCGTGCTGAACCTGTTCGCAGGCGCCGACGAAAACGGAGCCACGCCGCAGAACGGCCAGACGGTTGGCGGCTTCGCGGCGATCGCGACGTTCATCGACAAATCGGTGCCGAAGGGCGAGCAGGAAAAGGCGGCCGGCTTGCTGCTGCGCATGCTGGAAGGCGCGACGTGGGACCTGTGGCAGATTGCACGCGAGCAGAACGGCATGCCCGAAGCCAAGGTCGACGAAAAGAACACGGCGTTCGTACAGGCGTCGATCAATGCGCTTTCGGACAGCTTTCTGTACGGATCGCCGGTCTTCCTGCAACTCGAATCGTTCAAGCAGATCCAGGCGTCGGTGTTCCAGCTCACGCGCGCGCCGGGTAAAAAACTGGTGTATCTTGGCAGCCTCCTCCTCGTACTCGGCATCTTTTCGATGTTTTACGTACGCGAACGCCGCCTCTGGTTCTGGCTCAAAGATAAAGGCGAGGGCGGCGCGACGGTGCTGATGGCGATGTCGACCGCGCGCCGAACGCTCGACTTCGAAAAGGAATTCGCCCAGACGCGCGATACCGTCGCGGCCACGCTCGGCGGCAGGCCGGTCGGGGCAACCGAGGCACCGCCGCCCGCCGCCACCGCACAGCCCGAAGCCGTCGGCTCGCACGAATCAACCCGGTAAGATCATGGCCCTCATTCAAGCTTCCTCCCATTCGACTCCAGCCTGTCAGCGCGCGGCGCAAAGCCCCGCCGATGCGGCCCTTTTCGACGATCGTCCGTTCCTGAAGAAACTCGGCGCCATCGACTGGCTATTTGCCTTGGCGATGGTCGCGGGCGCGGGTTTCGCGCTGTATCGCTATCACCCGTTCATGGACGTCTACGACAAGGCCGTGCTGATCGCGGCCGTGCCGACGTTCACGGTGCTCGGCTGGCGCTGGAAACCGGTGCGTTTGTTGATCGCGATGATCGCAGTGCTGTCGCTTTTTTCGATCCAGCTCTATCACGCCGATCTCGCCCGTGCCGACACGAACTTCTTCCTGAAGTATTTCCTCTCGAGCCAGTCCGCCATCCTGTGGATGAGCGCGCTCTTCATCCTCGCGACGGTGTTCTACTGGATCGGCCTCGTCACGCGTTCGGCGACGGGCGGCGCGATCGGCTCGAAGATGACGTGGGTGGCCGTGCTGATGGGTTTCGTCGGCCTGATGGTGCGCTGGTACGAGTCCTATCTGATCGGCTCGGACGTCGGGCACATTCCGATCTCGAATCTGTATGAAGTTTTTGTGCTGTTTTGCCTGATCACGTCGCTGTTCTATCTCTATTACGAGCAGCATTACGCCACGCGCGCGATGGGCGCGTTCGTGCTGCTCGTGATCGGCGCGGCTGTCGGCTTCCTGATGTGGTACTCGATTGCCCGCGACGCGCAGCAGATCCAGCCGCTCGTCCCCGCGCTGCAAAGCTGGTGGATGAAGATTCACGTGCCGGCGAACTTCATCGGCTACGGCAGCTTCGCGCTGTCGGCGATGGTGTCCGTCGCGTATCTGTCGAAAGAGCGTGGCGTGCTCGCCGACCGCCTCCCGTCGCTCGAAGTGCTCGACGACGTCATGTACAAGTCGATCGCGGTCGGTTTCGCGTTCTTCACGATCGCGACGATCCTCGGCGCGCTGTGGGCCGCGGAAGCGTGGGGCGGCTACTGGAGCTGGGACCCGAAGGAAACCTGGGCGCTGATCGTCTGGCTGAACTACGCGGCGTGGCTTCATATGCGTCTGATGAAGGGCCTGCGCGGCGCGGCCGCTGCGTGGTGGGCGCTCACCGGATTGCTGGTCACGACGTTCGCGTTCCTCGGCGTCAACATGTTCCTGTCGGGGCTGCACAGCTACGGCAAGCTGTAATATTCCGCGACTTGCAGCGACTAAAAACCGTCACGCAGATTATGCTGGCGGTTTTTTTTCGCCCGTTGCGGAATAGCTGCATCTGAACACTTGTTTAACCCTTATATGCAGTCAGGAAACGCGGGCACGCCCGCGTGAAAAACGGTCAGGAACAGCCATGTTGATCAAACGAAATCGCCTGCTTTCCGGCGACGATATTGCGCGCAGCGAAATCACGCCGCGCGAAGTGTTCGAGAACCGCCGCCGTGTGCTGCGGGCGATGGGCGCGGGCGCGCTGGCCGCGACGGGGCTCGTTGGCTTGAACGGCGAAGCGCTCGCCACGATGACCTCGCCCGATGCCAAGGCGCAAAAGCTCGATGCGAAGACGAACTCGAAGTTCGTCGTTGTCGATAAGGTGACGCCATACAAGGACATCACGTCGTACAACAATTACTACGAATTCGGCACGGACAAGGGCGATCCGGTGCAGAACGCGCATTCACTGCGTCCGAAGCCGTGGAAGATTTCGGTCGAAGGCGCGATCAAGAATCCGAAGGTCTACGACATCGATGAAATCCTGAAGCTCGCGCCGCTCGAGGAGCGCGTGTACCGGCTGCGTTGTGTCGAAGGGTGGTCGATGGTGATTCCGTGGATCGGTATTTCGCTGTCGGAACTCATCAAGCGCGTCGAGCCGACCGGCAACGCGAAGTATGTGCAGTTCATCTCACTGGCCGACCCGTCGCAGATGCCGGGTTTGTCGACTCCGATCCTCGACTGGCCGTATTCCGAAGGCCTGCGCATGGACGAGGCGATGAATCCGCTGACGCTTTTGACCGTCGGACTTTACGGACAAGTGCTGCCGAACCAGAACGGCGCGCCGGTGCGGATCATCGTGCCGTGGAAATACGGCTTCAAGAGTGCGAAGTCGCTGGTGAAGATCCGTTTCGTCGAAAAGCAGCCCGCGACGAGCTGGAATACCTACGCGCCGAGCGAGTACGGCTTCTATTCGAACGTGAATCCGACGGTCGATCACCCGCGCTGGAGCCAGGCGACGGAGCGGCGCATCGGCGAGGATGGGTTTTTCACGCCGAAGCGCAAGACGCTGATGTTCAACGGCTACGGCGATCAGGTTGCGTCGCTGTATCAGGGCATGGACCTGAAGAAGAACTTTTGAGTGAACACGATGCCAACCGTATCCGATATCAAACGGCCGGCTGTGAAAACGAGCGGCGCCACCATGGGCTGGATCGTGCCGGCCAAGGTGATCGTGTTCGTCGCGGCGCTTTATCCGCTCGCGCGGCTCGTGCTGCTCGGCGTCACCGATGGGCTGGGCGCCAATCCGATCGAATTCATCACGCGCTCGACGGGTCTCTGGACGCTCGTCTACCTCTGCATCACGCTGGCGATTACGCCAGCGCGGAAGCTCACGGGTGTGAACGCGCTGCTGCGGTTTCGTCGGATGCTCGGGCTGTTCGCGTTCTTCTACGCCGTGCTGCATTTCACGACGTACCTGTGGTTCGACAAATGGTTCGACGTCGCTGAAATCGTCAAGGACATCGCCAAGCGGCCGTTCATTACGGTCGGATTCGCTGCGTTTTTGCTGCTGATTTCGCTCGCGGTGACATCGCCGAAAGCGATGGTGAAGAGGCTCGGACGCCACTGGCAGACGCTGCATAAGGCCATCTACCTGATCGCGACGCTCGCGATCCTGCATTTCTGGTGGATGAAGGCGGGCAAGCACGATTTGCAGCTGCCGAAAATCTACGGCGCGGTCGTGATTGTGCTGCTGGGCTGGCGGCTTTTCTTTTGGTTTAAGAGTCGACACGCGCGACCGACGCGCTGACAAAAAAAGCGATGCCGCGGCATCGCTTTTTTTCGACCAGAACGCGCAGTTTCAGTCCGGCAGAATCGATTCGCCGGCGAACAACTGCTTCACTTCCTCGCGTTCGCGCACGAGCCGCGCGCGTTCGTGATCGACCATCACTTCGGCCGCACGCGGGCGCGTGTTGTAGTTCGAGCTCATCACGAAGCCATAAGCGCCGGCCGAGCAGATCGCAAGCAGATCGCCCGGTTCGACCGCCAGTGCGCGATCGCGCCCGAGCCAGTCGCCGCTCTCGCACACCGGACCGACCACGTCGTAGAGCTGCGCCTGCGCCGCGCGCTTCACGACCGGCACGATCCGGTGAAACGCCTCATACATCGCCGGGCGCGCGAGGTCGTTCATCGCGGCATCGACGATGGCGAAGTTCTTTTCCTCGCCCGGCTTCAGATACTCGACGCGCGTCAGCAGCACGCCCGCATTGCCGACGAGCGAGCGGCCCGGCTCGAAATACACTTCGCGCTGGCCGTGTCCGCGCTTCTCGACGTGCGCGAGCAGCGTGCGCACGAATTCGCCGATGTCGGGAGGAGTTTCGTCGTCGTAGGTGATGCCGAGGCCGCCGCCCACATCGACATGACGAATTTGCGCGCCGTCCGCCTCGATCTGTTCGACAAGGTCGAGCAGCTTGTCGACGGCGTCGAGATACGGGCTGATCTCGGTGATTTG
The DNA here is from genome assembly GCF_001544515.1 of Caballeronia terrestris. Lineage (GTDB taxonomy): Bacteria > Pseudomonadota > Gammaproteobacteria > Burkholderiales > Burkholderiaceae > Caballeronia > Caballeronia terrestris. The sequence goes on from NZ_FCOL02000022.1 coordinate 47,277, forward strand.
CGAACCAATGTGACAATCGATACCGATCACGTCCAGATGCGGCATCGCGTGCGCTTCGGCGTAGGTCGCGCGCGCATCGGCGAAGGCCACGCCGAACTTGTTCGACTTGAGGCCGGTGGAAATGTATGGATGCGTTTTCGCGTCGACATCCGGGTTCACGCGCAACGAAACCGGCGCCTGCTTGCCCGCGGCTTTCGCCACGTCGTTCAGCGCGTGCAATTCCGGAATCGATTCGACGTTGAAGCACTTCACGCCCGCGTCGAGCGCTTCGCGCATTTCGGCTGCCGTCTTGCCGACGCCCGAGAACACCGTGTTTTCTGCCTTGCCGCCCGCGGCCAGCACGCGTGCCAGTTCACCCGCCGACACGATGTCGAACCCCGCGCCGAGCCGCGCGAACACGTTGAGCACGGCGAGGTTGCTGTTCGCCTTCACCGCGACGTGGATTTTCGCGCGGTGGCCGGCGCAGGCATCGGCGTAGGCGCGATAGGCCTCGGTCAGCGCGCTGCGCGAGTAGACGTAGAGCGGCGTGCCGAACTGATCGGCGAGCGACGCGGCGGAAACGCCTTCGACGTGCAGGACGTCGTCGTCGTAGGAGAATGCGGATTGAGTCATGCGAAACCTGAGAGCGGCGAGTTAGTCAGCCGACGAAGCGGCTTTGGGCGCTGCGGCGTTGGATTTCAGATCGGTGTCGGGAGAAAGCGAGAGCGGCTGGCCGGAGGTGTCAGGAACGGTGCTTTCATCGCTGGAAGCGGCATCCGGCGGCGGCGTTTCCTGGAGACTGGCCGGGCGCTGGGGCAAGGGCGGCGTGGCCGGAAGATACAGCGGACCGCGTTGTCCACACCCGCCGAGCGCGCCCACCGTGACGGCGGAAACGGCCAAAGCCGCTACAATCGCGCTCATCCTGAAAACCACTCGCATGACTGTCCCTGAATAATTAATCGCTGGAGTTTAGCATGACAGACCAGGAATACCTGACCCTTGCCGAGGCCGCGCTGACAGCCATCGAACGCTCTGTGGACAAGGCTCTCGCGGATATCGAGTTCGAGCGCAGCGGCAATGTTCTGACGCTGGAATTCGAGAATCGCACGAAGGTGATCGTCAATTTGCAGCCGCCGAAACACGAGATCTGGCTGGCGGCGAAGGCGGGCGGTTTTCACTACAAATATGTCGACGGAAAGTGGCGCGACACGCGCGACAACTCCGAATTCTTCGCGACGCTGACGAAATACGCGACCGAACAAGCAGGCGAGCCGGTCAGCTTTTCAGCGTGACCGGCTCGATTGGGCGGTAGCGAAAACGTCTTTCGCCGTCAGTTGCTGCCCTTGAACAGATTCATGATGTCCTGCTTTTCCTGCTCGCCGACGTCAGGTGTCGGGGCCGTCACGCCCGACACACCGTCCTGCGGCGGCGCCTGACTCACGCCGATCGTCGCGACGAAGCCGTGGCCCGGCGTCATGTCGTCGTAGTACAGTTCGCCGCCGAGTGAGGTGACATCGGGCGGCTGCATCGGGCGCCATTCCGGCACGTCGCGCAACGCGCGCGTCATGTAGTCCATCCACACAGGCAGCGCCAGTCCGCCGCCGGTTTCCTTGTCGCCAAGGGAGCGCGGGTTGTCATAGCCGATCCACGCGATCGCCACGAGCGAATGCTGGTAGCCGGCGAACCAGGCATCGCGCGAATCGTTCGTCGTGCCCGTCTTGCCGGCGAGATCGCCGCGCTTCAGCTGATTCGTCTTCGATCCCGTGCCGCGCTGCGCGACGCTTTGCAGCAGGCTGTTCATCACGTACGCGTTGCGCGGAGTGATCGCGAGCGGCGCGGTTTCCTGCGCGACGAGCGGCTGCGGATGCGCGACCACCGCGCCGCGCGGATCGGTGATATCGGCGATCAGATACGGATTCACGCGATAACCGCCGTTCGCGAATACCGAATACGCGGTTGCCATCTGCAGCGGCGTGACGAGCCCCGCGCCGAGCGCCATCGGCAGATAGGCGGGTTGACGGTCGGCATCGAAGCCGAAGCGCGTGACGTACTGCTGCGCGTACTTTGTGCCGATGTGGCTGAGGATGCGGATCGACACGAGGTTCTTCGAGCGTTGCAGCGCCTGGCGCATCGACATTGGGCCGTCGAAGCCGCCGCCGTAGTTCTTCGGCTCCCACGCCTGGCCGCCCGTGTCGGCGGCGCTGAAGAAGAGCGGGGCGTCGTTGATGATGGTCGCGGGCGAGAGGCCCTTTTCCAGCGACGCCGAGTAGACGAACGGCTTGAAGCTCGATCCCGGCTGGCGCCACGCCTGCGTGACGTGGTTGAACTTGTTCTTGTTGAAGTCGAAGCCGCCGACGAGCGCGCGGATCGCGCCGTCCTGCGGCACGACCGAGATCAGCGCGCCTTCCACCTGCGGCAGTTGCGTGATGGTCCAGTCGCCGGCTTCGTTTTTCACGAGCCGCACGATCGCGCCCGGCCGGATGCGCTGGTTCGGCTGCGGGCGGGTCGAGAGCGCGTTCGCGACGAAACGCAGGTTGTTGCCATCGATGGTCGCCACGTTGCCGTCGATAAAACTCGCCTTCACCTGCTTCGGGCTTGCCGCCGTCACGACCGCCGCGACGATTTCGCCGTTATCCGGATGCTCGACGAGGGCGTCGTCGATGGCCTGCTCGCGATCGTCTGCGTCTTTCGGAAGCTCGATGAACCCTTCTGGACCACGATAGCCGTGACGGTGCTCGTAATCCATCAGGCCTTTTCGCACGGCGCGGTAGGCGGCGTCCTGATCGGCGGAATCGAGGGTGGTCACGACGTTCAGGCCGCGCGTGTACGCCTCCTCGCGGTATTGCGCGTACATCATCTGGCGCACCATTTCCGCCACGTACTCCGCGTGCACGCTGAATTCGCGCCCGGCGCCCTTCACGATGATCGGCTGCTTCGTCGCCTGTTCGTATTCGTCGGGCGTGATGTAGCGCAGTTCGAGCATGCGCTGAAGGATGTACTCCTGGCGCACCTTCGCGCGTTTCGGATTCACGACCGGGTTATACGCCGACGGCGCCTTCGGCAACCCGGCGAGCATCGCCGCCTCGGCGAGCGAAATATCTTTCAGATCTTTTCCGAAATAGACCCGCGCGGCGCTTGCAAAGCCGTACGCGCGCTGTCCGAGATAAATCTGATTCATATAGACCTCGAGAATCTGATCTTTCGTCAGCGCCCGCTCGATCTTGTACGCGAGCAGCATCTCGTAAATCTTGCGGGTGTAGGTTTTTTCGCTCGACAGGAAGAAGTTGCGCGCGACCTGCATCGTGATCGTGCTCGCGCCTTGCGACGCCCGGCCGTTCGTCAGCGCGACGCTGCCCGCGCGCAGGATGCCGGTGAGGTCGACGCCGCCGTGGTCGTAGAAGCGCGCGTCCTCGATGGCGAGCACCGCTTTTTTCAGATGATCCGGCACGTCCTGGATACGCACGACACTGCGCCGCTCTTCGCCGAATTCGCCGATCAGCACGTGATCCGCCGTGTAGATGCGCAGTGGCACCTTCGGACGGTAGTCAGTCAGGGCTTCGAGCGACGGCAGGTTCGGTATCGCGACGACGAGCGCATAGCCGAGTACGAGCGCCGCGGAAATGATCAGCCCGAATATACAGATGAAAAATCCGAACAGAAGCCGCAACAGAAGCGGGCGCTTCTGCCGCTTGGGCGGCTGAGACGGCGGGTTCGACGGGGAAGAGGATTGCATAGCACCACCAAAAAACGGTCCCGCGATTATAGCTGGCCGACTTTGCCGTCCTCGCTGCATGTTTCTTCGTCGTAGCACGCCGCCGGACCCGCGTTAGCCATCCGGCCGAATGGTCGCGACGCCCGCCGCTCACCACAATTCTCCTACTGCAAGCGCCTGAATGGTTCGGCGCGGGAGATATGAAGGGAGGCGGGATGAAGAGGGAAGAAGCATTACGCACGTCGTTGCTGACGGTCACGCGCCGGTACGCGGCGGGCATCGACGTAAGTGAGCGGGCGGTACGGCTCGCGGTCGTCAGCAGGCGGCTGCGAGCGAATGGGCCGGTATGCGTGGAGCACCTCGAATCGGTGCCGCTGCCGGCGGGCGCGATGATCGGCGGCGATTTCGTCGATCGGAACGCGATTTCGGCGGCGCTCAGCGAAGCGTTCGGGCGTTTGCCCGCGCGTGGCTCGTGCCGGGCGCTGCGTTGCGCGATGGGGCTGCCGGCTTCGGCGACGCTCACGGCGCAGGTGCCGCTCGCACGGCTGATCGAGGCGCGCAACGGTGCGCGGGGCGGGCGCGATCCGCTTGGCCTCCTAGAGCCGGCGGTGCTCGCGGAGGCCGAGCGCGCGGCAGGCATCGAGCGCGCGGCGCTGGCGGTCGACTGGTCGGTCGTATCGCGCAGCGACGGCTGCGCGCAGGTATCGATTGCGGCGACGGCGCGCCAGCACGTGGAGTCGCGCGTCGAGACGGCGGCGGCGGCCGGCATCTCGCTCTCGGCTATCGACGGCGAGCCCGCTGCGGCGTTGCGCGCGATGCGGCGTGCCGGAAGCATCGAACTCGATTCGCGTGACAGCTACATCGTGTGCTGGGCCGAGGGCACGGGGCTGCACGCGTGGCTCGTCGGCGAGGACGGCGTGGAAAACGAACTGCGCTATCCGACGCCTGAGCATCTGTCGATCACCGACGCGCTGCGCGACCTGATCGGGCCGAAGGGGCCGCCGGACTGGATCTTCGTCGGCGGGGACCTCGATCTGCTCGGCCGCGCGGGCTATCCCGCGACCGAGTTGCAGGCGATCTTCCGCTGTCCTGTGCTGCCGTTCGAATGCGCGCCATTCTGTAACGGGGCATCGCAAGTCGAGGAGGCGCTGCGGCACTCGCCGCTCTTCGCCGTCGCGTTCGGACTGGCCCTTCGCGAGGTGACGCAATGACGAACTTCGTATTACGAGATGGCTTCAATCTCCTGCCGTATCGGTCGAGAAAGCGGCGCGAGGCCCGCAACCGGCGTTTGGCTGCGCTCGCGGCGGCCGGGTTGGCGGGATGCGCGGCGGTCGGCGCGGTCGCGGGCTGGGATACGTTCGAGCGGGTGCGGCTCGATCGGGTGCGAGGTGCGCTGGAAGCGGAACTTCGCAAATCGAGCGCGGAGGTCGCCGAGCACGGCCGGCTGACGGAATCCGAAGCAGAGCGGCGGCGCGCCCGCGAAGCCGCTGGACCGCTCGCGGCGCCCGGCGCGCGGTTTCTCGGCCTCCTCGATGCGCTCGCTCAGGCGTCGCAGGGCGGCGTCGCGTTGCAGCGCGTGTCGCAGCGTGCGCAGGAGGTCGAGCTCGCGGCGTTCGCGCCCGATTCGCAGACGGCGGCGCGCTGGCTCAAGCGCCTGGAAACCGTGCGCGGCGTGCAGGCGGTGGAGGTCGTCGAAATGAAGCGGCCTGCGTCGCATGGCAAAGCCGATGCCGCCAGCGGCTACGAATTCACTGCGCTTGTGCGCTGGACTGGCGACGCGCCGTCCGCGCGGCCGCCGAAAGCGGTCGCGGCGGCGTCGAATCAACGGAGGCCCGCAAAATGAATACGCTCGCGATGAATCGCCAGATGGGGCGTGAAAGTGTTCTCAAACGATTGGCGACGCAGCCTATCGACGCATGGAGCCGCCGGCGCACGGCGCTGACCGCCATCGCGTTCGGCACGCTCGTCTGTGTGCTGGGCGGGCAGATGTGGCGCGCGTCCGGCATCAGCGGCGTGGACGCCAGCCGCTCGACACTCGACGAAATGCAGCGGCGCGTCCAGCGGACGGGCAGCATCGTGTCCGCGCTGCCGGCGCTCCGGGCGCGTTTGGCGCACGATCGGCAAGCGACCGCGCGCTGGACTTCGGCCGATGCGCTCCAATCCATCCCGACACTCGCCGCGCAACACGGGCTGCGGGTCAGTGCGATCGAACCGGTGTCGGGAAAAAGCGGCGCGTCGGACGGCGAGCGCGCGCTGAAGCTGCGCGCGGAGGGCACGTTCGGCGAGGTGCGCCGCTTTCTGGACGCGCTCGGCTCACTGCCGCGTCTGGTCGTCGCGGACGCGGTCCAGTTGAAGCGCGGTCCGAATTCGCCCGCCTTCGAAGCGACGTTGCGTGTCTTCGAGACGCTGCCGGTCGTCGCGCGGCTTGTCCAGACGGATCGGCGCGATGTTTCCGTCATCGATCCGTTCGGCAAAAAGGGCGCGGCGGCATTCGGGACGGCGGGTGAGATGTTGCTCGTCGGGACGCTGATCGGGCGGAAACGCGCGATGGCGCTAGTCGAGACGGCTTCGGGCATCGACGGCTTCGCGCCCGGGCAGATGATTGGCGACGAACGGCTCGGCCGGGTCAAGCCACGTTCGATCGACCTCGCGCGCGGCGATGGCCAGTCGCGCACGGTGGCGTTCGCGGAGGATCGTCCGTGATGGCGCGTTCGATCAATTTGCGGCGTCGAAAGCTGGCTGCCGGCGCGATCCTGCTGTGTCACGCGCTGGCGACGCAAAGCGCGGTGCCCCCTCTGCCTCCTTTGCCCGACACGCTTCCGACGGACCAATTCGCCGTCGATACGAGCGTGCCGCCTCCATCGGCTGTCGTCGCTCCCGAGACAAACGACTCGGGATGGCTTGCCCCTGCGGAAAAAACGGTCGCGCCAACGCCAGCAGCGCCTGAAATGCTCGAAGGCCCGCCAACGCCGCTGCCGCCTCTCGAACGCCTGAGCCACGCGAAAGACAATAAGGGCGACGACGGCAAGCCGATCACGCTGAGCCTGAAAAACGCCGACCTTCCCGCCGTCCTTCAAACCTTCGCGAAATTTTCGGGCCTGAATATCGTCGTCAGCGAGAAGATCCGCGGCGTCGTCTCGTTGAATCTCGTGAACGTGCCCTGGTGGCGCGCGTTCGACACGCTCCTCGAAGTCAACGGCCTCGCGATGGAGCGCCACGGCGAGGTGATCTGGGTCGCGCCGCTCGCGGAACTGGCGGCGCGCGAAAAAATGCGCTTCGAAGCGCACGCCCGCGCCGCCGACCTGGAGCCGCTCGGCAGCCGCACGTTCGTGCTGCGCTACCCGCGCGCCGAAGACGTCCGCAAACTCCTGACCGGCTCGGGCAGCCAGCGAGTGCTGTCCAAGCGCGGCTCGGTGATGGCGGATTCGCGCACGAACCTGCTGTTCGTCACCGATCTGGAGGCGCGCGTCGCGCAGATCGCCGAACTGATCGCTCGGATCGACCAGCCGACGCCGCAAGTGATGATCGAAGCGCGGATCGTCGAGGGCGAAGCCGGGTTCTCGCGCAATCTGGGCGTGAAGCTGTCGATGACGGCGGCGAGCGACCCCGCGCGCGGGTTGTCGAGCGGCGGATACGACCTGTCGGCGCGGCCGATCTCCGGTTTCGATGCTGCGACGGCCGGCCTCACGCTCTTCGCCACGCAGGCGACGCGGCTCCTGAACATCGAGCTGAGCGCGCTCGAAGCCGAGGGGCGCGGCCAGATCGTGTCGCGGCCGCGCGTCGTCACCGCGGATCGCGTAAAGGCGCTGGTCGAGCAGGGCACCGAGCTTCCTTATCAGGCGAAGGTCGGAAATGGCGTCTCGGGGGTGCAGTTTCGTCGCGCTGCGCTCAAACTGGAGGTCGAGCCGCAGATCACGCCGCATGGGCGCGTGATCCTGGACCTGGATGTGTCGAAGGACAGTGTCGGCGAGCAGACCGCCGCCGGGCCCGCGATCAACACGAAGCACGTCCAGACGCGCGTCGAGGTGGAAGACGGCGGGACGGTCGCGATCGGCGGAATTTATTCCGCAGACGAACGCGATGACGTCACAGGCGTGCCGCTGCTGTCGAAAATCCCGGTCCTTGGCGCGCTGTTCCCGCACGACGCGCGGCGGCGCTCGAAGAGCGAGCTGGTGATCTTCATCACGCCGCACATCGTGGGCTCGCCGGGCTGACGCGGGTCCGGCCGAGGGCGTCCAGACTCGACAAAGCGGGCGGTTTGCCCTTAAGCTGCCGCACGAAACAAAATCAGATTTCACCCAAAAGGAACCGAGTTGCACGCCGGGCACGCAAACGCGAACATTTTTTTTGTCGGACTCATGGGGGCGGGAAAAACCACCGTGGGCCGTGCGGTTGCGCGCCGGTTACAGCGCTCGTTCATCGATTCGGACCACGAGATCGAGGCGCGCACCGGCGCCCGGATTCCGGTGATCTGGGAACTCGAGGGTGAGGAAGGTTTTCGACTGCGCGAGGCCAATGTGATCGACGAGCTTTCGCAGCGCGAAGGCATCGTCCTCGCGACGGGCGGCGGCGCGATATTGCGGCCGGAAAATCGCGAACATCTGAAGAATCGCGGCATCGTCGTCTATTTGCGCGCGAATCCGCACGATCTCTGGCAGCGCACGCGGCGGGACAAGAACCGTCCGCTGCTGCAAACGGACGATCCGCGCGGCAAGCTCGAAGCGCTCTTCACAACGCGCGATCCGCTCTATCACGAGTGCGCGCATTTCATCGTCGAAACCGGGCGGCCGACCGTCAACGCGCTCGTCAATATGGTCCTGATGCAACTGGAGATGGCCGGCATCGTCAGACCGGCTGAGTCATAATGTCCGCCATGATTACTGTCAACGTCGAGCTGGGCGAGCGCGCCTACCCCATCCACATCGGCGCCGATCTGATCGGACAGACCGGGCTTTTTGCGCCGCACATCGCGGGGTCGTCGGTCGCGATCGTCACCAATTCCACCGTCGATCCGCTGTACGGCGACAATCTTCGCGCCGCGCTCGCGCCGCTCGGCAAGAAAGTGACGACCGTCGTCCTGCCCGACGGCGAAGCGCACAAGAACTGGGAAACGCTGAACCGCATCTTCGACGCTCTGCTGACCGAACGCGCCGATCGCAAGACGACGCTGATCGCGCTCGGCGGCGGTGTGGTCGGAGACATGACGGGTTTTGCCGCCGCCTGCTACATGCGCGGCGTGGCGTTCATCCAGGTGCCGACCACGCTGCTGTCGCAAGTCGATTCGTCGGTCGGCGGCAAAACCGGCATCAACCATCCGCTCGGCAAAAACATGATCGGCGCGTTCTACCAGCCGCAAGCGGTGATCGCCGACATCGGCGTGTTGCGCAGCCTGCCGCAGCGCGAACTCGCGGCGGGCCTGGCCGAAGTCATCAAGACGGGCGCAATCGCCGACGCCGAATTCTTCCAGTGGATCGAAGCGAACATCGAGGCGCTCAACCGCTGCGACGCCACCGCTCTCGCGCACGCGGTCAAGCGCTCGTGCGAGATCAAGGCGTCGGTCGTGGCCGTTGACGAACGCGAAGGCGGCTTGCGCGCGATCCTCAACTTTGGCCACACGTTCGGCCACGCGATCGAAGCCGGCTTGGGCTACGGCGAGTGGCTGCACGGTGAGGCGGTTGGTTGCGGGATGGTGATGGCGGGCGATCTTTCGGTGCGGCTCGGCAGGCTCGACGAAGCGTCGCGCAAGCGTCTCGTCGACGTGATCGCAGCGGCGAACCTGCCGGTCAAGGCACCGACGCTCGGCGCGGACCGCTATGTCGACCTGATGAAGGTCGACAAGAAAGCGCAGGCGGGCGAGATCAAATTCATCCTGCTGACGCGCTTCGGCGACACGCAGATCACGACCGCGCCCGACGAAGCGGTGCGCGCGACGCTCGCGGCAAGCGTCTGAAGCGACGAGCGGCGGCCGGAACACGATGATGCGGAGCAGCCGGTGAGCGAAACAAAGCGTCAAATCTTCGTGGGCACGCCCACCTCGTTCGCGATGGAGGCGCATCTCGCGCCGTACGCCGCTCACTCGGCGACATCGCGCGGGCGTCGTTATACGGAAGCGCCGCCCACCGCGCGCACCGAATTCCAGCGTGATCGCGACCGCATCGTCCATTCCACGGCGTTTCGCCGGCTCGAATACAAGACGCAGGTCTTCGTGAACCATGAGGGCGACCTCTTTCGCACGCGGCTCACGCACAGTCTCGAAGTGGCGCAGATCGCGCGGTCGGTGGCGCGCAACCTGCGCGTGAACGAAGACCTGGTCGAAGCGATTTCGCTCGCGCACGATCTCGGGCACACGCCGTTCGGCCATGCGGGACAGGACGCGCTGCACGAATGCATGCGCGATCACGGCGGCTTCGAGCACAACCTGCAGAGCCTCGCAGTCGTCGATCAACTCGAAGAACACTACGGCGCGTTCAACGGCCTCAATCTCTGCTTCGAAACGCGCGAAGGCATTCTCAAGCATTGCTCGCGCGAAAACGCACGCAAGCTCGGCGATCTTGGCGAGCGGTTTTTGACGGGCCGCCAGCCGTCGATCGAAGCACAGATCGCGAACGTCGCCGACGAAATCGCGTACAACAATCACGACGTCGACGACGGCCTGCGCTCCGGTTTCATCACGCTCGAGCAACTGGCCGACGTGAGCCTCTGGCACACGCATCACGAGGCGGCGCGAAGCGAGTATCCGCGCATCGACGGACGGCGGCTGATTCACGAGACGATTCGCCGGATCATCAACACGCTGATCGTCGACCTGATCGACACCACGAACGACAATCTCGCGCGCATCGCGCCCGAATCGCTCGACGACGTGCGCAATGCGCCGCCGCTCGTCGCGCACAGTGAGGAAGTCGCGGCGCAGGCCGCCGCGCTCAAGCGCTTCCTGTTCAAGAACCTGTATCGGCACTATCGCGTGATGCGCATGGCGAACAAGGCGCGGCGCGTCGTGACGGGCCTTTTCGGCGCGTTCACCGAAGACCCGCGTCTCTTGCCGCCGTCGTATCAGGCGCGCGGGCCGGTCGCGGAGGAGTCGGCGAACGACGCCGCCGGGCCTACGTACAACGGGTCGCAGGCGCGCCTGATCGCACATTACATCGCGGGCATGACCGATCGGTACGCACTGAAGGAATATCAACGCCTGTTTGTCATCGACGATAACTAGAATCGGCGCTTTTGCAGTTCGACGGAAGCGCCTCAATTTCAACAACGCAACTACGTTGCATGGGACCAGAGTAAGCGCGTGCGGCCAGAGTAAGCGGGCCGACAGCGCCAACGCTGGTCGACAGGAGACACATCGATGAGTTTCAAGCCCTTGTTCCGCTCGATTTCGGCGGCCGCCGTCCTGACTTTCAGCGCCGTGAACGCCGCGCAAGCCGCGACGGAAGTCCAGTTCTGGCACGCGATGGAAGCCGCGCTCGGCGAACGCGTGAATGACATCGCCAACGATTTCAATGCGTCGCAAAGCGACTACAAGATCGTGCCGGTGTTCAAGGGCACCTACGACCAGACGCTCGCCGCGGGCATCGCGGCGTATCGCAGCGGCAACGCGCCCGCGATCCTGCAAGTGTACGAAGTCGGCACGGCCACGATGATGCAGGCGAAGAAGGCGGTCATCCCGGTCTCGGACGTGTTCAAGCAGGCCGGCGTCCCGCTCGACGAAAAGGCGTTCGTGCCGACCATCTCCGGCTACTACAGCGACGCGAAGACCGGCCACCTGATCTCGATGCCGTTCAACAGCTCGACGCCCGTCCTCTACTACAACAAGGAAGCGTTCAAGAAGGCCGGGCTCGATCCGAACCAGCCGCCCAAGACGTGGGCCGACGTCGAAGCCGATGCGAAGAAGCTGAAGGCATCGGGATTGTCGTGCGGTTATTCGTCGGGATGGCAAAGCTGGATTCAGCTCGAGAACTACAGCGCGTGGCACGCCGCGCCGTTCGCGACGCAGAACAACGGCTTCAACGGCCCCGACGCCAAGCTCGAATTCAACAAGCCGCTGCAGGTCGCGCACATCCAGTTCCTGCAGGACATGGCGAAGGAAGGCACGTTCACCTATGTCGGCCGCAAGGACGAACCGGTGTCGAAGTTCTATAGCGGCGACTGCGGGATCATCACGAACTCGTCGGGCTCGCGCGCGACGATCAAGAAATACGCGAAGTTCGATTTCGGCGTCGGCATGATGCCGTACGACGCGAACGTGAAGGGCTCGCCGCAAAACGCGATCATCGGCGGCGCGAGTCTCTGGGTGCTCGCGGGCAAGGACCCGGCGGTGTACAAGGGCGTCGCGAAATTCCTCGCGTATCTGAGCTCGCCGCCCGTCGCGGCGAAGTGGCATCAGGACACGGGCTACCTGCCGGTCACGACCGCCGCGTATGAACTGACGCAAAAAGACGGCTTTTACGACAAGAACCCCGGCGCCGATGTCGCGATCAGGCAGATGCTGAACAAGCCGCCGCTCGCGTACACGAAGGGTTTGCGGCTCGGCAACATGCCGCAGATCCGCACGGTGGTCGACGAAGAACTTGAGCAGGTTTGGGCGCAGAAGAAGTCGCCGAAGGAAGCGCTCGATTCATCGGTCACGCGCGGCGACGAGTTGCTGCGACGCTTCGAAAAAGCGGGCAGCTAAGCAGCGGTCCCCGGCCGCGCCCGATCGGGCGCGGCCGTTCCTTTCGCGCATCAGGATCAGTCGATGGAAAAGCGGTCTCGTTTCAACACGAGCGTGTTGCCGTACCTGCTGGTCGCGCCGCAGCTCGCGATCACGGCATTTTTCTTTCTATGGCCTGCGGGCGAGGCGCTCTGGCAGGCCACGCAGAGCCAGGACGCGTTCGGCACGTCGAGCGAATTCGTCGGGCTCGCCAACTTCAAGCAGCTTTTCAACGATCCGCTGTATCTGTCGTCGTTCAATACGACGCTGATCTTCTGCTCTCTCGTCACCGTGTCGGGGCTCGTGATCTCGCTCCTGCTCGCCGCGTGCGCTGATCGCGTCACGCGTGGCGCGAAGGCGTATCAGACGCTTCTGATCTGGCCGTACGCCGTCGCGCCCGCGATCGCCGCCGTGCTGTGGTCGTTCCTGTTCAACCCGAGCATCGGCCTCGTAACGTACGCGCTCTCGAAATACGGCATCGTGTGGAATCACGCGCTGAACGGCTCGCAGGCGATGTTTCTCGTCGTGCTTGCGTCAGTGTGGAAGCAGGTGAGCTACAACTTCCTGTTCTTCTACGCGGGCCTGCAAGCGATTCCGCGCTCGCTGATCGAAGCCGCCGCCATCGACGGTGCCGGTCCCGTGCGGCGTTTTTTCGGCATCGCGTTGCCGCTCCTTTCGCCGACGAGTTTCTTCCTGCTCGTCGTCAATCTCGTCTATGCGTTCTTCGATACCTTCCCCGTCATCGACGCAGCCACCGGCGGCGGCCCCGCCCAATCGACGAAGACGCTCATCTACAAGATCTTCGCCGAAGGCTTCCAGGGCCTCGACATCGGCAGTTCGGGCGCGCAGTCGGTCGTGCTGATGGCGATCGTCGTTGGCCTGACGGTCGTGCAGTTCCGCTTCATCGAGCGCAGGGTGCAATATTCATGATCGAGAATCGCCGCGGTTTCGACATCTTCTGCCACGCCGTGCTGATCGTGGGCGTGTTGCTCGTCGTGTTTCCGGTCTACGTCGCGTTCTGCGCGGCCACGATGAACGACAAGGAAGTGTTCAGCGTGCCGCTTTCGCTGATCCCGAGCACGCATCTGTTCGAGAACATCGCGAACATCTGGACGCGCGGCAGCGGCAACGCCGCCGCGCCGTTCGGCCGCATGCTGCTGAACAGCCTCGTGATGGCGCTCGTGATCTCGATCGGCAAGATCGCTGTTTCGATGATCTCCGCGTATGCCATCGTCTTCTTCCGCTTTCCGTTCAAGAATCTCGCGTTCTGGCTGATCTTCGTCACGTTGATGTTGCCAGTCGAAGTGCGTATTTTCCCGACGGTGCAAGTCGTATCGTCGATGCATCTTTCGAACACGTATGCCGGCCTCACGCTGCCGCTGATCGCTTCGGCGACGGCAACGTTCCTCTTCCGCCAGTTCTTCATGACGCTGCCCGACGAGCTGATGGAGGCGGCGCGCATCGACGGCGCGGGGCCGCTGCGTTTCTTTTGGGACGTCGTGCTGCCGCTTTCGAAGACGAACATCGCCGCGCTCTTCGTGATCACGTTCATCTACGGCTGGAACCAGTATCTGTGGCCGATCCTGATCACGAGCCAGCAGTCGCTGCAGACGGCGGTGGTCGGCATCAAGAGCATGATCGCTTCCGGCGACACCGCCACCGAATGGCACCTCGTCATGAGCGCGACGCTGCTCGCGATGCTGCCGCCGCTCGCCGTCGTGCTGACGATGCAGCGCTGGTTCGTGCGCGGCCTCGTCGATTCCGAAAAATAACTGGAGACCTGACCTCATGATTCTCGAGATTGCGCAGTTGCCGGTGAAGGCCGGCGAGAAGGCCGCGTTCGAAGCCGCCTTCGAAGAAGCGCAGAAGATCATCGCCGCGCAACCCGGCTACCGTTCGCACGAACTGGTGCGCGGCGCCGATGCCGGCAACGGCTCGCGCTACGTGTTGCTCGTGCGCTGGGATTCGGTCGAGGCGCACGATCCGGGCTTTCGCCAGTCCGCCGACTACCAGAAGTGGCGCGAGCAACTGCATCGTTTCTACGAACCCGGCATCGCCGTCGCGCATTTCGCGACGGTCGCGGGCGCGCTGGAAGGCTAGCCGATGGCCGCACTGACTCTGAACGCCGTCAAGAAAAGCTACGACGGAAAGTCGTTCGTGCTGCACGGCATCGACGTTGCCGTTGAGGACGGGGAGTTCGTCGTGATGGTCGGGCCGTCGGGCTGCGGGAAATCGACGCTGCTGCGCATGGTCGCGGGATTGGAGAGCGTGTCGGAGGGCACGATCTCGATTGGCGGCAAGGTCGTGAACAAGCTCGAGCCGAAGGATCGCGACATCGCGATGGTCTTCCAGAACTACGCGCTCTATCCGCACATGAGCGTCGCGCAGAACATGGCGTACGCGCTGAAAATCGGCGGCGTGGATCGCGCGACGATCGACAAGCGCGTCGCGAACGCGGCGCGCATCCTCGAACTCGAACCGCTGCTCGCGCGCAAGCCGCGCGAGCTGTCAGGCGGGCAGCGGCAGCGCGTCGCGATGGGCCGCGCGATCGTGCGCGAACCGGCCGTGTTCCTCTTCGACGAACCTTTGTCGAATCTCGACGCGAAGCTGCGCGTGCAGATGCGTCTCGAAATTCAGCGCCTGCACGCGCGGCTTGCGACGACGAGCCTCTACGTCACGCACGATCAGATCGAGGCGATGACGCTCGCGCAACGCGTGATCGTGATGAATCGCGGGCACGCCGAGCAGATCGGCGCGCCGACCGAAGTCTACGAGCGCCCGGCGACGGTGTTCGTCGCGAGCTTCATCGGCTCGCCGGCGATGAATCTGCTCGAAGGGCGCGTGTCGGACGACGGTTCCGTCTTCGAAGTCGCGGGCAACGGGCCGAAGCTGCCGCTCGCGGGCGTGCAGGGCATGGGGCGCGAGATGAACGGACGTGAGTGGATCGTCGGCATCCGGCCCGAGCACATGACGCCGGGTCAGCCGGGCATCGCGCATGTGACGCTGAACGTCGATTCGTGCGAGCTGCTCGGCGCCGATAACCTCGCGCACGGCAAGTGGGGCAAGCACGATGTGGCGGCGCGCTTGCCGCATGCGCATCGGCCGGAGGTCGGCGAGGCGCTGGAAGTCGCGCTGCCGGCGCATCGCCTGCATTTCTTCGATCCGGCGAGCGGGCTGCGTGCCAATTGAAGGGGAAGGAGACGCGATCATGAGAACCTGGCCTTATCCGTGCGTCGTCGCGCATCGCGGCGGCGGCAAGCTCGCGCCGGAAAACACCCTGGAAGCGATCGATACCGGGGCGCGGCTCGGTCTGAAGATGATCGAATTCGACGCGAAGCTGTCAGCGGACGACGTCGCTTTCCTCCTGCACGACGATGACGTCGATCGGACGTCGAACGGGCACGGCGCGGCGAAGTCGATGAGCTATGCGCAGATCGCGCAGCTAGACGCAGGAAGCTGGTTCGACGCGACGTTTGCTGGCGCGCGTATGCCGACGCTGGAGCAAGTGGCGGCGCGTTGCAAAAAGCACGGACTTTCGGCAAATGTCGAGATCAAGCCGTGCGAAGGGCGCGACGTGGACACCGGGCGGATCGTGGCGCAGGAATCGGCGCGCCTGTGGTCCGATGCCGAACCGGCGCCGCTGTTGTCATCGTTTTCCTACGCGGCGTTAGAAGCCGCACGCGATGCCGCGCCCGACCTGCCGCGCGGAATGCTGTATGGCGAGATTCCGCACGACTGGCAGGCGCAGACGGCGGCCCTCGCGTGCGTGTCGCTGCACGCGGACCACCGGAAGCTGACCGAAGCCCTGGTCGCGCAGATCAAGGACTCGGGGCTGCGGATTCTGGCCTATACCGTCAACGATCCCGAGCGCGCGCGGCTGCTCGCGCGCTGGGGCGTCGATGCGATCTGCACGGACCGCATCGACATTATCGGCGCAGATTTCGTCGAATAGGACGCGCGTGCTGCTACGAGCGCACGCGTGCGAGCAAGACACCCGCAACCAGTGCCAAACCGCCCACGAGCGCGATGGTCTGCCACGGCTTTTCGTGAATGTAGGCATCGGCGTCGGAAAGCGCGGCGTTCGCGCGTTGGCGCATTGCGAGATGCGTGTCGTTCAGACGCGAGCGCGCCGTATCGATGCGGCGCCCCAGCTGCGCCCTCAGGGCGGCGACATCGGCCTGCGTGCCGTCGGCGAGCGTGGATTCGAGTTCGGACAGCAGCGTGCGCAATTCGACGCCGATATCCTCGGCTGCTTCGCGTCCGTGGCGCGCGATACGACGGGCGCGACGGCTCGTCGAATTCCATGAATCTCCGATGGCGCCGCGCGTATTGGGAAGTGCATTCATAAGATCGCTCCGTCGATGGATGAATCGTGGATAGGCCGCGTAGCTGAAGTGCGGCGGGCAAACTCCTGAGGCAGCAGGTTCGATGCCGACGCTCGGTCGTGGTTCAATGAGTTTCCGACGCGCGTGGGTAGAAGCGTGCGCGCATGACGGCGAGAGGGCAAGTGTTACGCGAGATGCGTAAGAAATGCAATTGCGGGTTTTTAAGCAGTCAGATTTACAGGCGTGAAAATGCAAACGCCGCTGTGGCGTGGTGCAACAGCGGCGTTTTGCGTCGTACGGGCGGCCTCAGAACTTATAGCCAACCTTAACATACGTCACGATCGGATTCAGCGTGATACGCGCTTCCGACTTCACGTTGAGCACGCCGACAGGCGTCTGCGCCTGAGTGCTGAGCTTCGCGGTAGCCTTCATCGGAATGAAGGAGACCGACACGCCCGCGAACCAATGCTCGGTGAACGAATAATTGAAGCCGACATTAAAAACCGGTGCCCACGAACTATCCGTGTCTACACTGGTCGGACCATGCAGCACGCCGTTCTCAAACGCTCCATTGGTGATCTTCGCGTCCGAGAACCATGTGTAGGTCACGCCGAGGCCCACGTAGGGGCGAAACTTCGATTGCGGGCTCAGGAAGTGGTATTTGAAGAGCAGCGTCGGGCTCCACTGTTTCGCGGTGCCGAGCGTGCCGTAGGGTTCCAGCGAGCCCGTGCCTTCCAGGTTGAACTTGAGGGGCAGGCCCATTTCGAGTTCGGCCGCGATAGCGTCGGTGATGAAGTAGCCGACGGTGAAACCGGCGGTGTCGGCGCTAGAGATTCCCGCACCCGTGCCCGGTACGCTGATATTGACCGGACTTCCGCCTACACTTGTTTCTTTGAGCGGGCCGCTGCTGTCTTGCGGCGCGAAGTGAAACCAGCCTGTGGTGAGGTAGATGGAACCCGCGGATTGCGCATGTGCCGCCGTCGATATGCAGGCCAGCGCCGCCGCTCCTATAACCACTTGTTTTATTTTCAATTTGTGCTCCTCCAGAAAAAGCACGCTCATTATGAACACATCATTTCAAAGTAACCATAGCGCTGCCGTAGAGCATTTTCCCTAGCGGGAAGCGGCATTCGCGCCCGGCCGTCCGACGTTTCAAGGCTTTGCCCGAAAACGTCGATGCCGCCAACAGAGCGCCCCTTACGGGTGAACACCAACGCGACCAACGGATACTTCAGCATGGCACGGCTTGCACGACTCTATGTTCCCGAACAGCCGCAGCATGTCATCCTGCGCGGTCTCGACCAGCAGCCCGCATTCGTCGATGACCAGGACTACGACCTCTTTCTCGACTGCCTGAGAACGGCTTCACGCGATCATCAGCTCGCCGTTCACGCGTACGCACTGATGCCAGGCGCCGTCCATCTGCTCGTCACGCCACGCGACGAGTCCAGCCTCCCGAAGGCGATGCAGGCCGTTGGCCGCCGCTACGTCGCGCACTTCAATCGCCGCTACATGCGACGCGGCACCCTGTGGGAAGGCCGCTATCGGGCGACGGTTATCGAAGGGGAGCGGTACTTTCTGCTCGCGAGCCGCGTCGTGGAGATGGCACCGGTGCGTGCGCAACTCGCCGCCGCTCCGCAGGACTACAAGTGGTCGAGCTACCGGCATCACATCGGCATGACGCTCGATCCACTCATCACCGACCATCCGCTTTACTGGTCACTCGGCAACACGCCGTTCGAACGCCAGCACGCCTACAAGGAACTCTGCGAACAGCCGCTCGATGAACGCGAAGCGAATCGTCTGCTGCAGGCAACGCTCAAAGGCTGGGTGCTCGGCAGCGACTCGTATCGCGAGTGGGCGGGACGCGCCGCGAACCGCCGCGTGTCGCCGCTGCCGCGCGGCCGGCCGCGCAAGATTCGTGAAACTCCTCAGACTCAATAACGGCGCAACCCGCCAAAGCTGAAGCGCACTTCTGAAACGGCGTCTCGAAAATTCGATGCGCCGTTTATTTTTGGGTCTTTGGCGATTGAGACCCAATTAAATGGGGCATTCTTGCACCATATCGATAATCGGTGTCAGATCATCAGGTTTTATTTGCCATCTGCTTGATTCGTCGCGTATATTTCGATTTCCGGCGGTTTGGGGCGCTTGGCGCCCAGTGCACGACCGGCTTCGCGGCTTTTGTCAGAGTTATAGACGAAAGCGCGAGCAATAAGAATATGGTTCAACGGCCCTCCGGCCCCTCACAGAAGACGGTGTCCCTTATGAACGATCAACAGCAGCCGGGTTTCGGTTCGCTTCCCGCCGCGCAGGGGTTGTACGACCCCGCCAACGAACACGACGCTTGCGGCGTCGGTTTCGTCGCTCACATCAAGGGCAAGAAGAGCCACGAGATCATTCAGCAGGGTCTCAAGATCCTCGAAAACCTCGACCACCGGGGCGCCGTCGGCGCTGATCCGCTGATGGGCGACGGCGCGGGCATCCTGATCCAGGTGCCGGACGGCTTCTATCGCGAGGAGATGGCGAAGCAAGGCGTGACGCTGCCGCCGGCCGGCGAATACGGCGTCGGCATGATCTTTTTGCCGAAGGAACATGCTTCGCGGCTCGCGTGCGAGCAGGAACTGGAACGCACGGTGAAGGCCGAAGGCCAGACCGTGCTCGGCTGGCGCGACGTGCCCGTCGATGCCACGATGCCGATTTCGCCCACCGTCAAGGCGAGCGAGCCGCTGATCCGCCAGATCTTCATCGGGCGGGGCAAGGACATCGTCGTGACGGACGCGCTCGAGCGCAAGCTCTACGTCATTCGCAAGACCGCGAGCCACCGCATTCAAGCGCTCAAGCTCAAGCACGGCAAGGAATACTTCGTGCCGTCGATGTCGGCGCGTACGGTCGTGTACAAAGGGCTTTTGCTCGCGGGTCAGGTCGGCGTGTACTACCGCGACCTGCAGGACGACCGCACGGTCTCGGCGCTCGCGCTCGTGCACCAGCGCTTTTCGACCAACACGTTCCCCGCGTGGGAACTCGCTCACCCGTACCGGATGATCGCCCACAACGGCGAAATCAACACGGTGAAGGGCAACGTCAACTGGCTGAACGCGCGCACCGGCGCGATCGCGTCCTACGTGCTCGGCGACGACCTGCCGAAGCTCTGGCCGCTGATCTACCCCGGCCAGTCCGACACCGCCTCGTTCGACAACTGTCTCGAACTGCTCGTCATGGCCGGCTATCCGCTCGTCCACGCGATGATGATGATGATCCCGGAAGCGTGGGAACAGCACACGCTGATGGACGACAACCGCCGCGCGTTCTACGAATACCACGCCGCGATGATGGAGCCGTGGGACGGCCCCGCTGCAATCGCGTTCACGGATGGACGCCAGATCGGCGCGACGCTCGACCGTAATGGCCTGCGTCCGGCGCGCTTCATCGTCACCGATGACGACCTCGTGATCCTCGCGTCGGAATCGGGCGTGCTGCCGATTCCTGAGTCGAAGATCGTGAAGAAGTGGCGCCTGCAGCCGGGCAAGATGTTCCTGATCGACATGGAACAGGGCCGCATCATCGAGGACAAGGAGCTGAAGGACAACCTCGCGAACGGCAAGCCGTACAAGAGCTGGATCGACGCCGTGCGCATAAAACTCGACGAAATCGAGCCGAAGGCCGAGGAAGTCGACACGCAGCGCCGCGAAGCCGCCGCCTTGCTGGATCGCCAGCAGGCGTTCGGCTACACGCAGGAAGACCTCAAGTTCCTGATGGCGCCGATGGCGCAGTCGGGCGAGGAAGCTGTCGGTTCGATGGGCAACGACTCGCCGCTCGCCGTGATGTCGAGCAAGAACAAGACGCTGTATCACTACTTCAAGCAGCTCTTTGCGCAAGTGACGAACCCGCCGATCGACTCGATCCGCGAAAACATGGTGATGTCGCTCGTGTCGTTCATCGGCCCGAAGCCGAACCTGCTCGATACGACCAACATCAACCCGACGATGCGTCTCGAAGTGTCGCAGCCGGTGCTCGACTTCAAGGACATCGCGAAGATCCGCGCCATCGATAAGTACACCGGCGGCAAGTTCAGCTCGTACGAACTCAACATCTGCTACCCGGTCGCGTGGGGCAAGGAAGGCGTGGAAGCGCGCCTCGCGTCGCTGTGCGCGGAAGCCGTCGATGCCGTGAAATCCGGCTACAACATGCTGATCGTGTCGGACCGCAAGACGGACCGCGACAACGTCGCGATCCCCGCGCTGCTCGCGACGTCCGCGATCCATACGCATCTCGTGCAGCACGGCCTGCGCACGAGCACGGGCCTCGTCGTAGAAACCGGCTCGGCGCGCGAGACGCACCACTTCGCGCTGCTCGCGGGCTATGGCGCGGAAGCCGTGCATCCGTACCTCGCGCTGGAAACGCTCGCGCAGATGGCCGAAGGGCTCAAGGGCGACCTCTCGGCCGATAAGGCGATCTACAACTACACGAAGGCGGTCGGCAAGGGCCTGCACAAGGTCATGTCGAAGATGGGCATTTCGACGTACATGTCCTACACCGGTGCGCAGATTTTCGAAGCGGTCGGACTGTCGAGCGATCTCGTCGAGCAGTATTTCAAGGGCACGGCGTCGAAGGTCGGCGGCATCGGCATCTTCGAAGTGGCGGAGGAAGCGATTCGCCTCCATCGCGACGCATTCGGCGACAACCCCGTCCTCGCGACGATGCTCGACGCAGGCGGCGAGTATGCGTATCGCGTGCGCGGCGAAGAGCACATGTGGACGCCGGACGCGATCGCAAAGCTCCAGCACTCGGCGCGCAGCAACTCGTACCAGACGTACAAGGAATACGCGCACCTGATCAACGACCAGACGCGCCGTCACATGACGTTCCGCGGCCTGTTCGAGTTCAAGGTCGATCCGCACAAAGCCATCCCGCTCGACGAAGTGGAATCGGCGAAGGACATCGTCAAGCGTTTCGCGACGGGCGCGATGTCGCTCGGCTCGATCAGCACGGAAGCGCACGCCACGCTGGCGGTCGCGATGAACCGCATCGGCGGCAAGTCCAACACAGGCGAAGGCGGTGAGGACGAGAAGCGCTATCGGAACGAACTGCGCGGCATCCCGATCAAGACCGGCGACACGATGAAGTCGATCATCGGCGATGAAGTCGTCACCGACATCCCGCTGAAAGACGGCGATTCGCTGCGCTCGAAGATCAAGCAGGTCGCGTCCGGCCGCTTCGGCGTGACGGCGGAGTATCTGTCGTCGGCGGACCAGATCCAGATCAAGATGGCGCAGGGCGCGAAGCCGGGCGAAGGCGGTCAGTTGCCGGGGCACAAGGTGTCGGAGTACATCGGCAAGCTGCGGTACTCGGTGCCGGGCGTGGGCCTCATTTCGCCGCCTCCGCACCACGACATCTATTCGATTGAAGACCTGGCGCAGCTTATCCACGATCTGAAGAACGCGAATTCGTCGGCGAGCATCTCGGTGAAGCTCGTGTCGGAAGTGGGCGTCGGCACGGTCGCGGCGGGTGTGGCGAAGGCGAAGGCCGATCACGTCGTGATCGCGGGCCATGACGGCGGCACGGGCGCTTCGCCGCTGTCGTCGCTCAAGCACGCGGGCACGCCGTGGGAACTGGGCCTCGCCGAAACGCAGCAGACGCTCGTGCTCAACCGCCTGCGCGGCCGCATCCGCGTGCAGGCCGACGGCCAGATGAAGACCGGCCGCGACGTCGTGATCGGCGCGCTCCTCGGCGCTGATGAATTCGGCTTCGCGACGGCGCCGCTTGTCGTCGAAGGCTGCATCATGATGCGCAAGTGCCACCTGAACACGTGCCCGGTCGGCGTCGCGACGCAGGACCCGGTGCTGCGCGCCAAGTTCACCGGCCAGCCGGAACACGTCGTGAATTTCTTCTTCTTCATCGCCGAAGAAGTGCGCGAAATCATGGCGCAACTGGGCATCCGCAAGTTCGACGACCTGATCGGCCACCCCGAACTGCTCGACATGAAGAAGGGCATCGAGCACTGGAAGGCGAAGGGTCTCGACTTCTCGCGCATCTTCTATCAGGTGCCGCAGCACGGCGAAATCGCGACCCGTCACGTCGATGTGCAGGACCACGGCCTCGACAAGGCGCTCGACCACGTGCTGATCGAGAAGTCGAAGGCGGCGATCGAGAAGGGCGAGCATGTGTCGTTCATCCAGCCGGTGCGCAACGTGAACCGGACGGTCGGCGCGATGTTGTCGGGCCTGATCGCGAAGAAGCACGGCCACGACGGCCTGCCGGACGACGCCATCCACATCCAGTTGAAGGGAACGGCCGGCCAGAGTTTCGGCGCGTTCCTCGCGAAGGGCGTGACGCTAGACCTGGTCGGCGACGGCAACGACTACGTCGGCAAGGGGCTGTCGGGCGGGCGCATCATCATTCGCCCGACCAACGACTTCCGCGGCAAGTCCGAGGAAAACATCATCTGCGGCAACACGGTGATGTACGGCGCGATCGAAGGCGAATCGTATTTCCGCGGCGTCGCGGGCGAGCGCTTCTGCGTGCGCAACTCGGGCGCGACGGCGGTCGTCGAAGGCACGGGCGACCACGGCTGCGAATACATGACGGGCGGAACGGTCGTCGTGCTCGGCGAGACCGGGCGCAACTTCGCGGCGGGGATGTCGGGCGGCGTGGCGTTCGTCTACGATCCGGACGGCTCGTTCGCCGGCAAGTGCAACAAGTCGATGGTCGCGCTCGATCCGGTGCTGCAGCAGGCCGAACAGGAACGCACGATCGACCGCGCGCTCTGGCACACCGGCCAGACCGACGAAGCGCTGCTGAAGGGCCTGATCGAGCGTCACTTCCAGTTCACCGGATCGCCGCGCGCGAAGGCGCTGCTCGAAACCTGGGATGCGTCGCGCCGACAGTTCGTCAAGATCTTCCCGACCGAGTACAAGCGGGCGCTCGGCGAGCTTGGCGCGAAGAAGGCGAAGCAGGCGCTCGCGGCTTAAGCGGTTTCAATAGAAGGGCTCTCCGGCGCACGGCGCTGGAGGGTAAGTTCCTCACCAAATACAGAGAAAGAAGAGAACCATATGGGCAAGGCAACCGGTTTTCTCGAGTTCGAACGCCGCCACGAGGCGTACGAAGCACCGCTGACCCGCGTCAAGCACTACAAGGAATTCGTCCACGCGCTGTCCGACGAAGACGCGAAGATCCAGGGCGCGCGCTGCATGGATTGCGGCATTCCGTTTTGCAATAACGGCTGTCCGGTGAACAACATCATTCCGGACTTCAACGATCTCGTGTTCCAGCAGGACTGGAAGACTGCGATCGAAGTCCTGCATTCGACAAACAACTTCCCCGAATTCACCGGCCGGATTTGCCCGGCGCCGTGTGAAGCGGCCTGCACGCTCGGCATCAACGACGATCCGGTCGGCATCAAGTCGATCGAACACGCGATCATCGATAAAGCGTGGGCCGAAGGCTGGGTCGCGCCGCAGCCGCCGAAGCACAAGACCGGCAAGAAGGTCGCGGTCGTCGGCTCGGGGCCGGCGGGGATGGCCGTTGCGCAGCAACTGGCGCGGGCCGGACACGACGTCACCGTGTTCGAGAAGAACGATCGGATCGGCGGATTGCTGCGCTATGGCATTCCGGATTTCAAGCTGGAAAAGTGGCTGATCGATCGTCGCATGCGGCAGATGGAAGCCGAAGGCGTCGCGTTCCGGACGAGCGTGTTCATCGGCAAGGAAGGGCTGCCGTCGCACATCGGCAACACGGCGAAGGAAACCATCACGCCGGATGAGCTGCGCGAACAGTTCGACGCGATCGTGCTGTCGGGCGGCTCGGAAACGCCGCGCGACTTGCCGGTGCCGGGGCGCGAGCTGGAAGGCATCTACTACGCGATGGAGTTTTTGCCGCAGCAAAACAAGGTCAACGCGGGCGACAAGGTCGACGATCAACTGGTCGCGAAGGGTAAGCATGTCGTCGTGATCGGTGGTGGCGATACGGGGTCGGACTGCGTCGGCACGTCGAACCGGCATGGCGCGAAGGGCGTCACGCAGTTCGAACTGCTCGCCCAACCGCCCGGCGAAGAGAACAAGCCGCTCGTGTGGCCATACTGGCCGATCAAGCTGCGGACTTCGTCGTCGCATGAAGAGGGCTGCGAGCGCGACTGGTCGGTTGCGACGAAGCGCTTCGAGGGCAAGAACGGCAAGGTCGAGAAGCTGATCGCGGTGCGTGTGGAGTGGAAGAACGGGCGCATGCAGGAAGTGCCGGACTCCGAATTCGAGATGAAGGCCGATCTGGTGCTGCTCGCGATGGGGTTCACGCAGCCGCTGTCGCCGGTGCTGGAGGCGTTCGGCGTCGAGAAGGATGCGCGTGGGAATGTGCGCGCGGCGACTGAAGGTGAGAAGTCGTATTACACGTCGGAGAATAAGGTGTTCACCGCTGGCGATATGCGGCGTGGACAGTCGCTCGTCGTGTGGGCGATTCGCGAAGGACGGCAGTGCGCACGGTCGGTCGATGCGTTTTTGATGGGGCATAGCGAGTTGCCGCGGTAGGTTTCGCTGCGGTTTTCGCTGATGTGAAAAAGCCGGGCCCGCCGCAAAGCAGGCCCGGCTTTTTCGTGGCCGATCGGCGGGAGCGCTTCAGGCGCTTCTCAGCCGATGGCGGATCTTCTTTTCAAGCGCGGTTTTCGCGGTGATCGAGTCGACCATATCGTTGGCCGCGTTCATCAGGCGGCGCAAGTCGCTACTCGGGATCTCGCTCGCATCCTGAAAGACGACGATCGAATCGAACGCGGAAAATGTACGGATCGATGTGCTGAAGCACGATCGTCGCAAGCCGCGCGCGGTCGCGGGTCGGCACGCCGAAGATGAAGAGCGGCGAAGGCCCGCCGGTGATGGCGAAGTCGATCGGGTAATCGGCGGCATCGGGGACTTCGGGCGCAAGGTAATGCTCCTGCACCCGCTCCGCGCCGGCGATCTCCGCAAGGGTCAGCTTGAGATCGTCGAAAAATGTCGAGGCAATGCGTGATTTGCTCCAACTCTTGAGGTCGTTCACGCGAAGAAGCGCCTGCCCGTAACGCAGCAGCGACATGCCGATATGCTGCTCCTCCGTCTCCGACACGATCTGCCCGTCGTCGCCCAGCCTGGCGCCATATTCCGCGAGCATCCTGTCTAGCAGCACCCGCCGCGGGCCACGCGTCACCGCGCTTGCATCCGAATCATACGAAATGCGCATGAGGGTGGTGCCCGCGTCTTCCAGGCGCCAGCCGCCCATCGTCCGGCGCAGCCACACCGTGACAAAGTCGCCGTCCGCTTCGAGTAGCGGCATCGAGAGGCGCAAGGCGTCGCCGTCCTCCGACACTTCCAGCTCGGAGCACCATGTTTTCGCACAGGAGTCGCTTTACCGTTTCGGGCGCGTGGAGCATGTCAAAAGTCGAGGGTCGCTTGCAGCGAGTTGGAATTGACGGGCGCGATGTTGCAGTCGCGGCATAGGCAGTCGAAGGCGCCATCGACCGAATTGTAGTCGGAGATTGGTTCCGCGTATCCGGACGGATCGAGCCCGGCGCGGATGTAGCGCTGAGTGGTCATGTGCCGGTGATATGCCGCAGGCACCTTCGTGCCTTCGAGCACGTTCCGATGCGAGTGATACGCGCCGTTATAGCGGACCAGCACGAGAACTTCGTCGGCCGAGAACGTGCGCGCGAGTCCCACGGAAAAGACGCCCACGTTCGACGACGACACTCTCACGAAGACGCGGTACGTTTCCGTCGGACTCGTCGAGTGGCGCAGCAGGAAGTTCTTTTCCTTGTGTCCGCCCTTGGGCATCCATCGCGCGGCAGGATTGGCGATCATCTTGGGCGCGCGGCGCATCGCGTCCAGATCGATATCGGAGAGGGTTTGGAAGTCCATGCGCTGGTCGAATCCCGCGTCGCGTTTAACGAGCGGACAGTCCAGGCGTTGATGATTCGAGCCCGTTGCGCCAGCAGAAAAAAATCAGAAAAACCGTAGATCGATCATGCGATGCGCCCCCACGCATCGCCCCGCTCGCAAAAGAATCAAACTTCCGCCAGCGCTCGCTCGATCTCGATCTTGTAATCATGGAACAACGCGACCGATTCGCGATGCGCGACGCTCAAAATCGCCGCGTTCGGCAGCCGTTCCGTGAGCGTGTTGTAGATATGCAGTTCGTTATCGGCATCGAGCGCGCTGGTGGCTTCGTCGAGGAACAGGAAGTCGGGCTTGTGCAGAAGCACGCGCGCTGCGGCGAGCCGTTGATGCTCACCCGGCGACATCATTTTCGCCCAATGCCCGGCCTCTTCCAGCCGATCCCCATACGCTTCCAGATTGCAAGCACGCAGCACCTCGCGTGACTCCTCATCACTGAACGTACCGCCCGGCGACGGGTAGCTCAGCGCCGCCCGCAGCGTCCCGATCGGCAGATAGCTCTGCTGCGGAATGAACATCATCTTCGCGTCGACGGGCGCGTCGATCGTGCCGTCGCCGAACGGCCAGAGGCCCGCGAGCGCGCGCATCAGCGTGCTCTTGCCCGCCCCCGACGGCCCATGCACGAGCCAGCGCGATCCTGGTTCCACCGAGACATCCGGCACACGCGCGAGAGGCGTGCCGTTCGGGAGCGCGAGCGTCAGGTCGCGCGTAGTGAGCGCTTTCGTGCTCGTGTAGTGCAGGTTGATGCCGCCATGCACGGTCGCCGGCGACGAAGCTTCGCGAATATGCGTCGAGCGCATGACGCGCTTGAATTCGCGCAGACGATTCACCGTCGCGCGCCATTCGACCAGCGTCGAGTAACTGTTGATGAACCAAGAGAACGAATCGCTGACCGTACCGAACGCCGATGAAATCTGCATCAGCACGCCAAACGAGAATGCGCCCGCGAAGTAGCGCGGTGCCGCGACCATGATCGGGAAGATGATCGCAATCTGTCCGTAGAAACTCAGCACGAAGGTCATGCGCTTCGTGTACTTCATGATCATCCACCAGTTGTCGCGGATGCGCGCGAAGATGCCCTTCGCGTTGGCGGTTTCCGTCGCGATGCCGTCGTAGAACGCGATCTGCTCGGCGTTCTCGCGCACGCGGATCAGCCCGAAACGGAAATCGGCCTCGACTTTCTGCTGCTGGTAATTGATCGACACGAGCGGATGGCCGACCTTCTGGATGATCAGCGACCCGGCAATCGCGTACAGCGCCGCGGCCCAGACCATGTAGCCCGGAATCACGAGCGGCGTGCCGAACGCGGTCAGCGTCAGCGCGCCGGCGAGCGTCCACAGGATCGTGATGAAGGTGACGAGCGTGACGAGCGTCGAGAGCAGGTCGAGCGAGAGGGCGAGCGTTGTCGTGGCGAACGATTGCAGGTCGTCGCTGATCCGCTGGTCGGGGTTGTCAGCGAGGCGGTCGCGTTCGATGCGGTAGAACGCGCGGTCGCCGAGCCATTGCTCGAGGTATTTGTTGGTGAGCCACTGGCGCCAGCGAAAGCCGAGCATCTGCCGCAGATACCGCCCGTACACGGCGAGCAGGATGTACGCGAACGCGAGGCCGGTGAAGATCAGCAGCAGATGCGGAAAATCGGTGACGTTCTTGCTCTGCAGCGCGTTGTAGAAGTCGGCGTTCCAGCGGTTCAGGCGGACGTTGATCCACACCACCGTCATGTTGATCGCGATGATCGCGATCAGAAGGCCCCACGCGACGCCGCGTTCTTCCGAGACCCAATAGGGCCTGATGAGGCCCCACGTGGACACATTGTCGGCATCTTGCTGTGAGTTGTCGGATGTGCTGTTGGTCATGAGCTTCCTGATGTTGTGCCGGCGCCGTGGCCGGGTGAAACGCCGTGCAAAACGTGCTGAACGTCGTGCGAAGCGTGCAATTGCGGACCAAGGCGAAGTGACCCTGACGCGCGGATTGTTCCGCGCTTCCCTTAACTGCGGCTTAACAGGCCGGTGCGCGGCCGCCGCGCGGACGGCCGTGCCAATGCGGACCACGTTCGCGGCATTGTGCCAGAGTGCTGGATTTGGCGAAAAAAGCCGGGAATCCCCGGTTTGCGGCGGCTTCGGCTTTCATGCTTTAATGATCGTCGACGAAACAGGGGTGCTTCGCACGCGTTCATGCAGGACGACGCGGCGAGGCTGAGAGAAACCCTTTGCACCCGATCCGGGTAATACCGGCGAGGGAAGTTTCCGGAAAACGGTCGTTTTTCCAGTTTCTTCCAGTATTTAACCCGCCTTGGGCTCGATTTCACGACGCCCGGCCGGTCTCGCCGCTGATTCGTCCTTTGATTGTGCGTCTGCCGCACTCGAGGAAAGGGCCTGAGACCGGAATTCCCCGCCATCGGCTTTCCCGCGTGCCGCAGCTCGTTGCTGAGGAGGCATCGCATCGTGAATATCGACGTAGACCAGAGCGCCCGGCGCACCGCATCGGATGGCGCGCATCGGCCGGATTTCGCCGTCGTCGGCGGTGGGCTGTGCGGGCGGCTCGTCGCGTGGCAACTGGCGGGCGCGGGGCATCGGGTCGCGCTGTACGAGCGCGGCGACGCGGCCGGCACGCAGTCGGCGGCGTGGGTCGCGGCGGCGATGCTCGCGCCGCTCGCCGAAGCGGCCAGCGCCGAGCTGCTGATCACGGAACTCGGCGCGGCGTCGCTGGAACGCTGGCCGGCGTTGATCGCGCAATTGCCCGAGCCGGTTTTCTTCCAGCGCAACGGGACGCTCGTCGTCTGGCACGCGGGCGATCGCGCCGAAGCGCCCTTGTTCGAGCGCCGCCTGCGCGCCAACGCGCCGGCCGCGCTCTTCGACAACGGCTTCGTCAAGCTGGCGGGCGCGCAGGTCGCGCAGGCGGAGCCGTCGCTCGGGACGCGTTTCGCGCAGGGCTGGCTGCTGCCTCACGAAGGCCAGCTCGACAACCGGCAGGTGCTATCGGCACTGGCGGCGGGTTTGGCGCAACGCGGCGTTCAGACGCACTGGAACACCCCGATCGACGCCATGCCCGACGCCCGGTTCGTGATCGATTGCCGCGGACTCGGCGGCAAGCCCGCGTGGCCCGCGCTGCGCGGCATCCGCGGCGAAGTCGCGCGGGTGCATGCGCCGGGAATCGGTTTGACGCGGCCGGTGCGGCTGCTGCATCCGCGCTACCCGCTCTACATCGCGCCGAAACAGGGCGATTTGTACGTGATCGGCGCGACCGAAGTAGAGGGCGAGGACATGTCGCCCGTCACCGTGCGCTCGGCGCTCGAACTGCTGAGCGCGGCGTTCGCCGTGCATCCGGGTTTCGGCGAGGCACGCATCCTCGAACTCAACGCGCATTGCCGCCCGACGTTGCCCGACCATCGTCCGGCCATCGTCTGGGACGGGGCGCGGACCTTGCGGGTGAACGGTTTGTACCGCCACGGCTTCATGATCGCGCCGGAAGTCGCCGATGCCGCCGCGCAACTCGCCAGAGCGCTCCTCTCACAGACCGTATCCGGCCCCGATTCCTTCGACGACTTCCGCCACCGCGCGCGCTGGTCCGATTTACTGCACACCGAGCACACCGTGCCGTCGCTCTGAATACGCGCTAAATAGATAGAAGACATCGCCATGAACATCCACATCAATCAGAGGCCATTCGATCTGCCCGACGCGGCCACCGTCACCGATGCCCTCGCCGCGTTCGGCGCAAAGCCGCCGTTCGCGGTCGCGCTGAACGGCCAGTTCGTCGCGCGCGGGGAGCACGCGTCGAAGGCGCTCGCTGCGGGCGACAAGCTCGACGTCGTCGCGCCGGTCGCGGGCGGCTGATGACGCGATCACACGATCAAACACAGGATCGAATCATGACCACTACCACCATCACAACCGCCGACGCGCTCACGCTCTACGGCGAGGCATTTCCGAGCCGCGTGCTGCTCGGGACGTCGCGTTATCCGTCGCTGCAGTCGCTCTCAGATTCCATCGATGCCGCCAGGCCCGGCATGGTCACGGTCGCGTTGCGGCGCCAGTCGGCGACGGGCGAAGCCGGCTTCTTCGACGTGCTGAAGCGCCACGGCGTCGCGCTCCTGCCGAACACGGCGGGCTGCCAGAGCGTCGACGAGGTACTGACGACCGCCCACATGGCGCGCGAAGTTTTCGAGACGCCGTGGATCAAGCTCGAACTGATCGGCGACGACTACACGCTCCAGCCGGACCCGATCGGCCTGGTCGAAGCGGCGTCGAAGCTGATCCGCGACGGTTTTAAGGTGCTGCCGTACTGCACGGAAGACCTGGTGATCGGACGGCGTCTGCTCGACGTCGGCTGCGAGGCGCTGATGCCTTGGGGCGCGCCGATCGGCACGGGCAAGGGCGTGACGAATCCGTACGGCCTGCGCACGCTGCGCGAGCGGCTGCCGAACGTGCCGCTGATCGTCGATGCCGGGCTCGGCGTGCCGTCGCACGCGTGCCAGGTGATGGAATGGGGCTTCGACGGCGTGCTGCTCAACACAGCCGTCTCGCAGGCGACCTTCCCGCCGCAGATGGCGCGCGCGTTCGCGCTGGGCGTCGAGGCCGGTCGCATGGCCTATCTCGCCGGACCGATGGCCGAGCGCGACAGCGCGCAGGCGAGCACGCCGGTCGTCGGCATGCCGTTCTGGCACCAGGACGGAGGCGCGGCATGAGCTTGCTGAATCGCGAGATTTTCTGGCCGCCGGCGGACGAACTGACCGAAGTCGCCGAGCGGATTCGCGGGCAGCTCGGTGACTGGCCGGCGGCATCGACGCAATGGCGCGTCTGCCTGACGCCGCCTGAGGCGCACGGCGCGAGCGACCTGATCGTGTTCACGGAAACGCATGGCGCGGACGTCGAGCGTTTGCTGGCTGACGGCGCCGCCGTGCTCGAAGCGCACGGCGGACGGGCGGTGCTGCGTCGCGGGGACGCGCGTTTCGTGCTGGAAGGCGAGTGGTCGGACGACTGGCTCGCGGCGCTCGCGGCGTTTCTGGATTGCGATTTCGAGCCCCACGACGCGCTGGTGCTCGCGCTCGCCTGGCGCGCCGGCGATGAAAACAAGCCGGACGCATGGCCCGTCGATTTCGATACGTTCCCGCGCGTCGGCGACTTGCCGGCGCCGCCTTCCGTGCAGTTTCCGAGCTGTCCGGCGCGGCTCGGCCTGTATCCGGTGCTGCCGAGCGCTGAATGGGTCGCGCGTGTGCTGGACCTGGGCGTCACGACGGCGCAGCTACGCCGCAAATCCACCGATGCCGATGATCTGAAGCGCGAAATCGAAGGCGCGGTGAGCGCAGGACACAAGCATCAGGCGCAGTTGTTTATCAACGATCACTGGCGCGAGGCGATCGCAGCGGGCGCGTACGGCGTGCATCTCGGGCAGGAAGACGTGCAGACCGCCGACCTCGAAGCGATCGCCCAAGCCGGCGTGCGCCTCGGCCTTTCGACGCACGGCTACTACGAGATGCTGCGCGCGCTGCATTTCCGTCCTAGCTACCTGGCGCTCGGCGCCGTCTTCCCCACGACGACCAAGGTCATGCCGACCGCGCCACAAGGTCTCGCGCGGCTGGCACGATACGTGCGATTGCTGGACGGCCGCGTGCCGCTCGTGGCGATCGGCGGGGTGAACAGTGAAGTCTTGCGTGACGTGTTGGCGACGGGTGTCGGCAGCGCGGCGCTCGTACGCGCGGTGACCGAGGCGCCTGACACGGCGGCGGCGGTTACTGCGCTACAACAGGAGTTCGCGCAACAATGTTGAAAATTCGGAAAAATTCACTAGTCGAAAGGTAGGCCAAGGCATCGTTTACGCGTAGGCCCTATAATTCGGCCTCTTGCGTAAAAGGACTTACCGCTTCCGTGTCTGCATCCCCCGAGACCCTGCTTGAGCTTCGCGACGTCGACTTCGGTTACGGCGACCGGCTCGTTTTGTCGAACCTGAACATGCGTTTCACGCGTGGACAGGTGGTTGCAGTCATGGGCGGGTCGGGCTGCGGCAAGACCACGGTGCTGCGCCTGATCGGCGGATTGGTGAAGGCGAAGCGCGGACAAGTGCTGTTCGGCGGCGCGGATGTCGGCGCCCAGACGCGCGACGGCCTCTACGCGCTGCGCCGCAAGATGGGCATGCTGTTCCAGTTCGGTGCGCTTTTCACCGATCAGACCGTCTTCGAAAACGTCGCTTTCCCGCTGCGCGAACACACCGATCTTCCCGAAGAACTCCTGCGCGACCTCGTGCTGATGAAGCTCAACGCGGTCGGCCTGCGTGGCGCGCGCGATCTCGCGCCGTCGGAGATTTCGGGCGGCATGGCGCGCCGCGTGGCGCTCGCACGCGCCATCGCGCTCGATCCGCAACTGATGATGTACGACGAGCCGTTCGCCGGACTCGACCCCATTTCGCTCGGCATTACGGCGAACCTGATCCGCACGCTGAACAGCGCGCTTGGCGCGACGTCGATTCTCGTCACGCACGACGTGCCGGAGTCGTTCGCTATCGCCGATTACGTTTATTTCATCGCGAACGGCGGCATTCTGGCCGAAGGTACGCCGGAACAATTGCGTGCATCGACCGATCCGTCGGTGCGCCAGTTTATCGACGGTGCGCCCGACGGCCCGTTCAAGTTCCACTACGCCAGCGCGCCGCTCGCGGCGGATTTCGGTATCGGAGGTCAGGCATGATCAGCGCGCTCGGACGCTGGGTGCTCGACGGCTTCGGCACCGCCGGTTACGCGACGCGCATGTTCGTGCGCCTGGTGCTCGAAATCTTCCCGCTACTGCGCCGCCCGCGCCTTGTCACGAAACAGATTCATTTTGTCGGCAATTATTCGCTGGTGATTATTGCGGTGTCGGGGTTGTTCGTTGGCTTCGTGCTGGGCTTGCAGGGGTACTACACGCTCAATCGCTATGGCTCGGAGCAGGCGCTCGGGTTGCTCGTGGCGCTGTCGCTTGTGCGTGAGCTCGGGCCGGTGGTCACCGCGCTCCTGTTCGCCGGGCGCGCGGGCACGTCGCTCACCGCCGAAATCGGGTTGATGAAAGCCGGCGAGCAACTGACGGCGATGGAAATGATGGCCGTCGATCCGCTGAAAGTCGTGGTCGCGCCCCGCATGTGGGCCGGCATCATCTCGATGCCGATCCTCGCCGCGATCTTCAGCGCGGTCGGCGTGATCGGCGGGTACGTGGTGGGTGTGCTGATGATCGGTGTCGATGCCGGCGCGTTCTGGTCGCAAATGCAGGGCGGCGTGGACGTGTGGCGCGATGTCGGCAACGGCGTGATCAAGAGCATCGTGTTCGGCTTCGCGGTGACGTTCATCGCGCTGTTTCAGGGCTACGAAGCCAAGCCGACGCCCGAAGGCGTGTCGCGCGCGACGACCAGGACGGTCGTGTACGCGTCGCTCGCCGTGCTCGGTCTCGATTTCCTGCTGACCGCGTTGATGTTCAGCTAACGCATTGATTAAAAAGGGCGCTCGCGCATCGCGGGCGTGGCGCACGGCGCAGTCCTGCGCACCTTTTAGCGACAAGATTCTCTTTGGATAGACGATGAAAAAGACTGCTCTCGACTTCTGGGTCGGCCTCTTCGTGGTGCTGGGTTTCGTGGCGCTGCTGTTTCTTGCTCTGAAAGCCGGAAACATGAGTTCGCTGTCGTTCCAGCCGACTTACGCCGTGAAGCTCAAGTTTGACAACATCGGCGGGCTGAAGGCACGCGCGCCGGTGAAGAGCGCGGGCGTGACGGTCGGCCGGGTTGGTTCGATCGGCTTCGACCAGAACACGTATCAGGCCGTCGTGACCATCGATATCGACAAGCAATTCGGGTTTCCCAAGGATTCGTCGGCGAAGATCCTGACCTCGGGCCTGCTCGGCGAGCAGTACATCGGCCTCGAACCCGGCGGCGACGACCAGATGCTCAAGAACGGCGACACCATTTCGATGACGCAATCGGCCGTCGTGCTGGAAAACCTGATCGGTCAGTTCCTGTACAACAAGGCGGCGGATTCGGGCGCGTCGAAACCGCCCGCGTCGCCCGCTGCGACCGCACCCGCGCCGGCGTTCCCGGGTGCGGCAAGCGCGATGGGCGCGAGTTCGGCCGGTCAATAAGGAGAAGGACATGCAGGCGATGCGCGTGAGAAGCGCGAGTATCGTGGTTGCCGTGGCGCTGTTGGCCGGCTGCGCGACCGTGACGACGCCGACCAAGGGCGACCCGTTCGAGAGCTACAACCGGACGATGTTCACGGTCAACGACAAGATCGACCAGGTTGCCCTGAAGCCGGTCGCGAAGGCGTACGTCTGGGCGGTGCCGGAGCCCGTGCGCAACAGCGTGACCAACTTCTTCTCGAACATCGGCGACGTCTACATCGCGGCGAACAACCTGCTGCAATTGAAGATCGCCGACGGCGTGTCGGACATCATGCGCGTCGCGATCAACACGCTGTTCGGCATCGGCGGGCTGTTCGACGTCGCGACGATTGCGAAGCTGCCGAAGCACGAAGCCGATTTCGGCCTGACGCTCGGCCATTACGGCGTGCCGTCGGGGCCGTATCTCGTGCTGCCGCTGCTCGGGCCGAGCACGATCCGCGACACGGGCGGCACGGTTGTCGATTATTTCGGCAACCCGCTCACCTACGTGCATCCGGATTCGGTCAGCTGGGCGCTGTATGGCGTGAATCTCATCGACGTGCGCGCGAACCTGCTCGGCGCGAGCGACGTGCTCGCCGATGCCGCGCTCGACAAATATTCGTTCGTGCGCAACGCGTATTTGCAGCGGCGCCAGTATCTGATCTCGGGCGGCGACGGTTCGACGCCGGACTACGGCGAAGAAGCGCTGCCGACCTACGACGACACCGCGTCCGGCGGCACGGCGGGCGCGGCTGCCGCGACGGCGGCATCGGCCACCGCGACGCCGCTTGCGCCGGCATCGGCCACGGCGGCACCGGCGACGGCGGCATCGGCGCCGGAAGCGGCATCGGAAGGGGCGGAAGCGCCTGGGGCGGCAAGCGGCAGCAGTACGATCAAGGGGAACCAGATGGTGCCGCCGCGCATCCCGTCGTTCCCTTCGATCCGCCTGCGCTGATTCGGCGGCGCATAACGAGCCGTAACATAATTGACAGGTATTTTGACGGTTTGGCGGGTGTGGCGCGTGAACTCGGAATCCGCGCCATGCTCAAACTCAAGCCACTTTAAAAGCAGGGTTTGAAATGAAAAAACTATTGTTGCTTCCCCTTTTCGCCTTGTTCCTCGCGTTCTCGAGCAGCGCCTCGGCGCAGGCTGTCGATACGAGCAATCCGGATGTCCTGATCAAGACGGTCACGCAGCAGGTGCTCGACCAGATCAAGGCCGACAAGCAGATCCAGTCGGGCAACATCACGCGCATCACGGAACTCGTGAACCAGAAGATCCTGCCTTACACGGACTTCACGCGCACGACGCGCCTCGTCATGGGCCGCAACTGGAACACCGCGACGCCGCAGCAGCAGAAGGAAATCGTCGAGCAGTTCAAGATACTGCTGATTCGCACGTATTCGGGCGCGCTTGCACAGGTGCGCGACCAGGAAGTGCAGTACAAGCCGTTCCGAGCATCGCCGGAAGATACGGACGTGGTCGTGCGCTCGGTCGTCATCAACAACGGTCAGCCGATCCAGCTCGACTATCGCCTGTACAAGACGCCGCAAGGCTGGAAGGTATATGACATCAACGTGCTCGGCGCATGGCTGATCCAGGCTTATCAGCAGCAGTTCAGCGAGCAGATTTCGCAGCATGGCGTCGACGGGCTGCTGCAGTTCCTGACGCAGCGTAACCAGCAACTCGCGAGCGGCAAGGCATCGTGAGCGGTTTGAATCACGCGTCCCGCTTCGAAACCGCCGCCGCGCTCACGCACGAGAGCGCGAAGGCCGCGCTCGAAGCGGGGCTGTCGCGGATCGTGGCGGGCGCAACCGAAGTCGATTGCGCGCCGCTCACGCAGTTCGATTCGTCGGCGCTCGCGGTGTTTCTCGCGTGGCAGCGCGCGGCGTCCGCTCGCGGCGGCGCGCTTGCCATCGTCAATTTTCCCACCGGGCTTGCCAGTCTCGCGCAGGCCTACGGCGTCGACACGCTCCTCTCCTTCCGACATTGATCCTGCTTTAAGCCGCAACCGGCGCGGCGCGGGACGACGTCCCGCCGCGTCCGGCAAAATCGGGCTCGGCCCGTTTGCCCTATAATCAAATGTTTTTTCGGCCACGTACCCGGCCTCTTTTGGCCGTGTTCCGGCACTGAAGCGAGCGCATTTTCCGCGCGCTTTCAGCCGGATCAGGCCCGTACCGCACACTCGAGGCGCCGCCTTTTTCAGCGAGCGCACTGTCATGTCAGCCATAGAAATCCGAAACGTCAGGAAGCGCTATAAAGAGCTGCAAGCGCTCAAAGGCGTGAGTTTCACGGTGGAAGAAGGCGAATTCTTCGGCCTGCTCGGTCCCAACGGGGCGGGCAAGACCACCCTGATCAGCATCCTCGCGGGCCTCGCGCGCGCCGACAGCGGCACGATCTCCGTGCGCGGCCACGACGTCGTCACGGATTTTCGCGCCGCGCGCCGCGCGCTCGGCATCGTGCCGCAGGAACTCGTGTTCGATCCGTTCTTCACCGTGCGTGAATCGCTGCGCATCCAGTCGGGCTACTTCGGCTTGCGCCACAACGACGACTGGATCGACGAAATCATGGCGAATCTCGATCTCACCGAGAAAGCCGACGTGAACACCCGCGCGCTGTCCGGCGGGATGAAGCGGCGCGTGCTGGTCGCACAGGCGCTGGTGCATCGCCCGCCCGTGATCGTGCTCGACGAGCCGACTGCCGGCGTCGATGTCGAATTGCGCCAGACGTTGTGGAAATTCATCTCGCGCCTGAATCGCGAGGGTCACACGATCGTCCTCACGACGCACTATCTCGAAGAAGCCGAGGCGCTCTGCGACCGGCTCGCGATGCTGCGGCGAGGCGAAGTCGTCGCGCTGGAGCGGACGAGCTCGCTGCTCCAGCGCTTCTCGGGCATGCAGTTGTCGCTGCGCTTCTCGCGCGGCGTGCTGCCCGCCGAACTGCGTGCGCTGGAAGTCGATCCGCACGCGGTATCGGGCGCGCAGCATCTGTTGCGCCTCGCGAGCTACGACGACGTGGAGCCGATTCTCGCGAAATGCCGCGCGGCCGGCTGCGCGTTCGACGAAATCGAAGTGCGCAAGGCCGATCTGGAAGACGTCTTCGTGCAGGTCATGAACGAGCCTGAAGTGGTCGAGGGACTTTCATGAGCGGTTTCAGAACGCTGTTTTACAAGGAAATCTTGCGTTTCTGGAAGGTCGCCTTCCAGACGGTGCTCGCGCCGGTCATCACGGCGCTCCTGTATCTGATGATCTTCGGCCACGCGCTGTCGAGCCACGTGCAGGTTTATCCGGGCGTCGCGTACACGAGCTTTCTCGTGCCCGGCCTCGTCATGATGAGCGTGCTGCAGAACTCGTTCGCGAACAGTTCGTCGTCGATGATCCAGTCGAAGATCACCGGCAATCTCGTGTTCGTGCTGCTCCCGCCGATTGCGCACTGGGAAATGTATTTCGCGTACGTGCTGGCGTCGGTCGTGCGCGGGCTGGTGGTCGGATTCGGCGTGTTCATCGTGACCGTATGGTTCATCCCGATGACTTTTTCCGCGCCGCTCTACATCATTGCGTTCGCGGTGCTCGGCTCGGGGATTCTCGGCACGCTCGGGCTGATCGCTGGCATCTGGGCCGAGAAATTCGACCAGCTCGCCGCTTTTCAGAATTTCCTGATCATGCCGCTCACGTTCCTGTCGGGCGTGTTTTACTCGACGCATTCGCTGCCGCCCGTCTGGCGCGAAGTGTCGCGTCTGAACCCGTTTTTCTACATGATCGACGGCTTCCGCTACGGGTTCTTCGGCATGTCCGACGTGAGCCCGCTTGCGAGCCTGGCCATCGTCGGCGCGTTTTTCGCCGTGTTGGCCGCGATCGCCGTGCGAATGCTGGCGAGCGGCTATAAGCTGCGTCACTGAATATTCAAGGAGACTTCCGATGTTGCCGACCCCGGAACAAGTGAAGGATTACATCGCTGGCGGGCTTGCCTGCCAGCATCTGGAAGTAGAGGGCGATGGGCAGCACTTTTTCGCCACCATCGTGAGCGATGCGTTCCAGGGCAAGCGCCTGATCGCGCGGCATCAATTGGTCTACGCGGCGCTCGGCGACCGCATGCGCGCCGAAATTCACGCGCTCAGCATGAAGACGCTGACGCCGGACGAGTGGAAATCGGCATAAGCCGGGCAGCGCTCAATTCAAATCAACCGCGACGCCGACCAAGGCGCCGCAGCAGAGAAGCAAGGTAGAAGGACAGCAAGCATGGACAAACTGGTCATCACTGGGGGCACGAAGCTCTCGGGCGAAATCGTCGTATCGGGTGCGAAGAACGCGGCGCTGCCGATTCTCTGCGCGAGCCTGCTCACCGCCGACGACGTCCATCTCGAAAACGTTCCGAACCTGCAGGACGTACGCACCATGCTCAAGCTGTTGCGTCAGATGGGCGTGAATTCGGAAGTGAGCGGCGACGGCCGCGTGACGCTGAATGCGTCGAAGGTCGACAACCTCGTCGCGCCGTACGAGATGGTCAAGACGATGCGCGCGTCGATTCTCGTGCTCGGGCCGCTCGTTGCACGCTTCGGCGAGGCGAAGGTTTCGCTGCCGGGCGGCTGCGCGATCGGCGCGCGTCCGGTGGACCAGCACATCAAGGGCCTGCAGGCGATGGGCGCCGAGATCAACATCGAGCACGGTTTCATCGAGGCGCGGGCGAAGCGGCTGAAGGGCGCGCGCATCGTCACCGACATGATCACCGTCACCGGCACGGAAAACCTGCTGATGGCGGCGGTGCTCGCCGATGGCGAAACGGTGATCGAAAACGCCGCGCGCGAACCGGAAGTGAGCGACTTGGCGCATCTGCTCGTGAAGATGGGCGCGAAGATCGACGGGATCGGCTCGGACCGGCTCGTGATCCAGGGCGTCGCGAAGCTGCGCGGCGCGCGCCATTCGGTCGTGCCGGACCGCATCGAAGCGGGCACGTTCCTGTGCGCGGTCGCGGCCGCTGGCGGCGACGTGACGCTGCGTCACGTAAGCCCCGGCCTGCTGGATGCCGTGACGTCGAAGCTGCGCGAAGCGGGTGTATCGATCGAGGAAGGCGATAGCTGGATGCGCGTCAAGATGGCGAAGCGTCCCGAAGCGGTCAGCTTCCGCACTTCAGAATACCCGGCGTTTCCGACGGACATGCAGGCGCAGTTCATGGCCCTCAACGCGATCGCGATGGGCACGTCGCAAGTCGTCGAGACGATCTTCGAGAACCGCTTCATGCACGTCCAGGAACTGAACCGGCTCGGCGCGCACATCACGATCGACGGCAATACCGCGCTCGTGTCGGGCGTCGAGAAGCTGTCGGGCGCGAAGGTGATGGCAACCGACCTGCGCGCGTCGGCGAGTCTCGTGATCGCGGCGATGTGCGCAGATGGCGATACGCTGATCGACCGCATCTATCACCTCGACCGCGGCTACGACCGCATGGAAGCGAAGCTGACGGCGGTCGGCGCGAAGGTGAGCCGCATCAAGGGCAGCGGGAGCGAGCAATGACCTCGGTGCCGCAGACTTCGTCGTCGGTGGAGGCGAGCGCGCCGCTGACGCTCGCGTTGTCGAAAGGGCGTATCTTCGAAGAGACGCTGCCCTTGCTGGCAGCCGCCGGCGTGCAGGTCGCCGAGGACCCGGAGACGTCGCGCAAGCTGATCCTGCCGACCACGAATCCGAATCTGCGCGTGATCATCGTGCGCGCCACCGACGTGCCGACCTACGTGGAATACGGCGCGGCGGACTTCGGCGTCGCGGGCAAGGACGTGCTGATCGAGCACGGCGGCGGCGGCCTGTACCAGCCGGTCGACCTGAACATCGCGCGCTGCCGGATGTCGGTGGCGGTGAAGGCGGGCTTCGACTACGCGAGCGCCGTGCGTCAGGGCGCGCGTCTGCGCGTCGCGACGAAATACGTGGAAGTCGCGCGCGAGCATTTCGCGTCGAAGGGCGTGCACGTCGACCTGATCAAGCTGTACGGATCGATGGAACTGGCGCCGCTCGTCGGTCTGGCCGACGCGATCGTCGATCTGGTCAGCTCCGGCGGCACGCTGCGGGCGAACAATCTCGTCGAGGTCGAGGAAATCATGCAGATTTCGTCGCGTCTCGTCGTCAATCAGGCCGCGCTGAAGCTGAAGCGCGCGGCGCTGAAGCCGTACCTCGACGCGTTCGAACGCGCGTCGGTGGGCAACGGCAACTGAGCGTGCGCGTTTTTAACCACACGCGATACTGAAACGGAAAACCAGCATGTCTATCAAGATTCGCAGACTCGATTCCAGCGCCAACGGTTTTCACCCGGCCCTGCATGCCGTGCTCGCGTTCGAGGCGAGCGAGGACGAAGCGATCGAGCGCTCTGTCGCGCAGATTCTCGTCGACGTGAAGGCGCGCGGCGACGAAGCCGTGCTTGAATACACGAACAAGTTCGACCGGCTGAAAGCGACGAGCGTCGCGGCGCTCGAACTGCCGGCGTCAGAACTGGAGGCCGCGCTGGAAGGGCTCGAACCGAAGCGACGCGCCGCTCTGGAAGCGGCGGCGGCGCGGGTGCGCGGGTATCACGAGAAGCAGCGGATCGAATGTGGCAGCCATAGCTGGCAGTACACCGAAGCCGACGGCACCGTCCTCGGCCAGAAAGTCACGCCGCTCGATCGCGCGGGCATCTACGTGCCGGGCGGCAAGGCAGCGTATCCATCGTCGGTGCTGATGAACGCGATTCCGGCGCGCGTCGCGGGCGTCAAGGAAATCGTGATGGTCGTGCCGACGCCCGATGGCGTGAAGAATCCGCTCGTGCTCGCGGCCGCGCTGCTCGGCGGCGTGGATCGCGTGTTCACGATCGGCGGCGCGCAGGCGGTCGGCGCGCTCGCGTACGGCACGGAATCGGTACCGGCCGTCGACAAGATCTGCGGCCCTGGCAATGCGTACGTGGCGTCAGCGAAGCGCCGCGTATTCGGCACGGTCGGCATCGACATGATCGCGGGGCCGTCCGAAATCCTCGTGATCTGCGACGGCACCACCGATCCGCGCTGGGTCGCGATGGACCTCTTTTCGCAAGCCGAGCACGACGAACTCGCGCAATCGATCCTGCTGTGCCCGGACGCCGCGTTCATCCAGCGCGTGGAAGATGCGATCGTCGACTTGCTGCCGTCGATGCCGCGCCGCGACGTGATCCAGCGCTCGCTCGAAGACCGCGGCGCGCTCGTCAAGGTGAAGGACATGGCCGAAGCCTGCGCGATCGCCAACGATATCGCGCCGGAGCATCTCGAAATTTCCGCGCTAGATCCGCATCATTGGGCTGCGCAGATCCGGCACGCCGGCGCGATCTTCCTCGGCCGCTACACGAGCGAGAGCTTGGGCGATTATTGCGCCGGCCCGAACCACGTATTGCCGACATCGCGCACGGCGCGCTTTTCGTCGCCGCTCGGCGTCTACGATTTCATTAAGCGTTCGAGCGTGATCGAAGTGAGCGCGGAAGGCGCGCAGACGCTCGGCGAAATCGCGGCGGAACTCGCGTACGGCGAAGGCTTGCAGGCGCACGCCCGCAGCGCCGAGTACCGCATGAAGAACATGGGCCAGTAACGGCCGAACGGGGACAGGCGGCCCCAAGAGCCGCCGTGTGGCCGACGAGAGCGGCCAGTTAAAACCATGACGACACCACACGACATCATCCGCGCCGACATCCTTTCGATGACGAGCTACCCCGTGCCCGACGCCACGGGCCTGATCAAGCTCGACGCGATGGAGAACCCGTACCGCCTGCCCGCCGATCTCGCCACGAAGCTCGGCGAACATCTGGCGGGCGTCGCGCTAAACCGCTATCCGGCGCCGCGCCCGGCCGGCCTGCTCGCCAAGATCAAGCGCGCGATGCAGGTTCCGCCCGCTTGCGAAGTCCTGCTCGGCAACGGCTCGGACGAACTGATCAGCATGTTGTCGATGGCGTGCGCGAAGCCGGGCGCCAAGGTCGTGGCGCCGGTGCCGGGCTTCGTGATGTACCAGATGTCGGCGGCATTCGCGCATCTCGAATTCATCGGCGTGCCGCTCAACGCCGATTTCACACTCGATACCGACGCGCTCATCGCCGCGATCGACGAGCACACGCCCGCGCTGGTGTATCTCGCGTACCCGAACAACCCGACCGGCACGCTCTACGACGACGACGCCATCGAGCGCGTGATCGCGGCGGCGAAGAAGAGCCTCGTCGTGATCGACGAGGCCTATCAGCCGTTCGCCAAAAAGAGCTGGCTGCCGCGCGCGGCGGAGTTCGACAACGTCGTCGTGATGCGCACGGTCTCGAAGCTCGGTCTCGCGGGCATCCGCCTCGGCTACATGGCGGGCACGGCGAAGTGGATCACCGAGTTCGACAAGGTGCGCCCGCCATACAACATCAACGTCCTGACGCAAGCCACCGCCGATTTCCTGCTCGATCACCTCGACGTCCTCGACGCGCAAGCCGCCGAGCTGCGCGCCGAGCGCACGAAGCTGGCGAAGGCCGTCGCGACGTTGCCTGGAGCCACGGTTTTCCCCAGCGCGGGCAACTTCCTGCTGGTGCGCGTGCCGGACGCGGCCGTCACCTTCGAAACCCTGCTCACGTCGCGGGTTTTGATCAAAAACGTGAGTAAAATGCACCCATTGCTGGCAAATTGCGTGCGTTTGACGGTCGGATCGGCTGAAGAGAACGCGCAGATGATCGCCGCCCTGAAGCTCGCGCTGCACTGAACCCTCTTCTTAAAAAGTCTCAAGGAAACACCATGCGTATTGCGGAAGTCGTTCGCAACACCAGCGAAACGCAGATCCGTGTGAAGCTCGATCTGGATGGCACCGGCAAGCAGAAGCTCGCCACTGGCGTGCCGTTCCTCGACCATATGCTCGACCAGATCGCGCGCCACGGCCTCTTCGACCTCGAAGTCGAAGCGCATGGCGACCTCCATATCGACGATCACCACACGGTCGAAGATACCGGCATCACGCTCGGGCAGGCGGTGGCGAAGGCCATCGGCGATCGCAAGGGCATTCGCCGCTACGGCCATTCGTACGTGCCGCTGGATGAAGCGCTGTCGCGTGTCGTGATCGACTTTTCGGGCCGTCCGGGCCTCGAATTCCATGTGCCGTTCACGCGCGCGCGCATCGGCACGTTCGATGTCGATCTCACCATCGAATTCTTTCGC
Source organism: Caballeronia terrestris (assembly GCF_001544515.1). GTDB lineage: Bacteria > Pseudomonadota > Gammaproteobacteria > Burkholderiales > Burkholderiaceae > Caballeronia > Caballeronia terrestris. The sequence continues at coordinate 91,164 of NZ_FCOL02000022.1, forward strand.
GGCTTCGTGAATCACGCGGGCGTGACGCTGCACATCGACAACCTGCGCGGCATCAACGCGCACCATCAGGTCGAGACCGTTTTCAAGGCGTTCGGCCGCGCGCTGCGCATGGCTGTCGAGTTCGACGAACGCGCCGCAGGCCAGATTCCGTCGACCAAGGGCAGCCTCTAAGCCCTGCCGGATGGCGGGTACGAACCGGGCGCATGCCCGTGTGAAAGTGTTCTAACGGCCCGCAATGGACCTGCTCAAATCGTTTATTTCCCTGCTCGCGCTGATCAACCCGGTCGGCGCGATCCCTTTCTTTCTGAGCCTGACCGCACAACAGTCCGGCTTCGAGAAGCGCAACACGATCCGCATTGCATCGATTTCGGTGTTCTGCGTAATCGCGGTGACGGCGCTCTTCGGCCAGCAGATCATCGCGTTCTTCGGGATTTCGGTCGGATCGCTTGAAGTCGGCGGCGGCATCATCATGTTGCTGATGGCGATCAACATGCTGAACGCGCAGATCGGCAACACGCGCTCCACGCCGGAAGAGCGCCACGAGGCCGAAATGAAGGACAGCGTCGCCGTCGTGCCGCTCGCGATTCCGCTCCTCACGGGGCCGGGCGCGATCAGCACGGTGATCGTCTATTCTGCGAATGCGCCGCACTGGTACGACCGCATCGGCCTGATCGCGATCGGCGCGGTGCTCGCCGCCCTGTGCTTCGGCGCGCTGAACCTGGCCGAGCCGATCGCGCGCTGGGTCGGGCGCACCGGCATCAATATCGGCACGCGTCTGATGGGATTGATGTTGTCGGCTTTGGCGGTGGAATTCATCGTCGACGGATTGAAGGCCTTGCTGCCTACCTTGAAATGAAAACTTCGATAGCGATTGTTGATTACGGAATGGGCAACCTGCGCTCGGTGTATCAGGCGCTGAAGAAGGCGGCCGCGGAAGCCGACGTGGCGATCGTCGAGCAGCCCGAGGCGATTCGCGCGGCGGAGCGCATCGTGCTGCCCGGACAGGGCGCGATGCGCGACTGCATGGGGCATCTCGGCGCGTCCGGCTTGCAGGAAGCCGTGCTGGAAGCCGCGCGCGAAAAGCCGATGCTCGGCGTGTGCGTCGGCGAGCAGATGCTTTTCGACTGGAGCGAGGAAGGCGATACGAACGGTCTCGGCCTCTTTCCGGGCAAGGTCGTGCGTTTTCAGCTCGACGGCCAGCTCCAGGACGACGGCTCGCGCTTCAAGGTCCCGCAGATGGGCTGGAACCGCGTGCGCCAGACGCAGCCGCACGCGCTCTGGGACGGCGTCGCCGACGGCGCGTTCTTCTACTTCGTGCACAGCTATTACGTGGCGCCGGCCGATCCGGCCCACACGGCGGGCGAAACCGTCTACGGCAAGCCGTTCACGTCGGCGGTGGCGCGTGACAACATCTTCGCGACGCAATTCCACCCCGAGAAGAGCGCCGACGCGGGCCTGCGCCTGTATCGCAATTTCGTGCACTGGAATCCGTAATTTTTTTGCGCAAATCCGGCATTCCGGCGTATGCCGATTGCATCCGCGAGCGTTGCAAGACTTGTACTACACTAGCGAGACGGTTGGGAACACGGCGCAGCGCCTCTCGTTCGCAATCGTTTTGACCAACCCTCACCAGATAACACGCGATTTCTATGCTGCTCATTCCGGCCATCGATCTTAAAGACGGTCAGTGCGTACGCCTCAAACAAGGCGATATGGACCAGGCGACCATTTTTTCCGAAGATCCGGCGGCGATGGCCCGGCACTGGGTCGATCGGGGCGCGCGGCGTCTCCATCTCGTCGACCTGAACGGCGCATTCGCTGGCAAGCCGAAGAACGAAGACGCGATTCGCGCGATCATCGAGGAAGTCGGCAGCGACATCCCGGTGCAACTGGGCGGCGGCATCCGCGACCTGAACACCATCGAGCGCTATCTCGACGACGGCCTCGAGTACATCATCATCGGCACGGCAGCGGTGAAGAATCCTGGCTTCCTGAAGGATGCGTGCACCGCGTTTGGGGGCCACATCATCGTCGGGCTCGACGCGAAGGATGGCAAGGTCGCGACAGACGGCTGGAGCAAGCTGACCGGCCACGAAGTCGTGGATCTCGCCCGCAAGTTCGAGGACTACGGCTGCGAGGCGATCATCTACACCGACATCGGCCGCGACGGCATGCTCCAGGGCATCAACATCGAAGCGACGGTGCGGCTCGCGCAGGCGGTGAAGATTCCGGTAATCGCGAGCGGCGGCCTGTCGAATCTCAACGACATCGCGTCACTCTGCGAAGTGGAAGACGAAGGGATCGAAGGCGTGATCTGCGGCCGCGCGATCTATTCGGGCGATCTCGATTTCGCCGCCGCGCAAGCGCGCGCCGACATGCTGCGCGAAGCCGACGACGCCTGATTACTGCACGGCTTCAGGGCCGAAGCGCGGCGCGCTGTCGGCCGCTCGCCGGCATCGCGTTGGCAACCACACGGTATCTGCAAGAACATGGCTCTCGCTAAACGCATCATCCCCTGTCTCGACGTGACCGCCGGGCGCGTCGTCAAAGGCGTCAATTTCCTCGAATTGCGCGACGCCGGCGACCCCGTCGAAATCGCGCGCCGCTACGACGATCAAGGCGCCGACGAACTCACGTTCCTCGACATCACCGCGACCTCCGACCAGCGCGACCTGATCCTGCCGATCATTGAATCGGTGGCATCGCAGGTGTTCATTCCGCTGACGGTCGGCGGGGGCGTGCGCGCCGTCGAGGACGTGCGGCGCCTTCTGAACGCCGGCGCGGACAAGATCAGCATGAATTCGTCTGCGGTGGCGAATCCGCAACTCGTGCGCGACGCGTCGGATAAGCACGGCTCGCAGTGCATCGTCGTCGCGATCGACGCGAAACGCGTGTCGGCCGAAGGCGAAACGCCGCGCTGGGAAGTGTTCACGCACGGCGGCCGGAAGGCGACCGGTCTGGACGCAATCGAATGGGCGCGCAAGATGGCCGCGCTCGGCGCGGGCGAAATTCTGCTCACCAGCATGGACCGCGACGGCACGAAATCCGGCTTCGATCTCGCGCTCACGCGCGCCGTGTCGGACGCGGTGCCGGTGCCGGTGATCGCCTCGGGCGGTGTGGGATCGCTGCAGCATCTGGCGGACGGCATCGTCGAAGGCCGCGCGGACGCCGTACTTGCTGCCAGCATTTTTCACTACGGCGAGCACACGGTCGGCGAGGCCAAGCGCTTCATGGCGGACCAGGGCATTTCGGTGAGGATCTGAGCCATGAGCACGCAAAACGAGTGGCTCGACAAGGTCAAATGGGACGCGAACGGCCTCGTGCCCGTAATCGCGCAGGAAGCGTCGAGCGGTGACGTGCTGATGTTCGCGTGGATGGATCGCGAGGCGCTCGTGAAAACCGTCGAGCTGAAACGCGCCGTCTACTATTCGCGTTCCCGCCAGCGCCTGTGGTTCAAGGGCGAGGAATCGGGGCACGTTCAGCACGTGCACGAAGTCCGGCTCGATTGCGACGAAGACGTCGTGCTGCTCAAAGTGGAGCAGGTGTCGGGCATCGCGTGCCACACGGGCCGCCATTCGTGCTTTTTCCAGAAATTCGAGGGATCGGCGGAAGAGGGCGACTGGCTCGCCGTCGAACCGGTCCTGAAAGACCCCGAACACATCTACAAATGACGCAAATCACCACGCAGGACACGCTGCTGCGCCTCGCCGCTATCATCGACAGCCGCAAGGGCGGCGATCCGGAACAATCCTACGTTTCTCGACTCTTTCATAAAGGTGACGACGCCGTTCTGAAAAAGATCGGCGAAGAGGCGACGGAAGTCGTCCTGGCGGCGAAGGATGCGCGCCACGGCGGCGCGCCGAAGGCGCTCGTCAGCGAAGTTGCCGATTTGTGGTTCCACTGTCTCGTGATGCTGTCGCACTTCGACCTCAACCCGGCCGACGTGATCGCCGAACTCGAACGGCGCGAAGGTCTGTCGGGTATCGAAGAAAAGGCGCTGCGCAAGTCGCGCGACCGCGAGCAAAACGGCGGCTAACGAGCATTTTCGCCACGGCGAAGGAGGGATGTCGAGATGAATCAGCCTTATGAACCCTATCCGCCGCCCGTGTATCAGAATTCGGCCGAAGCCGAACGTCTGCGCGGCCTGCGCACGCTCACCCACGTTCTTTACGGCCTCTACGCCGCGTACTGGCTGACGGGCGGCATCACCGTCCTGATCGCGATCATCGTCAATTACCTGAAGCGCAGCGACGTCGCTGGAACGCCTTACGAAGCGCACTTCGAGTGGCAGATCCGCACGTTTTGGTGGGCAGTGCTCGGCCACCTGATCGGCGTCGCGCTACTCTTCGTGCTGATCGGCTTTCCGGTGCTGTTCGCGGTCGGGATCTGGACGCTGTATCGGGTGATAAAAGGCTGGCTATATCTTTACGAAGAGAAGCCGATCGAGCCGCGCGCCTGGTTCTGAGCTGCGTGCATGAATTCGAGACAAACCGGGACATCCATGAGCCACGAAAACTGCATTTTCTGCAAAATCGCCGCGGGAGAACTCCCGAGCAAGAAAGTCTACGAGGACGACGAATTCGTCGCGTTCAACGACATCAACCCGGCCGCGCCGGTACACGTTCTGGTGATTCCTCGTAAACATATTGAGACACTCTCGCATTGCACCGAAAGCGATGCGCCGCTGCTTGGTAGAATGGTCAGTCTGGTCGGACGTCTCGCGGATGAACTGGGTGTCGCGTACACCGGCGGCGAAACGGGTTTTCGTACGGTGATCAATACCGGACCGGGGGGCGGGCAGGAGGTGTATCACATTCATGCGCATCTCCTGGCTGGCGCGCGTCCGTGGCGTCGAATGGGTTAAATCGCGCAATAAAGACGCGAATTGAGTCTTCCAAATGAAATATTGGATGCACAGAATCGACGTTTGACCTTTTGGAGCGTTTCCGCTCCGGCTTGGGGCCGCAAGGCTGGAATTCGCCGCCGCGACTGATCAATGGCGCGGTGGAATCAAGGAGAGTTTTCATTCATGGGTTCATTAAGTATTTGGCATTGGCTGATCGTGTTGCTCATCGTGGCACTCGTTTTCGGCACGAAAAAGCTGCGTAACATTGGCGGCGACCTCGGCGGCGCGGTGAAGGGCTTCAAGGAAGGCATGAAAGAGGGCGACCAGCCCGCTGCCGACCAGCGTGAACTGCCGCGCAATGGCACCGTCGACGTCGAAGCAAAAGACAAGACGCGCTCGGGCGACTATCGCTGATCGCACGCACCACAGACTCCGGGAAACCTCGATTCCATGCTCGACCTCGGTCTGACAAAAATGGCGCTGATCGGCGTCGTGGCGCTTGTCGTGCTCGGGCCGGAACGCCTGCCGGGCGTCGCGCGCACTGCCGGCGCGCTGTTTGGCCGTGCGCAGCGCTACATCAACGACGTGAAGTCGGAAGTCGCGCGCGAAATGGAACTTGACGAGCTGAAAAAGATGCGCACCGAGTTCGAGACGGCGGCGACGAACGTCGAGAGCACGATCCAAAGCAATCTCAAGCAGCACGAAGCCGAACTGAACGACGCGTGGAATCAGGGCACGTCGGTGTCGCCGAGCATCGCGGGCGGTTCCGAAGAGAACGCCACCGCGGCGGAAGGCAACAGTTGGCGCAGTGGCACGTCCTCGTATTCGAAGCGCAAGAACTGGCGCGTAAAGACGGGCGCCGTGCCTGATTGGTACAAGCGCTCGACCGGCCGGCGCACCCGCGTGCAATCGGGCGCGGCGCGCGTCGCGCGGCATACGCCTTCCAGCATGCGCCGTCCGACGAAGTTCTTCTGATCCGCGCTGCAATTCCTTCCATCGATGATCCCCAACCGAGGGCCGGCGTGAGCGACCCGCAACAAAACAAAGACGAGGCCGTCGAAGAGACGTTCATCTCGCACCTGGTCGAATTGCGCGACCGCATCATTCGCGCGGGCCTTTCGGTCATTGTCGTTTTCATCAGCCTGGTTTATTGGGCGCCGGACATCTTCAAGCTGCTCGCGCGGCCGCTGATGCAGAACCTGCCGAAGGACGGCAAGATGATCGTCACCGATGTCACCGGCTCGTTCTTCGTGCCGATGAAGGTGACGATGCTCGTCGCGTTCGTGATCGCGCTGCCGATCGTCCTGTATCAGATCTGGGCTTTCGTCGCACCGGGGCTTTATCAGCACGAGAAAAAGCTGGTCGCGCCACTTGTCGGCAGCAGCTATACACTGTTTTTGTGCGGCATGGCGTTCGCTTATTTCGTCGTGTTCCCGACGATTTTTCGCGTCATGGCGCACTACAACGCGCCGCTCGGCGCGGAAATGACCACCGATATCGATAATTACCTCAGTTTCGTGCTGACGATGTTCCTCGCGTTCGGTGTGACGTTCGAGGTGCCGATCGTCGTCGTGATTCTGGCGCGCATGGGCATCGTGTCGATCAAGAAGCTGAAGGAAATTCGTCCGTACGTGATCGTTGGCGCGTTCGTGATTTCGGCTGTCGTGACGCCGCCGGACGTTTTTTCGCAGCTTATTCTTGCGATTCCGCTCGTCATTCTTTACGAGTTGGGGATCATCGCGGCGCGGTTCGTGGTTGGTAAAGACGGCGTCAAAAAGGAAGCAGAAGCAGCGGCGGAATAGCACCACGCGCTTTGATCAACAAAAAAGGCAGCTTCGCAAGAAGCTGCCTTTTTTGCTTAATGGGGCGCCGCGCGTGCCCGCGCTTACTCCTCGCCCTGATCGCCCTGATCGTCCTCAGGCAACTGCGGCGCGCGCGGCTGAGCCGGCCGCTTGCCGATCATCACGTTGACATCCAGCTCCTTATTCTTGCGCATGAGGTGCACTTTCACCGCTGTCCCCGGCTTGATCTGCGCCACGACATTGAGCAGGCGCGTCGTGTCGGTGATTGTATCGTCGTTGATGCTGACGAGGATATCGCCCGGCTTGATGCCCGCCTTGTCGGCCGGGCCGCCCTGCAGCACGCCCGCCACGATCGCGCCCGATTTCTGGTCCAGCCCGAACGATTCCGCGATCTCCGGCGTCACGTCCTGCGGCTCAACGCCGATCCAGCCGCGTGTCACCGTGCCCGTCGTGATGATGCTCTCCAGCACGCTGCGCGCAGTGGACACCGGAATCGCGAACCCGATCCCGAGCGAACCGCCGCTGCGCGAATAGATCGCCGTGTTGATGCCGAGCAGATTGCCGTTGATATCGACGAGCGCCCCACCCGAGTTGCCCGGATTGATCGCGGCATCGGTCTGGATGAAGTTTTCGAACGTGTTGATGCCGAGGTGATTGCGCCCGAGCGCGCTTACGATACCCATTGTGACCGTCTGGCCTACGCCGAACGGATTGCCGATCGCGAGCACCACGTCGCCGACGCGCGTCTGGTCCATGCGCCCGAGCGTGATGGTCGGCAGGTTCGTCATGTTGATCTTCAGCACGGCGAGGTCGGTTTCGGGGTCGATGCCGATCACTTTCGCGCTCGACGTGCGGCCGTCGGCGAGCGCGACTTCGATCTGATCGGCGCCATCGACCACATGCTGGTTCGTTAGAATGTAACCTTCGGAGCTCACGATGACGCCCGAGCCCAGGTTCGACGCCGGCGGCTCGTCGCTCTTGCGCTTGTTCTTGTCGCCGAAGAAGTAGCGAAAGAGCGGATCTTTCGCGCGCGGGTCGGGCGGCAGCGTGCCATCCTTGCTGGAGAACACGTTGACGACGGCGGGCATCGCCTTCTGGGCGCCATCCGCATACGACGACTGCGCAGGCCGGGAGCCGATGCTCGGCGCCACTTCCTGCAACGCGACGATCGGTTCGGCGAGTTGCTTGCCGAACTGGCCCTGGCGTTGAAGCCACTGCGGTTTTAAGGTCGCGACGATGAACATCAGCGCCAAAATCACGGTCACCGCTTGGGCAAAAAATAGCCAGAAGCGTCTAAGCATTTGATGGGATAGAGGATTTCATGGATCGGATCGAACTCGAATTGTATCTGAACAATCTGCTTCAAATTGAGCGGTTCCGCGACTATTGCCCCAATGGCCTGCAGGTCGAAGGCAGCCGGCGCGTGCATAAAATCGCGACGGGCGTGACGGCGTCGCTCGCGTTTCTCGAGGCGGCCGTCGAGTGGGGCGCCGATGCCGTCCTCGTCCATCACGGCTATTTCTGGAAGAACGAGGCGCCGCAGGTCACGGGGCGCAAGTATCGCCGGCTCCGCACGCTGATCGCGAACGACCTCAATCTGTTCGCCTATCACCTTCCGCTCGACTCGCATCCCGAACTCGGCAACAACGCACAGATTGGCGCGCGTCTCGGCCTGATCGCCGATGGCCGCTTCGGCGAGCAGGACCTCGGCTGGATCGCGCCGCTGCCGATGCCGCTCTCGCTCGAGCACTTCACCGCGTCGGTGGAAATCTCGCTCGGGCGCAAGCCGCTCGTGCTCGGCGACGGCAATCGCGAATTGCGCCGTGTCGCATGGTGCACGGGCGGCGCGCAAGGCTTCTTCGACGACGCCATCGCCGCTGGCGCCGACGTCTATCTGAGCGGCGAAGTCTCCGAGCAAACGACGCACATTGCCGCCGAAAGCGGCGTCGCGTACCTCGCGGCGGGTCACCACGCGACCGAGCGCTTCGGCGTGCAGGCGGTCGGCGCACACGTCTCCGAGCATTTCGATATCGAACATCTCTTTATAGATATCGATAATCCTGTTTGAATAACGCGCGGCACCGCATTAATTGCGGCGGCGCAATACGAGTAAATAAACACTTCGTAAGAAGGCGTGAAAAAGTGCGGGGAAACCCTGAAGGATCAAAGACTTCGAGTGATTTTTACTACTCGGGCCTTGTAAATGACGGCTCCATTCGCGCACACTAGCGGCGGAAGAACTGATGTGACGGTATAAATCCAACTCAGAATTGGGGCGTGTGATGCGAGACAAGGAAGAGAAACCCGTCGATGGCGGCCGCCGTACCTGGCTGGTTGCGACGACCGTAGTAGGTGGCTTTGGAGGCGTTGCCACTGTCATACCGTTTGTTGGCTCGTTCGCTCCGTCGGCAAAGGCCAAGGCGGCCGGCGCGCCGGTCGAGGTCGATATCAGCAGTCTCAAGCCCGGCGACATGATGACGGTCGCCTGGCGCGGCAAGCCCGTCTGGATCATCAACCGCACTGAAGAACAGCTCGCCGACATCAAGAAAGCCGACAACGAAGTCGCTGATCCAAAGTCGAAGCTCGAGTTCACGATGCCGTTGCCGGAGTACTGCAACAACGAATTCCGCTCGCGCCCCGATCACAAGAATATCTTCGTCGCGGTCGCTGTCTGCACGCACCTCGGCTGCACGCCCACGCCGCGCTTCCAGGAAGGCCCGCAACCCAATCTCCCCGACAACTGGCCCGGCGGCTTCCTCTGCCCCTGCCACGGCTCGACTTACGACCTGGCCGGCCGCGTCTTCAAGAACAAGCCCGCGCCGCAGAACCTGGACGTGCCTCCGTACATGTTCACTTCGGCAACGCAACTCGTGATCGGCAGGGACGAAAAGGGAGAGGCTTGATGGCGACCGCAGACAAGGAAGTGGAAACAACCGGGATCGTCGGCTGGATCGACCGGCGCTTTCCGATGACGTCGACGTGGAAAAAGCACGTCTCCGAGTATTACGCGCCGAAAAATTTTAACTTTTGGTATTTTTTCGGCTCGCTTGCGCTGCTGGTGCTGGTGAACCAGATCGTCACCGGCATCTTTTTGACGATGAACTACAAGCCCGACGCGACGCTTGCGTTCGCCTCGGTCGAGTACATCATGCGCGAGGTGCCGTGGGGCTGGCTCATCCGCTACATGCACTCGACGGGTGCGTCGATGTTCTTCGTCGTCGTGTACCTGCACATGTTCCGTGGGCTGATGTACGGCTCGTATCGCAAGCCGCGCGAACTCGTCTGGATCTTCGGCTGCGCGATTTTCCTATGCCTGATGGCCGAGGCGTTCTTCGGCTACCTGCTGCCTTGGGGACAGATGTCGTTCTGGGGCGCGCAGGTGATCGTGAACCTCTTTTCGGCGATCCCGTTCATCGGGCCGGACCTGTCGCTGTGGATTCGCGGCGATTACGTCGTGTCGGACGTGACGTTGAACCGTTTCTTCGCTTTTCACGTCATCGCGATTCCGCTCGTGCTGATCGGGCTCGTCGTGGCACACATCGTGGCGCTGCACGAAGTCGGCTCGAACAACCCGGACGGCGTCGAGATCAAGGGGAAAAAGGACGCGAACGGAATTCCTCTGGACGGCATCCCGTTCCATCCGTACTACTCCGTCCACGATTTCATGGGCGTGTGCGTGTTCCTGTTCATCTTCGCCGCGATCATTTTCTTCGCGCCGGAAATGGGCGGCTACTTCCTCGAAGCGAACAACTTCGTGCCGGCCAATCCGCTGCAGACGCCGCCGGAAATCGCGCCGGTCTGGTACTTCACCGCGTTCTACGCGATGCTCCGCGCGACCACCGATCCGTTCAAGATCGTCCTGATGGTGATCATCGCGCTGCTCGGCGTGCTCGCGCTGTTACGCGCGCGCGGGAAATGGCGGCTGGGGCTGCCGGTGCTGGCGATTGCGGTGGTCGTGTTCATGGCGCTCACCGAGTCGAAGTTCTGGGGCGTGGTGGTGATGGGCACAGCGGTCGTGTCGCTCTTTTTCCTGCCATGGCTCGATCGGAGCCCGGTCAAATCGATCCGCTACCGGCCGACGTTCCACAAGGTTTTCTACGGCATCTTCGTGTTCGCGTTCCTGGTGCTCGGCTATCTCGGAACCCGGCCACCATCGGCCAGCGCGACGCTGATCGCGCAGATTTGCGCGCTGATCTACTTCGCGTTTTTCTTCGGGATGCCGTTCTGGACGACGCGCGGACGCTTCAAACAGCCGCCCGAGCGCGTGCGCTTCAAATCCCACTGACGCTGAGCCTGGAGACAACACGATGAAAAAATGGCTCTCTACACTGGCGCTGATCGGGGCGGCGATGTTCGCATTCGGCGCGGCGCCGGCGCACGCGGAAAGCGAAGTGGCGCTCGACCGCGCGCCCGACAGCGCGGACAATTTCGCGTCCCTGCAGCACGGCGCCCAATTGTTTGTAAACTATTGCCTGAATTGCCACAGCGCGAACCTGGTGCGCTACAACCGGCTGACCGACTTGGGCATCGACCCGAAGGAAATCCAGCAAAACCTGCTTTTCACGACGGACAAGATCGGCAACACGATGTCGATCGCGATGCGCCCGGAGGACGCCAAGGCGTGGTTCGGGGCGTCGCCGCCGGATTTGTCTGTGGAAGCGCGGGCGCGCGGGAGGGACTGGCTGTACACGTACTTGCGCAGTTTTTACCGTGATGAAGCGCGGCCGACAGGCTGGAACAACCGCGTGTACGAGAACGTCGGGATGCCGCATGTGCTGTGGACGTTGCAGGGCATCCGCACGGCGAAATTCGAGACCGAAACCGACGAACATTCTGGGGAAAAGGTAAAACATTTCGCCGGATACACGCAGGTAACGCCGGGGTCGATGTCGCCAGTGGATTATGATTCGGCTATGGCCGATCTGGTTTCGTACCTTTCGTGGATGGCGGAACCGGCCCAGCAGACCCGCAAGCAGTTGGGTGTCTGGGTGCTGATTTTCCTGGGGATTTTGAGCTTTCTCGCGTGGCGCCTCAACGCGTCATACTGGAAAGACATTAAATAAACACGCCGCGATCGGTGTGGGCCAGCTTGCCGAAAAGCGCCTCTTCGAAGGCGCTTTTCGCGCGCGCTGGCCCGTCGAGTTTTCTGAAGGGACTTTAAAACATGATGGTTTTGTACTCCGGCACTACTTGCCCGTTCTCCCAGCGCTGCCGGCTGGTGTTGTTCGAAAAGGGCATGGATTTTGAAATCCGCGACGTCGACCTGTTCAACAAACCGGAAGACATCGCGGTGATGAACCCGTACGGACAGGTTCCGATCCTGGTCGAGCGCGACCTGATCCTGTATGAGTCGAACATCATCAACGAATATATCGACGAGCGTTTCCCGCACCCGCAACTGATGCCGGCCGACCCGGTGCAGCGCGCCCGCGCCCGCCTGTTCCTGCTCAATTTCGAGAAGGAACTGTTCGTTCACGTCGGCACGCTTGAAAACGAAAAGGGCAAGGCCGCCGAGAAGAATCACGAGAAGGCGCGCAACGCGATCCGCGATCGCCTTACGCAGCTCGCGCCGATCTTCCTGAAGAACAAGTACATGCTCGGCGAAGAGTTTTCGATGCTCGACGTGGCGATCGCCCCGCTCCTGTGGCGCCTGGATCATTACGGCATTGAGCTGTCGAAGAACGCCGCGCCGTTGATGAAGTACGCCGAGCGGATTTTCAGCCGCCCGGCCTATATCGAAGCGCTGACGCCTTCGGAAAAGGTGATGCGTCGCTAAGTTTTGCGTAAGTTCGGGCGCGCCGTCGCGGTTCGCGCGGCGCCGCTCCGGTAAAGGACAGTTGATGCAAGAGATTTCCACCAAGCCTTATCTACTGCGCGCGCTTTATGAGTGGTGCACGGATAATGGCTTCACGCCGCACATCGCGGTTCGGGTCGACAATGGCACGCGCGTGCCGCGCCAGTTCGTGCGCAACGACGAGATCGTGTTGAACATCAGCTTCGAGGCGACGAGCCAGCTGCAGATGGGCAATGAGTGGATCGAGTTCAGCGCGCGTTTCTCGGGCAAGTCGCACAAGATTGAGGTGCAGGTCGCGAACGTGCTCGCCATTTACGCGCGGGAGAACGGCCAGGGCATGGCGTTCCCGGTCGAGCAGGCGGCGTTGGCGCCGGCGTCGGGCACGCCCGACGCGCCGCGCTCGTCGGAGCTTGATCTCACCGAGCTCGAGGAGGAGTCGGCAGCGGGATCGAAGGCGCTGTCCGCATCGCCGACGGAAGAGAACCCTTCCGCCGACGACGAGACATCAAAATCGACCGGCCGATCGCACCTCAAAGTCATCAAATGAAGTAGAATCTCTCGCTTCGCCGGCTTAGCTCATCTGGTAGAGCGCTTGACTTGTAATCATGAGGTGGCGGGTTCGAGTCCTGCAGCCGGCACCAGACAAGTATTGACGGGTCACGCGACGTCCGCGTAACCCGTTTGCTTTCTGGTGAAGAAGTGTGAAGGCGTTTGGGTTTGTATCCGGAGTGGCAAGCTTGCTTCGGGAAGTTGATAGGAAATTCTTAAAAAACCTGTTGACGAGTCACAAAACGTTCTTCATAATCTCGTTTCTCTGCTGCTGATGCAGCGACGCAGAACGAAGCGCTGAAGTTGAGTGCTGTAGGCGACTGAAGGTGTGGGCGCCGGTTCGTGCGAATGTTCTTTAAAAACTA
>NZ_FCOL02000023.1 GCF_001544515.1 Caballeronia terrestris
GCGAGCGCGTCGCCATTCTCGCATCGTGGAATCAGCAACGACGATCCCGTGAAAACCCCCGCTTCTTCAGCACAGCCTTAAGTCGTTTTCTTACGATGCGTCCGTGAAACGCGAGGAAGGAGTACGAGGGAAAAAGATCTCTGGAAGGTACTTCGTGCTACCGACGCAAATAAGGCGGCAGCAGAAGCTCACCAATAAGTGATGCAGCAAATTGAGGCCTTCGGAGTAGTCGACGAGTGACCGCACGCACAACAGTGGAAGCGTTTTTCCGCTCGCGACGCGTCGGATCACGGGACCGGATATGAACTCCTACAAGAATCTGCGTCGTCTTCGCCCAGCCGCACGCGAATCGAGATGCATCCGACTACAGGCGAACATGCTTGCCTGAGCCGTTCTGGGCACCCAGGAAAGTTACTGCAGGCGGCAGCGTCACGGGCGCCGTATGCGAGTCAACCAATAGTATTGGACAACGTGACAGTTGCGCCTCCGCGACCGGGCGCAGCCGGTCGAATCGGGCAATCGCCTTGACCGCGGACCGGCCCATAATCGAGGTGTGTAGGTGATCCAATGTGAATCGCTGCAGAAGCCGACGAGCCAACGCGCATTATCACGCGCGGACGTCCGATGTTTGAGCGAAGCAGACGCCTGGATGAACGTCTGGCTGGGACGGCGAATGACGGCAAGCTGGCCGAACCCAGCCTTCCTCCCGATCACCGACCGTCACCCGAAATCGCATCGGCGGCCCCGCCCTCATCCCGCCGACACTGCGTACGAGCCTTGCCCGACCACAACCCTATCCGCCGCCGCCCTCAAAAACGCAACGACCTCCCCCGCCGGCAACGGCCTGCTCAACAAGAAACCCTGCATCTGATCGCAGGCCAGTTCGCTGAGCGTTTGAAACTGCGACTCCGTCTCGACCCCCTCCGCCACCACCTCGATCTGCAGCGCCCTCGCAAGCGTCACAACCGCTGCCAGCAACGCATTCCCACGATGACCCGAAGCATCGAGATCGCGCATGAAAGAACCGTCGATCTTGATCTGATCGAACCTGAAGCGCTGCAAATATCCAAGGCTCGAATACCCCGTGCCGAAATCATCAACGGCAACCGTATATCCTCGCCCCTGCAGCGCCTCGATCGTGCGGCTCGTGTTCTCGATATTCTGCATCGCCGTCGTCTCGGTGATCTCGAACATCAGCCGACACGGATCGACGCCCGCCTCTTCGATTAGCGCATCGATGCGGTCCACCAGGTCCGGCACGTTGAACTGAATCGGCGAAAGATTCACCGCGACTGAAATCGCCGGCAGCCCTTGCGCGTCCCATAGCGCGATGTTGCGGCAGACCTCGCGCAACACCCAATCCCCGATCGAGATGATCAGCCCCGAGCGTTCCGCGATAGGAATGAATTCGAGCGGCGGAATGTCGCCGAGTTCAGGATGGCGCCAGCGAACCAGCGCCTCGACGCCCGTCACCGATTGCGATGCCACTCCGAACTTCGGCTGAAACGACACGCTCAGCTCGTCGTCGCTCAACGCGCGATGCAGATCGCGCTGCAGGATCAGCGACTTGAGCGCGGTGTGGTTCATCTGCGGCTCGAACTCGCGAAACGTGTTGCGCCCGCTTTGCTTCGCGGCATACATCGCGGCGTCCGCGCTATGCAGCAGTTCATCGGCATTGCCGCCGTCGCAAGGATAGAACGCGATGCCGATGCTTGCGCTCACGCGCAACGGCAATCCGTTGACGACGATCTCCTGCGCAAGCCGCTGCAACACGCCATTCGCTATCGCAACAGCAGACGACGCATCCGCCAGGTTCTCGGCCACGATCACGAATTCATCGCCGCCGAGCCGCGCAACCATGTCGGTATGGCGCAAGTCCTGACGCAGACGTTCCGCACATACTTGCAGCAAGTCGTCGCCGACGCCGTGGCCGAGCGAATCGTTGATCGCCTTGAAGCCGTCGAGGTCGATGAAGAGCACGGCGAACGTCGCGTCCTACCGCGCGCATTCGTCGACCGCCCGCGCGATGCGCGAGGATAGGTGCTGACGGTTCGGCAGCTTCGTCAAGGCATCGTGCGTGCCGAGATAGTGCAGTTGCCGGTTCGCGCGCCTGAGCGAGATGGAGAGGCTGCTCGTATGAAAACCGAGCAACGCGAGCGTGCCGACCAGGACCGTGAACGACGTCGCCGTGACGACGAGCGCAAGCCAGTTCGCATCGAGCTTCTCACCGGACAGACACACGCTGCCTGCGGTGAAATTGGCCGCACTCATGCCGAAATAGTGCATGCCGGTGATCGCGATCGCCATGACGATTGCCGCAGCGAGCCGCTTGAAAACGAGGTTCTCGGCGCCCGGCGTGCGCAGCGTGAACGCGAGCCAGAGCGCCGCTATCGAAGCGACGATCGCCACGCCCACCGAGAGCGCCACCCTCCACATGGTGTACTCGATTTCCGGCGCCATCTGCATGGCGTGCATGCCGGTATAGTGCATCGCGGCCACGCCGACGCCCATGATCGTGCCGGCGACGCACAAGCGCCTCAATGACAACGCGCCGCGGCTTGCTGTGGCGAGCGCGATGAACGACACGCAGATCGCAAGCAACAGCGACGCCGCGGTGATGGTGAAGTCGTAGCCGACCGCGATCGGCAATGAGAACGCGAGCATGCCGATGAAGTGCATCGACCAGATCCCGACGCCCATCGACACCGCGCCGCCGGCGAGCCACAGCGGCCGCCGTTTCGCGCTCGCGAGCGCATTCAGGCCGCCGGACAGTTCCACCGCCGTATAGGACGCAAGGAATGCGACCACCAGCGACAGGCAAACCAGCAGCGGGTTATAGACACCAGTCATCGGCCCTCTCTCTCTACTTCTCGTAACAGTCTTTGCGACTGTTTCTTCTGCGCCTCGACTCAGCTTCGGAAGCCGCTCCGCATCGATGCACGGCGCGTGCTTCCTGGTGTTCTATCGGCGGGAAAGCGGAAAACTTTACATTTGCATTCGATCAGGCCAACACCGCGAGCGCGTGAAGCGTCGCCCTCGATACGCCAGTTGCGATTTCCCCGCACCTCAGCGAGAGGTCGCCGGCGTGCTCGCCGTCCTGCCGGGCGCGATCGTCAGGCTTCCGGGGATGTCCGCGGCTCCGTCACACCGCGGACACTTGGCGGTGAACCTGGATCGGCACAATCGGCTCGTTCACTTCATTGAATGCGACTGCGTTGATCCTCGGCGACCGGCCCGCTCCTGCCCGACGGCGCGTTCTCGAGCAAGCTCCTCAACCGCTCAACGGCTTCGTCGGACTCCGACTGGATCTTCCGCCGCAGCACGATCGCGTTGACGAACGCGAACCACAGCGACGGCGCGCCATACGTGAACTCGCGCACGAAGCGCGTGCCGCGCGCCTCTGGCATGAGCGTATAAGTGACCGTGCCAGCCGCGCGACCGTCGATCGTCCCGGCTATCGACCACTTCACGGGATACTCGCGCGTGATGACGGTCCACACGACCTGTCCGCGTCTGCCTGCCACGCGAAAATCCTCGATCACCTGTTCGCCGACATCGAGCGAATGATCAGTCTGCCCGCTTACTGCAAGCGACGACGGGTGCCACGCGGGCCAGTGAACCGGCGTCGTGACGAAGTCGAATACGGTCGAAGGCGCACGCTGGATCGAGGCTGAGGTGACGATATGCGTATCGAGCACCGGGCTGCGCGGCAGCGGAATGAAGAGCGCAGCGACGATGACGAGCAGCGACGCAATGACGCCAAGGACAGGTCGTGCGCGGATACTCACGTGACGCGCCCTTCGGCTTCGCCATGCACGACCTGCACGGCGGGCACGAACCACGCGAGGCACAAGCCGACGAACGCGGCCATCGCGGCGACCACAAGGCCGATATGAATCGACACGACAAGCGCGTCGCGAGCCGAGTGCATCATCGCGTCGCCTTCATGACCGGCGCTGACCAGCCTCTCGATCAACGCGGACTGCTCGGCGCGGTCGATCAACAAGTCCGGGCTCGCAAACGACTTGAGCCACTGCGTCGCCTGATACGAATCGAGCGAGCGATGCACGCTCCCCGCGTAGAGATGCCCCAGGAGCGCACCCGTGATCGCGGTGCCGAGTATGCCGCCGAAGATGCGCAGCGATTGCAGCAACGCCGTCACCGCGCCAATATGATCGCGCGCGACGATCTGTTGCGAGCAGATCGTCAGGTTCGTCGCGACGAGACCGAGACCAAGTCCGCTCGCGCCCATGCAGGCCATCCAGACCGGATGCGGTTCGTGGCCGGTGAGCGAAACGAGCGAAAGACAGCCGATGACACACAGCGCAAAGCCGATGTACAGCAGCCTGTTCGCACGACGAATACGCGTGACGATGCGGTTGTTGAGCACGCTGCCAACCGACGTGCCGAGCAGCAACGGCGTGATCAGCATGCCCGATTCGTGCGGTGACATGCCGAAGCCGCCCTGGAACAGCAAGGGCACGTAAAAGACCATCGAGAAGAGCGCGAAGCCGCCGAGGACCGATATCGCAAACAGCGCGGCGAGCTTGCGGTCGAGCAGCACGTCGACGGGTACGACCGGATAGCCCATGCGCTTTTCCCAGAAGTACAGCGTCATGCCGCAGACCAATGTGATCGTGAACAACAGGATCGTCGTGCGGCTGATGCCCTCTCTCGGCAACAGCTCGATCAGCAGTTGCAAGGCGCCGAACACCACCGCGACGACGCATGCGCCGAGCCAGTCGAGTTGTATCGCGCCGCTTCGTGCAATTCGAGGACGCAACTTCGGCACGAACATCTGAACGAACAGCAGCGAGACGATGCCCACGGGTACGTTGACGAAGAACACGAGCCGCCAGCCTTGCATCTGCGTGAGCATGCCGCCGAGCGTCGGGCCGATCACGTTCGCGATGCCGAACGACGACGTGACGAACATCAGCCAGCGCAACCGCAGCTTCGGATCGGGGAAGAGGTCGGCCACGGTCGCGAACACGGTGCCGATGAGTATGCCGCCGCCTATCCCCTGCAATCCGCGCGCGATCACGAGCGACAGCATGTTGACGGCAAGTCCGCAAAGGATGGAGGCCAGCGTGAACAGCGCAATTGCCGCGACGAGAAAGGGCTTGCGGCCGAACAGATCGCCGAGGCGCCCGAAGATCGGAATCGTGATGACGGACGCGAGCATGTACGACGTCGCGACCCACGTATATAAATCGAAACCCTTCAGATCAGCAACGATGCGAGGCAACGCCGTGCCGACGATCGTCTGGTCCAATGCAACGAGCATCGTGACGAACGCAATGCCGAGCATGGCGAGCAGTGATTCGCGAAACGGCAGCAGTTGCCGCTCCGGATCGTGAGTAGCGACGACGGATCTCATTGCATGCTCCATCGCGCTCGCGAAAATACATGACTCTCGGAGAGTGATACCTGCGCCTGAAAATGGCAAGCGCTGCGCGATGGTGTTTTTTGCAATTACATGAAGCGCCTAATTCAGGAGCGCCCCGCCGCAAACCCGGCTTGCGGCCGGCAGATCATGAAGTATTGCGAGGACAGCCACCACGGCGTATGCGGCATCGGACTCAATGCACGGCATCGATCACGAAGCGCTGGCTGACGATTTTCCGCAGCTCGCGAAAATCGAAACCCTTGTGCGTCGTGCGCGGATTCTGCGGGCGGCTAACTGGGATGCCGACCATCGCTTTGAGCAATTCCGCCGGCGAATATTCCGACTTGAATGAGTGGCTGCGAATCATCCAGTTCGAGACCTTCGGCGCGATCGCGAGGCCATACATGATCGGCACCGAGAGAATGAATGCGCCGCTCGGTTTCAGGATGCGCGCGGCATCGTCGAGCAATGCATCGAGTTCGCTCGAATAGAGATGTTCGCAGACCTCGAACGCGGTCAGCACGTCGACGCTCTGCGCTTCGACCGTGTCGAGGGATTCGGCATACTCCACTTCGGGAAACGTCGGCGCCATGTACGGATCGTGGCCGACGAGCGTCACGTCCGGGCGCGCTTCGCCGAGTTCGTGCAGAAAGAGGCCCGGCCCGGCGCCGAAATCGACGACCGTGCCGCTCTTCGCGCAGGATTGGGTGACGAGGCCGATCGCCATCGTCATGCGAGTTCGATGCGCGAAGCGCGCGAGCGGATTTCCCGATTTGACTGTTTGTTCTTCGTACGAAATCTCGCGCATCGGGAAGCCTCCACGGGGTGATCAGTCTGATGAACTGGCCCGACTCATGCTCTGCGCGATGAATATTGTTATTCATCGATTCCCGCGATATTGCTGCTGTCGAGGACACCACGCAACCATCAGCGATAGGCTTTTTGCGCCGAACTACCGCCGGCTTCCGCCAGCTTGCTCGTTTTACCGGTTGACGCGACCGCAGCGGAAGTACGCGATCCGCTGCGGTCGTGTGGTCACTCGTGATGGTCGTGATATGCAAAGACCTTTTTCCGTCGAAGCTCACTTGCACAGCCTGGCGACACCCCTTGTCGCACGGGTATTTGTCTTTGGCGGGCGTAGACGAAGGCACGGTCTCCACGGCGATAAGGGCTTTGACAATAGTCCCGCCGCCGCCGATGACCATCTTCAAGTCGAGCTCCACGCCGCTCGGGTACTTGATGGTCATGGTGCCGGTGCAATTGGAGTTCACCGTGTAGTCGCCGCTTTGCATTGGGTTGAAATCGCTTCCCTTGGGGACGCCGTTGATATTCCCGAAATCGGTTCTTTGAAAATGCCCTACGCCGTCGAATGACAGGATCGCGACGTCGTTGAGGATCGACGGATTTTCAAACGGATGGACGGTTCCTGAGCCATCCACTATCCCCAAGATTTCTCCTGCAGCGCTAAACGCGTATGCGCCTCTCAATGTCTCGCTCGAGCATCTTTCCGTGGCTTGTGCTTCGCCGCCAAGCAATAGAAGCGCGCTAGCGAATGCTGACAAAACGGTGACGCGATTGCGTTTCATGTTCGTCTCCTTTAATGGGAATTAGCGCTGTCGTCATGAATCGCGCGCTTGACTTCATCAAGCGCCTGGAGATGCGAAGGGACCCACTACTAGCGGGAACATAAGAGCCGGCTCCGTCAAGCCGGAAATGAACGACACGGTCGTGACCACGCAGCGGCATCATCGCCACGGCACGGATCGAAGTTGTAGGAGTGGTTATTCCGCCGAGCGGCGATTGCTCTCGGCCGGCAGACACTTGCAAAGTGCTGCGCATCGGTGACTTGTGAGTCGGCGTGGCGCATTGCTTTGCGTCACGCCAATCAGTCTGAGTGACGAACATCCACTATCAAAATGAAAGCTACGTGATTCGCTTGAAAGACGGGTAGGACAGTGAGGCAAACGTAAGCTCCCACGGTTGCAGCCGGCATCAAACCGGAGTACGGTTCGATGCCGAAAGCAATCGTGCTTCAAAGACCTGGGAGATTTCCATGGCCATTCAATACGGGGTTCTGAAAGGCACCGTCCGTGGACACCTGCGCGACGCCGACGACGACCACTACCAAATTCTCGTTCAAGGCGATGACACCGCTTTCCGTGTCGCGGTCAACGTCAAGTCATCAGCTCCGAAGGCCCCTTCGATCGTGCTCTTCGAGACGACTACCTCTCTTCCCCAAACCTTCACGAAGGGCTTAAGCGCGCTTGGTGCCGGCTTTTCGACGCTCGTGTCCGCGCCCGGCGGACTGGCTATCGACTTCGTGCGCAGCGGACTCGTGGATACGGCCGCGATGAAGCCGCTTCCACCTGACAAACCTGGCGCGAACAATGACCTCAAGGACACGCTGGAGACTGCCGTGCTGGATGCAATGCGGCTCGAAGGGTCGTCGATTTATGCGTTCGGTTCACGGTGGGGGCCCGAAGATGGCAATCCCGACCAATACTTCTCGTTCGTGCCCGGCAACGGCGTTCACGACATCCATATGAACCAGGGCAACAGTGGGAAGTACAAGGCGGATAACGGCGTCTTTCAGGACGGCGCTTTGATCATCGAGTATCCCGGGAACGGGTGGCGTGCGTTCTTCATCGCATTTCAGTCGCAGACCTTTGATACAGACGATCGGGGCAACCCTAAATAGCATCGTCGACTTGACGCGAAGGGCTCATCGCTCGAGTTCGATCGGCTGCCCGTGCGGCGTTCTGCGCGCCGCTCTGTCCCACGCATCGCGGAGGTGCACAAGCGAGTCGTCGGTCACGAGTCCCTTGATCGTGCTGATGCGCTCCAGCGCGGTGAGCCAATGACGATAGTAAGTATCGCCGCGGTCCGAATCGCCAGCGGCCTGCGCGTCGCGGATTGCCTGATTCAGGCACGTCGCCCATTCCGTCCACGTGAACAAGCCGCGCTCGTACAGCGCCAGCGTCATGGCGAACGCCTGCGCTTCCCACGGTGCTTTGAAAACTGGCCCCGCATCGTCACATGGCAGTGCCGGCAATGCGGCACGCAATTCGGGCAGGTTCATTGCGCCTCGATCAGATACGGTTCCCAACAGTCAACGCAAACTGAAGCCGCCGTCGTATCGGCGCCCCAGAGCTCAGCGCCGTCGAAGCGCACCGTGTAGAGCCATTGCGGTTGTTCACCGAGGCCGAGCGCGTTCGTATCGGGAAAGACATGCGCGCCATGCACGGCGACGATGCGTCCTCGTTTGCCCCGGCAATAGCGCGGCAAACGCGTGTGTGTGGATGGATTGATTTGCCGCGTCTGCACCGAATCGCCGATGCTGAACCGCGCTTCCACGCTCACCGCTCGATTGACGGGACCGCCTCGCAGCAACGCCGCCGTTACGTCTTTGGCCAACAACACTCGGGGAACCTGCGCAGCGTCACATTTCGATTCGCCGGCCTCGATTTCATCGGCACTCGCCAGCCCCGTGCTCAGCACGAGCTTCCTCAAGCCTTCGAACCAGATCTCGTAGTACGTACTGGAAAGGTATTGCGCAGGCGGTAAACTCTCGCGCGCCGCGCGTGCCATGTCGATGTTCCACTTCCCTGTCGCCCCCATCGCCAGCGTGACCGCGAGCACTCTGCGCTCCCAGTCCGCGTGAAAGAGCGAGACGTCGTCATCGTGAGCAACCGGACCGAACGCCTGCATTCCGCCGAGATCCTGCGCACCGTTCATGGTGTCTCCTGCTTGGGCTTCGGCGTGTTCGGCAATCCAGTGCCAATCATCGAATCGCGTGTCACAAGTTCGGCCAGCGCCTCTTCGGAAAACGCTTCGGTTCCGGGCGGCTGCATCGGCAACACGAGGTAGCGAACTTCAGCCGTGGAGTCCCACACACGAAACTCGACCTCCGCAGGCAATTCGTAGCCGAACTCCTTCAGTACGCCGCGAGGATCGATGACGGTACGCGACCGGTAAGGTGCCGATTTGTACCAGACAGGCGGAAGCCCGAGCACAGGCCACGGATAACACGAGCACAACGTGCAGACCACCATGTTGTGCACGGTGGGGGTGTTTTCCAGCGCGACCATGTGCTCGCCCTGCCGGCCAGTGTAGCCAAGCGATGCGATCGCTGCGGTGGCGTCGTCGAGCAGCCATTGCCTGTACGCCGGATCACGCCACGCTTTCGCGACGACGCGCGCGCCATTGTGCGGCCCGACCTTGTGCTCGTAGGTCTCGATGAGGATGTCGAGCGCGTGCGGATCGACGTACCCCTTCTCTACTAGCAGGGACTCGAGGGCACGCACACGCAGATCCATCTCCGACAACTCGCTGCCGTGGTGGTGGTGGTCGTGAGCGTCACTAGCAGAATCGTTTCCGTTCATCGCAGTTGGCCAAAAACTATCAACAGACAAAACGAGTATGGTTCGCGCAAGGTGTAAATGCAAACTCGGACAAGTATGCGCCCCTTTCATCAGGAGAGAACCAGGCCTGCGGAATGTCTTGTACTATCGCCGCATAGTGCCTATCGTCCAGTGCAGGAATGTCACCTCGCTGCCATGCAGCAGCTTCGACATGAATGACGGGAGAGCCGAGCATGACGAGACCTGCAAAGCATTGCGTGGTTGTCGCGGCGGTTTGCCTCGCGCTCGTGTGCCTGATGACCGCATGCTCAGGCGGCGGCTCGAACGGCCCACCCGCTCTTGCGGCCTCCTTCCAGACCATCACCTGTCCCCAGCCGAACATCGCGGGCTTCCCAGATCTCGACTTTCCGCCGACTGTTCAGTGTGGCTACCTCACCGTTCCCGAAAATCGCACCAAGCCTGACGGGCGCCGTATCCGCATCTTCGTAATGCGCGCCCCCGCAGTCTCGGCGACGCCCAGGCGTGACCCCGTCGTCTATCTCTCGGGCGGCCCCGGCGGCGCCGGCTCGTTCGAGGTCGCATTCATGGTCCAGCACGGACTCAACGCCGAGCGCGACATTATCTTCGTCGACCAGCGCGGCACGCATCGCGCCGATCCCCTGCTGCCGTGCCCCGGCTGGGAGCAGTTCCTGTTCGACGCAGTGAGCGTTCCCTTCGCGTCCGATTCCAGCACTGCCGCCGACGTCGCGGCGATCAAGGCGTGCCACGATCAACTGGCCGCGACCGGCGTCGATCTCGCTGCGTACAACAGCACGGAGAACGCCGCCGACATCGCCGACCTGCGCGTGGCACTCGGCATCGATAGCTGGAACGTCTACGGTGTCTCCTACGGATCGCGACTCGCGCTGACTATCCTGCGCGATCATCCGCAGGGCATCCGAAGTGTGGTTCTCGATTCGGTCTCGCCGCCCACGGTCAACATCGTCGAGTTGTGGTGGACGGCTCCGGCCAGTTCGTTCAAGGCGATTTTCGCCGCGTGCGCCGCTCAGCCGACCTGCGCCAAGGCTTACCCGAACCTGGCATCGGACTTTACCGCGACGGTCAACCGCCTCGACCAGACGCCGGCGATCACGCAAGTCAAGGACGATTCCGGCGCACTGGTGACGGTCAACGTCGACGGGTTCTCTTTCGCCTATACGATGATCATGGCGAGCGAACGAAGCGACGCTTCCAGCGTCCCCAAAATGATCGACGACATGGCGCGCGGCGATCCCGGCTCAGTGGCAGCCGACTATCTCGCCTTGCGTGGCCCGCATGAGTTCGTCGGGCTCGGGGGCACCGGTCTGGCCCTCGACGTGTTCTGCGCGGAGAGCGCCAATCTCACCACCGAGGCAGCGACGTTGGCGAAAGCGAAAGCGGCGCTTCCCGGCTTCCCGGATCGCGTGCTGAAGATTCAGCCCAAACAGGGACGGCTTTTCTACGAGTGCCCGGTGTGGAACGTCGGCCGCGCGGACCCGTCGGTGAGCGCCCGGATCGTGAGCGACGTGCCGGTGCTGGTCCTCGAAGGTTCCTTCGATGCCGCGACCGCGCCCGAGTGGGTCGACGTGATCACGCCGGACCTCAAGAACGCTCAAGTCGTGCCGTTTCCGTTCACGGGCCACTCGGTGCTCGGCAAGTCCAAGTGCGCGCCCGCGATCATGTCGGCCTTCCTCGATAACCCGACCCAGCCGGTCGACTCGACCTGCGCCGCGCAAACGACGCTGACGTTTGCTACGCGATGACGTAAAAGCGTCGCTCAGTCACGAACGCGCCTCACGCCGCACCTCCTGCGGCGGCAGGCCGAACCCGCGCATGAACGCTTCGCGCATGTGCCGGCGATCGCGAAACCCGGTCTCTTGCGCGATCACTTCCAGCGAGTGCCGGCTTTTCTCGATCAGCAGACGCGCGGCCTCGAGCCGCAGCCCTTCGATCGCCTTCGCGGGCGATTGTCCCGTCTCCTGCGTGAATACGCGGCTGAACTGCCGCGGGCTCAGATGCGCCGCGCTCGCGAGGTCCTCGACGGTGAGCGGCGCGCTCAGGTTCTTGCGCGCGTGGTTCAACGCATCCTGGACGCGGTCCGACTTCGGCGCGAGATCGAGCATTTCCGAATGCTGCGACTGCCCGCCCGCGCGCCGCTGATGCATCACGAGTTTGCGCGCAACCGAGCGCGCAATATCCGCGCCGAGATCTTTCTCGACCATCGCGAGCGCAAGATCGAGCCCCGCCGTCATGCCCGCCGACGTCCAGATCGGCCCATCGACGATGTAGATGCGATCTTCCTCGACGCGCACATCCCGAAACCGGCTCGTCATGTCGCGCGCGTAGGCCCAATGCGTCGTCGCGCGCCGGTTCGCGAGGAGCCCCGCCTCGGCGAGCACGAAACCGCCCGTGCAGATGCCGGCGATGCGTCGCGCACGGCTGGCCGCGCGACGCAGGAACGCGAGCACCTCTGCGGACGGAGGCGAGGTGAGCGGCGCGTTGACGCCCGCCGCAATCCACGTGTCGATCGCAATGCGCGCACTGAGGCGCTTCGTGCTGACGGACATGCCGAGTGAAGAACTCACATCGCCGCCTTCCGCCGAATAGTTCTCCATCCGGTAAAACGGCTCGCCAACTGACAGGTTCGCGTATTCGAAGACCGACTGCGACGCGAGCGCCATCACCTGGAATCCATCGCTCAATAAGTATCCGATTCGATGCATGCTCTTCACCCGCTGCGCCAATGTCTTGAATCACGACCTTATATGTCATTTGCGCCGTCGTCAATCCGGCCGACAATGACTCCACGTAATCACCGATCAACCATCGAATGGAGCACATCATGACGAAGGAACAACAGGGCACGGCGCTCGTTACGGGCGCATCATCGGGTATCGGCGCCGTCTATGCCGAGCGGCTCGCGGCGCGCGGCTACGACCTGATTCTCGTCGCGCGCAACCGCGACCGGCTTCTGAGTCTCGCGGATCGCATCACGAACGCGACGCGACGGTCCGTCGAGGTCATCGACGCCGATCTCAACGACCGCGCTTCGCTCGCCACGGTGGAGGCGAAACTGAGGGAAGACGCGAGCATCACGCTGCTCGTGAACAACGCGGGCGTTGGTACGCATACTCCGCTGCTCGACAGCGATGTCGACACCATGACGCGCATGATCGATCTGAACGTCACCGCGCTCACGCGCCTCGCGTACGCAGCGGTGCCGGGCTTCGTCGCGCGTGGCAAGGGCGCGATCATCAACATCGCGTCGATCGTCAGCATCGCACCGGAGATCCTGAACGGCGTCTATGGCGGCACCAAGGCCTTCGTGCTCGCGTTCAGCCAGTCGCTGCATCACGAGCTGGCCAGCAAGGGCGTGAAGGTGCAGGCGGTGCTGCCCGGCGCCACGGCCACCGATTTCTGGCAGACCGGCGGCTTGCCGCTCGATCATCTCGATCCAGCCATCGTCATGTCCGCGAGCGACATGGTCGATGCGGCACTCGAAGGCTTCGATCGCGGCGAGTTCGTCACGATTCCGTCGCTGCACGACGGCGCGAAGTGGCACGCGTTCGAAGCGGCGCGTCAGGCAATGCTGCCGGAACTTTCGACGAGCACGCCCGCGCGCCGTTATGTCGCGGACCAGTGAAGGAGCGTGCAAATAGCGGCTCGATCGCTCTCTTGGGCCTGATGTGCGCCCCAACCCTTGAGAGCGATGCGCGCTTTCCGCGCTACGCCGTTATTTCCTGTCGAACGAGTATTTCCCGGGACCCGTCACGCTCAGAAGCAGCAGGCCGCCCATGATGCTGATGTTCTTGTAGAAGTTGATCATGTTCGCGTACTGCTCCATACCTGTCATGGTCCAGAAGTGGTGGCCGATCAGGGCGGTACCGAGCGTATAAAGCGCGAGGAGCAGCGCAAGCGGCCGTGTGTAAAAGCCCACGACGATCGCGATGCCCACAGCGAATTCCATGACGACCGCGATGATTGCGGAGAGTGTCGGGGCAGGCGCGCCCGTCGACGTCATGTAGGCCACGGTGCCGGAAAAGCCGGTCAGCTTTTGCCAGCCAAAATAGACGAACAGCGCCATCAGCAGTACGCGCGCCAGGAGAATGAGTGCGTCTTTGCGTTGATCGAGGGAGAGGTATCGCATGATCGTTTTTCACCGGGTGTGGAGGAGTCGATCGGTCGAAGGCCTGTGTCTCCTTCAGCCGATGCATTGATCCAAGTGTAGGTCAACCTGCGCGACTATAATCATCGTCAAACCGGAATCAGTGTCACGCTCAGGTGGACAATCATGCAACTGGACGATATGCGGATATTTGTCGCGACCGTGGAAACGGGCAACTTCACCGCAGCGGCCAACAAGCTGCGGCTGTCGAAGCAGTTCGTGAGCCGGCGCGTGATGGCGCTCGAGGCTGCGCTCGGCGTGCGGTTGCTCGTGCGCAATACGAGAAAGCTGACGGTCACCGATCTCGGCTATGAGCTATGCGAGCGCGCGCGGCGAATACTGGGCGAAGTGGAGGAAGCCGAGCAGGCGATGTCGTCGAGAAGGGCCGAGCCGCGCGGGATGTTGAAGATCAGCGCGCCGATGTCGTTCGGCATGGACCATCTGTCGCCGCTCATCGCCGGGTTCGTGCAGACGAACCCCGATGTGCATTTCGACGTGGAGTTGAGCGACCGCTGGGTGGACATCGTCGGCGAGGGTTTCGACATGGCGCTACGCATCGGCACACTTCCCGACTCTACGTTGATCGCACACCGGCTGGCGGTGTTCCGCATGGTGGCTTGCTGCAGTCCGGGCTACCGGCGCAGGCGCGGCGTTCCCGCGGAACCCGCCGATCTCCAACGGCATGCGTGCCTGCTGTATGGGCAAGAAGGGCGCGCGGGATGGGAGTTCATCGTGGATGGCGCGCGCAAGACGTTCGATGCGCGCGGTCCGCTGCGGGCAAACAACGGTGAAGTGATCCGCGATGCGGCGGTCGCGGGACTCGGGATTGCGCTGCAGCCTGAGTTCATCGTTCACGACGCCTTGCAGCGGGGGGCGCTGGTGTCCATCCTGGAGCCCTACGTCCCGCCGCCGCTCACGCTATATGCCGTGTACCCGCATCATCGGCAAAGCTCCGTAACGATCCGCGCGTTCGTGTCGTTCCTGAGTGAACGGTTTGCGACGATTTTCGATCCGGCTGATCTTCGATGAATCAGGGCGCCCCGCCGCGTCAGGACGCGCTCACCTTGAGAAGCACCGGATCATCACGATACAGCTCGGGGAACATGCGCTTCAGCCCGCTTACCTTGGGCAAATCGTTGATTGCGATATACGGCTGATCGGGATGAAGCGCCAGGTAATTCTGGTGATAGCTTTCCGCCGGATAGAACCCCTTGTAGTCTTCAACGCGCGTGACGATCGGCCCTGAAAACACATGCGCCTTGTCGAGCTGCGCGATATATGATTGCGCGACGCTGCGCTGCTGGGCATCGGCGGGGAAGATCGCCGATCGATACTGCGTGCCGTGATCCGGTCCCTGGTAATTCAGCTCCGTCGGGTTATGTGCGACCGAGAAGAAAATCTGCAACAACCGTCCGTAGGTGATCTGCGTCGGGTCGTACGTGATTTGCACCGATTCCGCGTGACCCGTATCGCCGCCGCTCACGGTTTCGTATCGCGCGGTGGCGGCCGTGCCACCCGCGTAGCCCGAGGCGACTTGCTTCACGCCGCGCACGTGTTCGAACACGCCCTGCACGCCCCAGAAACAGCCGCCCGCGAACAAAGCGGTTTCACTATGCGTCGCGCCGACTTTTTCGTCCTGGGCAGGCGGTGGAATCTTCGTCGCAGCTTCGCTCGAATTCGCGACGCGCTGCACAGCAAACACACTCGCCGCAATGGCGACGCAACCCGCAATCTTCATAAGGTTCTTCTGCACGATGTCCGTCCTTTAAAGGAGTAGTTGAATCAGCCGAACGTGAACGCATACGCCTGCACGCCCGCATCGAGGAACTCGATCGAAAACGTGTGATCGGCGACGTCGCCCGTCTGGCGCACGAGTTGGTAAAGGCGTTGTTCGGTCACGATGCCGCTGCCGTCGGCGGCGACATCGGTGCCGTGCGCCGCGCCCGGCGCCGCGCCATCGACGCTCACGCGAAACCGCACCGGCTTGCCGTCCTGACCCGGACCCAGCACGAGGTGAAGGTCGCGCGCATGAAACCGGTAGACGATGCGCCCCGACGGCTCCGTCAGCGTCGCGTGTTCGGCGCCGACCTTCCACGCGCCCGCCAATCCCCAATCGTTGACGACGGGCTGCGAAGGTGCCGCGTAGGTGTGCACCTTGTCCTGCGCTTCGCCGCCGGGCGACGCGAAATTCTCCGCACGCTGATAGCCGATATACGTTTCCGGTGATCGCATGTCGGTGCTGTCGGCCGCAGCCTGCACGCCTTGTGCGCTGCCGCTCGTGATCCCGAGCGCGACCTTCGATACGTCCGCATGTCCCGCTTCGGCCAGCAGTTGCTGGATCACTTTCTCCGATTCCGCATAGTCGCCCTCGCCGAAATGGTGATAGCGGATCTGCCCTTTAGCATCGACGAAATAATGCGCCGGCCAGTACTGGTTGTTCAGCGCGCGCCAGATCGCGAAGTCATTGTCGATCGCGACCGGATAATCGATGCCGAGATCATGCGTCGCCTTCTTCACGTTGCCGACATCGCGTTCGAAGGCGAATTCCGGCGCGTGCACGCCGATCACGACCAAGCCCTGATCCTTGTACTTCTGTGCCCACGCCTTGACGTACGGCAGCGAACGCAGGCAGTTGATGCACGAGTACGTCCAGAAGTCGACAAGCACGACTTTGCCGCGCAGGTCCTGAACCGTCAGCGGTGGCGAATTCAGCCACTGGACGGCACCGTTCAGCGTCGGCAGCACGCCTTCGACCGGCAGCGGCGCAGCGTTATTGGGTATGACTTGCGCGGCGCGCATCATCGCGCCCGAGTTGGCTGGCGCATTGGCATCGGCGGCAGCGGTCATCGCCAAAGGTGCCTTGCGGGGCGACAGCTTGTCCACCAGTTTCTGTTCTATGCCGCTCGTCGCGATGGTCGATACGCGTGTCAGCACACCCGTGTCGAGGCCGAGCGCGATCGCCAACACGCCGCCCAGCATCGCCACGCCGATCCCGCGACGAACCCACTCGCCCGCGCCCAGCGAGCGTTTCATCGCCGCGAACACGCGTCCGCCGATCAGGAGCGCAATCGCGAGCGAAGTCGCGGCGCCGGCTGCATAAGCCAGCAGCAACAGCGTGGTGCCGACGCTTGCGCCACGAAGCGCCGCGCCCGTCAGCACGAGACCGAGAATCGGACCGGCGCACGGCGCCCACAGCAGGCCGGTGCCGATGCCGAGCAGAAACGACGCACCGGGGCGAACCTGCTGGCCGTCTTCCTGCGCGAAGTTCGACAGCCGATTGCCGGCGCTCACGAAGGGACGCATCAGATGATCGGCGAAGCGCGGCAGCAGCAGCGTCAGACCGAAGATGGCGAGCAACGCGATAGCGAGCCAGCGGCCGTACTGATTGGCCTGCGTGACCCAGCCGCCGCCGACCGCGGCGAGCGTCGCGACGATGGCGAAGGTGAACGCCATCCCAGCGAGCAGCGGCAAGCCGCTCTTCACGAACGGCTGATCGGCGCGCGCGAAGACGAACGGCAGCACCGGCAGGATGCACGGACTGAGAATCGTGAGGGCGCCGCCGAGGTAGGCGAGAACGATGAGTAGCATGGCGGTGGAAGGTGGATTGAGTTAAGCGGCAGCAGGCGTGAAGTTCATCGCCACGCCGTTCATGCAATAGCGCAGGCCTGTGGGTTTCGGGCCGTCGTCGAATACGTGGCCGAGATGGCCGCCGCAGCGGCGGCAGTGGACTTCGGTACGCGTCACGCCGAACGAACGGTCTTCGCGCGTCGCCACGGCATGATCGAGCGGCGCCCAGAAGCTCGGCCAGCCGGTGTGGCTGTCGAACTTGGTGCGCGAGCCGAACAGATCGAGCTTGCAGCCCGCGCAGCCGAACACGCCCGCGCGATGCTCGTCGTTCAGCGGACTGGTGTACGGCCGCTCCGTGCCTTCATGACGCAGCACCTCATACGCTTGCGGCGTCAGCATCTGGCGCCATTGCGCGTCCGTGTGCGTGACTTCGAAACCGCCGGCCGGCTTGCCGGCATCCATCGTCGCGGCAGCCAGCGGGCGCAGACGGCCCAAAGCCGCGAACGCCGCCACGGCCGTGCCGCCCGCGATCAAGAAGCGCCTTCTGCTTTGCATGATGAACTCCTTCGGTGCGAATCTTCGGAAAGTGGCCACATTCTGGAACGCGGCCGATGTCGAAGTCCTCACGAAAAGTTAAATTAATCGTGATAACTCGGCGCCGAAAATTTTGCACAATGGCGTAATGGCCGGTTTTTATCGGTCTCACTTACGCCACGAACTGCTCATGGACCACCCGAAGCGCATCCTGATCGTCGAAGACGACGTCGACATCGCCAACGTGCTCAGCCTTCACCTGCGCGACGAACGCTACGAAGTCGTGCACAGCGCCGATGGCAACGAAGGCCTGCGCCTGCTGGAGCAAGGCGGCTGGGACGCGCTGATCCTCGACTTGATGCTGCCCGGCGTAGACGGCCTGGAAATCTGCCGCCGCGCCCGCGCCATGACGCGCTATACGCCGATCATCATCACGAGCGCGCGTTCGAGCGAAGTGCACCGCATCCTCGGCCTCGAACTCGGCGCCGACGACTATCTGGCGAAACCTTTCTCCGTGCTCGAACTGGTGGCGCGCGTCAAGGCGTTGCTGCGGCGCGTCGAAGCAATGGCGAAGGATTCGCGCATCGACGGGGGCAGCGTGCGCATCGGCACACTGACGATCGACCCGATCACGCGCGATGCCACCGACAGCGGCCGGCCGATCGAACTCACGCCGCGCGAATTCGACCTGCTGTATTTCTTCGCGCAGCATCCCGGCAAAGTGTTCTCGCGGATGGACCTGCTCAATGCCGTGTGGGGCTATCAGCACGAGGGCTACGAACATACGGTCAACACGCACATCAACCGGCTGCGCGCGAAGATCGAGGCCGACCCGGCCCAGCCCGAGCGCATCCTGACCGTCTGGGGACGCGGCTACAAGCTGGCCCTCCCCGGCGAACCGCACAAGGACGCGCCGTGAATCTCACGCTCACCCAGCGCCTCTCGATCGTTTTCTCCGCGCTGTTGCTGGCGTGCTGCGGCGCATCGGCGTGGCTGCAAATCCGTTCGAGCGACCTTCACGAAAAGGAGGTCGTGCAAAGCCTGTCGAAGGGTCTTGCCGACCATATCGCGCACCGCACCACGTTGACCGACGCGAACGGCCCGCGGCCTGACGCGGTGCGGCAGTTGTTCGGGCAGTTGATGATGGTGAACCCGAGCGTCGAGGTGTATTTGCTCGACAACCAGGGACGCATCCAGGGCGACGATGCGCCGTCCGGCCACGTCAAGCGCGAACGGGTGGATCTCGCGCCGATCCGGCAATTCATCGCGGGCGGCGATTTGCCGATCCTCGGCGACGACCCACGCAGTGCAGACGGCAAGAAAGTTTTCAGCGCGGCGCCTTTGGAATTGAGCGGGCAGCCGCCGTCCGGCTACATCTACGTGGTCCTGCTCGGCGAAGAACACGACGCACTCGCTGCGCGCGTGGCGGCGAGCTCGGTGCTGCGCACGACGTTATGGTCGATGGCGCTCGTCGCGCTATTGGGGTTGCTCGCGGGCTTGAGCGCATTCGGCCTGATCACGCGGCCGCTGCGGCGGCTAACCGAAGCCATGCGCCGCTTCGATGCCGACGGCGAACCCGACACGCAACCGGCCGTCCCACGTTCCGCGCCTGCCGGACGGCGCGACGAAATCGCCGTGCTCGAAGCGACGTTCGCGCAGATGGCGAAGCGCATCGGCGATCAATGGCGCGCGCTCACGCGGCAGGATCAGCAGCGGCGCGAATTGATCGCCAATATTTCGCACGACCTGCGCACGCCGCTGACCTCGCTGCACGGCTACCTCGAAACGCTGTCGCTGAAGTCCGGGACGCTCGGCGAGACGGAGCGCAAGCGTTATCTCGCGATCGCGCTGGCGCAAAGCGTGAAGGTGGGGCGGCTCGCGCAGGCGCTCTTCGAACTGGCGCGGCTTGAACACGGCAACGTGCAGCCGGCCCTCGAATCATTCTCGCTGATCGATCTGCTGCAGGACGTTTTCCAAAAATTCGAGTTGCCGGTCGAGGCGCGCCGAATCCGGCTGCGGGCGGGCATTCCCCCGCGCCTGCCGAACGTTTGCGCCGATCTCGGGATGATCGAACGCGTGCTCACGAACGTGCTCGACAACGCGATTCGTCATACCCCCGCCGAAGGTTCGATCGACGTCGACCTCGCGTACGAGGGCGGCAACGTATCGGTCACGATCAGCGACACCGGCCCCGGAATTCCGGCTGAGTTGCGCGAGGGTCTGTTCGAACGGCCGTTCAGCTCCGGCGGCACGCACCAGGGCGGCGGGCTCGGCTTGCTGATCGTGCAACGCATGCTGCAATTGCATCACAGCGAGATACGTCTGCTCGATCGCGACGTACCCGGCACGACGTTTCGCTTCGAGTTGCCGGTAGCCAGTAAGTCGAATGTCGCCGGCTTTGCGTCGTGATAACCCCGCCCCACTCCGGGCAAACACTTATGGCACGGTCGTTCATATTGCCAAAACGGCAAGCGTCGACTATGGTCCTGCGCATTGACGTCCGTAAGCCGTTGTAGCCTGATTTGATCGGACTTGAAAGCTGACGGCAGCGCGCTTACCGGCATGGCATAACGGCAGGCGCGTCAATGACTATAAGCGGCGTCAGTGCATAAAAAGACGATCCCGGAGACCGACCATGAACAGCATCACCGACAACGATCCCGCCGCTGGACCGCGCGGCTTTTTTTCCAAAAGCGCCACCATTGCGCAGCCCGGCTTCTCGCGATGGATGGTTCCGCCCGCCGCGCTCGCCGTCCATTTGTGTATTGGCCAGGCGTACGCGTTCTCGGTATTCAACGCGCCGCTCACGAAGGTGATCGGCATCACGCAACCTGCGCCCGATGACTGGACGCTCACGACACTCGGCTGGATCTTCTCGCTTGCGATCGTGTTTCTCGGTCTCTCAGCGGCCTTCGCCGGCAAGTGGCTCGAAAAGGTTGGCCCGCGCCGCACGATGTTCACCGCTGCGTGCTGCTTCGGCGGTGGCTTTCTCGTCTCGGCGCTCGGCGTGCAACTGCACCAGATCTGGCTGTTGTATCTCGGCTATGGGGTGATCGGTGGCATCGGGCTCGGACTCGGCTACGTGTCGCCGGTGTCGACGCTCATCCGCTGGTTCCCGGACCGTCGCGGCATGGCGACCGGCATGGCGATCATGGGCTTCGGCGGAGGCGCGATGATCGCCGCGCCCGCCTCGGTCGCGCTGATGAACCACTTCAAGAGCGCCACGAGCAATGGCGTCGCGGAGACGTTCGTCGTGCTGGGAGTCGTGTACTTCATCTCGATGACGATCGGCGCGCTCGCGATCCGCGTCCCGCCGCGCGACTGGAAACCGAGCGGCTGGACGCCGCCCGTCACCGCCAGCAAGATGATCACGCGCGAACACGTGCACATCGATCAGGCGCTGAAGACGCCGCAGTTCTATCTGCTGTGGCTCGTGCTGTTCCTGAACGTGACGGCCGGCATCGGCGTGCTCGGCCAGGCATCGGTGATGATCCAGGAAAGCTTTAAGGCGTCGATCACGGCGGGCGCAGCGGCGGGCTTCGTCGGGCTCCTGTCGCTCTTCAACATGGGCGGACGCTTCGTGTGGGCATCGACGTCCGACTTCATCGGGCGCAAGAACACGTATTTCGTTTTCTTCGCGCTCGGCGCGGTGCTTTACTACCTCGTTCCGCAGTTCGCGCAGTCGGGCAACATCGCGCTGTTCGTGCTTGCATACGGCGTGATTCTCTCGATGTACGGCGGCGGCTTCGCCACCATTCCCGCCTATCTCGCCGACATGTTCGGCACGGCCTTCGTCGGTGGCATTCATGGGCGGCTGCTCACGGCGTGGGCGGCGGCGGGCATCGCGGGACCGGTGCTCGTCAACTATATCCGCGCTTATGAAGTCGAGCGCGGCGTGGCGAAAGCCGAAGCCTACACGACGACGCTGCACATCATGGCGGCGCTGCTCGTCGTCGGGTTCGTGTGCAATCTGCTCATTCGTCGCGTGGATGAAAGGCATCACATGAACGCGTCGACGCCGGCGATCAACTAAAAAAAAGGAGCATCAAAAATGAACGCTGATCTGCGCACCGCCGAGCATCCGACCAACAAGGTGCTGCTCGCCATCTTCTGGATCTACGTGCTCGTTCCGCTCGCGTGGGGCGTCGTCAATACGCTCTCGCAGGCGACCAAGCTGTTTCGTTGAGTGTCGCCTGGTGGCGTCTTGCGCAAGGCATGCATGGCGCCACCGTTGACTTGCTTTCCTGATCAGGAAGCGTGAGTCACAACCACGCGAACAACCACCTGATGCGAGTTCGACGACGCGCCCGCTGCCGTTCTGGTTCCGACCGATGGGTCTTGCCTTCACCGAGCGCCTTTGCGCCCTGCCTTCCCGCCACGGGCTCGCTTCGCGGGTGCACGCGGTGCGTCGACCGCCGGAGCCGCGGGCTCCTGGATCGCATAGGCGTGTGGCGTCCAGTACCGGCCGACTGGCTCGCGGCCGTTGAACGTCACGAAGTACTCTTGCCAATAACTCGCTGCCGACCATATCGCTTCCGGGCAGGATGCCCGCGACTCGAGGCCCGGCGTAAGATCGAAATTCGCGGCCGCGCAGACTGTCTCGATCATGCAGGTCGATGGCAGCCCGTAGTTCTCATGCAGCGGATTCGGCGTGCGCGCAGCACCCCACGCGAAGGCGAGCCAGCGCAAGACATGTTCGAGCGCGTCGAGGGTCGAGCGCGACTGCGTGAAGTTCGCTACCTTCGCCAATACCGCCTCCTGCGCAACGGGCATCGCGATCACCGCGATGTTCGGAAAGCGCGCGGGGTCGTCGAAATCGACGAGCGGCCGCGTGACGACGCCGTTCACGCGAGCGGCAAACGCCGGGCCTTCGGGCTGATGCAGCGGAACGTGGATCGCATTCGCGCCTTTCAGCGAGTTCCCCTTCAGCTCAACGAGTATCGACTCGGACCAGAAGGACGGAAGCATATCCGGCCGCACGATAGACTGAGCAACCCGTAGCCGGAACGCGAGCGTATCCGAGCCGCCGAGCAACACGATATAGGTGCACTCGCCCGGTCCGCCGGACTGCATCGCGTTGACGGCGCGTTCACCCCAGGCGGTGTTGGACTCGCCGTCCGCGCGTTCGAACGGCTGGAAATGAGCATTGGGTGCGGTTGCTGTGGAGCGTGCCAGCTTTAACATTTTTCAGACTCGCTAGTGTATTGAACAAGGTCGGGCAGGTTGGGGAAAGTCCTCTCGCGTTCGTCGCACCGACTTCGTGAAAAAGGGCGCGCACCGGCTCCTTGTCTGCTGCCGGCTAAACTGCATCGCGCACGCGCAGTTCGAAGCGCTGCGACGTGTGTGATTGCGAAAGCGATTTGTCGTCGGAGATTCCGTAGTAGCTGACCTGCATATCGACGCCGCTGCCGACCCGGGTGAACGAGACGATCGCAACCTGGTCGCCGCGTTGCTCGCAGCCCGTTGCCTTGATGCGGAAACGTCCGTTTGGTCCGAAGGAACTTGGCGCCTCCTCCGGGTCGCTGTGCCGGGGCCACGGCTTCTTCTCGCCGAAAATGCCTCTCACTGCGTTCAGTCCTTCCTTGGCGGTGTCGAGAATTGGTATCCGAATGAGTCTCGACGGCGACGCGATGACTTCGTAGAGCACTGTGCCCGAAGGCACGTCGGTTCCGCACGCGACTCTGCCCCAGTGAACATCGCCCGTCATGTAGACGACCGGGATGCCCTGGTCCGCGAGTTCCGCGAGCGTCTGCTGAATCGCGGAGAACTGCGTATAGTTGGGCATTTCCGCGTCGACGTTGTGCTTCTTCCAGTTCTCGACAGGCGGGTCGATGAAAAGTGCCTGACCCGATACGAGCATGCCGACCGCGGGCCGGTTCGCCTGGCGCGTCGAGATGAGATCCGTCTTCCATTGGGTCAGCGCATTGCTTGCCCTGGTGCTCATGAGCAAGCCGAGCTGGTTGTCGCGGTCGCAGCGCATGTCGATGAAGAGCATCTGCAGCGGATCGACATTGAGGCGCGTCGCTCCGCCTGCGCCACCAGGCGGTCCGCCGATCTGGTAGTCCTCGTAAAGCGATCGCGCCACTTCGCCGAGCAGCGTACGGGAGGGCTCCGACCACGTGCCGGGAAGCTGCTTCTGCGCAAAGGGATAGTTGTTCCAGAACTCGTGGTCGTCGGGGATGCAAACGACAGGAGCGCGCTCCAGCACCGACTGCAGCCCGGGCGCGCCAAGTGCGCCGCTGAGCCAGTTCTTGCGGTACTTCTGCGACAGCGCGCGTGCACGATCCGGATTGGCCGCGGGCACGATCTCACCGAGCGGCAGGTCGAGATAGACCTGATCGCCCGCTAGCACGGTCAGATGAGGCTTCACTTTGATTTGCGACACGATAGTCCCGAGCAGACCGTTCTTGTCCTCAGGCTGTGAGTAACACGAAGAAAGCAATATGTTGAAACTCCCGTCGAGAAGCGTGGGCACCTGTTCGGGCAACGTCATGGTGCCGAACTCGTGGGACTCGCCGCCTGCTTCGATCCGTATCTGATAGGGCCGCGACTCTTTCGCGATCGCGAAGCGCAGCACGCACTGGTAATTCACCGCGTTATTCGCGTCATCCACCTCCAGGTCGCGGATCGGATGGATGTCGGGAGGCGCAAGTGGGGTGGCCGGTGACCTGTCGATGAACACCTGCGGCGCCGGCGGTGGCATCCGGCCGAACATGCCGACCCACAGTTTCAGGATGCCTGGCTCGCTCGCCTGGACATATCCGGTCAGCATCACGCGAACACCCCCCGCACGTAGTTGATCGGTGCATGGTCCGCGAGATCGCGCAGCAACACGTTGCCGATTTTCCAGGCGTAGTCAAAGAGATAACTGCTACGTGCGCCCGAACGGTCCGATGCGACGCCCGCCGGGTCGATGCCGGGGTCGAGCATGCCGGAGCGCGTGATGTACGTCATGTCCACGACGTGCATATATGAGGCGCTGGCAGGTGGAAGTTCGGTGACTACGTCGCAACAGTCGACGAGACGGGTCGCTCGAAGGCCGCCGAAACAAGCGGCGAATGCTTCATCGCCTACGCGCGGTGATCCGAGCGTGACCAACTCCGTCGCCGGGAAAACCGTGGCAAGAAGCGTCGCCATGGCGGCGCCGAGGCTGTGCCCGGTCAGAATCAGTTGCTTGCGGGCAGCGCCCCCGGTGCCCAGCCATTCGGCGATGGGTTCTTCGAGACTCAGCGCGGCCGTCGCAAACCCCGCGTGAACGTTGCCCATGCCTGGCTTCCAGGGCCGCCGGTTTGCGTGCAGATCGGTCGCGAGATCCGAGACCTCGTCGGGTTGTGTCCCGCGAAACGAAACGATGGCAAGGCCGTCGACCGCCCGGAAGGCGGCAAATGCCGCGCTTCCCGTTTTATCGTCGGTGAAGATCGCGGGCTGCGAGAAACCGATCGAATCGAGGGCATCCACGAGGCCTTGTCGCGCAGCTCCGCCTTCCTCGGCGCGCACATACGCGAGCCGCGCGGCTTCCACGGCAACCTGCAGGGACGTATAGACCATTCCCCGCGCGAAGACCGTCGGGCGGGCCTCGGGAGATAACAACGCAAGGCGGGAAGGATCGTATTCGATGCTTGGCATATCTCACCGCGAGCGTTTTGGAGTGAACCGAATACGGCGTTTTCGCAAAGGGGATGATAGGTGTTGGAAAGGTACACGCATGACTGATCGATCCCGCGATGTGCGGTATCGCACAGAGCCCGGCCGGGGCGATTCAGGGCGCCACATGCCGTCATTCCCGATCTCGTTTGGGATGCCTTTGGACAGGCGGCAATGTGCTCTTGCTCAGGCTCCGTACGTAGGGACCTTTCCCGCCGATCGCGGATCTGGCTAGGATGTTCGACGCGCTCAAACGCTTCTTGTGCTTGATGAATCAACGCCTAAACTCATTTTCGGGAAAGCACGCATTGCGCCGCATCAGATTGCAATCCGGCAAGAAGAAGTGAAGAGGACGCGATGAAGACAACCGGATCGATCCCACATCTTCGGTAGCGCGCGAAGGATCGTATGGGCCGCCACGATCTGCTTGACGCTGGCGTTCCTCGGCCCAAGGCTCGCGTACGCCGGATCCGACCCGCTCGCCCGCGGCGCCGTGCATCACATGACCGGAGCGCCGGCTCAATTGATCGGCCACGCGTTTTATCCTCCCTGCCCTGAAAGTCCCGGCATTGGCAGTGCGTGTGACCCGTCGCCTCGCCTCGTCAGGATCGCGGTGGCGGCTCCTGCTTCGGCTCCGGCGGCCCAGTCCGCGTCTGCCGAACAGACGGCAGCGAATGCTTGGCAAGGCGCTCCCCCAAGCGCGTCAACGCTCGGCCTTTCCAGCCGGGCGCAGTCCAAGTCGAAATGGGCGGCGTTTGCCGGGCAAGTGGCGATGCGATCAGTGGGGCACTTGCGCAGTGGGTACAGGATGAGCGGCGCGCCTGTCGTCCCTAAAGCGACACGAGCCGCATCCAACTCTCAAAAGCAAGGAGCGTCCGTATGAAGAGAGCCGCGTCGGCTCAGACAGCCCGCAGCAACGTTCGCCCGATTCTAGTATCCGCACAGTGCCCGGCTTTTAGCAGGGTTTTGCGGCCTCCACAATCCAGCCGGGGCGATTCTCAATCGGCAAGCGTCGAACCGGTCCGCGCAACGACCAGGACGACGCATCCGGTATCGGATGAAGTCGCATGATTTGATCCTGCCGCGTATGTCAATACATCGCCGGCTGTGAACGTTGCGCCATCGCTATCGGAGAGCACGCCTTCGTGTACGACGAGCAGTTCAGTCGTTCCATGGCGATGCACCGGCCCTCGCGCGCCCGCCTCGATCTTCATCCAGTAGCTCGACCATGCTCCGTCCTCGTCATCCGATAAGGGAATCCAGAAGTAGCCGGGGATGTTTGAATCACCAATCCTTAGCGGGCGCCAGTCTTCTTGCCGGATCGTGTAATGGCTTCGGGTCGCGTCGTTGAATGATTTCTGCATGCGCTCTCGCTCTAAAAGTTGTGTGCCTTCGTACCACTGCATGACCGCGGCCATGCCTCCTGAACTTCGTTATGGACATCGATTGCCCTTTGATGGACGATTGTCTGAACGGCACCGCAATCGATAATATTCGAGAATCCACCGCAGAAGAATCGCTCCGCTCGGTGGTTTCCCTTATCTCCGCCCTTCCTCGAACTTCGGTCCTGAAGTCCTTCAATCGCCCACTGCCCCGTCCCGTGGGCATCTAACCGAAACCCCTCCAATTCACACGCCACGACTCATAACCTGAGGTATGGCAAAGAGCACAGTAAATGTAGCTGGAGCAGTGAAATTGTCGGGGTACGCTTCTATCAACGCAACAAACGTTGGCTGCCGATAAAGCGGTTTGAACAAATCACGCATCGTTGGTGAGATAGCCGCGAAATCTGCGACTTCACGACGCTCGCTGTCTTCGCTTACAGAAATGGCTCTTCGGCGAATGCCGGAAGCCGCAACGCTCATCCCTGCCCCGTGCACGTTTCGCCGGACGCTGCTTCTCAGCGCGTCCGCGAGCCGGATTGGGCCACAGGTTTTTGAACTTGCCAGTTGGAACGACAGAATGACCCCAAACCTCACCCTTCCGTCAGACGAGGCCGCGACGTTTCAAGCGTCAACGGCTGCCCAAACGTCCGAGCGGGCGAAGGATATTCTTACGGTCCAGAATCTTTCGAAGATCTTCGGACCCAAACCCGAGCGCGCTGCGGAACTGCTGCGCCAAGGCCTCGGACGCAACGAGATCTTCGAGCAGACCGGCAACATGGTCGCGGTCGACAACGTAAGCCTCAGCGTGCGCTCGGGCGAGATCTTCGTGATCATGGGACTGTCCGGTTCCGGAAAGTCGACGCTCGTTCGTCTGCTGAATCGCCTGATCGAGCCGACGTCAGGCAAGGTCGTGCTCGAAGGCCGCGATATCGCGCCGATGTCCACGCCCGAATTGCGCGAAGTACGGCGCAACAAGATGGCGATGGTCTTTCAGTCGTTCGCG
Source organism: Caballeronia terrestris (assembly GCF_001544515.1). Lineage (GTDB taxonomy): Bacteria > Pseudomonadota > Gammaproteobacteria > Burkholderiales > Burkholderiaceae > Caballeronia > Caballeronia terrestris. The sequence goes on from NZ_FCOL02000023.1 coordinate 28,067, forward strand.
CTCTTGCCCAACCGCACCGTCATCGACAACGTGTCGTACGGTCTCGAAGTGGGCGGCCTCAAGAAGAAGGAACGCTACGACGTGGCGCGCAGCGCGCTCGTTCGCGTCGGTCTCGGTTCGTATGAAAAGCTCTATCCGGGCGAGTTGTCGGGCGGCATGCAGCAGCGCGTGGGCCTGGCGCGGGCGCTGGCCGTGAACCCGTCGGTCCTCTTGATGGATGAAGCCTTCTCGGCCCTCGACCCGCTCATCCGCTTCGAAATGCAGAACGAACTCCTCCGCTTGCAAAAGGAGGAACAGCGCACCGTCGTGTTCATTTCGCACGATATCGAAGAAGCCATCAAGATCGGCGGACGCGTTGGCGTGATGAAGGACGGACGGCTGGTTCAGGTCGGTACGCCTGCCGAGCTCATTCAAACGCCCGCTGACGACTATGTTCGCAATTTCTTCCGCAACGTGGACGTGTCGCGTTTTCTGAAGGCATCGAGCTTCCTCACGAAGGTCGACCGCGGACTCATCAAGTGCGATAGCGGCACGTCATCGGAGCGCTATCTGAATCAGCTCATCGACGCCGGCGTCGAGTGTGGCTATGTCTGCGACGAAGCGGGACGCTATCAAGGGTGCGTGACGCCCGCCTCGCTGCACAAGTGCGGAAGCGGACCCATTCGCGACGCGCTTCTGCGCGACGTCTCTGCGATTCCTCTCGATGCGGACTTGCACGAACTGTCGACCATTGCGCTTAGCCAGGATCACGACGTCCCCATCGTCGATCAGGCGGGCGCGTTCGCTGGCGTCGTGTCGTGCCGCACGATTCTGAAACAGGTTATGCAACGGAGGGCTTCATGAACTCGTCATTCATCGGGCAGGCGGCTGAAAGCGCGGTCAATTTTCTGTTTCTTCATTTTCGCGGCGGTTTCGACGCGTTTTCCGCTGCGTTAGGCGCTGTCGTCAAGTTGCTCGAAGACGGTCTCGGTGCGATTCCGTTTGTCGTGGTACTGGTCGCGTTGATGGCGGTTGCGTTGTGGCGCAAGGGCGTTGCGTTTGCTGCCTTTGGCGGTATCGCGCTCTACGCCATCCACTACATGGGCCTTTGGCCGCAAACCATGGCGACGCTCGCCCTCGTCATCGCGGCAACGTTCTTTAGCCTGCTGATCGGCATTCCCCTGGGCATTTGGGGCGCACGCAACAAACGCGTCGAAGTCATCCTGCGTTCGCTGCTCGATCTGATGCAGACGATGCCCGCCTTCGTGTATCTGATCCCCGCCGTGATCCTGTTCGGACTCGGGCGCGTGCCGGCCGTCATCGCGACGATCGTCTTCGCCATGCCGCCGGTCGTGCGCCTCACGACGCTCGGCATTAAACAGGTTCGCGAGGAACTCATGGAGGCTGGCCGCTCGTTCGGCAGCACCGACACGCAATTGCTCTGGAAGATCCAGCTCCCGAATGCGCTTCCTTCGATCATGGCAGGCATCAACCAGACCATCATGATGGCGCTCTCGATGGTCGTGGTCGCTTCGATGATCGGTGCGGGCGGCCTTGGCGAATATGTGCTCAGCGGCATCCAACGGCTCGACATCGGTATCGGCTTCGAAGGTGGTCTCGGCGTCGTGCTGCTCGCGATCATTCTCGATCGCTTGACTGAGAGCTTCGGCGTCAAGTCGAAAAAGAAAGTGAACCGGCCCAAGGCATCGAAGCAGGCTGCAAGCGAATCGGCTCAGACCCAGACGTAATCCACGAAGAAGACGAACAAACCCTCAAACCTTGCAGGAGTATCAGATGAAAACTGGAATGCTCAAGTCGTACCTTGCGAAGCTCACTGCAACGGCATTTTGCGCGGTCGGGCTACATGCGGGCGGCGTGGCGGCAGCCGAACCCGTGAAGATTGCAACGACCAACTGGGCGGACGTGCTCGCCGTTGCGAACGTCGTGAAGTACGTGCTCGAAACAAAACTCCAGCAACCCGTTAAGTTCGTTCAGGCGGACATCGGCATCCAGTTTCAGGGCGTCGCGCGCGGCGACCTGGACCTCATGGTCGGCGGCTGGCTTCCGGTGACCCATGGCACGTACTACTCGCGCTACAACAACGATTTGGATGACGTCTCCGTCATCTATATCGGCGGCAAGAACGGCTGGGCGGTCCCGACCTATGTCCCCGAGTCGGAGCTCTCGTCGATCGCCGATCTCAACAAGCCGGAAGTCAAGAGCAAGCTGAACAGTACGATTCAAGGCATCGAGCCGGGCGGCGGCCTCATGCAGGCATCGGAGAAAGCCATCAAGGAATACGACCTCGCGGGCTACAAGCTGCAATCGTCGAGCGAAGCGGGCATGCTCGCCTCGGTATCACGGGCGGCGCAGTCCAAGCAATGGATCGTAGCGACGGTCTGGAGCCCGCATTGGCTCTTCCAGAAATGGCCGATGCGTTACCTGAAGGACCCCAAGGGCGCACTTGGCGGCGAAGAACAGATTCACGCGTTCGGCTCGAAGCAGTTCGCCACCAAGTTCCCGCGTGCCAATGTCTTCATGAAGCATTTCAAGCTGACGCTCGCCGACGTCGAGGCCATCGAGCTCGAAGGCAACAGCACCAACGATTACGCGACGGCAGCGAAGAAGTTCGTCGAGGCACATCCCGACAAGCTGAAGGCGTGGCTCGCGCAATGACATGGATGAGCAGGTGCCACGGCGCGCGACGCCCTGCCCTGCACGTTTGCGAAAGGCTGTACTGACTATCACGGAGTATGTCTGTGAACGATAACGTTCGATTTTTCTCAGAGACCCTGCAGGACCGCGACCCGGTGATCTCCTCGGAAATCGCGCTGGAACTGCGTAGACAGCAGTCCCAGATCGAGTTGATCGCTTCCGAGAACATCGTGTCCGCTGCAGTGATGGAAGCGCAAGGCTCGGTGCTGACGAACAAGTATGCGGAAGGCTATCCGTCCAAGCGCTATTACGGCGGATGCGAGCACGTCGATCGCATCGAAGCGCTGGCGCTTGACCGCGTCAAGGCGCTCTTCGAGTGCGAATACGCCAACGTGCAGCCGCACTCCGGCGCACAAGCAAATGGCGCGGTGATGCTGGCGCTGCTCAAGCCGGGCGATACGGTCCTCGGCATGTCGCTGGATGCCGGCGGCCATTTGACTCACGGCGCGCGTCCCGCGATGTCCGGCAAGTGGTTCAATGCAGTCCAGTACGGCGTGGACCGCGAGACGCTTCGCATCGACTACGACGAAGTGCAGAAGCTCGCTGATGAACATCGGCCGAAGCTGATCATCGCGGGTTACTCGGCTTATCCGCGCGCGCTCGACTTCGCACGCTTCCGCCAGATCGCGGACAGCGTCGGCGCAATGCTGATGGTGGATATGGCGCACATCGCGGGCATCGTCGCGGCCGGCCGGCACGAGAACCCTGTCCGTTTCGCGGACGTGGTGACTTCGACCACGCACAAGACGCTGCGCGGTCCGCGAGGCGGCTTCATCCTGACGAACAACGCCGATGTCGCGAAGAAGATCAACTCCGCGGTGTTCCCCGGCCTGCAGGGCGGTCCGCTGATGCATGTCATCGCGGGCAAGGCGGTAGCGTTCGGCGAGGCCTTGCGTCCCGAGTTCACGACGTACATCGATCACGTCCTGCAAAACGCCAAGGCACTCGGCGAGGTGCTCAAGCTGGGTGGCGTGAACCTCGTCACCGGCGGCACTGATAACCATCTGCTGCTCGTCGACCTTCGCCCTAAGGGCCTGACCGGGACACGCGTGGAGAAAGCGCTCGAACGCGCGGGCATTACGTGCAACAAGAACGGCATTCCCTTCGATACCGAGAGCCCTACCGTGACGTCAGGCATTCGCCTCGGCACGCCCGCAGGAACGACGCGCGGCTTCGGCGTCCAGCAGTTCGAGGAGATCGGCGCGCTGATCCTCGAAATTCTGTCCGCGCTGGAAAAGCAGCCCGAAGGCGACGAACTGGTCGAGCGTTCAGTGCGAAGCCGCGTTCGTGACTTGTGCAACCGGTTCCCGATCTACTCGAATGCTGAAGCCCTGCTTTGACGCAGGCGACCATCACTTTCAACCTTACCGCACCACACACGCGGTGAGGTCTAAACAAGCAGAGGATTCAATGAGCTTCGAAGGCGTACATGCACCCCTGGTCACCCCGTTCAAAGCCGATGGCGAGATCGACCATGAGCTACTCGGCAATCACGCGGTGGATCTCGCTGGTCGAGGTCTGTCGGGTCTCGGCGTCGGCGGCACGACGGGCGAGTACTACGCGCTCAGTTTCGACGAACGCGTGGCCACGTTCCATACAGTCGCGCAAGCCGCGGGCGGCAAGACGCTACTGACCGCAGGCATCAATGCCACGACCACGCGTGAAGTGCTGCGCCTCGGACAGGAAGCCAAAAAGGCCGGCCTCGACGCACTGCTGCTCGCCGCGCCCTACTACGCGCAGCCCACGCAGGACGAACTGCTGCAGCACATGCTCGCAGTCGACGACAGTCTCGACATGCCCATCATGCTGTACAACTTCCCGGCGCGCACGGGCACCGACATCAGCGACCGCGTGCTCGAAGAACTGCTCGAACGCCCTAACTTCGTCGCGATGAAAGAGAGCACCGGCGATATCGCGCACCTGCATCATCTCGCGACGCATTTCAAGAGCAAGCTCGTCCTCAGCTGCGGCATGGACGACCAGGCGCTCGAATTCTTCGTGTGGGGCGCCCGAAGCTGGGTCGCAGGCGCGGCGAATTTCCTGCCCGAGGTGCACGTCGAGTTGCTCGAAGCCTGCGTCAGGCGCGGCGATTTCGTCGCGGGCCGCGAGTTGATGACGGCGCTGCTGCCCGTACTCGAATTGCTCGAACGGAGCGGCAAGTTCATCCAGTACGTGCGCTATGGATGCGAGCTGGCAGGCACGCGCGTCGGCGATGCCCGTGCGCCGCTCGGCGCGCTCACAGACACTGAGCGCCGCGATTTCGCGAAGCTCGTCGAACCGCTGCTCCGCAAGGGACGCTGATTTGCATGGCCTCGAAACTCGAATTCGCCCGGCTTCCCGCTGCCGATGGAGTCAATGGCTGGTGGGAGACTCTGTCACCGCCTTCAGCCGCGCACTCGATGCGCGGCGAGAGGCAATTTGATTTTGTGGTGGTCGGCGGTGGAATCACAGGACTGTGCGCCGCTCGAAGACTGGCCGAGCTCGCGCCACAGGCGAGCATCGCGATCGTCGAGGCGGATCGCATCGGCCGTTCGACTGCGGGGCGCAATTCGGGTTTCTTCGTCGACTTGCCGCACGACATCAGCAGCGAAAGCTATTCGAGAAGCGTCGACGCCGACAAGGCCGACATACAGATGCAGCGGCACGGTATCGGTTACGTCAGGTCCATCGTGCGCGCAGAGGGCATCGCTTGCGACTGGCGTGACGACGGCAAGTATCACGCATCGGTCAACAAGCGCGGCAAGGAAGCACTCGAGCACTTTGCGAGCGGCTTGCGGCGTATCGACGAAAGATTCGAGTGGCTCGACGAGGCCGCCATCGCGGAGGTTACGGGGACTTCGTTCTACCACGGCGCGATCTTCACGCCAGGCTGCAGCACGGTGCAACCCGCTGCTCTCATGCGCGGACTGGCGAGCACGATGCCGTCGAATGTTGAAGTCTTCGAGCTCAGTCCTGTGTCGCGGCTCGAGCACACGGCGGCTGGCGAAGTCCTTTCCTTCGCTAACGGAAAGATTACCGCCGGCAAGGTGATTCTTTGCACGAACGCCTACGCGGCAACCTTCGGTGATCATCCGAACGGGTTGCTGCCCGTGTACACGTTTGCATCGTTGACTCGTGTCATGACGCCCGAAGAAGTCAAGGCGCTTGGCGGCATCGAGTCATGGGCGCTGATTCCGGCAGACCCGATGGGAACCACGGTCAGGCGCCTGGGCACGGATCGAATCTGCATTCGCAATCACTTTGCATTCCGACCGGGGCTGGAAGTATCGGAGTCGGATTTGCGCAAGGCGAAGCATCTGCATCAACGGTCGTTCGACCGCCGCTTCCCGATGCTCAAAGACGTGGCGCTCGAATACACATGGGGCGGCGCGCTTTGCCTGTCGGCCAATGGCGGGACGCTCTTCGGCAGAAGGGACGACGGCCTGTATCAGGCGATCGGCTGCAATGGATTGGGGCTTAGCAGAGGATCGGCTTCTGGAAAAGTGATTGCCGAATACGCGCTAGGCATGAACAACGACATGGTTCAAAAACTCCTGAAGCAACCACCACCGCGCCCCTTGCCCATGCGACCGATCGCGGATGTCGCGGTAACAGCCGCCATATGGGTCAAGGAGCTTTCGGCTGGCGCAGAACTTTAATCGCTCAAGGAAACGCACATGACGACGCTTAACGAATGGAAGCAAAAGGCTGCTGCACTATCGCTCGACGGACGAGCCTTCATTGGCGGGGCTCGCTGTCCGTCGGCCTCGGGCGAGACATTCCCCACGTTGAATCCGGCGAGTGGCAAGACGCTCGCCGACGTGGCCTATTGCGATGAAAAGGACGTGGACCGCGCGGTAGTCGCAGCGAGAGACGCGTTCGAATCCGGCATCTGGTCGAAGGCGGCTCCGGTCCAACGCAAGGCCGTGCTTCTCAAGCTCGCGCAGTTGATCGAAGAGCATACCGACGAACTGGCCGTGCTCGAAGCGCTCGAAGCAGGCAAGCCGATCTCGGAGTGCCTGGGACTGGACATTCCCGAATCGGCTGCCTGTATCCGCTGGCATGCCGAAGTGACCGACAAACGCTATGACGCGCTATCGCCATCGGGGGCGAACGTCGTCAGCATGATTACGCGCGAGGCTATCGGTGTCGTCGGCGCGGTTCTGCCGTGGAATTTTCCTGCGCTCATGCTCGCTTGGAAGATCGGTCCGGCTTTGTCGGTGGGTAACAGCGTCATTGTGAAACCTGCCGAGCAAACGTCGCTGGCGACACTGCGCATCGCGGACCTCGCGTTGGAAGCCGGCGTGCCGGCAGGCGTATTCAGCGTCGTGACGGGCACAGGAGAAAAGGCGGGACAGGCCCTCGGCCTTCACCCCGACGTCGATCTCATCGCGTTCACCGGTTCGACCGAGACGGGCAAGCGCTTCCTGCGTTATTCCGCCGACACGAATCTCAAGCGTGTCATTCTCGAATGCGGTGGCAAGAACCCGCAGGTCGTGCTTCCCGACGTCGCGAATCTCGATGCCGTCGCGGAGCAGGCGGTCGCGGCGGCGTTCTGGAACATGGGAGAGAACTGCAGCGCGGGCTCTCGCCTGCTGGTGCACGCGAACCAGAAAGACGCGCTTCTTGCGAAGATCAAGACCGTGCTCGAAGGCTGGAAAACCGGCGATCCGCTCGACCCTAATGTCAAGCTCGGCGCCCTCATCGAGCAGCAGCATTACGAGAAGGTTCTTGGGCACATCGAGAAGGCCAAGGCCGAAGGCGCGCGGCTCGTGGCCGGCGGCAATGCGATTCTTGTCGAGAGCGGCGGCTGGTACGTCGAGCCGACGATCTTCGATAACGTGACGCCCGACATGAGTATTGCGCGGGACGAAGTGTTCGGGCCGGTGCTCTGCGTGATCGAGTACAAGGACATCGACGAAGCGGTGCAGATTGCCAACGACACGTGCTACGGCCTCGCCGCTTCGCTGTGGACCGACAACGTCAACAACGCGCACAAGGTAGCAGCGAGAATCCGCGCAGGGACGGTGACGGTGAACTGCTTCGGCGAAGGCGATCTTTCGACACCGTTCGGTGGCTTCAAGCAATCAGGATTCGGCGGGCGAGACAAGTCGGTCTATGCGCACGACCAGTATTGCGAGCTCAAAACGACCTGGCTAAAACTCGACTGATACGCAACCCCTGACACCGCGCGAGCAAGCGCGGCGTCATTGAACACACAAATACCATGCGACTAGGCTTCATTGGAACAGGAACGATCACGCAGGCAATCGTCAAAGGATTGCTGCGAGTCCGTGCGCCGTTCGAAAGCATCTCTCTGTCACCGCGCAATGCCGAAATCGCCGCGAGCCTGGCTGCGCTCGACTCGCGGATTTCCGTTTGCGGATCAAATCAGGAGGTGCTCGATAGCTGTGACATCGCCTGCCTCGCGGTCGTGCCGCAAATCGCTGGGGAGGTGCTCGGCGATCTCCGGCTCACGCCACGACATCACGTTATCAGTTTCCTTGCTGGCGTCTCGATTGCGGAGGTCCAGCGGATGGTCGGGGAAGTCAAGGCGGTTGTCCGAGCGATACCGCTGCCCGCCGTCGCCGCTGCCAAGGGAAGCACCGCGCTCTGTCCACGCGACGAAGTAGCGAGCCAGATTTTTTCCCTCGTGGGCGCCGCAGTCGAAGTCGATGACGAAAGGAAGTTCGATGCCATCTCAGCCGTTACGGCGACGATGGCGAGCTTCTATGCGGTGCTCGAAACTCAGGCTGCATGGCTGGTCAAGCAAGGCGTCCACTATGAGTCGGCGCGGACCTATTTGTCGGCTTACACGGTCGGTCTTGTCAACGAGACGACCGAAGGCGAGCATTCCTTCTCCGCGTTGACGCACATGTCCATGACGCCAGGCGGGATCAACGAGCAGCTTCATAACGAACTCTCCCGCGAAGGCGTGTATGCACGCTATGAAACAGCGCTGGATAACGTCTTGAAACGTATCGAAGGACAAACATAAAGCCATTTATTATTGTCAGACCGATAAACGCAATATTCCGATATAAAGTACCTTGTTCAGGGTTATCGGAAGGCCGCTTGCCCGCTGGTCGCGCGGTCTCTCGAATTCGTCCGCAAATAAGGTGAGGACCATGCAGAAGAAGCAACTGTTTGCCGACAGGCTCCTGGCGCAAATGCCGTCGCTGCGTGCTTTGAAATGCTTCGTGACGGCGGCACGCTACGAGAGTTTTACGCAAGCGGCGGAGGTTCTCTGCGTCACTCAGGCTGCTATCAGCCGGCAAATCAAGGAACTCGAAGATGCGCTCGATGTCGCCCTGTTCGAGCGAACGGGACGGCACATCGCGCTCACTGACGCGGGTCGCATCCTCTATAACGCGTCGTATCTGTCGATCATGAACATCGCGGAGGCGGCCGAGGTCGTGCGTCGTTCGGACAAGAACGCGTTGAGGCTTTGTGTGTCCCATACGTTTTCCGCGCTTTGGCTGTCAGCGCGCTTGCCGCGTTTTCGGAAGCGCTTCCCTGACATCAAACTCAACGTGACGGTCACCGAGCACTTCATGGAACTGGATGAGCTCATGCAACCCGATCTCATCATCACCAAGAATCCGCCGCGCGAGCTGGAGTATGAAGTCGAGCCGCTGTTTCATGACGTCGTGTATCCGGTGTGCAGCAAGGCGTTCTTTGACAGTCACTTTCGAGGCAAGGCTTTAAAGCCGCTGGATCTTCTCAAGCAACCGACGCTTCACCTTTCTCTTTTGGGTCGCGCGCAGGTTTGCGAACACGTGGACTGGCGTGTATGGCGCAACTGGTTTCAGCAAGGCGATGGCTCGGAGAGAAACGCCTTCGGAGAGCCGTTCGAAAGCAACGACTATCGCTTGCTCGTTTCTCTGGCGGAGGCGGGCGAAGGGACGATCCTTGGCTGGCATCATCTCGTCCATCGACAGATCAGCGAGGGTGTGCTCGTTCGACCTGTGCAGGATTCGCTCGTTTTCCATGATCGATATCATCATCTGATTACGCACAAAAATGCGAGACATCGGCCGGAATACATCCAGTTTCGGGAATGGATCGGCGAGGAAGTCGAGGAGATGATGAAACATTGGCCGAAGGCCGAGGCGCGCGTTGCACAGTAGTTTAGTGCACCTCTGCCGCAGCACCGTTTCCTTCAATCCAGCGACGCGACTCCCCGTCATTCGTCTCCATCGAAAATCGATAGCATAAAAACTTGGTTTGGCTCACGCGCCTCCCTGACTACACTTATCCCATCTTGTTATGACAAGTGGAATTCATGTCCAAGCCAGGCGCCACCCTTCTAGCCTTATCGCCTTTGCCGCTCTACGCGCAAATCAAGGACGCGCTGCGCGCGCGCATCCTCGACGGCACGTACGCGCCGCACAGTCAGATGCCGTCCGAATACGAGCTGTGCGCGATGTTCGACGTGAGCCGCATCACCGTCAGGCAAGCGCTCGGCGATCTTCAGAAAGAAGGCCTGCTCTTCAAGCTGCACGGCAAAGGCACGTTCGTTTCCAAGCCCAAAGCCTTTCAGAACGTCACGTCGCTGCAAGGGTTTGCGGAAGCGATGTCGTCGATGGGCTACGAGATCGTCAATCAGCTTCAGAGCGTGCGCTTCGTCAAGGCGGACCGGCAAGTCGCAGTACGGCTCGACGTGCCGGAAGGTTCGCGCGTCGCCGAGATCCATCGTGTGCGGCTGCTTAATCGCGAGCCCGTATCGCTCGAAGTAACGTGGCTGCCCGAAGCGCTCGGCAAGCGCGTCGCGAGCGCGGATCTCGAAACACGCGACATCTTCCTGATCCTCGAAAACGACTGCGCCGTGCCGCTCGGCCACGCGGACGTTTCGATCGACGCAATCCTCGCCGACGAAGATATCGCGAAGGCGCTGCGCGTCGACGAAGGCAGCCCCATCTTGCGTATCGAGCGGCTTACGCACGACGCAGACGGCAAGCCAATAGATTTTGAATACCTCTATTTTCGAGGCGATGCGTTTCAATATCGCTTGCGCATCGACCGGGAAACAGCACGCAGAAACGCGAGGAATAAGCAATGAAAACGCATGTTCTCGAATACGACATCGTCGTGGTGGGCGGTGGCACCGCAGGCCCGATGGCAGCGGTGAAAGCCAAGGAGCGCGATCCGTCGCTCAGGATTTTGCTCTTGGAGAAGGCCAACGTGAAGCGCAGCGGCGCGATCTCCATGGGTATGGACGGGCTCAACAACGCGGTGATCCCCGGCCATGCGACACCGGAGCAATACGTGCGCGAGATCACGGCCGCCAACGACGGCATCGTCGATCAAGCGGCCGTGTATGCCTACGCAAAGCACAGCTTTACGACGATCGAGGAACTCGATCGCTGGGGCGTGAAGTTCGAGAAGGACAGCACGGGCGACTACGCGGTCAAGAAAGTGCATCACATGGGCTCATACGTGCTGCCGATGCCCGAAGGCCACAGCATCAAGAAAGTGCTGTACAGGCAACTCAAGCGTGCGCGTGTGTCGATCACGAATCGCGTGGTTGCCACGCGCCTACTCAAGGATTCGGCAGGACGTGTGTGCGGCGTGCTCGGCTTCGACTGCCGTACCGCTGACTTTTACGTCGTCCGTGCCAAAGCCGTCATCCTGAGCTGCGGTGCCGCGGGCCGCCTCGGACTGCCCGCATCGGGCTACCTGATGGGCACCTACGAGAATCCGACCAACGCTGGCGACGGCTATGCGATGGCCTACCACGCAGGCGCCGCGCTCGCGAATCTCGAATGTTTCCAGATCAATCCGCTCATCAAGGATTACAACGGCCCTGCATGCGCCTACGTCACCGGGCCGCTAGGCGGCTTTACGGCGAACGGCAAGGGCGAGCGCTTCATCGAATGCGACTACTGGAGCGGCCAGATGATGTGGGAGTTCTACCAGGAACTGCAAAGCGGCAACGGCCCCGTGTTTCTCAAGCTCGATCACCTGGCGGAAGAAACGATCCAGACCATCGAGGAAATCCTGCACACGAACGAACGCCCGAGCCGCGGACGATTCCACGCCGGACGCGGCACTGACTATCGCCAGCAGATGGTGGAGATGCACATCTCGGAGATTGGTTTTTGCAGCGGGCACAGCGCATCGGGCGTGTACGTGAACGAGCGCGCGGAGACGACCGTCCCCGGTCTTTACGCCGCCGGCGACATGGCGGCCGTCCCGCACAACTACATGCTGGGCGCATTCACATACGGATGGTTCGCCGGACACAACGCGGCCGACTACGTAGCGGGCCGCGAACTTGCGCACGTCGACGAAGAGCAGGTCGATGCCGAACGCCGCCGCGTTTTCGCACCGCTAGAGCGCGAAACAGGGTTGGCCGCCGCGCAAGTCGAATACAAGCTGCGCCGCATGGTGAACGACTATCTGCAGCCGCCGAAGGTCACGCGCAAGATGGAGATCGGCTTGCAACGCTTCGAGGAAATCGCCGAAGACATCAGCGAGATCAAGGCCGCGAATCCGCACGAGCTGATGCGTGCGGCCGAGGTCAGCGCGATCCGCGATTGCGCTGAAATGGCAGCACGTGCCTCGCTTTTTCGCACTGAGAGCCGTTGGGGTCTGTATCACCATCGCGTCGATTTTCCGCGTCGCGACGACGCCGAGTGGTTCTGCCACACGCATCTTCGACGCGACGAGCACGGCCGCATGACGAGCGAGAAGCGCGCGGTCGAACCCCACGTAGTCGCCGCCGATCCACGCGACGACAATGCCTATCAGAAGCTGCGCATCGGCGAGCGTCCACTCATGACCGAACCCGCGTGACGAGGAACCGACATGTCATTCACTCCACATGAGATCTTTCATCGTAGCAACGCGCCCGTCACCGTCGACGAGGACAAGTGCATCGCCGACAAGGGTTGCACCGTGTGCGTCGACGTGTGCCCGATGGACCTGCTCGCCATCGACATGAGCAAGGGCAAGGCGTACATGCAGTTCGACGAATGCTGGTACTGCATGCCGTGCGAACAGGATTGCCCAACAGGCGCCGTGAAGGTAGAGATTCCCTATCTGCTCCGCTGACAAGCCCTTGCCCTTATCAAAGCCATCCATGACCGATACCCTTCGCCTTCTCTACGACCCGGACACGCTCGCTCCCGAAGCCGCAGCCCTGCTCCCGCGTCTCGCGGACTCCGATCCGGCCGTGCGCCGCATCGCGCTCCTCGATCTCGCCGATCTCGAAGACGAAGGCTCGCTGCAACCGATCATCGACGCGTTGAAGCAGGATGCTGCCGCAGACGTGCGTCGCGAGGCTGCGCAAGTGCTCGCGTCATGGGAACGAACGGAGGTCGTGGAAGCGCTCTGCAACGCCTTGCTCGACGCCGACACAGACGTGCGCGACACCGCCGCGCAAAGTCTTTCGGAACTGAAGGACGCCGCTTCCGGCTCGGTGCTCACGCGCTGGGCTGGACACGCGGATGCGTTCGTCAAGGCGTCCGTCTTGCGCGCGTTGCGTGAGCTGCGCTACACCGGCGCATTTGATGTAGCGACGCAGGCGCTCGTCCACACGAGTGCGGCCGTTCGGCGCGAAGCCGTCGGCGTGCTCGGCTGGCTGAAAGAGCCGGGGGCGCTCGATTCGCTGGCATCGCTTGCGAGTGCCGATGCGGACCCGGACGTAAGGCGGGCCGCTGCAGGGGCGCTGGGATTCGCTTCGGCGGATGCTTCCGGGCCGGTGAGCGCGCTGCTCGGCGCCTTGCACGACGACGCCTGGCAGGTGCGCGAAGAAGCTGCGACCACGCTCGGCAAGCTGCGCGCACTGAATGCACGCGACGAACTGATCGCCTCGCTCGGCGATGCCTACTGGCAGGTCAGATTGCGCGCCGCGCGTGCGCTCGGCAGGATCGGCGACGCGAAGGCGAGCGCGCCACTTGCCACGCTGCTCACGCACTCGATCAGCAATCTGAGGAAGGAAGCGGCGCTCGCGCTAGGCGAACTGGGCGATCGCTCAGTCGTCGCCCCGCTACGCGAAGCACTCGATGACCGCGATCCCGATGTGCGCAAAGCCGTACGCATCGCGCTTCAGCAGATCGAAAGCGAGAACGCATGATGTCGCCTGACCGGATCGAACTGGATCATCGCGCGGGCACCTTGAGTCTGGTGTGGGCCGATAAGGCGCCGCAACGCTTTTCCTATGCGACGCTACGGCGCGAGTGTCCTTGCGCGCAATGCAGGCGCCTTCGCATCGAAGGCGCCACGGTTCCTGTCGTCGAGGGTGTTTTCGTCACGCATGCCGAGCCGATGGGCTATGGCGTGCAACTCGTCTTCAGCGATCAACATGCGCGCGGCATCTTCCCATGGCGCTACTTCGATGAACTTGCGCTCGTCGATGTATCCACCCGCCTCTTGATGTAGTTTCGTCGGTAGAAAATGGTCCAGAGCGTCAGCCCGCCATAGAACGCATATCTGACCCAGGTGGACGCTTGTTGTGCATCGTGATCGTTCAGGCTGTAAGTGAGCCAAAGCCGCGCGAGGTTTTCGGCGACAAGCCCGACACCCCACACGGCAGTCATGAACCGGATCGACCGCACGAGCGCTGGTTGCGTACGCCACGTGGCATCGAATTCAAGTTCGCGGCCTCGCTGTTCGCGTGACAGCGTCGAACGCGCGAGATAATAGATCAGCGGCCGCTCGAGCAGAAGCGATGACAGAAAGAGAACGCCTATGACACCGCTCACCAGCGGCTCACGCGCCATGGTCAGCCATCGCGCCGGACTCGACGCCAGCACGAGCAGCGACATGCCGACTCCGGCGAGCACGACCGCACTGAGCGCGTCGAAGTGTCGAAAGCGCTTGAAGTCGATGCACATCCATGCGATCAACGGCAACGCCGATGCGATGAGTGCGCCAGCGGGTCCAAAACGTGTGGATGCGATCCTGTATGCAGCAGCCGGCAGCAACACGTTGACGAAGAACGCGAGCGAATAGCGGATGGAGGGCATCGTCACCATGTGCCTGGGCCGCTTTTAGCGAATCGGCAGTCCGTTTCGCAGCATCGCGGCAGAGGCCGCGACCTCCGGCGGCATCATCCGCGCATTGACACCCATGCGCGTCCAGTTCGGGTCACGAGCGCGCCAGTGAGTGACACAGCCACACGTGCGGCAGCGATGAAACTCTAGCCGACGCTCGCTCCACATATAGACGTCGGTGGGGCCGCTCCCGGCCGCGAACCGTACTTCGGACGGTTCATAGTAGGCCCAGAGCGTCCCGTAGCGGCGACAGATGGAGCAGCCGCAGTCATTCACCTCCGTCGGTGCGGCGTCGATGGCAAAGCGGACGGCGCCGCAATGGCAGGAGGCGTCTATCATCGGCGGGGTCTCTTCGTCTTTGCGCGAAGTTCCATGTTAATCCTTGCGTCACGTCTTCGCGCGTTGCAGCCAATCTTCGAGCGCCACTTGCCCCAGACGCGCCTCGCCGAGAGGCACCAGCGAAAGCTCGTCGATCGTGCCGCCGAAGTAGCTCGCATCCTTGTCCGCGACGATCTCACGCGCATCGCCCGTCGCCTTCAAATATCGTCCGATGATTTCGTTCATCGGAGCGCGCTCCGGACCGGCGATATCGGTCACGCGATTGAGCGGCGCACCGAGCGCGACATCCGCCACGATCGCCGCGACGTCATCCGCTGCGATCGGCTGAAACTGATGCGTCGAGAGATGGGGCTTGCCGTCGATCATGCCCGCATCGGCGATGCCTCCGAGAAACTCCATGAACTGCGTCGCACGGACGATCGAATACGGCACGCCTGACGCCGCGATCAGTTTCTCCTGTTCGACCTTCGCGCCAAAGTAGCCGTTGTCCGGCATACGATCCGTGCCGACCACCGACAGCGCCACATGATGCCGGATGCCCGCATGCGCCTCGCCCTTCGTGAGATTGAGCGTCGAGTCGCGAAAGAACGCCATGACGTCGTCGGGCGCCCACGAAGGCGCGTTCGACACATCGATGACCACCTGTGCCCCTTCGAGCGCCTGCTCCAGCCCTTCGCCCGTCACCGCATTCACTCCGCTGCGCGGCGATGCAGCCACTGCTTCATGACCCTTCGCGCGCAGCACGGCGACAGTCTTCGCGCCGATCAGGCCCGACCCACCGATAACAACGATCTTCATGATTCACCTCGTGGTGTGCAAGTTGAGTGTTGCTGTTGACTGCATTGTGTGCGAATCTTGGTGCAGCAAGAAGGGACAAGAATCGTCGATTGCACTAGGCCATTAAACAACCATGCCCGCACACGAACGTCAGTTGAGCATCGAGATCGACCGTAACGAGGCGGTGCCGATTTACCTGCAAATAAGCGAGCGCTTCAAAGCGGCAATCGCTGCGGGTCACTTGCACCCGGGCGATCGCGTACCGGCCCTGCGCGGACTGGCGATGCAGTTAAATACGGCGCGCGGTACGGTCGAGATGGCCTACAACATCCTCGTCGACGAAGGTTATCTGCAGATGCGCGGTGCGGCGGGCACGTACGTCTCGCCGTCGTTGCCGCCGTCCGTGACGCTTGCGGCGGCGCGCAAAAAGCGAGATCGCGCGCTGTCGGCGCCACGCGATTCGCAGTCATCGCGCAACGCGGTCCCCGACAACGATGCTACGCTTTTACGCCCTGGTCTTCCCGCACTCGATGCCTTTCCACGCAAGGTATGGAGCCGGCTCGTCGCGTATCGCGCCCGCAGCGGCGATGCCACGTCGTTGACGTATCCCGATCCCGCGGGTTATCGGCCGCTGCGCGAGCGCATCGCGACTTATCTCGGCTTGTCGCGCGGCGTCGATTGCGAGCCGGAGCAGGTGTTCGTGACCAACGGCTATCGTGCGGCGCTCGAACTCGTGCTGCGCAGCCTCGCGAAGCCGGACGACAGCGCCTGGTACGAAGAACCCGGTTATCTGCTCGCGCGCAACTTTCTGGTCGAAGCCGGGTTGCGGCTCGTGCCCGTGCTGATCGATCAGGAAGGACTCGATGTCGCTCAAGGCGAGACGCTCGAACCGAACGCGCGTTTTGCTTTCGTGACGCCGGCGCATCAAAGCCCGCTCGGTGTCACGTTGTCGTTGCCGCGACGCATCATGCTGCTCGACTGGGCGAAGCGCGCGGGAAGCTGGATCGTTGAAGACGACTACGACAGCGAGTTCCGTTACGCGGGACGTCCGCTGCCTGCGTTGAAGAGCCTCGATCGCGACGATCGCGTGATCTATTGCGGCACGTTCAGCAAGGTGATGTTCCCGGGACTGCGACTCTCGTACATCGTCGCGCCCGGTCGCGCCATCGCGCGCTTCGAGCAGATCACGAAAGGCATGAACGCGGGACCACCGCACCTGTTGCAGGCGGCGGTGGCTGATTTCATCGCGCAGGGCCATTTCTCGCGGCATCTCAAGCGCATGAGAACGCTCTACGCGGAGCGACGCACGCTGCTGGCGCAAGCGCTCATGCGTGTGTTGGGCAACAGCATCCGCGTCGATCTGCCCTCGGGCGGAATGCATCTGGTCATGCTCTTCAATGCCCCCGTCGACGACTTCGCCGTGGCCGACCGCGCACGCGAGGCAGGACTCGCTGTGCTGGCGCTATCGGAATGGTACTTGGGCGGACGCACGAAGCGCTCTTTGCGCGGGCTTGTACTCGGATTTGCCAACGTCGCCGATTCCGCTGAAGCCACGCGGCTCGCACGACTGCTTCTACGCGCATTCAAGGGTTGAGCGCCGCGTCCAGCGCGAAAAGCGCATGACGTGCGATGCTTTCGCGTGCGACCGTCAGCGCCTGTTCGATCGTCTCGTCGCCCATCACGAGTCCCTCAAGCAGCAGGAAATGCACGTCGCGTATGCCGATGGAGCCTAGTGCGAAGCGTACATACGGCGTGAGGAAATCCGGCTGACGGGCGCGCTCGCCACTATGAAATCCGCCCGATCCGACGATCACGAACGCCGGACGATCGCGCATCAAACCGACCTTGCCTTCAGCGGTCGATGCAAACGTGCGATGCATGCGCAGCACGTAGTCGATCCACAGCTTGAGCGCGGCAGGCACGGTGAAGTTGTGCATCGGCGTATTGACGATGAGCACGTCCGTCGCTTCGATCTCGCGGATCAGTTGTTCGGAGAGGTCGAACGTGCGGGTGTCCGGTGCGCGCGACGTGACGGCGCGCGCGTAGTCGCGCGTGATGGGCGGGAGCGCGTGCGCGGCGAGGTCGCGCACGACGACTTCGGCATGCGAGCGTTTGCGCAATGTGTCGATCATCTCGGTGGCGAGGCGGTATCCGTGACTCATGTCGCCGTGCGGGCTTGTGTTGAGAAGGAGGATTTTCATCGCGCGGCTTCTGTCGCTTTATTGAGCGGTTCGACGAAGTGCATGCCTCTCGCGAGCAAGCCGTTGCGATAGTAGAAGCGTTGCGCGAGCGCCATGTGCAGGCCCGTATCGAGCACGAAGTGAGCGCAATGCACATCGCGCGCGATCTGGCGGACGGCTTCGAGCAATTGCCCACCGATGCCCGATCTTTGCAGATTTGCGTCGACGACCAGATCGTCGACATAGACGAAGCGCCCGTATATCAGGTTGGTCTGCGTTCGATAGCCTGCGAGACCGAGGATAACGTCGCCATCGCAGGCGGCGAGCAGACGATAACCCTCTTCGCGCTGCCGCCGCACTTGTGAAGTGAACGCGGCGGCGTCGGTGAGATGCGGCCGCAGTTGCTTCATGACGTCGAACGCGCGCGTCCAGTCGTCCGGTGTATCGAGTTCTTCAAGCGTGATCGATGTGTTCATGCGCACTCTCCGTATGGCATGAGCACACGATAAGCTTGAGATGTCCTGCACGGCAGAGCCAAGAAACAAGAAAACGACTAGGCCAAGAATCCCGGCACCCCCTATCGACAAAGCTTCGCCACGAGCAATTGATCGACACTGCCATTCGGCGGAACGTTGAACACGTCCGGCGTTCCCCAGCCATGGTCGAGCCAAACGCCTTGCAGATAGAAGTTGGTTTCGCCATCCGACTTGCTTCCCGTCGAGCAGTCGATGACAAACCGGACGTCGCGCATATCGCCGCGCTTTCGCGTGCCTGGAATGGTCACCGGGCGAAAGAACGTTTCGCGGGTCCAGCCGGTCCGGACCGTTCCGGTGCGTCGATATGTCGAAAGATCGAAATAGACGAGCGATTCATTGGACTTCGCCAGCATGGCCCAGTCGGCAGCGTAAGAAGCTTGCGGCAGGATGACCAAAGCGACCGTCAGCAGGCCACCAGTCGCCTTCGATGTTCTGGAACGAGATAGCATTATTGCCTCCGTGTAGCGTTGACGTTGTCGCTATCCCTGCCCTTCCTTCGAGGCCATTCGAAACACCGTGATGCCATCCATAGGATCCAGCTTCTCTCGCCAAGGCGCCATAGCCAGCAAGCGCGTCGTGTCCTCATAACCCGCATGCCATCGACGTTGAATCCCACTCGACGAAAAATCTATATCGCGGTTCAGGTCGTCGTTGTTGAATGCCGGGGCGTCGAGTTCCAGTACCTGCATCGTCGTGCCGCAGCCGTACCCAAGAAGCTCCTGAACCTCTGGCGCATTGCGCTCTTCTTCAGGGATGTACCGGCTGAGTTCGCGAATCACATGCCGCAGCCGATGAATCTGCTTCTGTCGATCGAGATGACTTTCCGCGCGGCTCGAATACTGGATGTCGCGCTGCCGGCTCATGACCTGCATGATCGATTCCGGCTCCGGACCGCTCGACGGCCACAGTTGCACCGCAAAGATCACGGAGCTGTTGCGTGGCCGGTCGTCGAGCACGGCTTCTAGCGGCGTGTTCGAGTAGATACCGCCGTCCCAATACGATTCGCCTTCCAGCCGCACCGATGGAAAACCCGGCGGGAAAGCCGCCGAAGCCATCACGTGATCGACGTCCATCGGTGCATCGCGATTGGTGAAATAGCGCATGCGTCCGCTGCGAACGTGGACCGTGCCGACCGTGAGACGGGTCGTCTTGCGATTGAGGTATTCGAAATCGACGAGCGTCGACAAGGTCTCGCGCAGCGGCCCCGTCGAATAAAACGCAGCCCGCTCCGGCCCCACGGGCGTCTGAATGCCCGCCCAGGACGCGAGCCGCGGCGTGAAGAAAGACGGCACGCCTTGCGTGACCGTCGCCAGATCGCGCGACCAGTTCGCGAGTCCCGGCAACCAGCTCGCGGCATCGAAGCCGCGTCGCGCCACGCCGTTCCAGAACTGCGTCAACCGTTCGATGCGGTTCTCCGGCGGATTGCCGGCGATGATCGCGCCGTTGATCGCGCCGATCGACGTGCCGATCACCCACTCGGGGTCGACGTGGCCGTCGTGCAGCGCCTGATAGACGCCGGCCTGGTAAGCGCCGAGCGCGCCGCCGCCCTGCAGGACGAGGACGATCTGTCCGGGAATGTCTGCGTGAGCGTGATGTTCGCCGTGCGTCGCGTTGCCCATGATCGGTCTCCCGGACGATTGCCGCTGTGCCGCTGATTTTGCCACTTTGCGCGCGCTACGTATTCGACATATCGACAGAACGCAGCCATTCTCCGATCTGCCGGCAAGTCCACGCAGGATCGTCGTGCGGAAGATCGTGTCCGGCCCACGGATGCTCTGCGTGTGCCGTGCCCCATCGCGTTGCGATCCGCGCCGAGCACACGGGATCGACAAGCCCGTCCGCCGCCGATGACAGCAGCAGCGTCGGACATCGCGACGGTGTATTCGGCGCGCGAAACCGCGCGGCTGCCCACAACTGACGTAACGCGCTTGCCGCGCTCACGGGCGAACTCGCACGAATCGCGGTCCATTCGGCGATATCTGCGGCGGCGGTATCGCGACGATTGCACGTCAGCCGATGAATGATCGCCTCGCATTGTTGCGGACGATTCCACGCCGCCGCGATTCGCGCGAACGCGGGCAACGCCGCAGGACGCAACCGCTCGACGCTCCGCGCGAACGGCCGCATGCTCGTATTGATGAGCACGAGCCGGTCGATCTCTTCGGGATGCCGCGTTGCCCACTCCGTCGCGGCCATCGCCCCGAGCGACATTGCCAGCAGCCGATAAGGCTTTGCGAGTCCCATCGCGTTCGCACGACCACGCACGAACGTCGCCATGCTCGCTACATCGGGCAACGCGCGCTCCGCTCCGATGCCGGGCAGGTCGATCAGCGTGACGCCGCTCGCATCGTTCAGGTCCGTGCGAAAGCGCTCGGGAAACGCCCCCCAATGACGCGCCTCGCGCGTGAGGCCGCGCAGCAGTATCCATTCGCTCATGGCGTGGTTTTGGGCCACCAATGCTCGATGGCCCGCTGCGTCACCTGCTGCCGGAATTCACCGCGCGGCAACCATCGATGCGACGAAAACGCCGCGCGCGTCAGGAAGTCGAAGAAGTTCGGATGCCGGCGCAGCACACGCCGCGTGCGATGCGCCTTGATCGGGTTATAGATGCCGAGTCGCGAAAATAGCTGCATCGGATTCTTCCTGATCCAGCGCCACGAGCCAAGTTCGAGCGTCATCGGCAGGAAGATGTTGGGCGCGCGCGATCGATCGTACGCGCAGTCCCAGAGATCACCGTGCAGCAGGTATTGATGGCTTTGCGGCTCGAACGCGTAGCCGTGATGCGGACACGATTGTTCGAACATCGTCTTCAGCAGGAACATCTCGGCGAGATGCGGCATCTGTCGATCGGTGCGGGCGTAGGGGAACCAGATGCTGTCGTCCCAGCCGAAACCCGAATGACAATCGAGTGCGAAGCTGAGCGGCCGCGACATCAGTTCATCCTCGACGACCGAGAGGAGCGCCGCACTCTCCACTTCCATCGATCCGACGCCGCTCCCGCGATACCACGGCAGCCACGGTCCAATGCGCTGGCCGCCCGCGAGAAACGGTACGCGTCCTTCGGCGCTTTGCGGCGCGTTGCGCATCAGGTCGACGCCGTTCGGGTTCGAGCGCGTTCGCGCCCACATGCCACCCGGATTCACTATCGGCATGAAGACGAGTCGGATCGAACGCAGTTGCTCGCTCAGGAGGTCGTCCCATTCGAGGCGGCGCAGCAGCGCGCGCATGTAGTCGAGGATGAGTTGCGTGCCGATGCGTTCAAGGCCGTGAACGCCGCCGAAAAAGCCGATTGCGGGCGCTGCTCCGTCGGTCGAGCCGATGGTCGCGGTGAGGATCGGGAAAGCGTGCGAGCCGGTTCGCACTTCGCCTACGGTGCGGCTTTCGAACCGGCGGCCGGCGGCGAGAACGGCCTTGAGGTCGTCGAGCTCCGCAAAGCTGTCCGAGGCAACGCGCAACGTGCTCATGACCACGCCCCTTTTGCTTGAGTGTTTTTTGACGGCGCGTTGATGACGGTTCTTTCGCTTTTCGCGCTGTCCAAGGGATGAGTATAGGGCGCATCGGGGATGACGATCCGTGTGGCGCATCCGTTGATCGACTCAGGCCGTATATGAGGGGCAACCCAGCCACACTGTAAAGGAGTCGATCATGAAGTTCATGCTGACATTCACATGGGCAACCGATGCCCGCATTCGCGATGAAGCTGTCCAGCGGTTTCAGGAAACGGGCGGGATTCCGCCGGATGGGGTCACGCTGCTTGGACGATGGACCAAAGCTGATCTCAGCGGCGGTTTCGATTTGCTCGAAACGGACGATGTAAGGAAGTTGACCGAGTTCGCCTATATGTGGAGCGATTTGATGAAACTGGAGATAACGCCTGTTGCGGAGGATCAGGATTTGGGCGCTGTTTTTCAGGCTGTCGCGAAGTAAGACTGCCTTCGTTTAGCTCACATCTCAATGGGTGCAATCATGACGATAGAAGTCGTGCATAAATACGATCTCCTGCCTGGCGCTGACCAGCAGGCATACGGTGAGTTGACGAGGAAAGCGGCCGCTGCGTTGCTGCGCGCGACCGGTCTCGTCGAAATTCGTGCGGACCGAAATCTGCTTGGGTCGCCCCATGTTAAAGCGACGAGCGTGTGGCGCACTCTTGTCGACTGGGAAGCCGCGAAGGGCATCGAAGAACTGGCGGCGCTGGAAGCTGAGTCTCGCCGCTATGTCACGAACGTGAGCGTCGAGATATGGGGGCCGTCGCAGTTGCTTACGCACGCGCTCAGGCCGCAACATCAGGTTCGCCGGGGACGGCAGACTGCGCGTATGCGCGCGTCTGCCGCTGATGACGTCGCTTAAGCCGATCAACCGCCTCGATACATTGCGTCGATGCTGTCACCGGGAGCGCGCCGGCCAGATTCCGTCCTGACCGGCTCATCGCCTCCGACATCGCCGTGGTTTGCGCCCGCGGCATTCGGATGGGCGCTGTGAGCGGCTTGAACAGGTTGCGAAGCTGGCGCATCGGCATTGACGCGATCGAAGTGATCGTTGCCGTAACCGCCCGCCATCGCGGGCATCGCTAGCGACATGGAGCTTGCGACTAAAACAGCGGCGATAGATATCGTCTTCATGGAGACTCCGGTGAGCATGTTGAATATCGGCCTTGATGAATAAAGAAAGGCTCAACGAACAACCGACCTTCGGAATCCGAAAGAAGCTGACTACGGCTTGTAACGGTCATCGTTGCGCCCACCGGCATAGGTGCACCAGCTATGCCAATCGCAATTGACGATCCCCTCTAACCAAGGCTAAGCGCTTGAAAATAAACGATATCGACCGGGTCGATGAGACCTGTTAAGGAAGAGTAGAGAAACGCAAGTGTCTGGTGGTAGACGACGCTTTTTCAGTTGCTGTATGCGCCTACCCAACAGCGGGACGAGAGAAAGTGAAGGCGCCCGTTACCGACCAGGCCCAGCACGCGCCCGGCGAAAATCCGGCAAAAACACCACGACGAGCATGACGAGAGCCCCCAACGCAGCACACCAGCGGACATCTACCGTCGAACCAACCCGCTCCGCAAACCGCGAATCGAGCAACGCATCCCCCAGCGCCTCCGCTGTGGACAAAGCCCGATACTCCAGCGCCGTCTGCCCACCGAGCGTCTTCAAATACCCACCTCGCAGCGCCGACAGTTCCTCATGACTCACCTCACCGCGTTGCGCGGACGACATCGCGCTCGTCTGCACGACATCGCTTGCGAGCCAGAACCCCGCGGGCCGGCCGTCACTATCGGTTTTCGGTATCGGCGCCGGCTGATCCCCGCCTACGCCAATCAACCAGCCGCGAACCTCACCCGGCGTAATTCCCGGCATCGACGTATCGGACAGCGGCCGAGGAGGCGCTTCCTGTCCGTCGGTCATGAAAACCACCGCTACGTGGTCCCCCATCTGCTTCGCCTGATGAATCGCGGAAAACAGTCCCCCGTTCGCGATACGGCTCGCGTTCGCCCAGCGCATCCGTCCATCGATGCCATCGAGCGACGTCGCGAGCGCGTCGTAATGTTCGCAAACTTCCAGCGGTTCCAGCAACAGCAGCGATCGTGTGCCAGTGAACACGCTCCATCCGACTCGCGACCCACACGGCATCCGACGCAGCGCTCGACGCATCGACTCGCGCGCATAGGCGAGGCGGCTCGTGCGCACGCCGTCGAGCAGCACGTCCTCGACGTTCATGCTTTGCGTGATGTCGAAGGTCACGACGTAATCGAAGCGGTCGCGCATCAACCGTACGCTTGGCATCCACAAGGACGCAGCAAGCAATACGAGCGCGACAGAAAGCGCCCCTTGCCGACAAGCCGCCGTCACGGTCACGGCAAATCCCCAAGCGCAACATCCGGCACTTTGATCATGCGGCGAACCTCGTAAGGCTCGCGTCCATCGTCGAAAGCCTGCGCACTCTCTGGCTGCAGCCACAGCGCGCGTTCAAGGTTATAGCGTGCGTCCCAGTCGTCGGGCTGCGCGCGAAGCAACTCGCGATAACGGTTCTTCGCAAGCTCGACGAGCGGCGCCGACGCGATCGGATTGCCCGCGCCCACGGCGATCGCTTCGCGCAGGTACATGTTCGCGAGGTCAAACAGCGCGGCCCGCCCGATCTCGTCAGGATGTGCGCTAGTGATGAGCCCGTCGTAGAGTTTCGCCGCCGCATCGCGCTGACCTGCCTTCGATAGCGCAATCGCTTGCGCAAGCCGCACACGCGACGATTGATCGACGGCACCCGACGCAGTACCAGCACGCAACACGGCCGCATTGTTCCGTTGCGCATCGACGAGACTCCAGCCTTCGAAGCCAGCCCAGGCGGCGCAACAGAGCGCAGCCGCCGCAAACCCCGCATGAACGACGCGCCGCCTCATGACCAACTCCGCAACAACGCGAACCGCAACGCAAACAGCAGCGCACAACCTGCCAACGCCATGGCAAAAAACGACGTACTACGACTCCTTTCAGGCACACGCTCGACATACGACACAGGAAAATTCTGCTGCGCATCGATCTCGGCCATAGCCGCCGACATCGCGCTCGAATCGTCGGTCTGGTAAAGCCGGTACGGCGTCTTCAGCGACTGAAAATAGCGATGCAATTCGACCTCTTCCGACGACTCGTCGGCCGGCGTGATCGCGTTCAGATCGGTGCTGTTCGCGCTGCTGCGCAAGTAGATGAAATACACGGTGATGCGTTCACGCGCGAGTCCGGCCGCGATGCGCGATCGCATCGGCGCATCGATATGCGCGCCGCCGTCCGAGACGAGGATGATCACGCGATTGCCGTTGTAGTCTCGCCGCTCGAACTGGCCTATCGCAGCCAGCAGCCCGCGATCGAGCCGCGTATCCGGCATCCCGCGCCCGATGCCGGTGCTCGCCACGGCGCTGCGGATCGCTTCCTTGTCGCGCGTGAGAGGCAATACGAGCAGTGGGCTCGTGCCGAACATCATGAAGCCGACGCGGTCGCTGCCGCGTTTATCGATGAAGCGCGTGAGCACCTCGCGCGCCGACGCGTTCTTCGATTCGCCGCCCGCCATGGCGCCCGCCGCGTAGACGCTTTTCGGCGGAACGAACGCGTCCATGCTCGAACTCCGGTCCATCAGCACCATGATCTCGGCGCCGCGCGCGACGTGCGTCACCGCTTTTTCCGTTTCGCGTGGATCGGCGAGTCCGATTACGATCAAGAGCATCGTGGCCACCGCGAGCACGCGCAGCGCGATGCTGGCGGCATGACCCATCCGGTCGCGCGGCAACCATGCGACGTGCGAAAACAGCAGCGTGTCCCTGCTGCGCGGTGCGAGCGGCAACAATGCGAGCGGAAGCAGCGCAAGCATCCACGGCGAGGCGAAGCCGAACTGGGCGGTCATCGTCGATGGTGCCTTTCGAGGCGGCGCAAATCGCGGCACAGGTCAAGCAGCCGATACGGCTCCTGCGCCGGCGCGAGCGCGAAAAACCGCTCGCCGGAGTGCGCGTAAAAGTGTTCGAGCTGCACGCGCATCGGTTTGAGATAAGGCGCGCGGACGAACAGCGCATCGAGCTTGCCCGAATGGAGCGCTTGACCGGCGGCATCGTTCAGTGCGCGGTGAACGTGGCGCCAGGCGTCGGAGTCGTGATCGACCTGGGCCGGGTCGAATCGCTTCAGCGCATGCCACGCGCGCGCGAATGGCATTTGGCACGCATCGCGATGATTGCGCCACAGCCACCATCCGAGCCACGCGAACGCGACAAACGCCAGAGCCGCCAGCGAAACGCTCAAGCGCCTTTGCAGCGGCGCCATCGGCAGAAGTGCGGGCTGACGGTCAGGCTGCAACGATTGCAACGCGCCTTGAGCGAACGCGCTGCGAGGCGTCAGCGGCGCAACGCTGACCGGCCATGCAGCAACGGTCAATGCCGCGCCGCCGGGCACGCTATTAGCCAGCGTCAGAGCAGGCAACGCAATCGCGGTGAGCGACTGCGGCGCGTTGATCACCTGATATTGGAGCACGAGCCATCGGTTTCCGGTGGCGTCCGTTTCGACCGCCGCCGCGCGTCGCGTGAGCCACGCACCGGTGCGTTCCAGCGACGGCAGCACAGAAGGTTCGAACGGATGACCGCTCGCGCGCAGCAGGATGCGCTGCGTCATCACATCGCCGAGCACGTAGCCGAAACTGCGCGGCTGCTCGGTCGTCGCGACGGCCGATTGCTGCGCGAACGCGTGAGGCACAAGCGCCATCAGGGCGATCACGATGACCCATCGCGCGATCATCCAGCCATCTCCAGAAAGTATCGCGACAACGCCTCCGGATCAAACGCTCCGCTCAGATACAGCGGACGCACGCCGTGCGCGCGGCACAGCCCATCGATCTGCGCGCGCTGGTGCTGGACGGCATCGCGCCATTGCATGCGCAGCGCAGGGCGCATCCACAATGCGCGCCGTTCGCGCGACTCCGCGTCGCGCACCATCATGAGCGCGTTGCGCGATGGCGCTTCCAATTCGACGGGATCCCACACGACGAGCGGCACGATGAGAGCCGGAGCCATTAGCTCGAACGATCCGCGCAACGTATCAAGCGGCCAGTGAAAGTCCGATACGACGAACACGATTCCCTCGCGCCCGCCCAGTCGTTCTGCTGCGCGCCGCAGGCCAGCCGCACCGCTGCCGCCACGGTGCGCCACCAGCCTGCGCCCCTCGTGCAACAACGCGCGCATCGCCGCACCCGCACCCCGATGACGACGCGCCGGCATCATCAGTTCATCGCGCAACGCGGTATCGAACGCGAGCATGCCGACGGGATCGCCCACGCGAAACGCGCTGCGCCCCAGCGAATCGACGAAATCGCCGGCGACGTCGAGCTTGGTGCGCTCCGAGCCGAAGATCATTGATGCCGATACGTCGACGAGCGCATGGACCGAGACAGCCGAGCGCTGTCGATGCAGCCGCACAAGCCACTCGCGCCCCGGATGCCGCAGGCTCGCGCGCAGATCGAGGCGACGCGGGTCGGGGTGATCGAAAAGGCGCGCGTGGGTCGCGAAGGCCTGTCCGCCGCCGATGCTCGAACCGTGGTGCGATCCCGGACGATAGCCGTTCACCTGCGACGGCATCCGGTAGTGGAATTCGTGAACCGGGCTCATCGCGCAGCCGCCGCGTCAGGGCGCGGCCACGCGCAGCATGATCGCCTGCGCGAGCGCGTCGGCGAGTTCCGCGCGGCGCAATTCATAGATCGGCGTAAAGAACACGCGATGACCGAGCGCCGCCGGCAACACCGCGTGAATGTCCTCGGGGATCAGATGCGAGCGACCCGCGAGCCACGCGACCACGCGCGCGGCGCGTACCAGCGCGCTCATCCCGCGCGGACTGGCACCCGCCAACACGAGCCGATCCATGTCGACGTCATCGAGCGCAATGCCGTATTGCGAGGGCCGTTCGGTCGCTTCCCAGAGTTGCAGCACATACCGTTCGATCGTTTCGCTCGCCCGCACGCTGCGTTGGATCGACGCCGCCACCGCATTCAACTCGCGCCACGCGAACATGCCGTCAGGCACCTGTTCAAGCACGGTATCGACATCATGAAAATGCGGGTCGAAGACGAGCCGGCTGCGGATGTCGGGCGCGGGCGGCGTCGTCATGTTCAGTTCAAACATGAAGCGGTCTCGCGCGGCGGACGCCAGCTCGAAGGTCTCTTCCTTCTCGACCTTGTTGCGATCCGCGAACACCGTCATGTGCGGAAAATGATGCTCGCGGTTGAAAGCGGACACCGAACGCTCCGCCATCGCGCGCAGCAGGAGCGATTGCACTTGCGGCCGCGCGCGGTTGATCTCGTTGAAGAAGAACGTCGTGAGCCGCTCGCCGTGACGCAGCAGCGGACCGGGATCGATGCGCGGCGCGCCTTCGGCATCGACATAGGTGTGATAGATGAGATCGCCGGGCATCAGGTCGATGGTGCCCTCGACGCGCTCGAACTCGCCGCCTATCGCCCGAGCGAACGCGCGCAGCAGCGTCGTCTTCCCGACGCCGACATCGCCTTCGAGCAACACGTGTCCGCGCGCGAAGAGGGCTACGGTGATCAGGCGCGTGACCTGCGGCTGGCCGATGACCGCCTGCGCAACCGCCGCTTCGAGCTGCAGCGCGTTGCTGCGCCAGTCCTGCAACGCTTCGTCAGACAACATCGGGCTTCTCCCTTTCAGCGGCCAAGCTGACAGGCAAGTGTCATGCCAGTCGATGCGGTCGGCGAGAGAAGCCAGTCACGCGGGACAGGGAAGCACAGAGTGTCACGTAATCGCAAACTTAACGGTGACACACTTTGATCGATTCAAAAAAAGCCGCTATCAAGCATGCCCGCGAAACTTCGCGCACATCCTGAACGCATCCTCCGAAAGCGGGATTTGCTTGGCTCGGCAATAACGCGTCGTCAGCTTCAGCAGTTCCTTGATATCCCGTCCACTCGCGTTTGGATACGCATTCGTCAGTGTTTCGATCAGACCGTCGTCGAGATCCGCGCCGAGTTGCTCGGCGAGCAGTTTCCATAGACGGATCGCATCGGCCGCAGGTGGAATTTCGTACTGAATCTTCGCGATGCAGCGCGACAGGATCGCATCGTCGACATCGTCGATGCGGTTGGTCGTCATGAAGAGCAGACCGTTGAAGTACTCCAGCGTGCGAAGGAATTCCGCCACGATCGCGTTGTGCTCAAGGTCGTTGTCGCGGCGGCGAATGTAGACGTCGGCTTCGTCGAGCAGCAGGATCGCGTCCCAGCGCACCGCGCGCTGCAGAATACCGGACAGCGTCGCGCCGACCGATGCCGCCGTCGTCCCGAGCTGCCCCGAGTGCACGCGATACAGCGGCTTGCCGACCACTTCCGAATAGACCTCGGCGGTCAGCGTCTTGCCGAGACCGGGCGCGCCCTGACATAGGATCGTCGTGCCGCCCGACTTGCCCGCGACGAAGTCCTGCACGAGCACTTCGCTCTTCGAGGTAAGGATGTCGATCAGGTCGCGATGGTGGCCCGGCAGCACCAGCTTGTCGCGCAGTTCGGGCTGGTAGCGATACTCGGCGACGTGCGCCACATGCGCCCAGACAGGCCGATGCCACTCCAGATGAAACAGGCACAGGTAGCAATGCAGCGGGATCGCGTCGAAGCCGCTCTCGATGTTCGCCGCACGCCAGAAGCCGGCGTCGGCCGTCAACTGAAAGCGGCGCTCCAGCGTTTCTTCGTCGTTGACGCACTTCGCGCTCACGCCATCGACAACGCGCGTCAGTTCGGCCACGCCCTTCGCGTCGATCGTGAAAGCGGCCTTCGATACGACGAACTGCCCGCCGAAGCGCGGCTGAAACCTCACGAAGCGCTCCGCCTGCCGCTCGTATTCGCGCTTGAACTCCGCGCATTCCTTGTAGAACCCGAACTCCGCGAGCAGTTCCGGAATCGTGCGATCGACGATGTCGTGACGGTAGATCACGAGCGAAGTCGTCATGCCCGAGTGGCGCATGTGCGGATCGGAGCGCGGCGAGTTGGCCGCCTGCATCGTGTTCGCCAGCATGTCGATGACGACGTAGGGCGCGCCCTGATCCGGCTCGACGTAACGCATGCGTTGCACGAGCCACGGCAGCAGCGTGGCGTCCTTCGCGCGGCAATACAGCCATCCGTCGATCGCATCGCGCGCCAGATACGCGATGAGTCCCGGCACCACGTGTTCGAGCGACGGAATCGTCCGGGCTTGCGGCGCATTGTGGATGTTGTCGAGCGCCAGCATCTGAAACATCAGCGCGCTCTCGTTGTTCGCCCGGCTCAACGAGTAGAGCGTGTTGAGCGACCTCGAATCGAACAGCGCACTCGACACCATCATCCTGCCATGACACGCGCCGTGCTCATGCAATTGCCGCGCGAGCGGCGAGCCCGATTCGATCATCGCGAGCAGCGGATGCACCAGCGATTCCGGTATTTCAAAATCCATTCATGCACTCCCGCCGGTCGAGGAAGAACTGGATTGCCATGCTCACGATAGCCGGCTGGATCGCGTGCGGCCCGTTGAACTCGATGTAGTGCACGTCGTAGCCCGCCGCCTTCAGCTTCTGCACGTTCACGCGCGCGCTCGTCTCCACAGGCAGTTGCTCGTCGCTCAAACCGTGCGCGATGAATACTTTCGGCGCACCCTCCTGCGTGAAGACCGACATGAAGCCGCCCGATAGCGCGATCACGTGACTCGCGATGTCCCCGTTGGTGATGCCGATCGAAAGCGCATAGCTCGCGCCGTCCGAGAACCCGGCGAACGCAAGATGATCGGGCGCTACCGAGTAACGCGACGTCACTTCCACGAGCGCCCGCTGCAACCGCTCCAGATCAGGACCGCTGCCCCCTACCACGATATCCCACGTTGGATACATCGAGTGCGGCGCGAGGATCAGGAATTTCTCGCGCTCCGCGTGTTCCTCGATGAACGGCAGCACTTTTTCCGGGAAGCCGCCCGCGCCATGAAACATCACTAAGAGCGGCACCGGGCGATTTGCGTCGAGTCCGGCCGGCACGTAGAGCACAGCGTCGCGATCATCGGCGATGCCGAGACGGTTGCGGCCCGGCGGCAGCGGGTTTTTGACCGGATCGGCGGGAGTGAACGAAAGTCGACCGAGGAGCGATGGATCGAACATTTAGGCCCTGAATGTAGTCCGCTATAACGTTGATATTTAATATATCACGATGATCTCAGTTGGGGGAAGAGACCTCGAACCTTCATATGCCATCGACCCTTCACATGAAAAGCATAGTCGAATCGCTTCGTTGGATCGGGTCGCAGTGGATGCTTCAATGCATCGATCGCGGGGCAGTCTTCCGCGAACGACTCCCCACAAAACCGACCCAAACGGAGATCCGCATGACCGGAACAGCTACCCTTTCGCATCCGTCCACAGCACAACGATCGCCCGAGCAAACGCAATTGCAGGTTCGTCCGGTCGGCGGGCGCATCGGTGCCGAAGTGCGCGGCGTGGCGCTCGGCGCCGAACTCGACGACGCCACTATCGGCGCTGTCAACGCCGCGCTGCTGGAGCACAAGGTGCTGTTTTTCCGCGGCCAGTCGCATCTCGACGATGCCGCTCAGGAAGCCTTCGCCGCGCGCTTCGGCGAAACCGTCGCGCATCCGACGGTGGCATCGGTGGCGAGCGGCAGCCGTCTGCTCGAACTCGACTCGAAGCACGGCACGCGCGCGAACTCGTGGCACACCGACGTCACGTTCGTCGATGCGTATCCGAAAATTTCGATCCTGCGCGGCGTCGTGATTCCCCCGGCCGGCGGCGACACGGTGTGGGCCAATACGGTCGCCGCCTACCAGAACCTGCCGGAGCCGCTGCGCAATCTCGCCGATACGCTCTGGGCCGTGCATTCGAACGCCTACGACTACGCCGCGACCCGCGCGACGCCCGCGACCGATGCGGAACTGAAATACCGCAAGGAATTCACCTCGACGCTCTACGAGACCGAGCATCCGGTCGTGCGCGTGCATCCGGAAACGGGCGAGCGCAGCCTCGTGCTTGGGCATTTCGTGCAGCGCTTCGTCGGCTTGTCGCAGCGCGATTCGGACCGTCTGATCGAACTATTCCAGGACCACGTCACGCGTCTCGAGAACACCGTGCGCTGGCGTTGGACGCAGGGCGACATCGCGATCTGGGACAACCGTGCAACTCAGCACTACGCCGTCGCCGACTATGCTGATGCGCATCGCGTCGTGCGCCGCGCGACCGTGAGCGGCGACGTGCCGGTCAGCATCGACGGCCGTACGAGCCGCACTGTCTCGCGTTCGACGCGTACGTAACAGCCTTTTGCCCATATTTCCGCTCAAACGATGAAACTGCGACTCCTACTCAACAAGCTGACGATCGCGTTCGGCATTCTCGCGAGCGCGACCGCGTTCGCCGCTGCGCCCGATGTCGTGAAGATCGGCGTGGCGCAACAGGGCACGGGCGACCCGCCGGTCTTCGGCGGATCGCCTGCCGCGACTGCGCTCTTGCAGCATCGCGTCGAGGATGCGTTCAAGGCCGACGGCACGAAGGTCGAATGGATCTTCTTCAAGGGCGCCGGTCCCGCGGTAAACGAGGCGCTCGCGAACAAGCAGATCGACTTCGCCTATCAGGGCGACCTCCCGTCCGTGCTCGGCCGCGCGAACGGGCTGAAGACGCGCCTGCTGCTGGCGTCGAACGTGCGAGCGGGTGTTTATCTCGCGGTGCCGCCCGATTCCGACATCAAGAGCGTGAAGGACCTCAAGGGCAGGCGCGTCGGCATCTTCCGGGGGACGAATCTGCAGCTCGTTGCCGACAACGTCCTCAAGGAAAACGGCCTCTCCGAACGCGATCTGCGCTTGATCAATCTCGATTCGGCGGCATCGCAGGCGGCGCTGGCATCGAAGGGCATCGATGCCGTCTTCCTCGACTACAACCTCTTCAAGCTCCAGCGGCAAGGGCTCGCGAAGATCGTCTATGCATCGCGCGACGGCGGTTTGCAGTTGACACGCCAGGCGCATCTGCTCGTGCTGGAGGACTTCGAGCGCGCGCATCCGGATGCCGTGCAGAAAGTGGTGACGTCGGTCGTGCAGGCGTCGCAATGGTCGTCCGATGAAGCGAATCGCACCGCGCTCTTCGAACTATGGGCGAAGAGCGGCGTGCCGGCGGAATCGTGGCAGTCGGAGTATGCGAACCAGCAGTTGAAAGACCGCAGCTCGCCGCTGATCGATCCGTTCCTGGTCGCACGTTACCAAGCCGTCGCCGATGATGCATTGCGCCTGAACCTGATTCGTCAGCCCGTCAGCGTGAACGGCTGGTTCGAGCCGAAGTACCTCGACGAAGCACTCAAGACGCTCAAGCTCCAGACCTACTGGCCGCGCTTCGATGCATCGGGCAAGCCGATCGCATCCTGACCCCGGAGCTTCGACTATGGCGAACGGTTTCGCACGTATTTTCCATCCCGCTGTCGATGTCGATGCAAGCGACGCTCGCGCTTCGCTTGCCAACGCGAGCCGCTCCTTCGGCTGGATCGCGCTGCCTTGGCTCCTGCCCGCGCTGTGCGCCGCGCTCTGGACGCTCGGCTCGCACTACGGCTGGATCTCGGCGCAAGTGCTGCCGCCGCCCTCGCTCGTCTTCGATACGCTCGCCGCGATGATACGCAGCGGCGAATTGTGGATGCACGTCGGCGCGAGTCTGTCGCGGGTTGCCGTGGGCTTCGGCGCGGGCGTGCTGCTCGGTCTGATACTCGGCGGCGTGCTCGGGCTCTCGCGCACGGCGGAAGCCTACGTCCTGCCCGCGTTCAACGCGATCGTGCAGGTGCCGGTGCTCGGCTGGCTTCCGTTCCTCATGATCGTCGTGGGGATCGGCGAGCCGCTCAAGTACATCCTGATCGCGCACGCTGCGCTCGTGCCGGTCACGCTCGGTACGCTGCAGGGCTTCCGGCACACACCGAACGCGTTCAACGAAGTGGCCCGAGTGTTCCGTTACACGCGCTCGCAGACGCTTTCATCGGTGATCCTTCCCTCCGCGATCCCCGTGATCGGCACCAGCGTGCGGCTCGCGTTCACAAAGGCGTGGCTCACGCTCGTCGTGGTGGAACTCGTGGCATCGTCGGAAGGGCTCGGCTACCTGATCGTCTACGGACGCCAGTTGTTCCAGCTCGATCTCGTGCTGGCATCGGTACTCGTGGTCGGTGCGATCGGCTATCTGGCCGACCGCTTCCTGACGGTCGTCGAAGCGCGGCTGCAACGCGGCAACGCGGCATGACGGAGCACGCAATGGCCGATACCTCACTCGAACTCGAAGCCGGGCGCACTCCCGGCGTCGATCAATCTTCCGGCCGATGGCGCGGCTGGGTCCTGCCGCTCGCCGCGCTCGCCGTGTGGTGGTATGTCTCGCGCAACGCGAGCAGCACGCACGGCATCATGGTGTCGCCCGCGCAGGTGCTGCGCACGGCGATCGACCAGGTGGAGAGCGGAGCATTGTGGCGCGCGCTGTCCGCGTCGCTCGCACGCGAGCTGACCGGTTTCGCCATCGGCTCAGTGGCAGGGCTTGCGCTCGGAGCGCTGCTCGGCGTCTCGAAGATCGCGAACCGCGCGATCGGTCCGAGCTTCAACACGTTCAAGCAGGTATCGCTTTTCGCGTGGATTCCGCTGATCTCCGTGTGGTTTGGCCTCGGCGACGTCGCGAAGGTCGTGTTCCTCTCGCTCGCGGCGCTCGTGCCGGTCGTGGTCCATACGAGCGACGGTATCCGCGCGGTGTCGCCCGCCCTGCTCGACGTGGCGCGCGTATTTCGCTACAACAAATTGCAGACAGTCACGCATGTCGTGTTGCCGGCAGCGTTGCCATCGGTCTTCACGGGTATCTATCTCGCGCTGATCTATTCGTGGCTCGCGACGCTCGGTGCCGAGTATTTGCTCGTCGCGGGCAGCGGGATCGGCAACACGCTCGTCGATGGCAGCGAGCAATTCCGCATGGATCTCGTCGTGTTCGGCGTAATCGTGATCGGCGTGACGGGCTGGGCGCTCAATGCGCTCGCGCGCGCGATCCAGCGCCGCTGGTTCACTCATGCGCGCGAAGCGCGTCAAACGAAATAGGAGCTTCAACGTGTCGACCGTGACCCAGGATTCCGACAGCAGGCTCGACCTGCGCCAGGTCAGCAAGCGCTTTGCAGGCGATGCCGCCGCGCGCCCGGTGCTCGACGGCATCGACTTGTCGGTCGCAAGCGGCGAGTTCGTGAGCATAGTCGGCGCGAGCGGCTGTGGCAAATCCACGCTGCTGCGCCTGATCGCCGGACTCGACGACGAGTTCGACGGCGCCATCGACTTCGCCGGCAAGCAAGTGCGCACGACGGATCTCGCGCGCGGCATCGTGTTTCAGGACCATAGGCTCTTTCCGTGGCTCGATGTCGAGCAGAACATCGCGGTCGCGCTGAAGAACGCGCCGCTCTCGCGCGAGGAGAAACGGCGCGCGGTGGATGAGCATGTCGCGCTCGTCGGACTGCGTGGCTATGAGCATCATTTTCCGCATCAGTTGTCGGGCGGGATGGCGCAACGCGTCGCGATTGCGCGCGGACTCGTGAACCGCCCTCGCCTCCTGCTGCTCGACGAACCGTTCGGTGCGCTCGATGCCCTCACGCGCGCACGTCTGCAGCGCGAACTGCAACGCATCTGGGAACACGAGCGGATCACGATGGTGCTCGTCACGCACGACGTGGATGAAGCCGTGTTCCTCGCCGAGCGCGTTGTCGTGATGCGGGCGCGGCCGGGGCGCATCGGCAAGGTGATCGACGTGGGGCTTGCGAGGCCGCGCGATCGCAGTGATGCGCGCTTCGTCGCATTGCGCGATGAGATTCTCGGTGAGCTGGGGCAGTTGCATGGCGATGCCGCTTAGCCAATAGCGTTACCGATCAACGAAAGCCTTCCGATCAAAGACACGATGAGCCACAACGAACAGCAACAAAAGCCGAAGCGGCAAATGCATCTGGGCGCATTTCTGATGGAGACCGGGCATCACATCGCCGCGTGGCGTCATCCCGATGCCGAGGCCGACGGCGGCCTCAACTTTCCGCACTACGCGCGGCTCGCACAGATCGCCGAGCAGGCGAAGTTCGACGCGATCTTTTTCGCCGATGGTGTCAGCGTCCGTGACAACCATCTCCCGTCGCTCTCGCGCACCGCACGCGCCGACCACTTCGAGCCGCTGACGCTGCTATCGGCGCTCTCGGTCGTCACGCGCAACATCGGACTGGTGGCGACCGTATCGACGACGTTCAACGAACCGTACAACCTCGCGCGCAAATTCGCATCGCTAGATCATCTGAGCGGCGGACGCTCGGGCTGGAATCTCGTCACGTCGAGCACGGAATCGGAAGCGCAGAACTTCAACTTCGAGCAGCATCCCGATCACGCCGTGCGCTATGAACGGGCGCGCGAATTCTACGACGTGGTCGCGGGCCTCTGGGATAGCTGGGAAGACGATGCCTTCCTGCGCGACAAGGAAAGCGGCGTCTATTTCGATCCCGCCAAGCTGCATGTGCTCAACCATCGCGGCAAGCACTTCAAGGTGCGCGGGCCGCTCAACGTCGCGCGTTCTCCGCAGGGCTGGCCGGTCGTCGTACAGGCCGGTGCGTCGGAGGCGGGCAAGGAACTCGCGGCGCAGACGGCCGAAGTCGTGTTCGTCGCGCACCAGACGCTCGACGAAGCGCAGGCGTTCTATCGCGACGTGAAGGGCCGGCTCGCGCGATACGGCAGACAGCCGGATCATCTGAAGATCATGCCGGGCATCTTCCCCGTGATCGGCAGGACCGAAGCCGAAGCGCGCGAAAAGTTCGAAGCCTTGCAGGACCTGATCCATCCGACCGTAGGTTTGTCGCTGCTGTCGAACATGTCGGGCGGGGTCGATCTGTCGCAGTATCCCGTCGATGGACCGTTGCCGGACTTGCCGGAAACCAACGGCGGCAAGAGCCGGCAGCGGCTTCTATTCGACCTCGCGAAGCGCGAGAACCTGACGATACGTGACCTGTATCTGCGCATCGCGGGGGCGCGTGGTCATCAGCAAGTGGTCGGCACGCCGGAGAGCATCGCCGACCAGTTGCAGCAATGGTTCGAAGAAGGCGCCGCAGACGGCTTCAACATCATGTCGCCGTGGCTGCCAGGTGGGTTGGTCGAATTCGCCGATCTCGTCGTGCCGGAATTGCAGCGGCGCGGGCTTTTCCGCACCGAATACGAAGGTTCGACGCTGCGGGCGAATCTCGGTTTGCCGCGGCCCGCCAATCGCTACGCCTTAGAGGCACAAGCGCACAAGGTCGCGCAAGGATAACGATCGCGCTCAACAGTTCTCGCAACACACACCCGGCGCGGCAACGAGCACCGACGTGCGAAGAATCCGATACTGCCCAAGCTCGCGCGAGAGCGGACGCACCGACGTATCGGGCGGTTCGCCCTGCGCGATGAACTGGTCGTAGCGCGGCATCATCTCGACCGCAAGCACGCTCAGCGACGCATCGGGCAACAGACGAAACGCGTCGAGCAACTGGCGAATCTCCGTCTCGGTCCATGTGAACGTGCCGGTTGCGGGTGCATCGAGATTGGCGGCGAGCGAATTGAACGTCCTGATCGGCATGCCGGGCCGTTCTGCAAGAAACGCCCTCACGCCCGGCGTTTTTTGCTGCACGAGATCGAGCCGCGCCTCCGCAAGGAGGATGTTGCGCTTGCTCGTCGCATCGGCCTGCGTGACTTGCGCATAGAGCATGCACCAGATCTCCGTCTTCGGCGGCCGGCTCGTGACATTGCGGCCGCCGAACACCGCGACACTGTATGGCGCCGTCACCGTCACGCCGCCCGGCGTGCGTTCGAGCAGCACCTTGAGCGGCGGCGCGGGATGCTGAACGCCTGACAGACGCGTCGGATGCCCGAAGCGCCCTTGCGCCGTGCACCAGATGCGACCAGTGTGTCCCACGCGCAATTCATACGTGAAAAAACCGGACAACTCCGGAGACTCCGCGTGCAGCCCCGGCGGCAGCGGCAACAGATAGTGCGTCGGCGTGATTTTCACGGCCTGCGCCGACGGGTCCGCCGTTTCGGCGAGCATCGGCTGCATCGCATCGATGCCGGCGTTGTCGTCGCTCTGGCCGTGCGTGATGACGCGGATCAGTTCAGGATCGATCGCGAGCGGCGGATCGTCCTGGCGCACGAGCACCTGATCCGGGTTCGGAAACGACAGCAGCGGATCGGGCGCATAGGCGAGCACACGCGCGAAGAGGCCATCGTTGGGATCGTCGATGGGAGCATCGAATTCGAGCCACAGATAGCGCTCGCGCACGGCAGTCTGCGCGTAATCGTGGTCCCGCTGATACGGCGAGAGCGCATAACCTGCGCCCACCACTGTCGGCACTTGTGCGGGAATGACGGTCACGGGGAGACGCACGTCACGCGTCTGCGCCTCGCGTTTCGCCGCCTCTGCGTTCACGCTCGCGCTGAAGCGCGGCGTGAGCGTGTAGCTCACGTCGATCGTATTCGGGAACCGTTGCGCAGCGGTCGCAGGATTGGAGCGGTCCTTCTTCGGCTCGACCGCATCGACGAAAACGATGCGCGTGTGGCTGCGATCGGGGTTCGTCGTCGCGGTACGGCTCGCGGTGCCGCTCAGCGTCACGTATCCAGCGATGCTGTTGGTCCGCGTCGCGGCTTCGCCCGTGAAGAGCCGCGTGCACGCTATCTCGATGCCCTCGTGCGCCATACCGTCCCATGTCCAGTCGCGCGCGACATCGAAGGAAAGCACGCACAGCCAGTGATCGATCAACTCGTCGCGCGTCGCGAACGTGAGCGATGAATTGTCGGGCGCAAGCGTATGGCGGATGCGATGGCTGCACCCGAACTGCACGCGCTCGCCCGGTTGGCCGATCAGCGTGAGCCCCTTGAAATCGACGCGCATCTGCGCCGCGAGCCTGCCGATGAGCGTGCTCTGCGACGCTTCGCTACCTTCGACGGTCGCCGCGACCAGTGTCTCGCGGTTGTTCACTTGCGGCGGGTCGGGCTTGAGATAGATGCCCTGCAACTCACGCGACTCCAGCCCGTTGGCAAAGAACGCGAGTTCGTCCGCGGCATCCTCGCGCACATAGAACTGCGTTGGCTCGCCCACGCGAAACGTCTCGTCACCCACGCGCGTCTTGCCGAAGCCGAAGTACTCGGGCAGCGCAGCTTTGTCAGAGCACACCGGATACACCGTGATGCGGATATCGCGCGAAGTGGGCAGGACGAGCGCATCCATCCGGTCGATGTCCTGCTTCGACAGGCCCAGGTCGCCGAGATCGATCTCGTTGCCGAAGTCGATCACGTTCGCGTTGCGATACTGCAGCGCGAGATCGAACGGATCGGCGGGCTCCTCGGGGAAGTCACGCAACGTGGCATAGAGCGGGATGAACGGCTCGCGCTGCGACGCCGACGCTTCGTTGTCGAGCTGCAGCGTCTTCACGTCGACGAGCACGAGTACGCGATCCACGTCGGGATCGAAATAGCCGACGCCCCGGTATTCATTGATCGTCTGCCCCGGCGGCTTGTTCGCGTGAAGCGCATCGCGGTCGTCGAGGAGGTGCTGGAACGCGTCGCCGGTGTCGAGTTCGGTGAAGAGCAAAGCGGGATAGCCGAGTCGCGGACGCGCGATCGTGAACGCATCGCCCGTGTAGAACTGCACCGAACCCGCGCTCGTTCCAGGCTGCGGCGTGG
Source organism: Caballeronia terrestris (assembly GCF_001544515.1). Lineage (GTDB taxonomy): Bacteria > Pseudomonadota > Gammaproteobacteria > Burkholderiales > Burkholderiaceae > Caballeronia > Caballeronia terrestris. The sequence goes on from NZ_FCOL02000023.1 coordinate 67,782, forward strand.
ATGGCGTGACGGTCAACTGCTTCGGCGCGACGTAACGCCTGAAGACCAGTGACGCGCTCGTGGCCGGCGCGTCGTTGAGCGCTTCGTCGTCTTCGCGTGGACCACCGCCCGTGAGGTCCGCGAGCCGCACGCGGAAGTCGTACGCATGGCCGTACTTCAGTTCGCAATCGTCGGGCAGGATCGGTTCGTAGAGGCCGCCTGATTGTCCCGGGCTCGGTTGTATGTTGGCGTCGCCATAGGCGCCGGGGTCGGACAGCGCGCCTGAGGCATCGAGCTGCGCGGCCTTGTCGTCGGGAAGCACGAGCGACGCGCCGTACCATTGCGTGAAGTACGCGGGCAGCCAGAGCGCCGTATCGATATCCGCATTCACCTTCGACGGAAACACCTGCACGCCGGTTTCGAGCAACGTCTCCGCCCCGGCGATCGTCGCTCCCGCAAGCACGAGCGACGCCTTGCTGCGAATGCGCACGAGCGAGCGCCAGTTCGCACCGCCCGCCTCGCGCACGTCCACGCGATACGAGTATGCGCCGAGAGGCGCATCGATGCGCTTGGCCGGCGTCGCGGGGTCGGCGAGCATCTGCCGGTTCTGCCAGATGAGGATCTGCTCGTCGTCCCAGGCAAGGCGCACGCCGATGTCCTTCTGCACGTGGATGCCGTCGGGCGCTTCGCTCAGCAGGTTCGAACTGACGGGCTGGGTCACGTGGACGACTTTGGCGAAGCCATCGTCGTAATCGGAGGCTTCTATCTTGAGCGTATCGAAGTCGCCGCCGGGCTGCGCGGGACCTGCGACCACCGGAAACTGCACGGCGGCGAAGAGTGGACGCGGTGTGGCGATCGGCGGAATGCGCGCGGCATATGAGCGCAACTCCGTGGCGGCATCAACGATATCGAAGTCAGCCAGCGTCGAGGCGAGCCGGCACGAAACCCAGCCGCCGTCCGCGAAATAGTTCACATCGGGAAGGTCCAACTCGATGCGATGCAACAAGCCGATCCGCTCGGCAAGCAGCGGCTGACGCAGGCAGAACGCGATGACGCGGCCCCATGTCACGTCATTTACCGGCGGCGGAAACGCGGGATCGCGCTTCGTGCCACGGATGGCGCAGTGATAGCTGTCGTCGGTCTTCGCGAACTGCGTGCGCGGATTCGTGAAGTTGAACGCCTGCCGGTATGACTGCGGCAGGTATTTGCGGATCGCGTTGGCATCACCCGACGGAACCGGCGCGCCCTCTGTGTTTCTCACGGAGTTCTTGTTCACCAGCTTGAATTGCGACGCGAGACCTTCGTACAGCACGGGAAGATTCGCCGGAAACGACGCGCCCGTCGCGAACGATTCGATCGATGCGCCATCCGCTGCAAGCACGGTCGCATCGGAGAACGGATACGACGCGAGGCCGCGTATCACGTCGACTTCGAGTTCGAGCGTACCCGCGATGAACTTCGGCAGCTCGATGGTCGTGCCCGGATCGAGCGCGCTCGGAAACGGTGCGAGCAGGTTGAGCAGCCGCTGCGTCGGCAAGAGCAGCACGTTGAGGTCGAACTGCGCGCCCGCGATGCGCTGCGGGAACGCGAGCACCCTGAGTTTTTCGACTGACAGCGCCATACGTCACCCCCGCCTGTTCGCCGCTCAGGCAATCTGCCGTTGTTCCTGCCAGTGCTCGGTGTCGTCGATATCGATGACCCAGAGCACGCACACGTCGATCGAAAACGTCACCTGCGCAGTGAGCGTCGTCACGTCGTTCTTGCGGCTCACCGAGCCGCCCGCCTCGATCTGGATGCAGATCGCGACCAACCCGCCGCAAATCTCGGCGGACCCGCGAAAGAGCAGCAAGCCCGCCACTTCGAGCGCATTGTCGGCGATCGTGACTTCGATCTCGGCCATGTAGAGCACCGTGACGTTCGCGACCACCGGCAGCCCGACCACCACTTCCGCACCGAAGCCGAACTTCATGTGCAGCGTGACGCCCGCCTTGCTGTCGGCGGCGATGCCGAGCGTCACGTGACCGACGCCGTACACGCTCGCCACGGCGAGCGTGAAGCACTGCACTTCGAGTCCGCCGTAGAACTCGACATACGCGCCGCACGCGGGCACGAGTTGCTTGAGGTCGGTCGGCACCGACATCACTTCGTTGAAGTAGAAGCCCACGCGCAAGCCCGCTTCGAGCTTGAGCGGCGGATTCGGGTTGATGGTCAGTTGCTCGGGCGACGGGAACTTGATGACCGGTATTTCCTTCGAGCAATCGAACTTGTATTCCCAGTTGTCGGCGGAGTTGCTCATGCCGACGTTCATGCCGCGATCGAAGTCGTCGCCCGACAGCGTGGCGAGCACCTGTAGCACGTCCACCACCGGTTGCAGTTCGGAGCCGAACTGGAGATGAGGCTTGTCGTACGCCGTGCTCGCGCCGCTCGACGCGTTGAAGTTGCCGTCGACCCACATGAGTTCGGTGAACGGCCCGAGATCGACGACGATGCGCAGGTTCGCGAGCGCCGCCTTCCAGCGTTGCGCGAGCGCCGCCGCCGAATCGATGCCGAGCGCGAGTTCGCCGCTCGCGTTATCCGTGCTCTTGTATTGCGCATAGACGCGCAGCACGCCGGGCTCGTCGATGAACGCGTATTCGTAGCCGGAGGGCAAAAGCGTATCGAGCTTGATAGTGCGCTCGGCCATCCTGATCAGGCCCTCGCCCACGATCTCCGCTTCGCGTTCGGCGTTCGTCAGCCCAAGCGCATTGGCTACGTTCGGGAACGCGCCTTTCGAGTTGAGCAGCTTCCAGGCATCGGCGAAATAGGTCTGCGCGCTCTTGAGCTTCGGCACGCCCGGCGAGAACTGCGGGACGTCGAAGAGCAGCTTCTGCGTGCCTGTGGTCTGCATCACTCCATAGTGCGTATCGGACTTGGGCACGTACACGTCCGCCGGATGCGCGAGCAGATAATTGACGCTCGCGTTCGGCTTGATCAGCGGCACGTTCTCGGCCGCCGCAAGTGGCTGCACGTCGCCCGTGCTCGTCTGCTGTCTGACCACCGACCAGGCGCCATCGGCGGGAAGGATCAGCGAGCCGCGCGCCGCCGTGACGAACACGCTCTTGCCCGCGGCATCGACGGCCGGGTTCACGTCGACGCGCTGCACACGCATGCGCTGCTGCGATTTCGCCACGTCGATGATGCAGTCGACGGGACCGCCGAGCGATCCGTTCTGCATGCGCAACAGGTCCGCGAAAACATGCGCGGGCGGCAGGATCGACGACGGCGCGAGCTGCACGTAGCCGAGCATCTTGCGCGATTGCACGACGATGTCCGCGCCCTGCGCCGTGCCGCCGCTCGTGACGTTGTCGAGATGAACGTCTGCATCGAACACGACGGCCTGCATGTGCACGGCGAGCGTATCGGCGGGCGACGTGCCCGCGCCGAAAAGCGTTTGCAATTCAGCCGCCGAGAGGCCCAGCACGCCGGCGGGCAGCTCAGGATCGTTCAGACGAAACGATGAATCGAAGGCGCCACCCGCCGGATAGTCGCGAATCTCGCGCACACGCGAGACGCCTTTCACTGGCTGCGCGTGAAATTCGTACGGGTTGGGAATCGCCCGTGGGTTCGGGTCAGGGTCGATCCGCAGGTTGTAGCTGAAGTCGTAGAAACCGTCGCTTTCGGCCTTCCATCCCGAGTCGGAGCGGAAGACATAGCCGCTGTTCGCACGCATCAGCGTGACCGTCCGCACGACGTGCACGCCGAACGGATACAGGATGCTGCGCACCTGCACGACTTCGTGCGCGGTGCGCCCCACCACGACATCGAACTGAACCTGGCTCACATCGGCGACGGTCGCGTCGGTGTCGAACCAGTTGCTGAAGATCGACGCGCCGTAGCCCGACACTTCCATCCGCTCGACTGGCACCGCAGGTTTGTTCCCGCCGGGTGCGAACCGGCCGTTGAAGATCGTGCCGACCGTCGCGCCGAGCGTCGTGCCCGTGAGCGGCAAGCCGAAGAGCCCCCAGCGGATGTTGTCGAGCTGGATCGTCCAGCCGGGAAACGATGCGGCCACTCTGTCGGACGCCGCCGATGCCGGCGCGCGCGCCTTGATCTGCAAGCCGCCACGCAACTGGCCGAAGTGCGGCATGTTGAAGCCGAGGCGCGCGTTCTTCTCGTCAGGACCGGTGACCGAGCGTGCGAACGACGCTTGCGAGACCATGCCGAACGGCAGCGTGAACACCGAATGCATGGTGCGAGGCGTGTGCCGGTCGTTGAACTCCTTGAGCATGTGACGCGTGACCGGGAGCGGCGCGATCGGCACGGGGTACGGGCTTTCGGAGGCGATGCGCGTCGGGATGCCGTCGTTGTCGTACACGACGAGTCCCGGCGTGACCGTGATCGTGTCACCGGGATCGGGCGGGCCTTCGATCGGCAGCGGAATGTTGAGCACCGGCTCCCACGAGACCTGCGGCAGCGTCGCGGCGCGCACATTCTGCGCGGTCGCGACGACGTCCATGTTCATGATCTGGAATTGCAAGCCGATGTTCGCGTCCGAGAATACGGTTTGCAGCGTCGCATCGCCGCGTGTGTCGCGGCTGACACGCAGCGTCGGTCCGAGCGTTACGCCAAATTGATCCGCATGCGTGGACACGTCGAGCAGCATCAGCAAATCGCGTCCGAACGCCGTGCGGTCCCCGGCGATGTTCGTCGTGTCGCGGGCGGCATCAGCCTGTTCGGCGCCGCGCAGTGTCGTCTGCAGCAACTGGTCGACGTGCTCCGCCTTGTTCGCGATGCCGCCGAAGAGCGGATTACGGTCGAGGTCGCTCGCGATGGCGGCCAACTCGCCCGAACGCCGCGCCATGGCGACTCGCTGGGACAACGCGGCAACGCTTGGCGCGCGCGTCCCGGCCACGCTTGTCTGCGCAGGCAAGGTCATCATCGCGCTTTGGGTCGTGACGCCTGTCGCGAGATTCTGATTGAACGTCGCGACGCCGCTCTGGAAGGTGGGCGTCTGCGCGATCGTCGCCGCCGTCGCGCGCTGCACGGTCGGCGTGAACTTGAAATAGACGAGCGCGCGCGGATCGTCGCGATCCGGCTCGCTCGCGGCGAGCGGCGACGCATCCGGCCACTTCACGTACCCCGTGAGAGCCTGCTGCGACCGGCCGAACCCGAGGCTCGCCGGATCGCGCAGAAACGGCGTGTAGGTCGCGACATACGGATCGGGCAGCGTCGGCAGATAGAGATGGACGTCGTGCGTCAGCGCGAGCGTGCCCTTCGTGATGCGGCCATCGACGAGGTCGCCGAAGAGCACGAGACTTTTCGGCGCGCTCACCTTGAAGAGCGCATTGCGCAGCGCAAGCGCGTATTCGCGGTTGGGCGCTGCGATCAACAACTGGCCATCAAACAGAAGGTCGTTGTCGAACAGGAATGCATGGAAGGACTCGCCCGTTTGCGTGATGCCAGCGAAGGCAATCGATGAGCGGATAGTGAACGGCGCGCCGTTCGCATCGACGGGCCGGTCGATCCCGGTCTTGTGTCCGCAGAAGAAAAACACGCCTTCGCTGTTCTCGGCCGACGAAACGAACACGAACGGAAACGCCTTCGCAAACGAGAGCACCACTTGCGACGCATGCGCGTTGCGGGCATTGCGCCACAGAGTCCAGCGCTGCCGGCCATTCACGTTCGATGCGGTGAAATCGATCACCGTGACGAGCCCCGGTTCGACGATGATCGAAGGATGAACGAGCGACGTCTTCGCGGGCTTGAGATCTCGCCATGACGCGGTGAGGCCCGCGTTCAGCGTAACGCACATCGCGCCTGCGCCCGCTGCGTTGCCGAGCGCCTGCGGGTCCACCTTCGCGGCGGGCAGGATCCAGCCGGTTAGCGTGGGATCGATGGCGGCGCGGCCCGCGATCGTGCAAAGCGCCGACTTCGATTCCGCAACTTCGAACTGATCGACCGATGCCGCGAACGGCACTAGAATGCGGCCGATGTCATCGAGCCAGAGCGGCGCTTGCCTCGTGCGTTCGTAGCGCACTGAGCAGCCGAACATCGTCGACGTCGCGCCATCGGCGGTAACGCTGCTCGCGTTCAACTGAAAACGCAACTCGAACGACTTCGGCAATTGAACGCTCGATGCCAGCGCATCGCCGCCTGCGGGATGCTGCTCTTGCGCTGGAGATGGCTGTACGAGATCGAGGTGCAGCACGACGCTCGTCGATGGCGCCATCACGAGGTGGCCGCCGGAGATCGTCGGCGGCTGCGAGAAGTCGATCCGGCCGCTGCGTATCGTGAGGCCGGTGTAGCGATCCTCGATAGCTGCAACGCGCGCGATCAGGCTCGACGCGATCCATGCGCTGCCTGCTTCGATCCGGTATGACGCGACAGCGAGCGAAAAGGGAGCGGGACTTCTGATCGGCAGGCGCAACGCTGGCAACGTGCCACCGCTGAAGAAAACGCTCATGAGCGTGACCGGCCGGAACAGATCGAACCACACGCTCTGGCCATGCTCGTCGACGAAAGGCCCGAACGTCGCCGATGGCGCCATGCCCGCGCTCCAGTCGGGCGCGGAATGGCCGAGCAGCGTCGATCGGAAAGCGGTATCGCGGCGAAAGATGCGCGGTGCGCTCGCCAGGTCCTGCAACGTGGCGCGCGTCAAGGCATCGTCGAGACGGCTGCTGCGCGATTGAATGAACGCGTCGAGGTCGTCGTCCGCAAAGCTGCCTGCTTCGAGCGGCAGACGGTTTCCCGTGATGGCGAGATCGGGATGCGCGCGCAGCAGGGGAGCAAGCGTTCGCTCGAAGCGGTGGAGTTCGTCGGCGGGGGTATTCGGAACAGCGGCGAGCCGGCCTGTCAGCTGCTCGAGCCTCATGTACAGCGTGCGCGTTGTCACGGTTCGCTCCTGACGGCACGGGTCCAGCGGGGCGAGTTGCGTGCGGCTTTTTTCGCTGGATAGCCGGCGCGCTGCGGCTCACGGAAGAATCCGAACTGACCGGTGCGTCGTAGTTTTTATAGGACACGCACGGCAGCATTGCAAGAACGAACTTGTGAACGCGCGGGGTCTACGCTTGAACGGACTGCGTGCAGAGGCGTTCGATGATCCTCATGTAGTGGTCGAGCGCAGGCGTGGTCTTCTGCGGCTGCTTCGCAAGATCGTCCCAGCGGCGCAGCAGGAGCGCTTCTTTTGCGAAGGGCTTGCGCGAGAACGCATCGGCTTCTTCGACGCTGAAAACGCCGCCCTGCAGCGCGAGGCTGCGCACGGAATCCGCTGACAGTCGCTGAAAATAGCCTGCATCGATCGCGCATAGACACCGCTTCGCATCGACGTGAAGGCGAATCGGTTCGAGCACGGCATCGCTGAACAGCGGCCGCAGGAATGGCAGCGCGAAATACTGATGCAAGTCATCGATCCCGCGCTCGCTTGGCGTCTCGCCCTGGCGATTCAGCAAGTGCCCCAGATCGTGCAGCAGCGACGCGGCGACGAGCGTCTCGTCAGCGCCCGCTTCCTCCGCGAGCGCCGCCGTCTGCAACGCATGTTGAAGCTGCGTCACGGGCTCACCGCTGTAGGACGTGTCGCCGTAAGTGTCGAAGAGATGCCGGATGTCGGCGATCGTCAGTGCCATGTGTTATTCCCAGGGAAGCGAAAAAGTCTTGAGATTCGTGAAGCTTTTCATCGCTTCCTGCACGCCTTCCTTGTAGCCGAGCCCCGAATCCTTGATGCCACCGAACGGCGTCAGTTCGATGCGATACCCCGGTACTTCCCACACGTTCACCGTACCCACGTGCAGTTCGTTCACGAAGCGCGTGATCAGGTCCGCGCGGTCCGTGCACACACCCGACGACAAGCCGAACGCCGTGCCGTTGCTGATGCGTATGGCGTCGTCGATCGTATCGAATTCGATGATCGGCGATACCGGCCCGAAGGTTTCCTCGCGCACGAGCGTCATCGAAGGATCGACGCGATCGAGTACGGTGGGTGAATAAAGCGCACCGTTGCGACGGTTGCCGCAGAGCAGACGCGCGCCCTTCGATACCGCGTCGATCACGCGCGTTTCGAATAGCTGGGCGGCGGCGGCATCGATCACGGTGCCCATCTGGTTATCGGTGTCGAAGGGATCGCCGTAGCGCCATGCGAGCGTCTTTTCGACCACGATCTCCTTGAAGCGCGACGCGATCCCCTTCTGCACGAGCATGCGTTTCACCGCCGTGCAGCGCTGGCCCGAGTTCTTGTACGAGCCTTGCACGGCGAGCGTGGCGGCGCGCTCCACGTCGGCGTCTTCGAGCACGATCAGCGGATCGTTGCCGCCGAGTTCAAGCACCACGCGCCGATACCCCGCCCTCGCCGCGATTGCCTTGCCGATCGCGACGCCGCCCGTGAACGTAATCAGCGCGGCGTGGCGATGCGTAACGAGTTCGTCCGCGATCTCGCGCGGGTCGCCGGTCAGGACCTGCAGCATCGGCGCGGGCAGCCCGGCTTCGTAGAGGACGTCGGCGAGGTAATACGCGGACAGCGGCACTTTCTCCGACGGCTTCAGAACCACGCGATTATTCGTCGCAATCGCGGGCGCGAGCTTGTGCGCGACCTGGTTCATCGGATGATTGAAAGGCGTGATCGCGACGATCACGCCGGGAAGCGGCTCGCGCTGGGAAAACACGCGGCGCGCCTTGCCGTGCGGTGTGAGATCGCACGAGAAGCTCTGCGCATCGTCACGCAAGCTTTCCATCGCGGCGAACCGGAGTACATCGGCGACGCGCCCGATTTCATAACGCGAGTCCTGCTTCGACAAGCCCGATTCGAGCGAGATCAGATCGGATGCTTCCTCGGTCCGTTCGCGCAGCAACGCCGCCGCCCGCTCCAGAATCTGCGCGCGTTCATGGCGCGTCAGTTTCGGCCGATAGTTCGCGGCGTACTCGAACGCGTCGCGCACGTCGTCGACGCTTGCCATCGGCACCGTGCCGACGCGCGTGTTCGTGTACGGGTCGATTACATCGAGCGTGCGCGCGCGTGCCACACGTTCACCCTTCAGGCGCAGCTTTTCCACGCGCAACGCCTGCTGTTCCATCGTCACGATAGCATTCATGATTCAAGCACCAGATGGTTCAAGGCAATATCAAAGACATCGAAATTGCGCAGCCGTTTTACCGCGAGTCGCGACTCGATGCCATCGGTCGCGCGGTTGAACAAGAGCGGCACTTCCTGCTCGGACACGCCGCCGTGCGAGCGCAGCGGCACGGTCAGGCCCGACAGGTCGTGCTCCGCGCGGCGTGTGCCGAGCACCGTGTTGCGTCCGCTCACGACGACGAGATCGCCCACGCGGTCGCGTGGCAACTCGAAACGCTCGCACGCGGCCGCGTTGTCGAGCACGAGATCGACGCCCGGCAGTTGCGCGATGCGCGCGGCGAGCGCCTTTGCATCGACGGTACGCGGCAGATAGACCGTCGCGAATGAACCGAGCGCGCCGTGATGAACCACGTACGGATCGGTGATCGGCAAGATCACGCGCGCGTTCGGCACATCGGGAGTCGCGTCGAGCCAGTCCTGCAGATACACCACGTTCGGCTCGCCGGTTTCAGGATCGTGCTTCGCGTTCATGCCGTGGTCGGCGGTTAAGCCGATCACCGCGCCGAGCGCGTCGAGGCGCGCGAGGTAGCCGTCCATCATCGCGTAGAACGCGTTCGCGCCCTCCGTGCCCGGCGCCCATTTGTGCTGCACATAGTCGGTGGTGGAGAGATACATCAGGTCGAGTTCACGCGTCTCGGCAAGCCGCACCCCTGCCGCGAACACGAATTCGGACAGCGCCGCGCTGTACACGTCCGGCAGCGGCTGGCCGACGAGTGCCATCACGTCGCCGATGCCGTTCTCGGCTACCGTCGCCGTGTCCGCTCTCTCGGCGGAGAAGCAGATGCCGTCGAGCTGCCAGCCGAGCAGGCGCCGCAGCTTGTCCTTCGCCGTCACCACGGCGACCTTCGCGCCATGCTCTGCGGCCGCTGCGAGGATCGTGCCCGCGCGCAGGTAGGCCGGGTCGTTCATCATCACTTCGGCGCCCTTGCCGCCGTTCGCATCGCGGTCGAAGAAATAGTTGCCGCAGATGCCGTGCACTGAAGGCGGCACGCCCGTCACGATGGACAGGTTGTTCGGGTTGGTGAACGACGGCACCACGCAGTCGGCGCGAAAGGCGGAGCCCGAGCGCAGCATGCTGCCGATGAACGGCGCGACGCCGGCCGCAACGGCCGCTTCGAGATAATGGGATTCGCAGCCATCGACGCAGATCACGACAGTCAGCGCGCGCGGGCGCTCGTACTGGCGGCCGTTCACTTCGATAAACGTTTCGGTTGATGTCGACATGATTTCTTTTCCGTGATAACCCTATTTTGCTTCACATTGCCACAATATGCCACATATTCAGACGTGGCTGAACATCGCGCGTGAACGGGATGCCGGCAAAAAACCACACTAGATCAAACGCTGCGCCGCTTCGGCGCCTTCACTGCGATCAGCAGCAAAGCCGCAAGAGACACCGCAAGCAGGATCAGCGAAAGCGCCGATGCTGGCAGGTAATAGCCACGGTTCACCTGCCCGACGACTACGATCGGCACGGTGGCAAAGCCCGGCGGATAGACCGTCAACGTGGCGCCCAGCTCCCCCAGCGACAAAGCGAACCCCAACGCAAGGCTCGCGCGGATCGCGGGCACAAGCTGTGGCAAGACCACGCGTCCGAGCACCATCGCGGGCGGCGCGCCGAGGCTTGCGGCGGCTTCGCGCAGGACCGTGACTTCGGGGCGCAGGGCGGCGGCGGCGCACCGGTAGCAGAACGGCAGCACGAGCGCGAGCTGCACGAGTACAACGATGGCCGCCGACCCCGAAATGTCCAGCGGCTTCTTGTGATACGCGATCAGCACCGCAAGCCCTAGCACGACGCTCGGCACGCCGTTGGGCATCATCGCGATGGTATCGACCCATGCACCCACGCCGCGCCGGTCGCGACCTTCGAGCGCCAGCGCGAGCCAGAGCCCGAGCACCGTACCCAGCACCGCGACACCGAAGCCGACCGAGAGGCTCGTCGTCAGAGCGTCGAAGTCGCTGGAACCGAGGCGCTCGAACCACCGCAGGCTGAAGCCATCAGGGAGGATCGTGCCGGACCAGTGGGATGCCACGCTCGACAGAGCCACGACGATCACCGGCAGCACGAAGAGCCAGAAACACAACAACGCAGCGAAGCCCATGAAGACCCACGCGCCGATCCGCCTGAGCGTGTGCGACTTCGAAGCGCTCGCATCGAGCGTCAATTCAGTTGCCATTGCGGCCTCCGGTGCGCCGGTTGATCCGTCGATACAGCGCATAGAGCGACAGCGAAATCGCCAGCATCACCACCGCTCCCGCAGCAGCCGCCGACAAGTCGAGATCGACCGTCGCGGAGCTGTAGATCGCGGTCGGCAGCGTGATCAGGTGCGCGCTGCCGAGCACGAGCAGGATGCCGAATTCGTTCAGCGTGAGCAGGAAGCACAGGATCGTGCCCGCCGCGATGCCCGGCCACGCGAGCGGCAGGATCACCTTGAACGCGACCATCGGGCCGTTCGCGCCGAGGCTGCTCGCGGCCTCGATCAGGCGCGTGTCGAGCGTGGCGAACGACGCGAGCGTCGGCCGCACGACGAACGGCGCATAGAACACGACCTCCGCGAGAATCACGCCGCCGATGCCGAACAGGAAGTCGAGCGGCGGGTTTTGCAGATTGAAGAGCCGCTGCAAGCCGATGCTCACCGACCCCTGCGACCCGTACAAAAAGATCAGCGTGAACGCGACCAGAAACGACGGAAACGCGACGAACAATTCGAGGAAACGCGTGACGAGTTTTGCGCCCGGGAACGGCTTGAAGAACAGCATCGACGCGAGCAGGACGCCGAGCAGCGAGGCGAGTGTCGCGCTCGCGAACAGGATGCCGAGCGTCTTGCCGATCACACCGCTCGTCTCCGGGTTACTGAAGAACGCGGTGTACGCATGCAGGCTGAATCCGTGCGCGTCCGTCACGCTGAGCGTGAGGAGCCGCACGAGCGGATAGATCACGAGCGGGCCGAGCACCACGATCAGGATGAACCACAGGTGCCATTGCGCGAGCCGTCCGCGCCGCCGTTTCGCGACGACGTGCGCGGCGTCGTCGATGCGGAATTCACTCGTCGATAAGGACGACATCGTCAACCTCGTGGCGTAGGGAAACACGAGCGCCCTTCTCGGGCATCGGGCCGTGGGAGCGCTGCATCGTGACGAGCACGGGTGCATCCGGCCACGCGTCGAGCGCGACCGACACCGACAACGCCGCGCCATACCACTCCACCGACACGATCGTCCCGTGCAGGCGCGCCGCGCCGAGCGGCACGATCGACAGGTACTCGGGACGGATGCACGCCACGCGGTCACGCACGGCGTGACGCGCATCGCCGACCGGATACATCACCGAGGGCGGCAGCAGGTTCGCCGCGCCGAGATAGCGCGCTACGAAGGCGTCCTTCGGGTTGTCGTAGAGTTCGCGCGGCGTGCCCAGTTGCGCGATGCGGCCATCGCGCATCAGCAGCGTGCGGTCCGAGAGCACGAGCGCGTCGTCCTGATCGTGCGTCACGCAGACGATCGTCAGGTTCGGCAAGCGCTCATGCAGCGCCTTCAACTCGCTTCGCACGGAGGCGCGCAGATTGGCATCGAGCGCCGAGAGGGGCTCGTCGAGCAGCAGCACGTCTGGCTCGATCACGAGCGCGCGCGCCAGCGCCACGCGCTGCTGCATCCCGCCCGACAACTGCGCCGGCATCACATGGCCCGCGTCGCCGAGTTGCACGAGCTTGAGCGCATCGGCGACGCGTCGCGCGATCTCCCCCGCTTTCAGGCGGCGTGCCCGCAAGCCGAACGCGACGTTGTCGAACACCGAGAGATGCGGAAAGAGCGCGTAGCTCTGGAACAGCAAGCCGAGGTTCCGCTTGAAGGGCGGCATGTGCGTCAGGTCGCGTCCCGCGATCGTCAGCCTGCCCGCGAGGCCGTCCGCCTGGACGAAGCCCGCGATGAAGCGCAGCAGCGTCGTCTTGCCGCAACCGCTGCGGCCGAGCACCGTCAGTAGCTCGCCGCGTTCGATGGTCAGCGACAGATCGTCGAGCACGGTGCGCGCGCCGAAGCGCACGCTCAGGTTCTCGATGCGCACGCCGCCCGGCTCGTGCCTTTGAGCGGGCGCTGCGGCGTCGAGCGTGGCCGTAGCCAGCGTCAGGGTGTTCACGGTTCGCGTCCTCTTTGCTTTGAAGTGAAAGGCTTACGACTTCGGCTTGACCACTTCGACCTCTTTGCCCGAATTGCCGATCACGTCGCTCTTCCAGCGCGTCGTCCACGTCGCCTTCTTGTCCATCACATGGTTCCAGTCCACCGGAATCAGCTTCACGCCTGCGATGGCCTGCTTGACCGCCTCGCCGTTCTTGCCGGCGAGCGGCACATCGGTGCGCCCCGGAATGCCGTAGATGTCCGGCACCTTCGCCTGCACTTCCTTCGACATCAGATAGTCGACCAGCTTCTCGCCCGCCGCCTGGTTCGGACCGCCCTTGATCAGGCCGATCGCGTACGGCAACTGGAACGTCGTGGGCGCGTCACCCGCTTTCGCCGAGAGGAAGACCGGCTTGAGCGAAAGACCGCCGTTCGCTGCATCGTCGAGATCCATCTGCAGGTCGCCGTTCGCGAACGCGATCTCGTTGCGCGAGAGCAGGACGTCGAGATAGCCCGTGCCCTTCGTGTGGAATTTCGCGCTCTTCTCTAGCTCCTTCAGGTACTCGAACGCCTTGTCCTCGCCCATCAGCGCGCTCGTCAGGATGATGACGGCCATGCCGTCGCCGGCTGTCGCCGGGTTCGAATACGCGATCTTGCCGCTGAAGTCCGGATGCAGCAGGTCAGAGAAAGTCTTGGGCGCCGTCTTCGTGACTTCGGGGTTGATCGCGAACGAGAAGTAGTTGTTCACGAACGTCGCCCATGCGCCGTCCGGCGCCTTCGCAATCGCGGGCACGTTCTTGTAGTTGACGCTCTGGTACGTGCGCAGCAAGCCGTTTTGCGAGGCCTGCTGGATGAACGGCGGCAGCGTGACGATCACGTCAGCTTTAGGCGAATCCTTCTCGACGGTCGCACGATTCACAACTTCGCCGCTGCCCGCCGTGACGATGTTGACCTTCACGCCTTCCTTCTTCTCGAAGGCCGGCAGGACATCCTTGTAGAGGTTTTCGAGGCCGTCGGCGGTGTAGAGCACGACGGAATCGGCGGCTTGCGCGGGCAGCGCCGCGAAGCTCGTGAACGCGGCCACGGCGAGCGCCGACAGCACACGCTGCGCGAGCTCGTTCGATGTGAAAAGGCGATTGCTTGTCATGTTGCCAGTTCTCCGGGAAGGCGGATACATCCAGTTTCGTGAGGATGGACACACGTTTGTTCGTTTCGCGCGGCGCCCGCAGCGGGTTCGCCAGCAGCGCAACCGAAGCATCACAGAACTTCGTGACAAACCCATGACGATGCAACATTTCTCCCACAATAAACACATTTCGCCACTTTTTGGCTTATGCTTTTTCATATACGCCGGACGATTTGCGTCTCGGCAAAGTCACTGAACATTGAATGGAGGAAACGTGATCCACGGAAATGGCCCGGTCTTGCTGACCCCTGGCCCGCTCACCACCTCGCCCGCGACCCGCGAAGCGATGCTTTACGACTGGGGATCGTGGGACGCGGCTTTCAACCGGATGACGAAGAGCATCTGCCGCGATCTGCTCACGATCGTGTCCGGCCACGACGATTTCGTCTGCGTGCCGATGCAAGGCAGCGGCACCTTTGCCGTAGAGGCCGCGCTAGGCTCGCTCGTGCCGCGCGATGCCGTCGTGCTCGTGCCGAACAACGGCGCGTATTGCGCGCGCTTGCTGAAAATTCTGGAGCGGCTCGGCATCGCGGCCGTCGAACTGAAGTTTCGCGACGACGAGCCAGCGAGCGTCGCGCGCATCGAAGCGATGTTCGAGCGCGATCCGCGCATCACGCACGTCGCGCAGGTGCATCTGGAAACGAGTGCGGGCCTGCTGAATCCGCTCGACGATATCGCGGCGCTCTGCGCACGGCACGGCAAGCGCCTGATCGTCGATGCGATGAGTTCGTTCGGCGCGCTGCCGATCGATGTTTCGAAGGGCGGCATCGATGCCGTGATTTCCGCTAGCGGCAAGTGCCTCGAAGGCGTGCCGGGGATGGGCTTCGTGATCGTGCGGCGGACGTTACTGGAGGCGTCGGCGGGCATCGCTCGATCGCTTGCGCTCGATCTTCAAGATCAGTACGCGTACATGCTGAAAACGACGCAATGGCGCTTCACGCCGCCGACGCACGTCGTCGCCGCGTTGCGCGCGGCGCTCGATCAGTTCTTCGCGGAAGGCGGCCAGCAGGCGCGTGGCGCGCGCTATCGACGCAACTGCGCCGCTTTGATCGACGGCATGACGGCGCTCGGCTTCGAAAGGTATCTCGATGGCGACATACAGGCGCCCGTGATCGTCACGTTCCATGCGCCGCGCGATCCAATCTACGATTTCAAGCGCTTCTACGAGGCCGTGCGCGGTGCGGGCTATGTGCTCTATCCGGGCAAGCTCACGGACATGGAGACGTTTCGCGTGGGCTGTATCGGCGCGATCGATGCCGATGAAATACGCGGCGCCGTCGCGGCGATAGGACGCGCATTGCAGGCGTTGAATGTCGATGTCGCGGCGTGATGCTCAGGCTTCACGCGCGCTTCCTCTTAAGCGATCAGCAGTTCCGGCCCGCGCGCGGCGATCGCACGGCGCAGTGCCTTGTCGGGCGCGAGTTCCGTGATGAGATAGCGCGCCTTGTCGAAGTCGCGGATACGCACCGGCGTAACGTGGCCGAACTTCGAATGATCCGCGACGATCGCCGCCGCGCTCGCCGCCACGATCATGCGGCTGCGCACTTCCGCAGCGAGACGCGAGTAGTCGGTCAGGAAGGCGTCCGGCGTGATCGCGCCCGCGCCGACGAAAGCCAAATCCGCGTGATATTGCGAGAGTTGCTGCACGGTATCGAGGCCGAAGACCGCGTCTTCCTGATCGGACAGCTCGCCGCCGAGCAGCGTGACCTTGTTGTCGTTGCGGCGTCCGAGCAGCAGCGCGATACGCCAGTCGTTGGTGTACACCGTCAGCCGGTGACGGTCGCCGAGCGCGCGCGCGACCGCTTGCGTCGTGCTGCCCGAATCGATGATGACGGATGCGCCATCCGGCACGAGTTGCGCCGCGCGCTCGCCGATCGCGCGCTTCGCCGCGGTGTTGGCCGCATCGCGGATGTCGAGATCCGGCTCGCGACGATCGTTCGACAGCGCGCCGCCGTGCGTGGTCGCGATCAGTCCGCGTTCGGCGAGCGCGTTGAGATCGCGCCGGATGGTTTCGCGCGATACGTCGAGTGCGCGCACGAGCTCGGCGACCGACAGCGCGCCGTTCTTCGACAGTTCCGACAGGATGTATTGATGGCGTTGTTCGGCGAGCATCGCGTGCGGCCGGCAATGCCGGCGATGAACATTGGGACAATCGATCGAACCGCTGTACGGGTCCGATCGGACTAGACCGCGCGTATTGTAGTACGCGCCAAGCTTCTACACGGATGACCATGACTCACTCTAACTTTCATACGGACGTCGCGATCGTCGGTGCCGGCATTCTTGGGCTTTCGCATGCGTATGCATTCGCCAAGCGCGGCTTGCGCGTGACCGTGTTCGAGCGTAGCGGCAAGCCGCTTGGCGCGTCGGTGCGCAACTTCGGCATGGTGCTCGTGACCGGACAGCCGCCCGGCGCGATGCACGCGCTTGCGCGGGCATCGCGCGAGATATGGCTTGGCTGGGCTGCAAGCGCGGGGTTTCATGTACGGCGTTCGGGCTCGCTGATGGTTGCGCGTAACGAAGCAGAAGCGCGTGTGATGAAGGCGTTTGCAGCAACCCGCTCGGAGTATGCAGCGGAAATGCTGTCTCGCACGGCGCTCGACGATCTCTACGATGGGCGCTTCGCCAGACATCGCGCGGCGCTGCATGGGCGCGACGATCTGCAAGTGTTTTCGCGCGAGGCAGTGCCTTCGATCATCGGCTATTTGCGACGCGTGCACGGCGTGGATTTTCGCTTCGGAACGCTCGCGCGGAACATCGACGGTGGTCTCGTCGATACTACTGCGGGCGTGTGGCGGGCGGAACATGTCGTCGTTTGCGCGGGGCACGATTATCTTTCGCTGCTTGCTCCGCAACTTGCCGCGATCGAGCCGCGTGTATGCCGGTTGCAGATGCTGCGTGTGCGGCCTGCTGCGCCTTTTGCGCTCGATCACGCGGTCCTGACTGGCTTGAGTTGCCTGCATTACGGTGCGTTCTCTGATCTTCCTGAAGCTGCGGTGCTACGCGAGGAAGTGGCAACGTGTGAGCCAGCGCTGCTCGAGCATGGCATTCACTTGCTCGTGAGTCCGACGCCGGACGGTGACCTCATCGTCGGCGATTCGCACGATTACGCCGACGATCCCTCGCCGTTCGATTCTTCGGCCATCGACGAGATGCTGCTTTCGCTTGCCGAGGAAACGCTGGGTGGCGAACTGCAAGTCGTCGAGCGGTGGCAAGGCGTTTATGGCGCGCGCACCAAGTCTTCCGAGGCGCCATTTTCAGTGCTGCGCGTAGCGCCGAATGTCACGGGCGTGTTCATGCATGCCGGCGTTGGGATGAGTGTCGGGCCAGCGCTGGGGGAAAGGGTGGCGAGTCATCTCATTGAGGGTGAGCCGATGACCCTTCAACCGATATAGGACATTTTAAGCGCGAGTTACCTGCGCTTCTTCAGTAATATCGACTTCATGCCAATGGAAGCTTGCGCCCCACTTCGAAACGTAGCCGTCCTCCCATCCAGCGTCTGATACTGCGTATATCCATTTGGCGGCGCGAAGCCTGCCGTTTGGCCGTCACTGTGGCATCCCTCCACAAACTGTATATACTGTTTTCGCCTACAAGATCAGGAGAGACAGATGGAGACGACCGCCAGCAAGACGCCGGTGAAGAAGACGCTTCAATCCGCGCGAAGTGCCGCGCTTAAAACTGCAGTGAAGGCCGAGCCGGCCGCGAAGACGAAATCGAAGGCACCTGCCCCAAAAACGGCAAAACCGGCAAAACCGGCAAAACCCGCAAAGAAAAGCGCACCGACGCCCGCCGTTAAAACCGACGCATCGGTTGAAGCGAAATCCAAGCGCCAGAAGAAGGAAAAGGTCGTACGCGACAGCTTCACGATGCCCAAATCCGAGTACGCGAAGCTCGCATCGCTGAAGCAAAAGTGCCTCGACGCCGGCGTTCGCGTGAAAAAGAGCGAACTGCTGCGTGCCGCGCTCGCGATGCTCGACGACGTTCCCCCGAAGCGCCTGCTCGCCGCGGTCAACGGCCTCGAAGCGGTGAAAACGGGACGCCCGTCGAACGCGTGAGCCGGGCTGTCACATCGGTGACATCAAAGACGTCTATGGTTTCCGGCGGGACAATCCGGCCCCAAAGCACGACAACCATAATCAAAACATCGGGTCGTGCCGAACTCGTGCACCTTCGAGACGATGACTGTGACTTTCGCTCCAACGCCTGGCGCAGCGAGCCCGCGCACACCGCTGCCCGCCCCGCCCCGGCATGCGGCACGCACCCGCCGTTCGATGTCGTTCATGCTCCGCGACCAGCCTGTCGCCGATGCGTTCGTGATGCTGACGGCGCCCCTCGCGACCGAAGCCCTGCATCAGACCGAACAGTTGTCGGACACCAACGCGCACGGTTTGCGCGCGCTGTGCACGACGCTGCGTCGGTTGCGCGCGATCTGGTGGGCCTTCGAGCCGCTGCTCGATGAACGCGAGGCGCGTGTGGTCAGGAAGCGCTTCAAGCGGATCGCCGATATCGCCCGCGAGCCGCACGATCTCGAAGCGGCGTGCGGCCTGCTTTCTCGCGCTCGCAAGACCGGCTCGCGCGTCGCGCCGGTTATGCGGACGATCAGCAAGGAGCGGCGCGATGCGTCGATGTCGAGTTGCGACGCGATCCGGAACGCGGGCATCGACGTGATGCTCAGGCGCGCGCTCGCCGATGCACGTCGAAGCCTCGAAGCGCGGGTCGTGAACCAGACGCTCGAAGAATTTGCGCGGGCGCGCGTCTCGCTCGCCGGCGATGCGCTCAGGAAGAAGGAAAAGCGCGCTGTGAAAATGAAGCGCATGGACGTGAAGGCGCTGCGCAGCATCGAGGAAGCCGCGACGCGTTTTCAGTGCATGATCGAAGTGTTCTCGCCCGTTCTCGAACGCGGACATCGGCACACGATGGAAAATCTGTGCGCCGCGCAAGCCGCACTCGGCCAACTCGACAGCGTGATCGCGAGCGAAGCGGTGGTGCGCCGCGTCGCCGCCCGCTCGACGGACAAGGACGCGGTGCAGGAAGCGGTCCGCTGGCTGAACAAGGAAAAGAAAGTGGAGTCGCAGGCGGCGGTGAAAGTGCTTCGTGCGATGGCCGCGTGATTGGCGCGAAAAGCCTTGGAGCGACCAAGGCATTAAAAAGCGCTCCCGCCATCAGGTTGCGTGCCCTGTTGCGCGCGGAGAGGACGAGAATCGAAAACGCCGTCTCGCTCATGCGCGGCCCCGAAAGTATTCGGCAAGTATTTAGTGCGCAGCCAGCACGAACCCTATTCGGCAAGCGGTTTCCCTGACGCGTCCATGATCTTCGCGCGCCACTGCGAGCGAATCTCGGTGACGACGGATGCGGGCAACGTGATGTAGTCGAGACTCTGCGCGGCCTGCTCGCCGTTCTTGAACGCCCAGTCAAAGAACTTCAACGTCTCCCGGCCCTGTTCCGGCTTGTCCTGTTTCATATGCAGCAGGACGAACGTCGCCCCGACGACCGGCCATGCGTCCTTGCCCGGCTCGTTGGTGAGGATCTGATAGAAGGACTTGGACCAGTCGGCGCCGGCGGCCGCCGCCTTGAACGTGTCGGTGCTCGGCTGAACGACCGTGCCGGCCGCGTTCTTCATCGCTGCATACGTCATGCGGTTCTGCTTCACGTATGCCCATTCGACGTAGCCGATCGCGCCCGGTATGCGCTGCACGAATGCGGCGACGCCGTCGTTACCCTTGCCGCCCATGCCGGTCGGCCAGTTGACGGTTGCGCCCTCGCCGGCCTTCGCCTTCCATTCAGGGTTCACTTGCGAGAGGTAGTGCGTCCAGATGAAACTCGTCCCCGATCCGTCTGCGCGACGCACCACGGCGATATCCGCATCGGATAGCTTTTTGTTGGGATTCAACGCGGCGATCGCCGGGTCGTTCCACTTCTTGATCTTGTTGAGGTAGATGTCGCCGAGCACCTGGCCCGAAAGCGTGATCTCGCCCGGCTTGACGCCCGGCAGGTTGACCACGGGCACGACCCCGCCGACGACGGTCGGAAACTGGAAGAGTCCGTCCTTCGCCAGTTCGTCGTCCTTGAGCGGCGCGTCAGAACCGGCGAAGTCGACGGTCTTTGCGATCACCTGCTTGACCCCGCCCGACGAACCGATCCCCTGATAGTTGACTCTGCCGCCGCCAGAGGACTTCTGATAGGCATCGGCCCATTTGTTGTAGATCGGCGCCGCGAACGTACTGCCCGCGCCGGTAATGTCCGCGGCGTGCGCCATCCCGGCGACAAACACGGCAGCCAAGCCGGCCAATGCGAATCTGGACGTATGCATAGCCCCTCCCGATGCGACGTATGCAATTTGTAAAACGCTAGACCCGTCTGATGACAAATCTGTGAACGTGGCGTCGCATTCGGGCGATCTCGACGCCGCTTACGTCCTGTCCGGTGATAACCCTGATTTACAAAAACATTACGCCCCCTACCGTGTGTCAGTAGGAATTCCGCCGTTCACCTGAGGAGAATCGGATATGGAAGGGGACAATTCGCCGACGCCGCAAGGCGAAGCGCCCGACAGCGAGAGCGCCGACGACCCGAGCGTGCTCAGCCATCCGCGCTACGCGCAGATGTTCCCGCTCCTGACGGAAGCCGAAATCGGCCGGGTGCGGCGCTTCGGTGATCCGTCGCGTTATGCCAATGGCGAGTTGCTCTATCGCGCAGGAAACCGCTGCCCCGGCATGTTCGTCCTGCTGTCTGGCAAGGTGCGGATCGTTGGCCGCGATGGTTTGGGCCACGAGCGGATCATCCACACCTACACGCGCCGGGGCGATTTCACGTCCGACGTCACGCAGCTTTCCGCCAAGCCTGCTGTCGTGGATGCGCACGTCATCGAGGAGGTCGAGGCGATACTGCTGCGACCCGAAGAACTCAGCGCGATGATGATCAGCGAAGCCGATCTCGGCGAAAAAATCATGCGCGCGCTGATCCTGCGGCGCGTGCTCGTGATCGAACGCGGCCAAGGCGTCGTGCTGGTCGGCGCGTCGGGCAACGCGCGGCTCCTCGCGCTGCAGAATTTCCTGCGCCGCAACGCCTTTCCGAACATGACGCTCGACGCGAAGCTCGACGCCGAAGCCGTCGCCTTGCTGGAACGCCTGACGCCGCAGCCCGACGACTTCCCGCTCGTCGTCTGTCCGAACGGCGCCGTGCTGCGCAATCCCGACGAAGGCCAGCTCGCGTCCTGTCTCGGCTTGATCCCCGAGTTCGATCCGGCGCACGTCTACGACGTGGCGATCGTCGGCGCCGGGCCGGCCGGGCTCGCGACGGCGGTCTACGCGGCATCGGAAGGGCTGTCGGTTGCGGCGCTCGACTGCAGCGCGCCCGGCGGACAAGCGAGCACGAGCGCGCGTATCGAGAACTACCTGGGCTTTCCGACTGGCATCACAGGACACGCGCTCGCGGGCCGCGCGTTCGTGCAGGCGCAAAAGTTCGGGGCGCACATCGGCATCCCGTGCGAGGTCAAGGCGCTGTATTGCGATGCGCAGCCACTTGCCGTCGAGCTTGCCGACAAGCGGCGCATCACGGCGCGCACGGTGGTGATCGCGAGCGGCGCGGAGTATCGGCGACCGGACGTGGACGGCCTCGCGCGCTTCGAAGGCGCCGGAGTCTACTACTGGGCCACGCCGATCGAAGCGCGACTGTGCCGCAAAGAGCCGGTACTGCTGGTCGGCGGCGGTAATTCGGCGGGACAGGCGGTGGTGTTCCTCGCGTCGCACGCGGAGCACGTGCATCTGTTCATTCGCGGGGCAAGCCTCGAGCACAGCATGTCGCATTACCTGATCGAGCGCATCGTGGCGCTGCCCAACGTGACGCTGCATCGGCGTATCGAACTGGGTGCGCTCGAAGGCGAGGCGCGTCTGGAACGCGTGCATTATCGCGATGCCGATGGCGTCGAGAGAAGCATGGCGACGCATCATCTGTTCGTGTTCATCGGCGCGCAGCCGAACACGGGCTGGCTCAGGACGTGCGGCGTGACGCTCGACGATAAAGGCTTCGTGCTGACGGGCGCCGATGTCGCGGCGCTGCCGTTGCAGACGAGCGTTCCGGGCGTGTTCGCAATCGGCGACGTCCGGTCGGGATCGACGAAGCGTGTCGCATCGGCTGTCGGTGAAGGCGCGGCGGTCGTCGCGCAGATTCATAGCTTGCTGGCTGCAGCGCGGTAGAAGCCGCTAAACCACGTTCGCCCTCACGCTGCCGACCATCGCCTCCGATAAACCCGCGACAAGCAATCCGATGAGGTCGGTCAACGCGCCGCGGCTACTAACGTCGAGGCGACTCGTTCAGTCGACGCCGGAGTGGAGCCCTTCGTTTGCCGGCGTTGACCTCTATTACCCCGCCACTGTTATCCACCGACTGCGGGTTACGCTGCTCGCGCAAGCGTGCGGGTTGTGCGAATCGGGGACAGCATTCCGCGGACCATTGGCACAACAGCAGTTTTCTGGCAAATCTATCAGCGTTACCGATATTTCCCATCCCAAATCACGATTTTTCATATCGATATTCCACGGATAGGATTAGCAGCATTAAACAAAACAACCTATTCCGCGCTACCCATGTCCACGATCGTCGCCAGCAAGCTATCAACCCGCGGCCAGTTAAACGGCATCCTGTTCGTCGCGCTCTTCGCGGCTGCCATCACCCGGCTCGCGTC
>NZ_FCOL02000024.1 GCF_001544515.1 Caballeronia terrestris
TGGAGCGGTAGTTCAGTTGGTTAGAATACCGGCCTGTCACGCCGGGGGTCGCGGGTTCGAGTCCCGTCCGCTCCGCCAACAAGCCTCGTGTGGGTCACGTCGAGTGAGTCAAGGAATCCGGCTGATGAGCCGGTTTTTTTTCGCCACGGGCCACAAAAGATTTTCCTGTCCCCTTCGTCTAGAGGCCTAGGACATCACCCTTTCACGGTGAGTACAGGGGTTCGAATCCCCTAGGGGACGCCAGAAACATCGGCGGTTGCCATCGGCGCCGCAATCGATGAAAGCGCTGGAGCGGTAGTTCAGTTGGTTAGAATACCGGCCTGTCACGCCGGGGGTCGCGGGTTCGAGTCCCGTCCGCTCCGCCAGCCAGTTTCGAGAAAAAATCCAGCTCACGCGCTGGATTTTTTTTCGCCCATCGATTCCATCGTTTCCGTTCGCATTACGCCGGGGGTTTGCGGAAACCGGTTTTCGTAAAACTCTCCATTGCCAGCCCGCGCGCTCTGACTTAGTGTTTAGGCACTGACTTCCGTGCCATTGGCCCGCGCGATGCTCGATCCGACAGAAGATCTCTCGCTATATCAATTGCGCCAGGCGACGATGGACGATTTTCCCTTCGCCGAAACGCTCACGCATCAGAATATGGATGGCTATTACCGTCGGCATAATCTCGTCTGGCGGGGCGATCTTTTTCTCTGCAGCTGGCGCGAATCGGAGAATTTCGTGCTCGAAGCAGACGGTGCGCCGATCGGCGTCATGCGTGTGACCGAGGAAAACGATTCGCTCCACATCCGCGACGTGCAGATCGCCGAAGGTTGGCGCGGCCACGGCGCGGGGACGTTCCTGCTCAACACCGCTCATCGATGGGCGCGCGCCCGTGGCCTCGCCGAATGCCAGTTACGCGTGTTCGTCGATAATCCGGCGGCGCGGCTTTATATCCGGATGGGGTATCGGCCGGCGGGATCGCGGCTCGCGCAGCTCGGCGCCATTCGGCATATGGCGCGGCGAGTCTGATTATGTCTACGCCGCACCTTCGCGGTTCGATTCCAGAGTGTCACCCCGGCCGTCGCGCACGAAGAACGCGCGCGGACTCTCGCCGAACGCGCGCCTGAACATCGCTGAAAACGCGCTCTGGCTCTGGTAGCCGAGATCGCGCGCGACCTGCGCGAGCGGCCGACCCGCGCTCAAAAGCGGAATCGCGCGCGCGAGCACCGCCTGCTGGCGCCATTGCGAGAAGCTCACGCCCAGTTCACGCCTAAAGAGCCGCGCAATCGTGCGTGTGCTCGCACCGGCTTCCGCCGCCCAGTGTTCCAGCGAGTCGGCGTGCGCCGGGTCCGCGAGCACCGCATCGCAAAGCGCGCGCAGGCGCTTGTCGTCGGGCATCGGTACGGAAAGGGGCAACGGCTGTGAGCGTGTAATTTCGTCGAGGGCGAGCGTGCCGAGCAGCCGCTCTCGATGACGCGAGACGCCACGATCATCCAGCGCGGCAATCACTTCGCGCAGCAAAGGCGATACCTCCACCACACGACACGCGTCGAGTCCCGGCGGCACGACGCTCTCGTCCAGATAAAGCGTGCGCAGATAAGCGTCCTCGACGATCACCACCTCGTGCGTCACGTTCGGCGGCACCCAGATCGCGCGCGAGGGCGGCACCATCCACGTCGAATCGAGGGTGGCGACGCGCAGCACGCCGCGCGCCGAATACGCCAGTTGCGCCCACGCGTGCGTGTGCAGCGCGATCCGCACGCCGGCCGCCACCGGGCGCGCCCGCACGCAGATCGGATGCGCGTGCGTCGGGGAATGCTCGACGGGGATGTCGAGATCTTCGACGGTTTCGTGCAGCACGCGCAGATCGGCGGACGGTCTCATTCGGTGACAGGTGGGGCGTCTCAAAACCCGATGGTAATTTGAATCGGCGTAACGCGCCGTGCGAGCGCGGCATAATGCGCGATTAGGCAATTTTCGAATGGAGTTTTAGCCGATGCAACACGTTTTCATCTACGGCACGCTGCGCGCGGGCGAGATCAACGACATCAATCGCGCGGCCGAGCGGCATGGCATCGTGCGGCCCGAGCGCCTCGGCGTCGCGCATGTGACGGGGCGGTTGTTCGACTTCGGGCGCTATCCGGGCCTCGTGCTCGATCCGGAAGGCGCGCCGATTCGCGGCGACGTCTACCGTATCGACGACGCGCTCGTTCCCGTGCTCGACGAAATCGAGGAGGTGTATCCGGGCGTCGAAGGGCTGTTCCGGCCGCATCGCGTGCACGTGACGGTGGACGTGGAGGGCGCGGAACACGGCGTCGATTGCCTGATGTATCCGGTGGCCGCGCATTCGGTCGATGGCCTGCCGCACATCGAGGGCGGCGACTGGGTCGAGCATCGGGTGAGTCGAGGAAAATAAGAAAGCCGCGCCATCATCCCGAACGGCTTGCTCCTGAGCCAGGCCAGCCCTCAGTTTCCTTCGTAAAGCGCCAGCGTCAGGAACTCGGTGAACTTTTCAAGCAAAAAGCCGCTCCCGGAAAGCGGAACGGCTTGCTCCTGAGCCAGGCCAGCGCTCAGATTTCTTCGTAAAGCGGCAGGGTCAGGAATTCGGTGAAATTCTCCGACGTCGACATCTCTTCGAAGATCTTCACCGCGCGTTCATAGGGCTTCGTATCGCCGCCGACGGCAAGCTTCACCTTCTCCAGCTCGTCGATCGTGAAGCCGCGCACCATTTCGGCCGTGACCTTGCGGCCGTCCTCCAGCTTGCCCTTCGGCGAGCGAATCCACTGCCAGACCTGCGAGCGCGAGATTTCCGCGGTCGCAGCGTCTTCCATCAGGTTGTGGATCGGTACCGCGCCATTGCCCGAGAGCCACGCCCCCAGATAATGGATGCCGACGTTGATGTTATTGCGCACGCCCGCCTCGGTGATCGGCTCGTCGGGGCGGAAATCGAGCAGGTCGGTCGCCGTGACCTGCACGTCGGGGCGCTGCCTGGCGATCTGGTTCGGCTTGTCGCCAAGCACTTTCACGAACTCTTCCATCGCGATCGGCACGAGGCCCGGGTGCGCGACCCAGCCGCCGTCGTAGCCGTCGCCGGCATCGCGGGCCTTGTCCGAGCGCACGCCGCCCATTGCCTTCTCGTTCGCCGCCGGGTCGTTCTTGATCGGGATCAACGCGCTCATGCCGCCGATCGCCGGCGCGTTGCGCTTGTGGCACGTCTTCAGCAGTTCGAGCGCGTAGGCGCGCATGAACGGCACGGTCATCGTGATTTTCGCGCGGTCGGCGAGGCAGAAATTCGGGTCGGCCTTGAACTTCTTGATCGCCGAAAAGATGTAGTCCCAGCGGCCGGCGTTCAGGCCCGAACTGTGTTCGCGCAACTCGTAGAGGATCTCGTCCATTTCGAATGCGGCGAGGATCGTCTCGACGAGCACCGTCGCGCGAATCGAGCCGCGCGGCACACCGACAATCTCCTGCGCCGCCACGAAAATCTCGTTCCACAGACGCGCTTCGAGGTGGCTTTCGAGCTTCGGCAGATAGAAGTACGGGCCGGCGCCGCGCGCAAGCTGCTCCTTCGCGTTGTGGAACAGGAAAAGCGCGAAGTCGAAGATGCCGCCGGAGACGCGCTGGCCGTCGACGCTGACGTGCTTTTCATCGAGATGCCAGCCGCGCGGACGCACGATCAGCGTGGCGGTCGTGTCGTTCAGCTTGTACGACTTGCCGTTTTGCTCCAGCGAAATCGTGCCGCGCACCGCTTCCTTCAGATTCAGGTGGCCGGTCAACTGGTTGTCCCAGTTCGGCGTGTTCGAATCCTCGAAGTCGGTCATGTAGGCATCGGCGCCGGAATTGAGCGCGTTGATGATCATCTTGCGCTCGACCGGCCCGGTGATTTCCACGCGACGGCGTTCCAGCGACTTCGGCAATGGCGCGATCTTCCAGTCGCCTTCGCGGATCGACTTCGTTTCCGGCAGGAAATCGGGACGCTCGCCGGCGTCGAGCCGCTTCGTGCGCTCGACGCGCGCCGCGAGCAGTTCCTGGCGGCGCGGCTCGAACCGGCGATGCAGCGTCGCGACGAGTTCGAGGGCGTCGCGCGTCAGGATGGTCTCGTAACCGGGCTTGATGTCGGCCGTGATTGCCACGCCTTCGGGCAGGTTCAGCGGATTCGGCGATTGAGGCATGGTTGTTCTCCTTGGTCGGTCAGACGGTTTTCTGGCAGGCAATGGGTTGAGGGAAATCACGCGCCGGGGCGGCGGCGCATGCTGATTGGGCGTAGCGAATGGGCGGAGGGGCGGGGCCGAAAGGCGCTGCGCGGGGAAGTCATTGCGGGTGTCGTTTTGGCCGACATAGCCGTGCACTCCTATAGAGGTCTGACCAATTTTATTCGTGATCAGGATGCATAAAAAGACGCTCCGGATCACTTGATCTTTTACTTTTTCGTACTTAATCTGAGCGCGTGGTCTTCGATACAGGAATTTCGCGCATGGATCGCTTCAAGCAGATCGAAACGTTCGCCGCCGTCGCGGCGAAGGGCAGCCTCTCCGCTGCGGCGCAGGCGGAGGGCGTGGCGCCGGCGGTGATCGGCCGGCGGCTCGACGCGCTCGAGGAGCGGCTCGGCGTCAAGCTGCTCGTGCGCACGACGCGCAAGATTACGCTGACGTTCGAAGGCTCCGCGTTTCTGGAGGACTGCCAGCGCGTCATCAACGACATGCAGAACGCCGAGGCGAGCGTCTCGGCAGGCGGCGTGAAGGCGAGCGGACATTTGCGCGTGTCGGCGCCGGCGGGTTTCGGGCGGCGCCACGTCGCGGCGCTCGTGCCGGAATTCACGACGCAGCACCCCGACGTTTCGATTTCGCTCGATCTCACCGACCGCATGATCGATCTCGTCAACGAAGGTTTCGACTGCGCGGTACGGCTCGGCGAGCTGCCGGATTCGTCGCTGGTATCGATCAAGCTCGGTGAGAACCGGCGCGTGTGCGTCGGCTCGCCGGCGTATCTGGGCAAGCGCGGCAAGCCTGCCGACCTCGCCGCGCTCGCCGGGCACAACTGCCTTGCGCTCGGCGCATCGGCGAACCAGCAGCGCGGCTGGATGTTCCAGCACGACGGGAAGGTCACGACGATCAAGGTCTCGGGCACGATGGAATGCTCCGACGGCGCCGTCCTGCACGAATGGTGTCTCGCGGGCTATGGCCTCGCGTGGCGTTCGTGGTGGGAAGTCGGCGAGGACATCGCGGCGGGGCGTCTCAGGAGCGTGCTCGACGATTTCGCCGCGCCGCCGATCGGCATCCACGCGGTCTTTCCGCAGCGCCGCCATCTGCCGCTGCGCGTGCGGCTGTTTCTGGACATGTTGAAGCATACGTACAGCGCTCCGGGTTATTGGGGCTGAGTCGGCACTTCGTGTTACTACAATGAAAGAGCGCAACGACGTTCCAAGGAGGACGCCATGTTTAAGCACATCCTGGTTCCGACCGACGGCTCCGAGCTGTCGCAAAAAGCAATCGATGGCGCGATCGACCTGGCGCAATCTGTCGGCGCGCGGATTACGGCGTACGCGTGCTTGCCGCAGTACCCCTACTCGCCGTTCGCGGACGTCGCCGTCGAGCCTCCCGACGATTTCCACGACCGCGCCGAGCGCGAGGCGCGCGAGCATCTGCGCGCGGTGGAGGTGGCCGCGCGCGAGGCGGGCGTCACGTGCGACAGCGTGACGAGCATCGATTCGGCGCCGTATATCGGCATCATCGAGGCGGCGGAGTCGCACGGCTGCGACGTGATCCTGATGGCGTCGCACGGAAGGCGCGGGCTCGGCAGCCTCCTGATCGGCAGCGAGACGCAGCGCGTGCTGACGCATACCAAAATTCCGGTGATCGTCTATCGATAGCCTCAAAAAAAACGCGCGACCGAAGCCGCGCGTTTTCGTTATTGGTGGCGAATTGTGCCCGCCACCTTGTTCACTACGCTCCCTGATTACGCCTTTCGACTTCTGATCACGCCACTTTCTTGTCGAAGAACTGCTCGTCTTCGGTCGAGCCGTGCAGGGCGGTCGTCGATGCGTCGCGCTCGACCGTCTGCGTGACCGCGTCGAAGTAGCCCGTGCCGACCTCGCGCTGGTGCTTGACGGCGGTGAAGCCCTTCTCGGCGGCAGCGAACTCGGCCTGCTGCATTTCGACGAACGCGGTCATCTGATTGCGCGCATAGCCGTGCGCGAGGTTGAACATCGAGTAGTTCAGCGCGTGGAAGCCCGCGAGCGTGATGAACTGGAACTTGTAGCCCATCGCGCCGAGTTCGCGCTGGAACTTGGCGATCGTTGCGTCGTCGAGGTTCTTCTTCCAGTTGAACGACGGCGAACAGTTGTACGACAGCATCTGATCCGGGAATTCCTTGTGGATCGCGTCGGCGAAGCGCTTGGCGAACTCGAGGTCCGGCTTGCCGGTTTCGCACCAGATCATGTCGGCGTACGGCGCGTAGGCGAGACCGCGCGAGATCGCCTGCTCGAGGCCCGGGCGCGTGCGGTAGAAGCCTTCGATCGTGCGCTCGCCGGTGAGGAACGGCTTGTCGTTGTCGTCGATGTCGGAGGTCACGAGATCGGCGGCTTCCGCGTCGGTGCGGGCGAGCAGGATCGTCGGCGTGCCGCAGACGTCGGCGGCGAGGCGCGCGGCCGTCAGCTTCGCGATGTTCTCGCGCGTCGGCACGAGCACTTTGCCGCCCATGTGGCCGCATTTCTTCACCGAGGCCAACTGGTCTTCGAAGTGCACGCCGGCGGCGCCCGCTTCGATCATCGACTTCATCAATTCGAACGCGTTCAGCACGCCGCCGAAGCCGGCTTCCGCGTCCGCGACGATCGGCGCGAAGTAGTCGAGATAGCCTTCATCGCCCGGATTCTTGCCTTCGGACCACTGGATCTGGTCGGCGCGCGTGAGCGTGTTGTTGATGCGCTTCACGACGAGCGGCACCGAATTCGCCGGATACAGCGACTGGTCAGGATACATTTCACCTGCGACGTTGGCATCGCCCGCCACTTGCCAGCCGGAGAGATAGATCGCCTTCAGGCCTGCTTTAACCTGCTGCATCGCCTGGTTGCCGGTCAGCGCCCCGAGCGAGTTCACGAACGGCTCGTTATTGACGCTTTCCCACAGTTTTTCGGCGCCGCGCTTGGCGAGCGTGTGTTCGACCTGCACCGAGCCGCGCAGACGCACGACGTCTTCCGCCGTGTAGGTGCGCTTGATGCCCTTCCAGCGCGGATCGGTTTCCCATTGTTGTTGGAGTTCCTGCGCTTGTTGTTGACGTGTCATTGCGTTTCTCCTTGAGGTCCTGATCAACTAATAGGTGGTGAATCTGTCCTGAGAGCGACTTGGGCTAGACGCAGCGTTTCGGCGTTTCGTTTGCTCAACTCTTATATAAGAGTCTAGGCTTGTCGGGACTTTGGATATACCCTTGTCGAAGGCTTTTATGGATAAATATTATTCAACTAATTCAATTGGTTACAGACAATTTTTCGTAATGAGAAACGTCGTTTTCCATCTCGATATAGCGTTCATTGTGCCGCGCAGCACATTCTTTTGCGACGCAAAAAGCCTTTCCGTATCGTGAAATACGGGGAGCGGACGAAAAAAAACCGATGCACGAGGCATCGGTTTTTCTGGAGTGCTTGCCAGGTGAGGGCGATTCAGCCGCCCTCCGGCATTGCTTGTCGCTTTAGCTGCCACGGCGCGGTGCGCGCGGGCCGTCGTTGCGGCGCGTGCTGTAACCGTCGCGCGAACCGCCGCCGAAGCCGCTGCCGCCGTCACGCGAACCGCCGCGATAGCCGCCGCCGTCGCTGTTGCCGCCACGGTAGCCGCCGTCGCGCGCGCCTGCGCTTGCCGGCTTGTTGCCCCAGCCGCCCGGCTTGCCCGAACCGCCGGTGCCCGTGCCGCCGCCGCTGCCGTAACGACGGCCACCCGACGAACCGCCGCCCGGACGGCCACGTCCGCCGCCGAAGCCGCCACGGCCACCGCTAGGC
Organism: Caballeronia terrestris; assembly: GCF_001544515.1. Classification (GTDB taxonomy): domain Bacteria; phylum Pseudomonadota; class Gammaproteobacteria; order Burkholderiales; family Burkholderiaceae; genus Caballeronia; species Caballeronia terrestris. The sequence goes on from NZ_FCOL02000024.1 coordinate 7,970, forward strand.
GCCGACTTGCGCGGCTCGAAGCCGGCAATGACGTTCACCGCGAGCGGCGCACGCACGAAGCGCTCGATGCGCTTGAGCGCACCTTGCTCGGCGTGATGCACGAGGCTCACCGCCGTGCCGGTACGGCCCGCGCGGCCCGTACGGCCGATACGGTGCACGTAGTCTTCGGCGAACTTCGGCAGATCGTAGTTGAACACGTGCGTGATGCCGGGGATGTCGATGCCGCGAGCCGCGACGTCGGTGGCCACCAGCACGCGCACGCGGCGCTCGCGCAGCGCGCGGATCGTGCGGTTGCGCGCGCCCTGCGGCAGGTCGCCGTGCAGCGCGGCCGATTCGAAGCCGGCGTCGGCGAGACGGATCGCGAGCTGGTCGGCGTCGTTCTTGGTCGCCGTGAAGACGATGGCCTGATCGAGGTCGGCGTCCCGCAACAGGTGGTCGAGCAGACGATCCTTGTGATCGCGGTCATCGACGTAATGCACGGTTTGCGCGATGTTGTTCTGCGCTTCGAGCTTCTGGACGATCTCGATGCGTTCCGGGTTCTTCAAGAGACGGCCGGTCAGCGAGCCGATCTTGCCGTCGATGGTGGCCGAGAACAGCAGCGTCTGGCGCGAAGCGGGCGTCGCGGCGACGATCGTCTCGATGTCGTCGATGAAGCCCATGTCGAGCATGCGGTCGGCTTCGTCGAGGACGAGCATCGTCAGGTTCGACAAATCGATACGGCCGCGTTCCAGGTGATCGAGCAGGCGGCCCGGCGTTGCGACGAGGATTTCGGGGTTCTTCGCGAGCAGCATCAACTGCTGGCCGTACGCGACGCCGCCGAGAATGCTGACGGTGCGCAGGCGGCGAAGATGCTTGCCGTAGTTGGTCGCGGCGGCCGTGACCTGCATCGCGAGTTCGCGCGTCGGCGTGAGTACGAGCAGGCTCGGGCGTGCGACGGGTTGCTGGCGGCGCGCCGGGCGGCCGTTCGGGTCACGCGGTTCGCGCGGCTGCGAGGCTTGCAGCTTTTCGAGTTGCGAGAAACGCTCGATGGCGGGCAGCATGAACGCCGCGGTCTTGCCCGAACCGGTCGGGCTGGAAACGAGAAGGTCGCGTCCGGCGAGCGCTGCGGGAATCGCGCGCTGCTGCACGGGCGTCGGGACCTGATAGCCAGCGGCCGTCAGGGCGGTAACGATGTCGGCGGACAGGCCGAGCGATTCGAAGCTCGGGCCTTCAGGAACGGCCAGCGCTGCCTGAACGGGCGGAGTGGCTTGAATCGGTGCTTGAATGGGGGGCGATGCCGGCGCGACTGTTGCGTCCGTGCCGAGTGCTTGTGCTGCGATGGTGTCCAACGGGCTCTGGGTATTGCTCGAAGTCATGTCGATCCTTGAAACGGGAAATGAGGCGTCGGCGCCAATCGGCATACCCAAGTCGTCGGATTCAGCGAGCGAAGAAACAGCGAGCAAATCGAAAAACGGGGGCAACTCGCGACAGTGAAGGCGAGCTTTGTTGTTAGAAGCTGTATCGGATACGGCAGGCCGGGAGGGCGCTGTCGTCAGCCTGGTGCATGACGGGCCGAATGAGGCCTAGCAAGGAGGGGACAGTTTCTAAACTGGATTGGAGCAAAACGCTACGAAACGCCGCGCTGCGTTAAAAACTTAGTTCACAGTGAAGCGCGTAGACGCAAGTATATCGAAATTTGTTGCAGTGCGCCAGATAATAAGACGGCACCAGTGCGGAAAACCCTGCGCCGGGCCGTCAGCATGCGGTTCAGGCGGACGCGCCGCTTTTTAGAGATTCGACGAGGTCAACGTATTGCTGCTTCGCCTCGTCCTGCGGCGTGCCCTTGAGCGCGGACCACGCTTCGTATTTGTACTTGCCGGCGATGTCGGCGAAACCGGGCTTGTCGCCCTGCACGTCGCCGGTATTCGCCTGCTTGAAGAGCGCGTAGAGACGCAGGAGCGTCAGGTTGCCGGGCCGCTCGGGCAACTGCTTGACGTCGGCCTGGGCCTGGGCGAATTGCGCGTCGATGTCGCTCATCCGGGTTCTCCTCGTTGCTATTTTGGGACGGACGATCATAGCAAGCATGCGCGGCGTGGCTGTCGAGGCTTTCTTCCAGACGAAAGCGCGTTTTTTTGCGATCGGCGACGCATAAGGCGCGCGGCTCGACCGTTACGTCCCGCATTACAATGGCGCCTATGACACGCACCGTTTTGCTCGCCCTCGATACATCGACCGAATTCTGCTCGGTCGCGCTGCTTCTCGCCGATACCGATAATTCATCAAGCGCCGTGGCCGTGAGCGCCGTCACGGTGCCGAACGCCGTCACGGCTCCAAACGCCGCCGCGCCGCAGTACGTCACCGGGTCGAGCCGCGTGTGGTTTCGCCACGAAGCGACGGGCGCGGTATCGAGCACGCGGCTTTTGCCCGCGATCCGCGAACTCTTCGATGACGCCGGCCTCGCGCTCGCCGATTGCACGGCGATCGCGTTCGGCGCCGGTCCGGGCTCGTTCACCGGGCTGCGGACGGCGACGGGCGTCGCGCAGGGGCTCGCTTTCGGACTCGGCGTGCCGGTCGTGCCGGTCGGCACCTTGCTTGCGTGCGCGGAATTCGCGCGTCTGCGGGAGCCGTCGGTGACGCGCGTGCTCACCGCGCTCGACGCCCGCATGGACGAGGTCTACTGGGCCGACTTCGAATTCGATCCCGCCGCCGGCGACTGGCGCACGATCCGCCCCGCATCGCTCGATGCGCCGGACGCGCTCGTCCTGCCCGACGTGCCTTTCACGCTCGCCGGCAACGGCGCGGCGGCGTTCGGCGAGCGGCTGCCTGCGGTGGCAGCGGCCGCGCGTGTCGATCACGAGGCGTTGCCGCATGCGCTGCCCGTCGCGCTGGCGGGCTTGCGTGCGCTGCGTGCCGGTCGCACGGTGCCGCCCGAACTCGCCGCGCCGGAGTATGTGCGCGACAAGGTTGCCCAGACCACCGCCGAACGGCTCGAAGCGCGCGCCGCGAAGGACGCGCGGGGCAAGGAAGAGGAGCCGGTACGGTGAGCGGGGTGCTGCTCGCGGATCGCTATCTGTCGTCGATGACGGAGGGCGATCTCGACGAAGTCGCCGCCATCGAAAAGCTCGCCTACGAGTTTCCGTGGAGCCGCGGCAATTTTCAGGATTCGCTCAGGAACGGCTATTTCGGCGTGTGCATGCGGCATGTGACCGGAACGCTGGTCGGCTATTGCGTGCTGATGCCGGTCGTCGACGAGATGCATCTGCTCAATCTGTGCGTCGCGCCTGCCGCGCAGCATGCCGGCGCGGGGCTCGCGCTGCTGCGCGAGGCGGTGCGGATCACGCGGGCCGAGAAGCTCGACGGTGTATTGCTCGAAGTACGGCCGTCGAATCCGCGCGCGATCCAGCTCTACGAGCGCTTCGGGTTTTCGGCGATCGGGCGTCGCAAGAATTATTACCCCGCGCGGCATCGGTCGCGCGAGGACGCAATCGTCATGCGTCTGTCGTTTTCGAAGGAGGGCGCGCATGGCGCTGCATGAATCGATGCTGGAAGAGTTCGGGCTCGGGCCGGTTTGGGTTAGACGGCGGAGTGGGGCGGGGTCGGCTGGGACACTTGCTGATGATGCGGTTGGGCAGCCTGCAGCGCGGACGGATGAAGCGGGCTTAGCGTCCGCGTTGCCGCCACGGAACGCTGATGGTTCGCGGGCGCCTGCACCGCCGTTGCGAACCGTCGAAACGCTACAAACAGCCCCGCCTTTGACGCAACAAGTCGAAACGCCACGGGCAGTTCAGCCTCCGACGCAGGATGTCGAGCCGGTGGACGCGTCAGCGTCATTCGCGCAAAACATCGAAGCGCCGCGAACTCCTACGTCGCCGCCCCGAACCGCCGACGCGACGCGAACGCCTGCATCATCCCCGCGAACCGCCGAACCGCCGCAACCCCCCGCCGACTACTTCGACGCCCCGCCTTTCGACGATCTACCGTGGCTCGATGACGACCCCGTCGCGCCTTCAACGCCCGCCGCGATAGAACCGCCCGCCGACACCCACACCCTCGACTGGCCCACCCTCGCCGACCGCGTCGCGAACTGCCAGCTTTGCCGCCTCTGCGAGCGCCGTACGAACACGGTTTTCGGCGTCGGCGACCGCGAGGCCGACTGGATGCTGATCGGCGAGGCGCCGGGAGAAAACGAGGACAAGCTCGGCGAGCCGTTCGTCGGCCAGGCGGGCAAGCTGCTCGACAGCATGCTGCGCGCCGTCACGCTCGCGCGCGATTCGAACGTCTACATCGCGAACGTGATCAAGTGCCGCCCGCCGGGCAACCGCAACCCGGAACCCGACGAAGTCGCGCGCTGCGAGCCGTATCTGCAGCGCCAGGTCGCGCTCGTGAAACCGAAGGTGATCGTCGCGCTCGGCCGCTTCGCCGCGCAGAGTCTGCTCAAGACCGAGGCGAGCATCGCGTCGCTGCGCGGTCGCGTGCACCAGTACGAAGGCGTGCCGGTGATCGTGACCTATCATCCGGCGTACTTGCTGCGCAGCCTCCCCGACAAGGCAAAGACCTGGGCCGACCTCTGTCTCGCGAAGAAAACCTACCGCGAAGCCCTCGATGCGCTGGGAGTCGCGCAGGGCGGCAACTAATGGATACGGAGCGGCTCGTCGATGCCTACGGCGACGTCACCGTCCGCGATCTCGCGTGGCTGCTCTTCGCGCCCGACCTGCTGCGGGCGAGCCCCGCGGGCGCCCCGCTCGCGCATCCTTTCGAAACACCGTCCGAACGTGACGCCACGCTCGACTGGCTCGCCGCCCTCGATCGCGATCCGGCTCCGCTGCACGAGCGCGCGCGCAATCCGAAACTCACGCGGCTCGGCTTCTACGCCGAAAGTCTCCTCGAATATTTCCTGACGCACGGCCCGGCCGCGAGCCTCGTCGCGGCGAATGTGCCGTTGCGGCGCCAGCGTGTGACGATCGGCGAATTCGATTTCCTGCTGCAAACCGCGCGCGGCGCTCGCCTGCACTGGGAACTGGCGGTGAAGTTCTATCTGCACATCGGCGACGGTTCCGCCGCGACGGCGCGTCTTTCCGACTACGTCGGCCCCAATCTGCAGGACCGCTTCGACCTGAAGCACGAGCGTCTGCTCACGCATCAACTCGCGCTGACGTCGCGCGCGGAATTCGCGTCGCTCGGATTCGAGGGGCCGTGGGAGCCGCAGTTGTACATCAAGGGGCGGCTTTTCTATCACGGTGAGAGCGTGACGCCGGCGCCCGAACTAGGCGACGCGCATCTGCGCGGCTGGTGGCGCACGGTGTCGGAGTGGGGTGCGCTGCATGCGGAATCGGACGATGCCTGGGTTGTCCAGCCGCGTCTTGCGTGGCTCGCGTCGCGGCGGCTCGCGGCGTCGGATGGCGACGCCTTGCTGGCGGACGCCACTACGATCCGCGAAAGCCTCTCCAACACCGTGTCGCCGACGATGGTCGCCGCTTACGGGCGCAATGAAAAAGGCGAGTTCGTCGAACGTTCGCGCGGCTTCATCGTCCCGGACGACTGGCCGGAACGCGCGCGCGAATTCGCCCTCACCACCATCTGAAAAAGTGATGTACCGGCCCGACGCCGTGACCGACGTCGAGCCTTGCGCTCTGTTCGATCGCGCCCGTCAGGTAGCGCTTGGCTTCGGTGGTGGCGTCGGCGAGGCCGTCGGTTTGCGGGATCAGCGCCGCGATCGCCGACGAAAGCGTGCAGCCCGTGCCGTGCGTGTTCTTCAGCGGCACGCGCGCGCCGCCGAGCCTGAGCGCGCCGCCGCTTTCCACGAGCCAGTCGGGGCTGTCGGCGGAGGCGAGGTGGCCGCCTTTCATCAGCACCGCCCGCGCGCCGAGCGCCAGGAGCGCTTCGCCCTGGCGGACCATCTCGTCTTCGTCGGCGGCGCTCGTCGTGTCCAGCAGCGCCGCCGCCTCCGGCAGATTCGGCGTGACGAGTGTCGCGAGCGGCAGCAGTTCGTCGCGAAGCGCGGCGACCGCTTCCGGCGCGAGCAGCGCGTGATTGCTCTTCGAAATCATCACGGTATCGAGCACGACGTGCTGCGGATGATGGCGCCTCAGCGCATCGGCGACGGCGCGCACGATATCTGCGTTCGCGAGCATGCCGATCTTTACGGCATCGATGCGGATGTCGTCGAACACGGCGTCGAGCTGGGCGACGACGAACGCGGCGTCGGGCGTGTGGATCGCCGTCACGCCGCGCGTGTTCTGCGCCGTCAGCGCCGTGATGACGCTCGCGCCGTACGCGCCGAGCGCCGAGAACGCCTTCAGGTCGGCCTGGATGCCCGCGCCGCCGCCGGAATCGGAGCCGGCGATCGTGAGGACGTTGGGAATCGGTCTGGTATCTGGCATGGGTTCAGGGCTTCAATGTGATCGTCTCGCGCAACCGGGCGGCGGCATCGCGCGGATCGGCGGCGCGGCAGATCGCCGAAACGACCGCCACGCCCGCCGGACGCGCGCGCATCACGTCGGCGGCGTTGTGCAACTGGATTCCGCCGATCGCGACCGTCGGATAGCGCGACTGTGCGCACAGCGCGGCGAGGCCGTCGATGCCGCAGGGCGCGGAGGCGTCGGTCTTGGTGGGCGTTGCGAAGACGGGGCCGGCGCCGAGGTAATCGACGAGGTCGCCTAAAGCGTTCGCCTCGTCCACTTCGGCTGCGCACGACACCGACAGGCCGATCAGCGCATCCGGCCCCATCAGGCGGCGCGCAACGTCCGCGGGCAAATCGCGCTGGCCGACGTGCACACCGTCGGCGCCGCACGCGAGCGCGATATCGACGTGATCGTCGATGACGAGCGGCACGCCCGCCGCGCGCGTGATCGGCAGCAAATCGCGAGCGAGCGCGAGCCACGCGCGCTTGTGCCACTCGGGCGCGCGGAGTTGCACGACGGTCGCGCCGCCTTCGATCGCCGCACGGGCCACGTCGAGCGATGCCGCATGGCCGCCGCACTGCACAGGGTCGAGCACGAGATAAAGGGAAAGATCGAAGGCGGGGCGCATGCCGATCACGCCGCCGTGACGTCGCGCGCAACGAGCGTCGCGGCGAAGCTTACAGCGTCAAGCGAGGCCAGCCGGTCGAGATAGGCCACGGCGAAGCTGCCGGGCAGCGCGGCGTCGCGCGCGGCGAGTTCGCCCGCGATCGTCGAATAGGCGACGGCGGCGACCGTCGCGAGCCAGTATTCATCAGGCCCGGCCGACGCGCCCACGAACGCCGCGACCGTCGCTGAGAGCGCGCAGCCGACGCCCGTCACGCGCGTCATCAGCGGCGAGCCGTTCGAGAGCGCGACCGTGCGCCGGCCATCGGTGATGTAGTCAGTGGCACCCGTCACGGCGACGACCGCCTGCGTTTTCAGGGCGAGGATCTGCGCGGCGTCGAGTGCGGCATCGGTGGCGGCAGTGCTGTCGACGCCGCGTCCGCTCGCCATGCCACCCGACAGGCTGATGATTTCCGAGGCATTCCCGCGAATCACCGCCGGCTTCGAATCGAGCAGATCGAGCGCGAATTCCGTGCGGAACGCAAGCGGGCCGACCGCGACCGGATCGAGCACCCAGGGCTTTCCGGCGGCGTTGGCGGCATCGACGGCGACGCGGATCGCCTTCGACTGCGGCACGTCGAGCGTGCCGAGATTCACCGAAAGCGCGTTGGCGATTCCCGCGAACTCGCCGGCTTCCTCGCGCGCGACGACCATCGCGGGCGCGGCGCCGATCGCGAGCAGCACGTTCGCCGTGAAGTTGGTGACGACGAGGTTCGTCAGGCAATGGACGAGCGGTGCGTTCTCACGCACGCGCGTCGCGAACGAATGGAGATCGGCGGCGTGCATGGTCGTTAAAAAAGGAAAACGGCGTTCGCAGCGGTCGCTGCAAAAATCAGTGACGCGCCTCGCCGATCAGCGCGACCGAATCGAATGCGCGCTGATTCGCCTGGTGCCGGCGCATCACGAAATACATCATCAGGCAGACGAATGAGCCGAACAGCACGATCACGAACTGGATCGGCACGTCGAGCCAGACGAGCACGGCGTACAGGCACAGCATCACGAGCACGGAGAGATTCTCGTTGAAATTCTGCACGGCGATCGAGTGGCCGGCCGAGAGCAAAACGTGTCCGCGATGCTGCAGGAGCGCGTTCATCGGCACGACAAAGAACCCCGACAATCCGCCGACGATCATCAGGAACACATACGCGACGAGCAGATAGGCGGGCACGTGCATCGCGCCGATCGAGACGCCCCAAGTCGCGGGAAAGAGGTCGCGCGTGTAGAACGCCATCAGCATGACGGCGAGGCCCATCATGATGCCGACCGGCAGCACCGAGAGCGAGCGCTTGAGCGGCACGCGCGCGGCCGCGAGAATCGCGCCGACCGCGACGCCGACCGCGATCACCGCCTGCAGGATCGCCGCCTGCGAGAGCGACATCCCGAGCGCGACTTCGGCCCATTTCAGCACGATGAACTGCAGCGTCGCGCCCGCGCCCCAGAAGAGCGTGGTGACCGCGAGCGAAATCTGGCCGAGCTTGTCGTGCCAGAGCGTGACGAAGCAGTCGGCGAAATCGGTGATCAGCTTGACGGGGCGCGTCTCCTGCTTCGGATAGCGGGCGCCGGTGTCGGGGATGCGCAGATTGAAGATCGCGGCGACCGCGTACATCACGACGATCACGAGCATCGCGGCTTCGGCCGGCGTGTGGATGCGCGGAATGTTCAGGCTGAGAATGTGCCCGGCGATATGCGGACTGATGAGGGCGCCGCCCATGACGGTGCCGAGAATGATCGAGCCGACCGTCGTGCCTTCGATCCACCCGTTCGCTGCGACGAGCCGGTCGGGCGGCAGCAGCTCGGTGAGAATGCCGTACTTCGCGGGAGAATACGCGGCGGCCCCGAATCCGACGATGCCGTACGCCAGCAGCGGATGGGCGCCGACCAGCATCGTGAGACAACCGACCACCTTGATGGTGTTGGTGATGAACATCACGTTGCCTTTCGGCCGGGAGTCGGCGAAGGCGCCGACGAAAGCAGCGAGGACGACATACGACAGCACAAAAAACAGCTTGAGCAGCGGTGTCATCCAGTTCGGGGCGTGAAGATCTTTCAGCAGTGCAATAGCAGCGATCAGAAGCGCATTGTCGGCCAGCGAGGAGAAAAACTGCGCGGCCATGATGGTGTAAAAACCTTTTTTCATCTGATCCGAAGCTTTCCTCACTGCGGGTGATCCGCCCCGTCCGCCTGAGGCGCGGTCGGGCTTATTCCGTTCGAAATGGGTTGTGTGCACGGCTTTATAACACGAAAATAGGCGCATTCTGACTAGCAGTAATCTCGATTCGGTGTTGCAAAACACACGACCGTGCTGCTGGTTCTTCATAAGATACTGATTCGCAAGGCGTCTTGAACTGCTCGCTCGCCTCGCGCTCCAACTGCGTTTAATCCGAACTCTCATGCCGCGCCCCCTGTCAGCCACGATCCACACCGCCGCACTCGCCAACAATCTCGCCGTCGCGCGCAAGCACGCTCCGAAGTCCAAGATCTGGGCCGTCGTCAAGGCCAATGCCTACGGCCACGGACTGGCCCGGGCGTTCCCCGGACTGCGCGCCACCGACGGCTTCGGACTTCTGGACCTAGAAGAAGCCGCGAAGTTGCGGGAACTCGGCTGGGCCGGCCCGATCCTCCTGCTGGAAGGCTTTTTCCGGCCGACCGACATCGACGTGATCGACCGTTACAGTCTGACGACCGCCGTCCATTGCGACGAGCAGTTGCGCATGCTCGAAATGGCGCGGCTCTCGAAACCGGTCAACATTCAACTGAAGATGAATAGCGGCATGAACCGCCTCGGCTACACGCCGGAGCGCTATCGCGCCGCGTGGGAACGGGCGCGCGCATGCCAGGGCGTCGGGCAGATCACGCTCATGACCCATTTTTCCGATGCCGACAGCGATCGCGGCATTGCGTATCAACTCGAATCGTTCGAACGCGGCGCGGAAGGCATTGCCGGCGCGCGCAGCCTCGCGAATTCCGCGGCGACGCTCTGGCATCCGGCGGCGCACTTCGACTGGGTGCGGCCGGGAATCATTCTGTATGGCGCGTCGCCGTCGGGCGTGACGGCCGACATCGCCGGCATCGGCCTGCGTCCCGCGATGACGCTCGCCTCCGAACTGATCGCCGTCCAGTCGGTCGACAAGGGGCACACGATCGGCTACGGCTCGACCTACACGGCGGGCAAGCAGATGAAGATCGGCGTGGTCGCGTGCGGCTATGCGGACGGCTATTCGCGCATCGCTCCGGAAGGCACGCCGGTGATCGTCGACGGGATTCGCACGAAGCTCGTCGGACGCGTGTCGATGGACATGCTGACCGTCGACCTGACCCCGTGCCCGACGGCGGGCGTCGGCTCGCGCGTGGAATTGTGGGGCGCAAAACTCCCGATCGACGACGTCGCGCAAGCCTGCGGCACGATCGGCTACGAGCTGATGTGCGCGGTCGCGCAGCGCGTTCCGGTGCGGGCGGAATAAGCGTCTGCGTCACGTCTGACAAAATAGTCGTTTTTAATAGCAGTCGAATTCAGGATCACGCGTGGCAAAAGTAGCGAAGGCGAAGACGCTGTACATCTGTAGCGAATGCGGCGGTCAGGCGCCGAAGTGGCAAGGGCAATGCCCCGCGTGCGGCGCGTGGAACACGCTGGTGGAATCGGTGGCGGAAACGCCCTCGGCGCACCGCTTCCAGTCGCTCGCAAAGACCTCGACGGTGCGTCGGCTCGCCGACATCGAAGCGACCGACGTGCCGCGCTTCACCACCGGCATCGGCGAATTCGACCGCGTTTTGGGCGGCGGCCTGGTGGCGGGCGGTGTGGTGCTGATTGGCGGCGATCCGGGCATCGGCAAATCGACGCTGCTGCTGCAGTCGCTTGCCGAAATCGCGCGCGAGCGGCCCGCGCTCTATATCAGCGGCGAGGAATCCGGCGCGCAGATCGCGTTGCGCGCCCAGCGGCTCGGCCTCTTGAACGGCTCGGAATCGGCCGCGCCCGATTTGCGGCTCCTCGCCGAAATCCAGCTCGAAAAAATCCAGGCGACGATCGATGCCGAACGGCCCGAAGTCGCCGTCATCGATTCGATTCAGACCGTTTATTCCGAGGCACTCACGTCCGCGCCCGGCTCGGTCGCGCAGGTGCGCGAGTGCGCGGCGCAGCTCACGCGCATCGCCAAGCAGACGGGCACGACGATCATCATGGTCGGCCACGTGACGAAGGAGGGCAATCTCGCGGGGCCGCGCGTGCTGGAACACATCGTGGATACGGTGCTGTACTTCGAGGGCGACACGCACTCGTCGTTCCGTCTCGTGCGCGCGTTCAAGAACCGCTTCGGCGCGGTCAACGAGCTCGGCGTCTTCGCGATGACCGAGCGCGGCCTGCGCGGCGTGGCGAATCCGTCGGCGCTGTTTTTGTCGCAGCATGAGCAGAGCGTGCCGGGATCGTGCGTGCTCGTGACGCAGGAAGGCTCGCGGCCGCTGCTCGTTGAAGTGCAGGCGCTCGTCGATACGGCGCACGTGCCGAATCCGCGCCGGCTCGCGGTCGGGCTGGAGCAGAACCGGCTCGCGCTGTTGCTCGCGGTGCTGCATCGGCATGCGGGCATCGCATGCTTCGATCAGGACGTGTTTTTGAACGCGGTCGGCGGGGTGAAGATTACCGAGCCTGCCGCCGATCTCGCCGTGCTGCTGGCCATTCAATCGTCGATGCGCAACAAGCCACTGCCGAAGGGTCTGATCGTGTTCGGCGAAGTGGGGCTCGCGGGCGAAATCCGGCCGTCGCCGCGGGGACAGGACCGGCTGAAGGAAGCCGCGAAGCTCGGGTTTTCGATCGCGCTGATTCCGAAGGCGAACGCGCCGAAGCAGCCGATCGACGGGCTGGAGGTGATCGCGGTGGACCGCATCGAGGAAGCGATCGACCGGGTGCGCTCGCTCGATTAAGTAGCGTTCGGTCCCTCGTAATGCCGCGTAAAAGAGTTGGCGGCGCATGTAACCCAATCGACGCGTAGTTTTCTTATCCTTTCACGGCTGCAATTTCGAAAGCCTGCAAGAGTAGAGGACTACGCCTTGAAACACTCAGAACAATCCGGGCCGCAACCTTCGTATCACCTGCGCGGCTGCCGCGTCTCCGCGCCGATCGAGCAGCCTTGGGGCGGCGGTTGCCGGATCGTCGAATGGATCGATGCCGAAGGGCAGATTTCGCGCCGCGTCGTGGCGGCGGACGTGACCGAGGATGAAGTCGTCGCGACCATTCGACGTCACGTGACGGGACGCAAACACATGCTCGTCGACGATGAGCGCATGCCGCGGCAGACCTTGCCGCGCCGCTAAGCGTTTTTGCGCTGGAACAGCGGATGCACCGCCGCTTCGGCGGGCGTCAACACCGGCGCCACGCAGCAGCCGAGTGGCTCAAGCAGCGCGATCCATTCGTCGCGGGTGCGCTCGCGGAACAACGCGGCGAGCGATTGAGTGAGCTCGTCGGCATCCGCGCCGCCGATCGCCTGGCCGAGGCTCCAGTGCCGCGACGCCCATTCGGGCTGTCCGAGCGCCTTGCACAACGTTTCCCAGAACTTGAGTTCCAGCGCGCCCACCGCGACGAAGCGATCGTCGCGCGTGCGATAGACGTTGTAGCAGGGCGTACCGCCGTTCAGCAGCCCGGCGCCCGCGCGCGTGGTGGCATCGGCGGAATTGTCGAGTGCGATGTGCGCCATCACGTTGTGCGCGTGCACGGCGTGCGTCATCGATACATTCAGACAGCGGCCTTCGCCGCCGCGCGCCACGGGCCAGAGCGCCGCGAGAATCTGCGTGACGGCCGCGAGCGCGCCGCCCAGCAAATCCGCGATCTGGAAGTTCGGCACGATCGGCGTGCCGTCGCTCGCCGCGAGCTGGTCGAGGACGCCCGCGTACGCCATGTAGTTGAGATCGTGGCCGGGCAGGTCCGTGAACGGCCCGTCGCTGCCGAAACCTGTGATCGCGCAATAGACGAGCTTAGGGTTCGCCTCGCGCAACACGTCGTAGCCGACGCCGAGCCGCGCCATCACCGAAGGTCGAAAACTCTCGACGAGCACGTCGGCGTCGCGCGCCAAGCGGATCAACTGCGCGCGGCCTTCCGCGCTTTTCAGATCGAGCGTGAGAAAGCGCTTTCCGCGATTGACCTGCCGATAGAACGCGCTCGGCGTGCCCGTCGCGCGATCGGCGTCGCTCAGCAGCATCGAGCGGGCGTAGTCACCTGCGCCTGGCGCTTCGATCTTGAGGACGTCGGCGCCGAGTTCCGCGAGCCGCAACGTCGCCACCGGGCCGGGCAGGAGGCGCGTCAGGTCGAGCACGCAGAGGCCGTCGAGGGGTAAGGTTTGCGACAAGGCTCGGCTCCGGTTCCTGGTGGTAATGCTTCAGCCGATCTGCTCCAGCTCTTCGTGCACTTCGAGCCATTCGAGTTCCAGCGTTTCGAGCCGCGCGCTCACGTCGGCCTGGCGGCGGATCGAGTCGGTGAGCCTGGTTTTCATCGACGCCTCGTAGCTCGCCGGATCAGCGACGAAGTGATCGAGCGCCGTCTTCTCCGCATGCAGCGCGTCCATCTCCTTCTCGATCTTCGCGATCCGCGACTGCAACGGCCTCTTCAGATGCGAGAGCTTCTGCCGCTCCTGCGCTTCCTGCCGACGCTGTTCCTTCCGATTCTGCGCCGAGTCCTGTCCAGCATCGGCTGATCCGTTCGCTTCCTTCGCCGCCGCGCGCGCCTCGGCGGCGTGCTGCAGCAGCCAGTCGCGATAGTCGTCGAGATCGCCGTCGAAGGGCTGCAGACGGTGTTTCGCCACCAGCATGAAGATGTCGGTCGTCGCGCGCAGCAATGCGCGGTCGTGCGACACGAGGATCAGCGTGCCTTCGAACTGCGCGAGCGCCATCGTCAGCGCGTGGCGGGTTTCGAGGTCGAGGTGGTTCGTCGGCTCGTCGAGGAGCAGCAGGTTCGGCTTCTGCCAGATGATCAGCGCAAGCGCGAGGCGCGCCTTCTCGCCGCCGGAAAACGGCGCGATCTTCGCGGTCGCCATCTCGCCGGAGAAGTTGAAGCCGCCGAGAAAATCGCGCAATTCCTGCTCGCGCGTGTCAGGCGCGAGGCGCGCGAGATGCTGGATCGGCGAGTCGTCAGGACGCAGCGTTTCCAACTGATGCTGCGCGAAATAGCCGATGCGCAGGCCCTTGCCCTGGCGCACGGTGCCCGAGAGTGCATCGAGCGTGGCGGCGAGTGTCTTGATGAGCGTCGACTTGCCCTGGCCGTTCGCGCCCAGCAGGCCGATGCGCTGTCCGTTCTGAATCGATAACGTCACGTTCTCGACGATCGGCACGTCGCCGCTTTCGGTGTGATAGCCGCAGCGGACGTCGTCCATGACGATCATCGGATTGGGCGCGGCGTCGGGCATGCGGAATTCGAACGTGAACGGCGACGACGCGTGCGCCGGCGCGATCAGTTCCATCTTTTCGAGCGCCTTCACGCGGCTTTGCGCCTGCTTCGCCTTGGTCGCCTTCGCCTTGAAGCGGTTGATGAAGCTCTGCAGATGCTCGACCGTCTTCTGCTGCTTTTCATAGGCGCTCTGCTGCAGCGCGATCTGCTGCGCGCGCAGGATCTCGAACTGGCTGTAGTTGCCGCCGTAGCGCTTGATCTGGCGGTTTTCCAGATGCAACGTCACGTTGCAGACGGAATCGAGAAATTCGCGATCGTGGGAGATCACGATCAGCGTCCCCGGATAGCGATGCAGCCAGTCTTCGAGCCAGACGATCGCGTCGAGATCCAGGTGGTTGGTCGGTTCGTCGAGGAGTAGCAGGTCGGAGCGGCACATCAGCGCCTGCGCGAGGTTCAGCCGCATGCGCCAGCCGCCCGAAAAACTCGCGACCGGCTCGCGCGTCTGTGCGAGCGTGAAGCCCAGGCCGAGCAGCAGCGCCTCGGCGCGCGCGGGGGCGGTGTAGCCGTCGGCATCGGCGAAGGCGGCGTGTTCGTGCGCTTCGGCGGCGCCGTCGTGAGCCGCCGATGCCACCGCGATGCGCGCTTCGATCGCGCGCAGTTGCGTATCGCCGTCGAGCGTGTAGTCGAGCGCGGTGCGGTCGACGGCGGGCGTCTCCTGCGCGACGTGCGCGATCTGCCAGGACGGCGGCATCGAAAAGTCGCCGCCGTCGGCGTGCAGGTCGCCGCGCAGCACGGAGAAGAGCGTCGACTTGCCCGCGCCGTTCGCGCCGACGAGGCCGGCCTTCTCGCCCGGGTTGAGGGCGAAGGTGGTCGCGTCGAAGAGCGGCTTGGTGCCGCGGGCAAGGCTGAATTGGTTGAAGCGAATCACGACGTGACGACCGGGGCGGGGGAAAAGGGTATTTTAGACTGCCGGCGCTGCGCGGCGTCGGCTGGGCTTCGAGGCAGCCGCTGGCCGCGCCGCAATCAACTCCTTCAACAATCCCCCCATCCACCGATGCGCCGGGTCCCCATCCAGCCGGCTGTGCCACATCAGATACATCGCGACATTCAACCCCGCGAGCGGCGCCTCGAACGCGACAAGCCCATGCTGCGCCGCGATCTCGCACGCCATGCGCGTGGGCATCGTGCTCACGAGATCGGTCACCGCGACGACTCGCGGTACGTCGAAGAACGAATGCACCGTCGTATCGACTTCGCGCGCGAGGCCCTTGCTGTGCAGGAACTGGTCGATCGGACGCGCCCCTTGCCAGCTAGGCCAGGCGATACCGATATGCCGTGCCTGCAAATAACGCTTGAGCGTGACGGGCGCATCGAGCAGCGGATGCCCGCGCCGCACGACGCACGAAAGCGTATCGGTCGCGACCGCCTCGCAGCGAAAGCCGCTGTCCTTCACCGGCACGGCCCACAGATAGAAATCGACCTTGCCGAACTGCATCGCGTCGCGCACTTCGCCGAAGTGCTGTGCGCGCACATTGATGCGCAATTGCGCATCGAGATCCTGCAGGCGCCGCATCAGCGCGGGCAGGATCAGCAACTCGCCATAGTCGGAGAGCACGAGGTTGAACTCGCGCTGCGAGCCCGACGGGTCGAACACGGCGTCGTCGCGCAGCATGCCGTCGACATCGTTCAGCACGCTTTCGATCGCGACCCCGAGCCGATGCGCGCGGGCGGTCGGTTCCATCGCGCGGCCGTCGCGCAGGAACAACTGGTCGCCGAAGGTTTCGCGCAGGCGCGTCAGTGCATGGCTCACCGCTGGCTGGCTCAGGCCGATGCGTTCGGAGGCGCGCGTGAGGTTACGCGTCTTGTAAATGGCGTCGAAGATCGCGAGGAGATCCAGGTCGATGGCGCGCAGGGACATGGTGGTGATGGGGTCGTTCAGCTATTCGCGGCGTGAATGATTCATATGCTAACACTTCAGTTCCGTTTATTTTTTGGCGTGCCTACTCTTGTCTCACAAAAAAGATTCAACACGAATCCAGGAGACAGGTGGCATGGCAGAACAGCGAATTTCCGCGAACGGGGCGCGCGCCTTCAGGCTTTCCATTGCCGGGACCGAGCGCGTGTGCGACGTGCGTCCGGGCGAGACGATCCTCAAGGCGGGGCTTCGGGACAACATCAAGATCGCGCATCTTTGCCTCGTCGGCGATTGCGGCTCGTGCCGCAGCCAGCTCGTCGCGGGGCGCGTGCAGTTGAAGCGCGATATCTCCAGTCACATCTCAAGCGACGAATTGCAGGCGGGCTTCGTGCTCGCGTGCCAGTGCGTGCCGCAAAGCGACGTCGAGCTGATCGTGCCGGGCGTGTCGCCCGATCACGGCGAAGCGCACGCGGTGCATACGGTTGAAGGGTGTATCGAAAGCACGCGGCTGCTCAATCACGACATCCGCGAACTCGTGATCCATACCGATCAACCGGTGCGCTACGGCGCCGGTCAATACGCGCAGATCTCAGTGCCCGGCCATCCGACGCTCGCCGACGCGCCGCGCTGCTATTCGTTCGCCTGCGCGCCGCAGCCTGACGGCCAGACGCGCCTTCATTTCCACGTGCGGCGCGTGCCTGGCGGTGCGTTCACCGAATGGCTCTTCGAAGCCGATCGCAGCGGCGCGCGCGTTACGCTGACTGCACCGCTCGGCGCGTTCGGCCGCACGACAGGCGGCGGCCGGCCGATGGTCTGCGTCGCGGGCGGCAGCGGACTCGCGCCGATCAAGGCGCTGCTCGAATCGATGGTCCAAAACCCGCAGGTGCCCGACGTCACGCTCTTTTTCGGCGCGCGCACGCAGGCGGACCTCTATTGCATCGAGGAGATCGAGGCGCTCGCCGCGCGCTGGGCGGGGCGCTTCATCTTCGTGCCGGTGCTCTCGAATGAACCGCCCGGCTCGTCGTGGAGCGGCCACACCGGCTACTGCACCGAATTCCTCGACGCTTACTGCGACGTCGCGTCGAGCGCCTTTTTCCTGTGCGGCCCGCCCGCGATGGTCGATGCCGTGCGCGACGCGGTGGCATCGCGTGTAGCGGCCGCCCACATCCACTTCGATCGCTTTCTGGATCAGAGCACCCTTCAAACCGAGGAGATTTGACGATGTTCCGTACCACCCGTTTCACCACCGCAGCCTGCGCGCTCCTTCTGATGAGCGCCGCGACGACCGCCGTAGAGGCGCGCGAACTGCAATCGACGGTGCAGCTCGGCGCCGGGATCCGCAACATGAGCCGCACGACGATTCCCGGCGATCGCGCGCGTCTCGCGTTCATCGCGGAAGGCGCGGGCAAGCTCACATTCGACGCGCGCTCCGAGCCGATCTACGTGAACTGCGACGGCGTCGATGTCGTCGATGCGAAGAACACCGTCGTCGACGGCACCGCCTTCTGCGAGTTCAAGACGCAAAACGCGGGTTCGCTCTTCGTGCGCTTCCAGAAAATCTTCGATGACAAGGGCGTCTGGCATCAGACCGGCACGTTCACGATCACGGGCGGCACGGGCGAGATGTCGAAACTCGGCGGCGCGTTCGACGTGAAGGTCGAGGTGAGCCCGCCGCAGACGGGCGGCAAGCTCGTGTTCGGCGTCGCGGGCGCGGGCCGTCTCAGCGAGAAGTAAAAGTAAAGCCGGCAGATCCGGAGGAGACCGAGCATGACACTGGACATCAAAATCGCAGCCGCCACGTTCGGCGCGCTGCTGCTGTGGGAAATCGTCGCGGGCGAGTATCGCAAGCCGCGCGTGTGGACCGCGAACGAGCTCGGCGTGAGCGCGGGCGCGGCGATCAACCTGTTCACCGTGCGCGCGCTGCAACTGCTGCTGATCGCCACCGTGCTGCCGCGCCTCGTGCCGCAATGGCAGGGTGCGCTCGCTCATACCTCGGCATGGCTCGTCTTCCCGATCGCGATGCTGATGGACGACTACGGCAACTACTGGCTGCATCGCGGCGGCCACACAGTGCCGTGGATGTGGCGCCTGCACAAGCCGCATCACACGCCGACACGCCTGAACGTGCTCGCAACGATGCGCAACAACTGGATGTTCAACGCGCTCCTGCCGAACACCTGGATCGCGGGGACGCTGCTCTTTCTCGGCGCGACGCACGCCGCGCTCGCGATGCTCGTGCTGAAGATCGTCGTGGTGTATCTGCAGCACACGGCGGTGCGCTGGGATCTGGCGATTCGTCGTGTCGCGATCGGCCGCGCGGTGCTCGACGTGTTCGAGAAAATCTTCGTGCTGCAGGACTATCACCACGTGCATCACGGCATCGGGCGCTATGGCAATACGTCGGCGAACTACGCGAACGTGTTCGTCGTGTGGGATCACCTGCACGGGACGTCGGTTGGATCGCCGCATCGCGTGCAGGATGCGTTCGGGCTGCCCGTCGGTGTGCGCTCGGAGCCGTGGTACGAACAGCTCTGGTGGCCGCTTTTTCGCTCGAAGCCTGCGATGAATGCGGTCCGCAAATCTACCCCGCAACGCGAATACAGCGCCGACGAAGTGGCCGAGGCGCGCGCGGTCATCTATCTCGCCGACGGGCGCGCGGTCGTCGTTGGTCGGGCCTGAATAAATCTTTTCATACCTATAACGAGCGGCGCGCGATGCGCCGCGATGGAGATGTGTCATGCGTGGACTGATGCAGGATCGTCCGCTGTTGCTGTCGTCGATTGCGGAGTTCGCCGAGCGCTCGCACGGCGACGTGGAAATCGTGAGCCGTCGCGTGGAAGGCGACGTGCATCGCCATACCTATCGCGAGGCGTTCGCCCGCAGCCGCCGCCTGGCCAACGCGCTCGATGCGTTGGCGCTAAAGCCCGGCGAAACCGTCGTCTCGCTCGCGTGGAACGGCTACCGGCACTTCGAGTTGTACTTCGGCGTCTCGGGGTCGGCGCGCGTGCTGCATACGGTCAACCCGCGTCTCACGATCGAGCAGGTGCAGTGGATCCTGAACCACGCGCAGGATCGCGCGCTCTTCTTCGACCTTACCTTCCTGCCGATCGTGCAGAAGCTGCATCAGGCGTGTCCCGCGATCGGCGTGTATGTCGCGCTGTGCAGCGAAGCCGATCTGCCGCAGGAAAGCGGCATCCCGAACCTGCTGAGCTACGAGGCGCTGATCGGCGCGCAGAGCGACCGCTACGACTGGCCGCAGTTCGACGAACACGCGGCGTCGTCGCTTTGCTACACGAGCGGCACGACGGGCAAGCCCAAAGGCGTGCTCTACAGCCATCGGTCGTCGGTGCTGCACGCGTATGCCGTATCGCTGCCGGATTCGCTGAATCTCTCTGCGCGCGACACGATCCTGCCCGTGGTGCCGATGTTCCATGTGAACGCGTGGGGACTCGCCTATGCCGCGCCAGCGATGGGCAGCAAGCTGGTGCTGCCGGGGCAGTCGCTCGACGGCGCGTCGCTCTGCAAGCTGATCGAGGACGAAGGCGTGACGCTTGCCGCCGGCGTGCCGACCGTGTGGCAGGGCCTGCTCGATCACGCCGATGCCGAGCGCATCCGCTTTCGCACGTTCAGGCGCACGGTGATCGGCGGGGCGTCGTGCTCGCGCGGGATGTATGACGGGTTCACCGGGCGTCACGGCATCGACGTGTTGCACGCGTGGGGCATGACGGAGACCTCACCGCTCGGTACGGCGTCCGCGCCACGCCGCTCGCCCGCCGACATGACGCCGGACGAGCGCGCGTCGGTGGCGCTGTCGCAGGGACGCGCGCCGTTCGGCGTGGAACTGCGCATCGTCGATGAAAGCGGTGCCGGGTTGCCGCGCGACGGCGTCGCGGCGGGCGAGCTGCAGATTCGCGGCGCGTGGGTGCTGAGCGCGTACTTCGGTGCGGACCAGGCCGAAGCACTCACCACCGACGGCTGGTTCGCGACGGGCGACATCGCGACCATCGACGGCGACGGCTTCATGCGCATCACCGATCGCGCGAAGGACGTCATCAAGTCGGGCGGCGAGTGGATCAGCTCGGCGGAGCTGGAGAACATCGCGCTGTCGCATCCGGGCGTGCTGCGCGCGGCGTGCATCGGCGTCAAGCATCCACGCTGGGACGAGCGCCCGATCGTCCTCGTGATGAAGCGGCCCTGCGCGAGCGTAACGCGCGAGGCGTTGCTCTCGTTGTACGCGGATCGCGTGGCGAAGTGGCAGATCCCGGACGACATCGTCTTCGTCGACGACCTCCCGCTCGGCGCGACCGGCAAGCTGCTCAAGCACACGCTGCGCGAAACGTGGCGTGACCATCTGCTTGCAGTTACGGATTGAGGACAAGCCACATGAACATGCGTCTGGACATACCTCCCGAGAGCGAAACGACCGACACCCTGCGCGAGCGTTTCGACGTTCAGCGCGCCGCGTGCCTCGCGTCGCCGCCGCCGGATCTCGCGCTGCGCCTCGACCGGCTCGCGCGCCTCGAACGCATGACCGAGCGCGAGGCGCCACGGCTCATCGAGGCGATCCGCGAAGACTTCGGCCATCGCTCGACGCACGAGACGCGGCTCATCGACTTCGAGATGATCCTGTCCGCGATCCGTCATGCGCGCAAACATCTGCGCGGCTGGATGAAGACGCGCCGCGCGCCGACCTCGCTGTCGTTCCGGCCGGGGTGCAACGTGCTGATGCGCCAGCCGCTCGGTGTCGTCGGCGTGATCGCGCCGTGGAACTATCCGTATCAGTTGTCGATGGGGCCGGTCGTGCCCGCGCTCGCGGCGGGCAATCGCGTGATGGTGAAGCTTTCGGAGTTCACGCCGCGTTTCGCGCAAGCGATGCGCGAAGCCGCGCCGCGCTATTTCCAGGCCGATGAGTTCGCGATCGTCACGGGCGGCGTCGAGGCGGCGGAGGCGTTTTCGCAACTTCCATTCGATCACCTCGTGTTCACCGGATCGACGGCGGTCGGGCGGCGCGTCGCGCTCGCGGCTGCGGCGAATCTCACGCCGGTCACGCTGGAGCTCGGCGGCAAGTCGCCGGCGATCATCGATCCGAGCGCCGATCTCGATGCCGCCGCCGCGAGCCTCGTTTACGGCAAGTTGCTCAACGCGGGGCAGACGTGCATCGCGCCGGACTACGCGCTCGTGCCGGCTGGGTTGCGCGATGCGTTCGCGAAGGCACTGATCGCGGCGGCGCAGCGTCTCTTTCCGGCGGCGGCGAGCAATCCCGACTACACGTCGATCATCAACGAGCGGCAGTATCGGCGGCTGACCGGCCTGATTGGCGATGCACGCAAGCAAGGCGCACTCTGCGTGCCGCTCGGCGAGGCGGGCAAGGACGCCAAAGCGCCGCTCGGCGGCTGGCGTCTCCCGCCGACGCTGATGCTCGACGTCAAACCTGACATGGCCGTGATGCGGGAGGAAATCTTCGGACCGATCCTGCCGGTGCTGACCTATGGCGGCGATGTCGGCGAAGCGATCACGTTCGTCGCGGCGCGCGACCGGCCGCTCGCGCTCTATTGGTACGGGCGCGATACAGCAAACCGCGATCGCGTGCTTAGCGAGACGGTGTCCGGCGGCGTGACCGTCAACGATTGTCTCTGGCACTTCGGGCAGGAATCGCAGCCGTTCGGCGGCGTGGGCGCGAGCGGCATCGGTGCTTACCACGGCGAATGGGGGTTTCGCGCGTTGTCGAAGGAAAAGCCTGTGTTCCTTCAATCGCGCATCAACGGCATGCGCTTCATGTATCCGCCGTACGGCGCGCGCTTCGAGCAAATGCTGAAGCTTCTGCGCGTGATCGGCTAGTCATTCGGTTGCACCCGCGAGCACGTTCATGGCGAATTCATCGCCAGGGAAGCGCTCGCACAAAAAACACACACGAGACAAAGAATCAGGAGGAGATCACTATGAAACGAGCCTGTCTGCTGGGCGCGGCGCTTGCGCTCGACTTGAGCACGGCCTACGCGCAATCAACCGTGACGCTCTACGGCCTCATCGATGAAAACGTGCGTTATGTGACGAACGCCAATGCTAAGGGTGACGACAAGGTCGGCCTCGGCAACGGCGGGTTGTCGGAGAGCATGTTCGGCCTGAAGGGCACCGAAGACCTGGGCGGTGGCCTGAAAGCCGTCTTTCAGGTGGAGAACCGCTTCTTCCCGAACAGCGGCATCACCGATCCGGCCTATCCGTTCTTCAATACAGCGTTCGTCGGCTTGCAGTCGGCGAACGCCGGGCGGCTTACGCTCGGGCGCCAGTTCAACCCGCTCGCCGACGCGATGGTGCGCAACTACAGCTCGAACGCGTGGCTGCCGACCGTCTACGTCTTTAAGCCCGAAGCGACGATGGCCGAAGGCGTCTGGAGCAGCAACATGGCGAAATACGTCGCGCGCTACGGCTTCGTGCAGATGGAGCTGTCGTACTCGTTCGGCAACGTGGCGGGCGAGTTCAATCAGGGGCGGCAGATCGGCGCGATGCTCGAATACTCGTCAGGCGGGCCGTTTCGCGCGGCGGCCGGCTGGGTCGATGCCACCGACGCCGCCAACGGCGCGCATTCGAAGGCGTGGACGCTCGGCGCATCGTATCTGTGGGGCAACACGCGCTTCAATGCGGGCTACGTGGAGAACCGGCTGGACGCGGGATTCTCGTCGTATCCGAACGGCCCGTTCACGCCGGCCGCACTCGCTGCGCTCAAGTACACGGATTTTTCGAAGCGGCGGATGTATTTCGGCGGTGTGACGCAGCAGATCGGCGACCTGACGCACGTTTCGGGCAACGTGTGGCGCACGCTGCAGGACGGGCAGACCCCGTCGAAGGACGGCGCGGCGACGCAGTACCAGATGGTCGTCGACTACGGGCTGTCGAAGCGCACGAGCGTGTATGCCGAAGTCGATTACGCGGATTATCGCGGCGGGTTAATCGGCGCGCAGTTGCAGGGCATCAACGCGCCGAGTTCGGCGGGGACGGGCAACCAGCTCGGCGCGATGCTCGGGATGCGGCACGTGTTCTGAGCCTATCCCATCCGGCCGGATGCTCGCGCAGGGAATTTCGCTTAGACTGGATTTTTACCTCGCGGAGCATCGAATGGACTCTCTCTACGCCTTCACGGCAGACACGCTCGACGGCCAGACCGTCGCGCTCGACAAGTACCGCGGCAAGGTCCTCCTGATCGTCAACACGGCGAGCGAATGCGGGTTCACGCCGCAGTACAAGGGCTTGCAGGATCTGTACGCGCGCTATGCGGCGCGCGGCCTGGAAGTGCTCGGCTTTCCCTGCAACCAGTTCGGCAAGCAGGAACCCGGCGACGCCGCGCAGATCGGCAGCTTCTGCGAGAAAAACTACGGCGTCACGTTCCCGATGTTCGCGAAGATCGACGTGAACGGTGCGAACGCGCATCCGCTCTATAAGTATCTGACGGAGAAGGAGCCGGGCGTGCTCGGCATCGAGGCGATCAAGTGGAACTTCACGAAGTTTCTCGTCGATCGCGAGGGCAACATCGTCAAGCGTTTCGCTCCGATCACGAAGCCGGAATCGATCACCGACGAAGTCGAGAAGCTGCTGTAGGTGCTGTAGCCGCGCTCAAAGAATCGGCGAGAAGAGCCGCGCTACGTGCATCGCGATGCGCCGCCACGCGGGCGCAAGGCGGTAATCGTCCTGATCGATCTCGTATGACTCCGCGAAGTCGTCGAGCAGCATCGTTTCGACTTCGGCGGCGAAGCGCCGGTCCACGGTCAGCACCATGATCTCGAAGTTCAGGCGAAACGAGCGGTTGTCGAGATTCGCGCTGCCGATCGCGGCGGCGATGTCGTCGACGAGCACGACCTTCTGGTGCAGGAATCCCGGCCGGTAGCGGAAGATGCGCACGCCCGCCATGACGGCGTCGTAGGCATAGAGCTTCGACGCCGCGAACACCACGCGATGGTCACGCCGGCTCGGGATCAGGATGCGCACGTCCACGCCGCGCATCACCGCGAGGCGCAGCGCCGAGAACACGGCTTCGTCGGGGATCAGGTAGGGCGTCGTGATCCAGATCCGCTTGTGCGCCGCGTTGATCGCTTCGACGAAGAAGAGCGAGCAGGTTTCCTGTTTGTCGGCGGGGCCGCTCGAAAGCACGAGGCAGTGCATGTCGTCGGGGCAGCGCGTGGTCGGCCCGACTTCCGGCAGGCGCTGCGTCGCCCAGTACCAGTCCTCGATGAAGACGAACTGGATGCTCGCCACTGCCGGGCCGCGCACTTCGATATGCGTATCGCGCCACGGCGAGAGCCGCGGGTTGCCGCCTAGATATTCGACGCCCACGTTGTGCCCGCCGACGAAAGCGCGCTCGCCGTCCACCACGACGATCTTCCGGTGATTGCGGAAGTTGATCTGGAAGCGATTGACGAACACGCGTTTGGTCGCGAACTTGTGCACTTCCACGCCTGCGTTGCGCAGCGCGCCCACGTAGTGATGCGGCAGGTCGAAGCTGCCGATGCTGTCGTAGAGGAAGTAGACGCGCACGCCCGCCTGCGCCTTCGCGATCAGCGTCTCCTTCAGCAACTGGCCGAGCGCATCCGCGCGCACGATGAAAAACTGCACGATCACGTAGTGCTCGGCAGCTTCGATCGCGCTGAGGATCGCGGAAAAAGTGGCGTCGCCGTTGATCAGTACGCGCACGGCGTTGCCGCGCAGAAACGGCATGCCGGAGAGACGCGTGAGCGTGCGGATCGCCGGATGGCCGAGGTATTCGGCGGGTCCCGGCGCCGCGACGCCGCGCACGCTCGACACGTTCTGCAGCGCGCCGGCGTCGGTGGCATCGCCCGATTCCCACTCGGCGGGATGCGAGCGGCTGCGCAGGATTTCGTTTTCGAGACGGCGTTCGTCGATATAGCCGGCGAACTTGCTGCGGCCGAGGAAGAGATACGGGATCAGCGTGAAATACGGCATCGCCACGAGCGACACGGCCCACGCGACCGCGCCCTGCGACGTGCGCGTGTTGAGCACGGCATGACACGCGGCGATCGTGCCGAGCACGTGTGCCGCCATGACGAAGGTGCCGATGTGAAGCCAGTCTGCGAATTGCATGGATGCGCGCGGCCGAGCGTGGCGATCGGGGACTGGCCGGTGCTTCAAAGCACCGGCCGACGTTGCGTCATCTTACAGAAGGTAGGGCGCTTGCGGCCCGTCATTGCGCGCGCTCAAGCGCTCAGCCGGGCAGGTCGCCGGCCTGGATGAGAAAGACGTTGTCGTCGCCGGCGGAGGTCGAGAGCCACACGAGGTCGAGCCCGCCCAGCGACGCTTCCACGTTTTCCCGCTCGTTGCCGATCTCGACCACGAGCACGCCGTCTTCGGTCAGCCACTTGCTTGCCTCGGCGACGATCCGCCGCACCACGTCCATACCGTCCGCGCCGCCCGCAAGCGCCAGTTCCGGCTCGTGACGGTACTCGGCGGGCAGGTTGCTCATCGCGATGGCGTTCACGTACGGCGGATTGGTAATGATCACCTCATAGCGCACGCCCGGCAGCGGCGCGAAGAGATCGCCTTCGTAGAGCGCGATGCGGTCGTCGAGGCCATAGTCGTCCACGTTGCGATGCGCGACTTCGAGCGCAGCGGGCGAAATGTCGACCGCGTCGATGTCGGCGTTTTCGAACGCTTGCGCGGCGAGGATCGCGAGACACCCGGAGCCGGTGCAGAGTTCCAGCACGCGCGCGACCTGATCGGGATCGGCGACGTACGGTTGCAAGCCGTCCTGGAGCAATTCGCCGATAAAAGAGCGCGGCACGATCACGCGTTCGTCGACGTAGAAGCGATGCCCGTGCATCCACGCCTCGTGCGTGATATACGCCGCCGGCACGCGATCCTTCGCGCGGCGCTCGATCACTTTCATGACGGCGTCGATCTCGGTGTCGAGCAGGCGCGCGTCGAGGAACGGTTCGAGCGTGTCGAGCGGCAGGTGCAACGTGTGAAGAATCAGGTACGCGGCTTCGTCGTACGCATTCGACGAGCCGTGGCCGAACGACAATCCGGCTTCGGTGAACCGGGACACGCCGAAGCGCAGCAGGTCACGCACGGTGGTGAAGGGCAGCGCCATCGTCAGGCTCCTTGTGTTTTTACGCGATCAGTTGTTCGAGCACGCGGCGATACACGTTCTTCAGCGGCTCGATGAATTTGACTTCGATATGTTCGTCGATCTTGTGGATGCTGCCGTTCGGCGGCCCGAACTCGACCACCTGATCGCAGATGCGCGCGATGAAGCGGCCGTCGGAGGTCCCACCCGTCGTAGACAGTTCGGTGCGCACGCCGGTTTCATCGTGGATCGCTTTTTCGAGCGCGTTCGAGAGCGAGCCGCGCGGCGTGAGGAACGGCAGGCCGCTGACCGTCCAGGTGAGGTCGTAGTCGAGCGCGTGCTTGTCGAGGATCGCGTGGACGCGCGACTGCAGGCCTCCCACGGTGCTCGCTGTGGAAAAGCGGAAGTTGAACATCAGGTCCGCGTGGCCAGGGATCACGTTGGTCGCGCCCGTGCCGCTCGTCAGGTTCGACACTTGCCATGTCGTGGGCGGGAAGTATTCGTTGCCTTCGTCCCAGTGTTCGGCGACGAGCTCCGCGAGCGCGGGCGCGAGCAGGTGAATCGGATTCTTCGCGAGATGCGGATACGCGATGTGTCCCTGCACGCCCTTCACGACAAGTTTGCCCGACATCGAACCGCGACGGCCGTTCTTGACCATGTCGCCGAGCGTGGCCGAAGAAGTCGGTTCGCCGACGATGCAGTAATCCATCCGCTCGCCGCGTGCCTTCAAGGCTTCGATCACTTTCACGGTGCCGTCGGTCGCGGGGCCTTCCTCGTCGCTCGTGATGAGGAACGCGAGCGAGCCGCGATGCTCCGGATGCGCCTTCACGAACTCCTCGCTCGACACGACGAACGCCGCGATCGACGTCTTCATGTCCGCCGCGCCGCGTCCGAAGAGCTTGCCGTCGCGATGAGTCGGCGTGAAAGGTGGCGAGGTCCACTGTTCGAGCGGGCCGGTCGGAACGACGTCGGTGTGGCCGGCGAACGCGAGGAGCTTGCCTTGCGTGCCGTCGATGCCGCGCTTCACGGCCCACAGGTTCGTGACGCCGCCGGATTCGATGGTCTCGCAGTCGAAGCCGATCGCGGCGAGCCGCTCGGTCAGAAGCCGCTGACAGTGCTGGTCATCGGGCGTGACGGAGGCGCGCGCGATCAGGTCTTCGGTGAGGAGGAGGGTGCCGGACATGGATGGACCACTTTCAATAAAAAATGCCGGCGCGGCGGCCGGCTTTGCGTTAATCGACGCGACGCTCGGCGTCGCGTCAGGCGAACAGCGTTTCGTACTGCTCGGCCGAAAATCCGAGCGTCTTCACGCGGCCGTTCACGACGACGACCGGCCGCTTGATGATCGACGGCTTGTGGATCATCAGCGCGATTGCGCCGGCCGTCGTGCCGGCTTCGGCCTTGTACGTGTCGGACAGGCCGCGCCAGGTCGTGCCGCGGCGGTTGATCAATTCATCCAGCGACACGTCCTTCAGCCAGTCCTGCAAGAGCGCCGTCGAGACTCCCGCCTTCTTGAAGTCGTGGAATTCGAACGGCACGCCGTGCTCTTCCAGCCACACGCGTGCTTTTTTCACGGTGTCGCAGTTCGGAATGCCGTAGACGACGGTTTTCTTCGCCACGTCAGTCGCCTCGCAGCAGCTCGTTCAGGCCGACCTTCGCGCGCGTCTTGGCATCGACCTTTTTCACGATCACGGCGCAGTAGAGGCTGTGCGAACCGTCCTTCGACGGCAGATTGCCCGCAACCACGACCGAACCCGCCGGAATGCGGCCATACGTGACCGAACCGGTCTCGCGATCGTAGATCTTGGTGCTCTGGCCGAGATAGACGCCCATCGAAATGACCGAGTTTTCCTCGACGATCACGCCTTCCACGACTTCCGAGCGCGCGCCGATGAAGCAGTTGTCCTCGATGATGACGGGGTTCGCCTGCAGCGGCTCCAGCACGCCGCCAATGCCCACGCCGCCCGACAAGTGCACGTTCTTGCCGATCTGTGCGCACGAGCCGACGGTGGCCCACGTGTCGACCATCGAGCCTTCGTCGACGTAGGCGCCGATGTTCGTGTACGACGGCATCAGCACGACGTTCTTCGCGATGAACGAGCCGCGGCGCGCGATGGCCGGCGGCACGACGCGAAAACCGCCCGCCGCGAAGTCTTCGGCCGTGTAGTTGGCGAATTTCGAGGGCACTTTGTCATAGAACTGGCTGTAGCCGCCGGCCGGCATCGGCGCGTTGTCTTCGAGGCGGAACGACAGCAGCACGGCCTTCTTGAGCCACTGGTTGACGACCCAGTCGCCGTCTTTCTTCTCGGCGACGCGAAGCTGGCCTTTGTCCAATTGCTCGATGGCATGAGCGACGGCGTCGCGCACTTCCGCGGGCGCGGCTTTCGGCGACAGCTCGGCGCGGTTTTCCCAGGCGTTATCGATGATCTGCTGAAGTTGTTGCGACATGTCGGTGGTATCGGTAATGGAGGTGGAAGGTTACGGCTGCGCGAGCTGACGACAGAACTCGACGATGCGGCGGGCGCCCTCGACGCATTCGTCGACGTCGGCGACGAGCGCGACGCGCACGAACCCCTCGCCGGGATTCGTGCCGTGCGCGGTGCGCGCGAGAAAGGAGCCCGGCAGAACCGTCACATTATAGTCGGCGTAGAGACGCGCGGCGAACGCGGTGTCCGTGAGGCCCGTGCGCCCGACGTTCGCCCACAAATAGAACGCGGCGTCGGGCAGGCGCACGTCGAGGACTTCGGCGAGCATCGGCGTGACGGTCGTGAATTTCTGCAGATACTTCGCGCGGTTGTCGCGCACGTGCGTTTCATCCTGCCAGGCGGCGATGCTCGCTGTCTGGAACACGGTGGAGAGCGCCGCGCCGTGGTACGTCCGATAGAGCAGGAATTTCTTGAGAATCGACGCATCGCCCGCGACGAACCCCGAGCGCATGCCCGGCACGTTCGATCGCTTCGACAGGCTCGACAACATCACGAGCCGCTCGAAACCGCGTCCCAGCTTGTGCGCCGCTTCCAGGCCGCCGAGCGGAGGCGACGCTTCGTCGAAATAGATTTCCGAGTAGCACTCGTCGGAGGCGATCACGAAGCCGTGCTTGTCCGACAGCGCGAAGAGTTCGCGCCAGTCGTCGAGCGTGAGGACCGCGCCCGTCGGGTTGCCCGGCGAGCAGACGTAGAGCAATTGCGTGCGCGCCCAGATGTCCTCGGGGACGGCCGAATAGTCGCAGGCGAAGTTGCGCGCCGGATCGCTGTTCACGAAGTACGGCTCGGCGCCCGCGAGCAGCGCGGCGCCTTCGTAGATTTGGTAGAACGGGTTCGGACAGAGTACGATCGGCGGTTCGGCCGGATCGGTCGAACGGCTGTCGATCACTGTTTGCGCCAGCGCGAAAAGCGCCTCGCGCGAGCCGGAAACGGGCAGCACTTCGGTGGCGGCATCGACGGCCGGAAGGTGGTAGCGCGCCTTCACCCACGCCGCGATGGCTTGCCTGAGCGGCTCGCTTCCGAGCGTCGCCGGATACGACGACAAGCCGCCGAGCGCGTTCACGACGGCATCGCGCACGAGCAGGGGCGTCGGATGCTTCGGCTCGCCGATGCCGAAGCTGATGGGCTTGAAACCGGCGCGCGGCTCGATGCCCTGGAAGAGCGCCCGCAGCTTTTCGAACGGATACGGCTGAAGTTTCTGCAGAAGTGGATTCACGGCGACGGCGGCAAATGAGGGACTTGGAACGGCTCGCCTGGCGACTGACCGAGACCGCTCGCGCTACGTGTGCGGCGCCTGGAAACGGCAGTCGGCGGCGGCGGACCGCGGCTCGGGACATCGGGAAACGCTGTCGCGCGTGGGCGCGACGAAGCATCCGATTATACAGTGACGGATTACGACATTCCGCCGGGAAGACGCGGCACAGAAGGGTCTGCCGGGCGCGGCGACAGATGGACAACGCGCGCGAAAGCGCATGGCACGAAAGACGGAGCAGTGAATGCAGGCAAGTGAAGCAAGAAGCATTGCGCCGGGGGCGGCGCAGAGGCTCGGTGAAATGGAGACGGTTTCGATGCACGGGACGGATCGGCGCGGCTGGAGCGTGGCATCGCGTGGCGCGGTCGACTGCGGGTGGCACTTTGAGCGGCGCCTTGCAGGCCTTGACGTTTCAGGCGAACGCCACCCGCTTATGCTGCAGCGCCGCGCTGGTTCAGCCGTCCTGCCGCCAGCAACCCAGCGCTTCCGCCAAACACGCGGAGGCGCATCGCAATGAACCAGCGCCTTAAAAATACCCTGCCGACCCTCGCGATCATGCTCGGCGCGTCGGTGTGGGGCGTCATCTGGTATCCGATGCGCATGCTCGCCGCGCTCGGCCTCTCCGGCACGGCAGCCAGCGCGACGACGAGCGCCGCCGCGTGCCTCTTCGTCCTCGCGCTGCGCCGCCACGCGATCCGCACGGTCTCGTGGCACTGGCTGCTCGCTGCGCTCGCGCTGGCGGCGGGCGTGACGAACATCGGTTTCGTGTGGGGCGCGATCCACGGGCAAGTGATGCGCGTGCTCCTGCTCTTCTACCTGACCCCCGCGTGGACCGCCGTTTTCGCGCATTTCATCCTGCACGAGCGGCTCACGCGCTCGGGTGTCGCGCTCGCGGGCCTGTCGCTCGCGGGCGCGATGACGATGCTCTGGTCGCCCGAACTCGGCATGCCGCTGCCCGCGAACCTCGCCGAATGGGCGGGTTTGATGGCCGGCATGGGCTTCGCGATGAGCAACGTGCTGATCGTCAAGATCTGTCGCGTGCTGCCCGACATGAAGGCCGAAATGCGCACCGCGACGATCTTCGGCGGCGCGGCAATCGTCGCGGCGTTCGCGACCCTCTTCGAAGCGATGCCCACGCCGCCCGCGGCCTCGCAGATGGGTACGGTCGTGTTCATCGTGATCGGGTTGGGCGTCGTGCTCGCGTCGAACAACATGCTCGTGCAGGTCGGCCTGGCGAAGGTGCCGGCCAATCGCGCGTCGATCATCATGCTGTTCGAGCTCGTCGTGACGGCGCTCTCGGCGTGGGCCTTCGCAGGCGAAGTGCCGGGGCCGCGCGAGTGGGCGGGCGGTGCGTGCATCGTCGTGGCGTGCGTGCTGTCGAGCTGGGTGCATCGCGATCGCGCGCCGGTCGGACCGCTCGAAGCATTGCAGCCGATCGACCCCGCCGACCCGCCAAAAGAGCCCTCCGGCGACGCCTCAGCCAAAAAGAAATCGCAACGCGCGATGGTATGATTGTGACCGCTCGCCGGGCCGTGCCGACCAGTCAATCGGACAAATCCGCAAAGCGGTCCTAAGTCGTTGATTGCGCGCCGATTGCATATCGAGCGCAGCGCAAGCCCGAGCGATTCGACCGGCGACACGGCCAGCCGCGCATGCATCGAGACATCGAAACCGCGCGCGCCAGTCCCGCCGGCCCCGTATCAGAGATACGCCCAAGCATTCTTTTCCAACAGCGATATCGCCGTGCGTCTGACCTCGATAAAACTCGCTGGCTTCAAGTCATTCGTCGATCCCACGCATTTCCAGGTCCCCGGCCAGTTGGTCGGCGTCGTGGGGCCCAATGGCTGTGGCAAGTCCAACATCATCGATGCCGTGCGCTGGGTGCTCGGCGAATCGCGCGCCTCCGAATTGCGCGGCGAATCGATGCAGGACGTGATCTTCAACGGCTCGACGGCGCGCAAGCCCGGCAGCCGCGCCAGCGTCGAACTGATCTTCGACAACGCCGACGGCCGCGCCGCCGGCCAGTGGAGCACCTACGGCGAAATCGCCGTGAAACGCGTGCTCACGCGCGACGGCACCTCCAGCTACTACATCAACAACCTGCCGGCCCGGCGCCGTGACATCCAGGACATCTTCCTCGGCACGGGTCTCGGCCCGCGCGCCTACGCGATCATCGGGCAGGGCATGATCGCGCGGATCATCGAGGCGAAGCCGGAAGAGTTGCGCGTGTTCCTCGAAGAAGCGGCGGGGGTGTCGAAGTACAAGGAACGGCGTCGCGAAACCGAGAACCGTCTGCATGACACGCGGGAAAATCTGACGCGCGTCGAGGATATCGTTCGCGAATTGAGCGCGAATCTCGAAAAGCTCGAAGCGCAGGCGGTCGTCGCGACGAAGTACAAGCAGTTGCAGGCAGAAGGCGAGGAAAAGCAGCGGCTGCTGTGGCTCCTGCGCAAGAACGAGGCGGGTAACGAGTCAGAGCGTCAGCAGCGCGCGATCCGCGAGGCGCAGGTCGATCTCGAACGGCAGACGGCGCATCTGCGCGGAGTCGAAGCGCAACTGGAAACGCTGCGCGTCGCGCACTACAGCGCGAGCGACGCGATGCAGGGCGCGCAGGGCGCACTCTACGAAGCGAATTCCGAAGTGAGCCGTCTGGAGGCGGAGATCCGCTTCATCGTCGAATCGCGCAATCGCGTGCAGGCGCAGATCGCCGCGCTCACCGCGCAGCGCGAGCAATGGCAGATGCAGGCGGAGCGGGCGCGCGGCGAGATCGACGACGCAGAGGAAGCTCTGGCGATCGGCGAGGAAAAGGCGGCGGTCGCGCAGGAAACGGCGGCGGCGAAGCATGATGAGTTGCCGGCGCTCGAAGCGCGTTTTCGCGACGCGCAGACGAAGCTCAACGACGAACGCGCCGGCATCGCTCAGACGGAGCAGGCGCTCAAGCTCGAGGCGGCGCACCAGCGCAACGCCGATCAGCAGTTGCAGCAATTGCAGCAGCGCCACGAGCGGCTGAAGAGCGAAGCGGGCGGGCTCGACGCGCCTGACGAAGCCCAGCTCGAAGAGTTGCGCATGCAGCTCGCGGAACACGAAGAGATTCTCGCCGACGCCCAAACGCGTCTCGCCGATGCGCAGTCCACGTTGCCGCGTCTCGATGGCGAGCGCCGCTCGGCGCAGGAGCGCGTGCAATCGGAAAGCGCACTGATTCATCAACTGGAAGCGCGGCTCGCGGCATTGAAGCAGCTTCAGGAAAACGTCCAGACCGAAGGCAAGATCCAGCCGTGGCTCGACAAGCACGAACTCGGTGGATTGCCGCGTCTCTGGAAGAAGCTGCATATCGAGGCGGGCTGGGAAACGGCGCTCGAAGCCGCGTTGCGCGAGCGGATCGCGGCGCTGGAAGTGTCGAATCTCGACTGGGTCAAGGCCTTCGCCACGGATGCACCGCCCGCCAAGCTCGCGTTCTATGCGCCGCCGCCGGCCGGTCGTCCGCTGCTCGAAACGCCTGCGGGCTTGCGCTCGCTGCTGTCGCTGGTTCGCATCGACGATCCGGGCATTCGCGCCGTCCTGAACGACTGGCTCGGCACGACCTTTGTCGCGGACGATATCGCTCAGGCGCTCGCGTCGCGCATGCAACTGCCGGAGGGCGGCGCGTTCGTCGTGAAGGCGGGGCACATGGTGACGCGCGTCGGCGTGCAGCTCTATGCCGCCGATTCCGAGCAGGCCGGCATGCTCGCGCGCCAGCAGGAAATCGAGAACCTGACGCTTCAGGTGCGCGCACAGGTGCTTTTGGCCGACGAAGCCAAGGCCGCCGCCGTGCGCGCCGAGGCGGCCCACACGGCGGCATCGCACGCATTGGCGGACGCGCGCTCCGCCGCCGAGCGCGCCACGCAGCGCGTCCACGCCTTGCAGCTCGACGTGCTGAAGCTCACCCAGGCGCACGAGCGCTACACGCAGCGCAGCACGCAGATCCGCGAGGAACTGGAGGAAATCACCGCGCAGATCGACGAACAGCGCGCGCTGCGGGCGGAATCGGAAGCGAACTTCGAGCGTCACGACGCCGAACTCGCCGAATTGCAGGCGCGTTTCGAAGACAACCAGCTCGCCTTCGAAGCCCTCGACGAAACGCTTACGAACGCCCGCCAGGAAGCGCGCGATCTCGAACGCGCGGCCTCCGACGCTAGCTTCGCGGTGCGCGGGCTCGCGGCGAAGATCGACGAGTTCAAACGCAATATCGAGACGGCGCACGACCAGAGCGAACGCGTCGCGGGGGCACTGGAAGACGCGCGCGCCGAGCTCGAAACGATCAACGAGCAGACCGCGCACACCGGCCTGCAGGACGCGCTCGAAGTCCGCGCGGCGAAGGAAGCGTCGCTGCACGCGGCGCGCATCGAACTCGACGATCTCACCGCGCGCCTGCGTCAGTCCGACGAAGCGCGCCTGACCGCCGAGCGTTCGCTGCAGCCGCTGCGCGAGCGCATCGGCGAGTTGCAGTTGAAAGAGCAGGCGGCGCGCATCAGCGGCGAGCAGTTCGTCGAGCAGTTGCAGGCGGCGGGCGTCGATGAGGCCGAGTTGCAGGCGAAGCTCACGCCGGACATGAAGCCGTCGTACCTGCAGGGCGAAGTCACGCGCCTGAGCAACGCGATCACGGCGCTCGGGCCCGTCAACATGGCGGCGCTCGAAGAACTCGCGTCGGCGAGCGAGCGCAAGGACTTCCTCGACGCGCAATCGGCCGACCTGAATCATGCAATCAATACGCTGGAAGACGCGATCCACAAGATCGATCAGGAAACGCGCGCGCTCCTGCAAGGCACGTTCGACGAGGTGAATCACCACTTCGGCGAGCTGTTCCCCCGGCTTTTCGGCGGCGGGCAGGCGAAACTCATCATGACCGGCGACGAGATCCTCGACGCTGGCGTGCAGGTGATGGCGCAGCCGCCCGGCAAGAAGAATTCGACGATTCACCTGCTCTCGGGCGGCGAAAAGGCGCTGACGGCCACCGCGCTCGTCTTCGCGATGTTCCAGTTGAATCCGGCGCCGTTCTGTCTGCTGGACGAAGTGGACGCGCCGCTCGACGACGCCAACACCGAGCGTTTCGCGAATCTCGTGCGCGCCATGTCCGCCAAGACGCAGTTCCTGTTCATCTCGCACAACAAGATCGCGATGGAAATGGCGCAGCAACTGATCGGCGTGACGATGCAGGAGCAGGGGGTATCGCGGATCGTTGCCGTTGACATGGAATCGGCGGCCGGATTCGCACAGAATGCTGGCTGACAGGTAGTTGTTATCAAAAAAATGCGGGGCGGGATCCAGAGTCCGGCCCCGAGCGCGCAGGCGCGGAGTCCTGCGCACGCCGACACACGGCGTGCGCGACAGATCGCGCGGCGCATCGCAATCAAAAGAATGATGGAGCGTGCATGGACGAGTTGACACTCGGTTTGATCGGCGCCGGTGCCGTGGTGGTGGGCGGCGTCGTGGTTTACAACGCATGGCAGAGCGCGAAGGTGCGCCGCAGGATGCCCCGTCCGATGCCCGAAGAAGCCGCGGATTCGCTCGCGCGCCAGGATGCGGACGAAGAGCATCCGTTTATCGAGCCGGTGCGGCCCACGCGCCGCGAGCCCGCGATGGGCGAAGCCGAAACCAGTGAGAACAGGGAATCGCGCCTCGAACCGAGTTTCGGCGGCGCGCCGATGCCCGGTGTAGCCCCAGCCGATACGGCCGTCGACCTCCAGGCCGAGGCGACGTCGACGAACGGCGAAGCGCAAATCGAGGACGAAAGCGACGAGCCGATCCTCCCCGCCGCGACGACGATCTCATCGGCGCCGCCCGCGCTGGTGGATCGCCGTATCGATTGCGTCGTGCCGATTCGCCTCACCGCGCCGATCGCCGGCGACAAGCTCGTGCCGCTGGCCCAGCGCTTGCGCCGCGCGGGCAGCAAGCCGGTGAACATCGAAGGCCAGCCCGAGGGCGAGACCACCTGGGAGCTGCTAAAGAACGGCGCGCGCTATGCGGAATTGCGCGCGGCGGCGCAACTGGCGAATCGCAGCGGGCCGCTCAACGAACTGGAATTCTCCGAATTCGTGACCGGCGTGCAGCGTTTCGCCGATGCGATCGACGGCGCGCCCGAATTTCCCGACATGCTGGAAACCGTCGGCATGGCGCGCGAACTCGATGCGTTCGCCGCCCAGTGCGACGCGCAGTTGTCGATCAACATCCTTTCCGACGGCGCGCCGTGGTCGGCAAATTACGTGCAGGCGGTGGCGTCGCAGGACGGCTTGCTGCTCTCGCGCGACGGCACGCGCTTCGTCAAGCTCGACGCCAAGCAGAATCCGGTCTTCATGCTCCAGTTCGGCGACACCAACTTCCTGCGCGACGACCTCACGTACAAGGGTGGCCAGATGATCACGCTGGTGCTCGACGTGCCAGTCGCCGACGAAGACATCCTGCCGTTTCGCCTGATGTGCGATTACGCGAAGTCGCTGTCCGAGCGGATCGGCGCGCGCGTCGTCGACGACCAGCGCCGGCCGCTGCCCGAATCGGCGCTGCTCGCGATCGAAAAGCAGTTGATGGCGCTATACGCGAAGCTGGAGCAGGCCGGCATCCCGGCGGGATCGCCCGCGACGCGGCGGTTGTTCAGCCAGTAACGCCGTGCTGCCTGCCACGCAATGATACGAATCGCGCTCCACGGAGCGCGTTTTTTTGTGCGCGTCCGCACGGCGGCGCACACGTTGCGGCGCCGTTGGCCATCCGGCCGATGCCACGATTTACCGATCTTCTGAGACAATCGAACGGTCGGATTTCTCTTAATCCAAACCATTTTCCGTGTTACTACGCATGTCCGCCAAAACGAAAGCCGAGTCCATCGCCAAGTCGCAGTCCGCCGCCCCGGTGCCGAGCGCCGAGCGCCCGGCCGAGCGCGCCGCGTGGCTGCGCTCGGAACTGGAACGCGCGAACTACGCGTACTACGTGCTCGACCAGCCGGATTTGCCCGACGCCGAATACGACACGCTCTTCAAGGAACTGCAGCAGATCGAGGCCGACCAGCCCGATCTGGTCACGCCCGATTCGCCGACCCAGCGCGTGGGCGGCCAGGTGGCGGCGGGCTTCGAGCCGGTCGTCCACGACGTGCCGATGCTGTCGCTGAACAACGGCTTTGCCGAGGAAGACATCGTCGCGTTCGACAAGCGCGTGTCCGACGCGCTCGGCCACGCGCCGGTGCAGTACGCGTGCGAGCTGAAATTCGACGGCTTGGCGATCTCGCTCCGCTACGACGACGGCCGCCTCGTGCAGGCCGCCACGCGCGGCGACGGCGCGACCGGCGAGGAAGTGACCGGCAACGTCCGCACGATCCGCTCGATTCCGCTCAAGCTGAAGGGCAAGAACGTGCCGAAGCGCCTCGACGTGCGCGGCGAAGCGCTGATGTTCAAGCGCGATTTCGAGCGCCTTAACGCGCGGCAACGCGAGGCCGAGCATCGCGAGTTCGCGAATCCGCGTAACGCGGCGGCGGGCAGCCTGCGCCAGCTCGATCCGAAGATGACGGCGCAGCGGCCCCTCTCGTTCTTTGCATACGGCATCGGCGTGCTCGAAGGCGCCGAAATGCCGCCGACGCATTCCGCCTTGCTCGACTGGTACGTCGAACTCGGCTTGCCGGTCAATGCGGAGCGTGGCGTGGTTGAAGGCGCGCAGGGTTTGCTCGACTTCTTCGCGAAAACCGGCGAGAAACGCGAAGGCCTGCCGTACGACATCGACGGCGTCGTCTACAAGGTCAACCAGCGCGACGAGCAGGACAAGCTCGGCTTCGTCTCGCGCGCGCCGCGCTTCGCGCTCGCGCACAAGTTCCCGGCGCAGGAAGCGCTCACGCAACTGCTCGCGATCGACGTGCAGGTCGGCCGCACGGGCGCGATCACGCCGGTCGCGCGGCTCGCGCCGATTTTCGTCGGCGGGGCGACGGTAACGAATGCCACGCTGCATAACGAGGACGAAGTGCGCCGCAAGGACATCCGTATCGGCGACACGGTGATCGTGCGCCGCGCGGGCGACGTGATTCCCGAAGTGGTCGGCGCGATCCTGGACCGCCGTCCCGACGACGCACACGAATTCGTCATGCCGGCCGAGTGCCCGGTCTGCGGCTCGAAGATCGAGCGCCTGCCGGACGAAGCGATCGCGCGCTGCACTGGCGGCCTGTTTTGTCCCGCGCAGCGCAAGCAGGCGCTGTGGCATTTTGCGCAGCGTCGCGCACTGGATATCGACGGCCTGGGCGAAAAGATCATCGACCAGTTGGTCGAGGAGAACCTCGTGCGCACGCCCGCCGATCTCTTCAGCCTCGGCTTTTCGACGCTTGCCGCACTTGACCGTTTCGCTGATAAATCCGCACAAAACCTGCTCGATTCGCTCGAAAAAGCCCGAAAAACGACACTGGCGCGGTTCATCTACGCGCTCGGCATCCGGCACGTCGGCGAATCGACGGCGAAGGATCTCGCGAAGCATTTCGGCTCGCTCGACCCGATCCTCGCGGCCACGGTCGAAGAATTGCTGGAAGTGAACGATGTCGGGCCGGTGGTTGCCGAATCGATCCACAATTTCTTCAGCGAAGCGCACAACCAGCACGTGATCGAGCAGTTGCGTGCGAAGGTGTCGTGGCCCGAAGGTCCTCCCGCTCCGAAAGCGCCACAGGGTGTGCTGGCGGGCAGGACGGTCGTGCTGACCGGCACGCTGCCGGCGTTGTCGCGCGAGGAGGCGAAGGAGATGCTGGAAGCGGCCGGGGCGAAGGTGGCCGGGTCGGTATCGAAAAAGACCGATTACGTCGTGGCGGGGACGGAGGCGGGCAGCAAGCTCGCGAAAGCCGAGGAACTCGGCATCCCCGTGCTCGACGAAGACGGGTTGCGCAGGCTTTTGGAAGGAGTGACTCCATGATTCGCGAAATACTGAAGATGGGCGATCCGCGGCTGTTGCGCATCGCCGAGCCGGTCGAGCATTTCGATACCCAGGAATTGCACGAGCTCATCAAGGACATGTTCGACACGATGCGCGACGCGAACGGCGCGGGGCTCGCCGCGCCGCAGATCGGCGTCGATCTGCAGGTCGTGATCTTCGGGTTCGGCTACAACGAGCGCTACCCGGACGCGCCGTCCGTGCCGGAAACCGTGCTGATCAACCCGATCATTTCGCCGAATTCGCACGACATGGAGGAGGGCTGGGAAGGATGCCTGTCCGTGCCCGGCCTGCGCGGCGCCGTGCAGCGGTACTCGATGATCCGCTACCAGGGCTTCGACCAGTTCGGCGGCGCGATCGACCGGCTGGCCGAGGGGTTTCACGCACGCGTCGTGCAGCACGAGTGCGATCACCTGATCGGCAAGCTCTATCCGATGCGAATTACGGACTTCTCGAAGTTCGGCTTCACCGACATCCTGTTCCCGGGGCTCGACTCGCCGCGGGATGATTGATCGGTAGCTTTTTCAAACGCGAAGGCCGCTCCGGGGAGCGGCCTTCGTCGTTTCAGGCGAACGTTTTCTTCGCACCGATCTCGGGTTGGCGAAAGAGCTTCACGTGCTCGGGATTCGCCGATGCCTGCAAGCGCCCGTCCGGCAACCGCGCAATGACGACCTCACCGATGCCCGGGCTCATCACGACGACTTCGTCGCGCAGGGCGAGGAGCGCGTCGAGCCGTCGTCGGCCGCTGATGATTTCGAGGCCGGTTTTGGTTTCGCGAACAATGATCTCAACTGACATGGCGGTTCTCCCCAATGACGTGCGAAGCATGAATACGCGCCCTCAGGCGGTAAAAAGGGCGTTACCTTCCTATCGGGTGGATGACATATTTTCTTTAATCAAAAATCCATAAAAAAATCGACGCGCACGATTGGGGTGCGTGCGCGTCGATTTCGTGGTTTTTCGTCGTTTTTTTACTACGTATTTTTGGTGGATTGCGAGATCAGAACGCTTCGTCCGGCCCGAGATACCGCCATTGTCCCGGCGGCAGCGCGCCGAGTGTCACGCGACCCATGCGAATGCGTTTCAGCCCGACCACTTCGAGCCCGACCAGCTCGCACATCCTGCGAATCTGACGCTTTTTGCCTTCGCGCAGCACGAAGCGCAGTTGTTCGCCGTTCTGCCAGCTCACCTGCGCCGTCTTGAGCGGGACGTCGTCGAGTTCCAGGCCGTGGCGCAGCAACGCGAGGCTTTCGGCGGGCAGATGCTGATCGACGTCGGTCGTGTGCTCGCCAAATTTCACGCGCACAAGATATTCCTTGTCGACTTCCGAGTGGCCGCCGATCAGTTGCTTCGCGATGCGGCCGTCTTGCGTGAGGACGAGGAGGCCCGTCGAATCGATATCGAGACGGCCGGCGGGCGCGAGCGTGCGCAGGTGGTTCGGCGTGAAGCGGATGCCGGACTGGTCGTCGGGCCAGTGATTCGACGGGCTGACCAGCGTGACGGCCGGCTGGTAGCCGTCCTCGGCCTGTCCGGAGACGTAGCCGACAGGCTTGTGCACCAGGATCGTGACCTGTTGCGACTGGGCGGCGTGCGCGGCCGGCAGGACTTCGACGTTTTGGTCGGGACGGATCCGCGTGCCGAGCGTGTCGATCACCTGGCCGTCGACGAGCACCCAACCCTTTTCGATCCACTCGTCGGCTTCGCGGCGCGAGCACAGGCCGAGTTCGGACATCACCTTCGAGAGGCGCACGAGGCCTTCTTCTCCGGCGCGCGCCATGCGGGCGGGAGAGATGGCGGGTTCCTTGCGTTTTTTCTCCGCGCGGGGGAGGGAGGGCGCGCTGGACGAGGGGCGGCGGTCGTCGTTGCCTGGGCGGTCGCTACGCGGTGCGGCACGGTCGCCAAATGAAGGGCGGGGGCCGCGGTCGGCGGAGCGCGAATCATCTCCACGCGCCTTGAACAGACGGCGTTCGTCACCGCTCGGGCGGTCGCCACGCGGGGCGCCGCGATCGCCAAATGACGGACGCGGGCCGCGATCGCCTGATCGCGAATCGTCGCCGCGAGCGTTGAACGGACGACGCTCATCGCCGCTCGGGCGGTCACCACGCGGGGCGGCGCGATCGCCGAATGACGGACGCGGACCGCGATCGCCCGATCGCGAATCATCGCCACGCGCTTTGAACGGACGGCGTTCGTCGCCACTCGGACGATCACCACGCGGTGCGGCGCGATCGCCCGACCGCGACTCTTCTCCGCGCGGTTTAAACGGACGGCGTTCATCGCCACTTGGACGATCACCACGCGGTGCGGCGCGATCGCCAAATGAGGGGCGCGGACCGCGATCGCCCGATCGCGAATCATCGCCACGCGCTTTGAACGGACGGCGTTCGTCGCCACTCGGACGATCACCACGCGGTGCGGCGCGATCGCCAAATGAGGGGCGCGGACCGCGATCGCCCGACCGCGAATCATCGCCACGCGGTTTGAAAGGACGCCGCTCATCCCCAGCCGGCCGATCACCACGCGGTGCGGCGCGATCGCCGAATGACGGACGCGGACCACGATCGCCTGCCCGCGAATCATCGCCACGCGGTTTAAAAGCACGGCGTTCGTCGCCGCTCGGCCGATCACCACGCGGCGCGCTGCGGTCACCGAACGAGGGACGCGGACCACGATCGCCCGATCGCGAATCATCTCCACGCGGTTTGAAAGGACGCCGCTCATCCCCACCCGGCCGATCGCCACGCGGCGCGGCGCGATCCCCGAACGAAGGACGCGGACCACGATCACCCGACCGCGACTCCTCACCACGAGCTTTAAAAGGCCGCCGCTCATCCCCACCCGGCCGATCACCCCTCGGCGCCCCACGATCCCCAAACGAAGGACGCGGACCACGATCACCCGAGCGCGACTCCTCACCACGCGCCTTGAACGGCCGCCGCTCATCTCCACTCGGCTGAGACTGAGACTGAGGCCGAGGCCGATCCCCCGCCGCCACACTCTCACGCACAGGTTTCCTCCCCGCAGCACTACCGGAACGCACAGGGGAGCGCGCCGGCGTGGCCGGGCGCGGATGTTTGGCTGTCAGTTTGACGCGCATAATTTCTCAGGCTGCGATCGCGCGCAGCAGTTCGGTTTCGACCTGAATCTGGGTCCGGTTGCTGGAAAGGCCTTTGCCGTCGAGCAGGAACACGTCCTCGACGCGTTCGCCGAGCGTGTTGATCCGCGCCGCCTGCACGCCGATCCGGTGCTGGGCCAGAACCCGCGCGATCGAATAAAGGAGGCCCTGCCGGTCGTTCGCCGACACGGACAGGATGTAGTACTGGCCGCGCTCGTCGGGACGCAAATCCACACGCGGCGTAATCGGGAAAGTGCGCACGAGCCGCGACAATCGTCCCTTCGACGGTTCCGGCAACATGCGCTCGGCCGTCAGGAGCGTGCTCAACTGCTCCTCGACCAGATTCGCAATGTCGCGATAATGCCCGTCATGCTCCGGGTGCGCGACAAGAAAATTGTCTAGCGCGTAGCCGTGACGGGTCGTCGTCACCCGCGCATCGAGCACGGAGAGGCCGTTCTTGTCGAAATAACCGCACATCGCCGCGAACAGGTCCGGGCGATCCGGCACGTACACGAGGACCTGCAACCCCGCTCCGATCGGCGACGGCCGTGCCCGCACGATCGGCTTCGCGCTCTCGACGTGCTTGTACAAGACACGCGTCTGCCAGGCGATGTCGGCGGCGTCGTGGCGCAGGAAATAGCCGACATCGAGCTGATCCCACAGCCGCCGCTCCGCATGTTCGGGCACCGTTTCGAGCCGCAGCAGCGCGAGCGCTTCTTCCTGACGCGATTTCAGCTCGGAATGCGCATCGGGTTCGGCGCCGCCGAGCACGGCCCGCGTCGCGCGGTACAGGTCTTCCAGCAGTTTGCCCTTCCACGCGTTCCAGACCTTCGGGCTCGTGCCCCGAATATCCGCGACGGTCAGCAGGTACAGCGCACTCAGCCGGCGCTCGGTTTTCACGAGCGCGGCGAACTGCTTGATGACTTCGGGATCGCTCGTGTCCTGCTTCTGCGCGACCTGACTCATCGTCAGATGCTGCTCGACCATCCACACGACGAGCGCGCTGTCCTCGGCACCGATGTCGTGCTCGCGGCAGAAGCGGCGCGCGTCGACCATGCCGAGCGTCGAATGATCGCCGCCGCGGCCCTTCGCGATATCGTGAAACAGCGCCGCCACGTAGAGCACCCACGGCCGCTCGAAGTTGCCCATCAACTGGCTGCAGAACGGATATTCGTGCGCGTGCTCGGCGATCGCGAAACGTCGCAGATTGCGCAGGACCATCAGGATGTGCTGATCGACGGTGTAGACGTGATACAGATCGTGCTGCATCTGTCCGACGATGCGCCGGAAATTCAGCAGATAACGCCCGAGCACGCTCGTCTGGTTCATCAGACGCAGCGCGTGCGTGATGCCTTCCGGCTGCTTCAGGATCTCCACGAAAAGCCGGCGGTTTTCCGGATCGCGGCGCCAGTCGCGATCCATCAGGTCGCGCGCGTTGTAGATCGCGCGCAGCGTGCGCGCCGAGAGGCCTTTTATGCCACGCGTCTGTTCGTAGAGCAGAAACGCCTCGAGAATCGCGTGCGGCTCGCGTTCGAACACATCATCACGAGCGATTTCGAGCATGCCCTGCTTCTCGACGAAACGGCCCGAAATCACGCGCGTGATGCCGCTCGTCGTCGGGAAAAGCTGCGCTTCGACGTTCTGGATCAGGATCGTCGCGAGTTGCGTCACGGCTTTCGCCGCCCAATAGTAGCGGCGCATCAGTTGCTCGCTCGCGCGCTTGGTCGCGGTCGCCTGGAACCCGAAGCTCTCGGCAAGCGCCGTCTGCAGGTCGAACACGAGGATGTCCTGCCGACGCTTCGCGATCACGTGCAGCCGCGCGCGCAGCGTCTTCAGGAAGCCTTCGTTGCGGCGCAGTTCGCGCGCTTCGCGTTCGGTGATGAGGCCGCGCAGGTCGAGCTCACGCCAACTGCTGCCGAAGCCCGCCGCGCGCGAAATCCACAAAATGAGTTGCAGATCGCGCAGTCCGCCCGGACTTTCCTTGATGTTCGGCTCGAGGCTGTAAGGCGTGTCCTGGAATTTCGCATGACGCTGGCGCATTTCCAGCACTTTCGCCTGGAAGAACGCGCGCGGGTCGAGCGTCTGCTGGTAGCGCTCGCGGAAAAGCTGGAAGAGCGGTGTGTCGCCGTAGACGCGCCGCGCTTCCAGCAGCGACGTGAGCACGGTGACGTCGTTCGTCGCTTCGTCGATGCACTGCGCCACCGACCGCACGCTGCTGCCGATATCGAGCCCCAGATCCCACGCCATACCAATGAAGCGCTCGATGCGAACGGTGAGTTCGGCGTCGCCGGAATCGGCCGGCTTGTGGTCGGGCAGGAGGACGAGAATGTCGACGTCGGAATAGGGCGCGAGCTCGCCGCGTCCGTACCCGCCGACCGCGACGAGCGCCGCCCACGACGGCATCGCGCAGGCGTCCCAGGCGCCTTTCAAGGCGTCGTCGGTGACGCGGGCGAGGGCGTTCATCAGCGCATCGACGTTCGAGGCGGTCTGGAAACGCTCGAG
Organism: Caballeronia terrestris; assembly: GCF_001544515.1. Taxonomy (GTDB): domain Bacteria; phylum Pseudomonadota; class Gammaproteobacteria; order Burkholderiales; family Burkholderiaceae; genus Caballeronia; species Caballeronia terrestris. The sequence continues at coordinate 52,640 of NZ_FCOL02000024.1, forward strand.
CAAATCCGCTTTCGCCGACTTGAAAGCGGCCTTCAGCGATTCACAGGGCGGGGCGACGACGGTAACGCTCATGGATGGACCGGTGCGGAAGATCGGTTGGACGGAACGGCGTTTTGGTCCTGCGACTGCGTTTTACGCGTCTTTTTGTGCGTCTCGTTGATCATGGGCGACGCTGCGTTTTGAAAACGGCCAGTAAACGGCAAGGATTTCCTCGGCGTCAGCGGAGCTTTACCAGTGTTACCCTAACTGCGGCGGCGGACTGCTGTAAAAGCCGGTCTCAGACGCGTTCCGCGAGCGAATGGCTTCGCGGTACGGAGAGCCGCACGGTTTCACGCGAATTTCGGTGCTACCGCGTCCGGTCAGTTTGCCCGTCTTGAAATTCGGGCGCCGTCATCGCAAATCAAACGCCCGAGCTCTTCGGGGAAACCGCCAACTCAAGCCGTAGCCGCAATCAACTGCGACGGCGCCTGCGTCCCCGCCGACACGGTCAGCACGTCATACCCCGTCGGCGTGACGAGCACCGTGTGCTCCCACTGCGCCGACAGACTGCGATCGCGCGTCTTGACCGTCCACTGATCCGGCATCGTGCGGATATCGCGCCGGCCGGCGTTGATCATCGGTTCAACGGTGAAGATCATGCCCGCCTCGAGCTCCATACCGGTACCCGGGCGTCCGTAATGCAGGACTTGCGGCTCTTCGTGAAACACCTGCCCGATGCCGTGGCCGCAATACTCGCGCACGACGCTATAGCCCTGCGACTCGGCGTGTTTCTGGATTGCGTGGCCGATATCGCCGAGATGCGCGCCGGGACGCACCTGATCGATGCCGAGCCACATGCAGTCGAAGGTGGTCTGCACGAGGCGTTTCGCGAGAATCGACCCTTCGCCGACGATGAACATGCGGCTCGTATCGCCGAAATAGCCGTTCTTGATGACCGTGACGTCGATATTGAGCGCGTCGCCGTTCTTCAGCGCCTTCTCGCCCGGGATGCCGTGGCAGATCACGTCGTTGACCGAGATGCAGGTGGCTTTCGGGTAGGGCGGATAGCCGGGCGGCTGGTAATTCAGCGGCGCGGGCACAGTGCCCTGTTCCTTCACCATGTACTCGTGACAGAGGCGGTCTAGCTCGCCGGTCGACACGCCGGCTACGATGTGCGGCGTGATGAAGTCGAGCACTTCGCTGGCGAGCCGGCAGGCGACGCGCATCTGCGCAATATCGTGGTCGTTTTTCAGCGTAATGGACATGACTGGGTGGGCAAAATCGTGTAGGCGGCGCATTCGCGCGAAAGCGGCATTATCGCACCTTAGGGCGGGGGGCGCAGGTGGGGAGGGCGTTGCCGGGCGTTCGCGCGCATCGGGCGGTGCGTTCTGCCCGCCACTTTCCGCCTGACTGGCCACCTTGAGCCCCGTAACCCGTGCGTGCTATACTCTTTGGCTAAGTCGGTATCCACTTTACGGCCGTTGTCAATCGGACGAAGCGAAAGGCAGCCAAGCTACAAGGCAGGAAACAGACTTGATTCGCAAGCCGGCGCACCCAGGGTGTCCGGCGTTCTTCCAAAACTGGCCGAAAGGCAGGAAGGGCGCGGGATGCGGCAGCCGGCTTAAGACCCAACCCTCGCGGAGAATTTCATGGCAGTTACCATGCGTCAAATGCTGGAAGCCGGTGTCCACTTCGGTCACCAAACGCGCTTCTGGAACCCGAAGATGGCCCCCTATATCTTCGGTCATCGCAACAAGATTCACATTATCAACCTCGAAAAGACGCTGCCGCTCTATAACGACGCGCTGAAGTACGTGCGTCAACTGGCAGCCAATCGCGGCACGATCCTGTTTGTCGGCACGAAGCGCCAGTCGCGCGACACGGTCGCTGAAGAAGCGCAACGCGCCGGCATGCCGTTCGTGAACGCGCGCTGGCTCGGCGGCATGCTGACCAACTTCAAGACTCTTAAGATTTCGATCAAGCGCCTGAAGGACATGGAAGCAGCGCTGGAATCGGGTGAAACCGAACGCATGAGCAAGAAGGAAGCGCTTCTGTTCGAACGCGAAATGGCCAAGCTGCAAAAGTCCATCGGCGGCGTGAAGGACATGGGCGGCATTCCGGACGCGATCTTCGTGATCGACGTCGGCTACCACAAGATTGCCGTGACCGAAGCGAAGAAACTGGGCATCCCCGTTATCGCCGTGGTCGACACGAACCACTCGCCGGAAGGCATCGACTACGTGATCCCGGGTAACGACGACGCCAGCAAGGCCGTCGTGCTGTACACGCAAGGCGTGGCCGAAGCGATCCTCGAAGGCCGTGCGAACGCGGTGAACGAAGTCGTCCAGGCTGCGCGCAGCGGCGAAGGCGACGAGTTCGTCGAGGTCAACGCAGAGGCGTAAAGAGCCCTCTCGTCCGGCAAAAAAGGGGGCTTTGTGAAAGGCCCCTTTTTTTTAAGCCGACGACCGGAGTTCGACCTGCAGTACATGGCGGCACCCCAATTATTGTCGCGGGCTTTTACGCCGGCGGCACGTATCAAACAGACTCAAGGAGCAGATGATGGCGGCAATTACCGCAAGCATGGTGGCAGAACTGCGCGCGAAGACCGACGCGCCGATGATGGAATGCAAGAAGGCGCTGACGGAAGCCGACGGCGACCTCGAGCGCGCGGAAGAACTGCTGCGCGTGAAGCTTGGCAACAAGGCGAGCAAGGCGGCATCGCGCGTGACGGCTGAAGGCATCGTGACGTCGCACATCGAAGGCGGCGTGGGCGCGCTCGTCGAACTGAACTGCGAAACCGACTTCGTCGCGAAGAACGACGATTTCCTCGCGTTCGGCAAGACGGTCGCCGAAATCGTGGCGAAGACCAACCCGGCCGACGTCGCCGCGTTGAGCGCACGTCCGCTCGAAAGCTCGACGGTCGACGCCGTGCGTCTCGCGCTCGTCGGCAAGATCGGCGAAAACGTCTCGATCCGCCGTTTCGTGCGTTTTGAATCCAGCAACAAGCTGGCTTCGTATCTGCATGGCACGCGCATCGGCGTGCTGGTCGAGTTCGCGGGCGCTGATGAACAGGTCGGCAAGGACGTCGCGATGCACATCGCCGCAATGAAGCCGGTTTCGCTGTCGTCGGAAGAAGTGCCGGCGGACCTGATCGCGAAGGAACGCAGCATCGCCGAGCAGAAGGCCGCCGAATCGGGCAAGCCGGCTGAAATCGTGGCGAAGATGGTCGACGGCAGCGTGCAGAAGTATCTGAAGGAAGTCTCGCTGCTGAACCAGCCGTTCGTTAAGAACGACAAGCAGACGATCGAGCAGATGCTGAAGGCGGCAGGCGCTACGGTGCAGAAGTTCGCGCTGTTCGTGGTCGGCGAAGGCATCGAAAAGCGTCAGGACGATTTCGCTGCCGAAGTGGCCGCCCAAGTCGCAGCAGCAAAGCAGAGCTAAATCCGGCGGCGGGCGGCGCGGCACGAATCCAGTGCGCGCCGCCCGCGGCAGGAACGCAGTACCCGCAGCACAGCGAGACGTCCGGTGGAACATTCGTTCCGCCCGCTCGCAAGCAACACCAGCAGGTCGCAAATTCAAGGGTTTACCCTAAGTCAACCCGCCGCTGCACGAATTTGGCGCGCTTGCCGTAAATATCGTTTCACCCCTACAGTTCTACGTTGTTGCAACCCCCTCGGCGCGATCGGAACCTTCATATGCCCACAGCCTACAAACGCGTACTCCTCAAGCTCTCCGGCGAAGCCCTTATGGGCGATGATGCCTTTGGCATCAATCGCGCGACCATCGAACGCATGGTGGCGGACATGGCTGAAGTGGTCCGCATGGGCACCCAGCTTGCTGTCGTGATCGGCGGCGGCAACATTTTTCGCGGCGTGGCGGGCGGCGCGGCCGGCATGGACCGTGCAACAGCCGATTACATGGGCATGCTCGCCACGATGATGAACGCGCTGGCGCTGCAAGACGCGATGCGCCACGCGGGCATCGAAGCGCGCGTGCAGTCGGCGCTGCGCATGGACCAGGTCGTCGAGCCGTATATCCGTCCGCGCGCGATTCGCCAGCTCGAAGAGGGCAAAGTGGTGATTTTCGCGGCCGGCACGGGCAATCCGTTCTTCACGACCGACACCGCAGCGGCCTTACGCGGCTCGGAGGTCGGCGCCGAAGTGGTGCTGAAGGCGACGAAGGTCGACGGCGTATACTCCGCCGACCCGAAGAAAGACCCGAACGCCACGCGCTACAGCACGATCAGCTTCGACGAGGCGATCGGGCGCAATCTGCAGGTGATGGACGCGACGGCGTTTGCGCTGTGCCGCGACCAGAAGCTGCCGATCCGCGTGTTTTCGATCAATAAGGCGGGAGCGCTCAAGCGCATCATCCAGGGCGACGACGAAGGCACGCTCGTCCACGTGTAAACTCTTGCGGGATAGGGCGCGGTGCGGCTCGACAGCCTGCGCCCGGAGCGCCTGCATTGCCAGTAACCAAGGTTTGGAGGTTTAAATGAGTGTGGCTGACATTAAAAAGGGCGTCGACCAGAAGATGCAGCGGTCGATCGAAGCGTTCAAGGCCGATCTCGCCAAGATCCGCACGGGTCGCGCCCATACCGGCTTGCTCGACCACATCCAGGTCGATTACTACGGCTCGAACGTACCCATTTCGCAGGTCGCGAACATGACGCTCGTCGATGCGCGTACGATCGGCGTCCAGGCGTGGGAAAAGAAGATGGTGCCGGTCATCGAGAAGGCGATCCGCGAGTCGGACCTCGGCCTGAACCCGTCGAACCAGGGCGATTTGATCCGTGTGCCGATGCCCGCGCTGACCGAAGAGCGCCGCAAGGAACTTACGAAGGTCGTGAAGAGCGAAGGCGAAACGGCCAAGATCGCGGTGCGCAACCTGCGCCGCGATGCCAACGAGCAACTGAAGAAACTCGTCAAGGACAAGGAAATCTCCGAAGACGACGAGCGTCGTGCAAGCGACGACGTTCAGAAGTTCACCGACAAATTCGTCGCGGAAATCGACAAGCTGGTTCAGTCGAAAGAAGCCGAGATCATGACGGTTTGAAGGCCGATTCCGGTCTTGCCAGTGTTGCTGGCACTTCATTCTGTCGATCATAAGATTCAGCGGCCATGACCTATACCAGCTCTACCGTTCGCGTACCCGATGTCGCGGCTGTTCCACGCCATATCGCGATCATCATGGACGGCAACGGCCGTTGGGCGACGCAGCGGCGCCTGCCGCGCGTCGCCGGCCACACGCGTGGCGTCGATGCCGTGCGCGCGACCGTCGAAAGCTGCGCGCGGCGTGGCGTCGAGTACGTGACGCTGTTCGCATTCAGCTCGGAAAACTGGCGCCGCCCGACGGAGGAAGTGTCGTTTCTGATGCGCCTGTTCGTCACGGCCCTCGAGCGCGAAATCGGCAAATTGCATGCTAATGGCATCCGTCTGCGCGTCGTCGGCGACATCTCGATGTTCGACGAGCGCATTCGCGCGCTGATCCAGCGCGCCGAAACCAAAACCGCGCGCAACACGCGCCTCACGCTGACGATCGCAGCCAACTACGGCGGCCGCTGGGACATCATGCAAGCCACCCGTAAGCTTGCCGAGCAATCGGTGGAAGAAGGGCAGGCGGTCGTGGTGGACGAGGCATCGTTCGCACAGCACCTCGCGATGGCCTATGCGCCGGAGCCCGATCTCTTCATCCGCACGGGAGGCGAGCAGCGCATCAGCAACTTCTTGCTGTGGCAACTCGCCTACACCGAGTTTTATTTCACCGATACCTACTGGCCGGATTTCGACGCCGACGCCCTCGGCCGCGCCATCGAATCCTATGGCGAGCGCGAACGCCGCTTCGGCCGCACGAGCGCCCAACTCGCACCGCAATCGCAGAAGGTCGACACCCTTTCATGCTAAAGACCCGTGTCATCACGGCAATCGTTCTGCTGGCAGTGCTGGTGCCGATCACGCTTTTCGCGCCGGTCGGGGCTTTCGGGGCGCTGATCGGGTTCGTCGTCGTGTTTGCCGCCTGGGAATGGGCGCGGCTGCTCAAGGTCGGCGGCGCCGGGCCGGTCGCCTATGCGGTCTTTACCGCACTCGTGCTGATTCTGAGCACGTTTCTCGGCGTCGCGCCGAAAGGCCTTTTCCAGATGGCCGCGATCTTCTGGGTGCTGGCGGGTCCGTTCGCGCTGTTGCGCAAGCCCGTTCTAGCCGCTGGTCTGTGGCAGGTCTTTCTTCTTTTCGCCGGAATTGTCGTGTTCGTCGCCTGCTGGCACGCGCTCGTCGCGGCGCGCACGGTCGGCGTGGCATTCGTGCTATCGCTTCTCCTAGTCGTCTGGCTCGCCGACATAGGCGCATACTTCGCCGGAAAAGCCCTTGGGCGCCACAAGCTCGCCCCGTCGATCAGCCCCGGCAAGACGTGGGAAGGGGCGGTCGGCGGCTGGGTCGCGGTGATCGTGATCGGCTCGATCGCCGCCGCCAGCCAGGTTTTCGCGCCCACGCTCTTCACGGCCTACGTCGAGCATAGCGGATGGCTCAAGGCGCTGGTCGCGCTCACCGTGCTGGTCGCGTTCAGCGTGATCGGCGACCTGTTCGAGTCGCTCATGAAGCGCCAGGCCGGCGTCAAGGATTCGAGCGGTCTGCTGCCGGGCCACGGCGGCGTCATGGACCGCATCGACGCATTGTTGCCTGTACTGCCGATCGCGCTATTGCTGCTCGGCTAAAGAAGGATTTATGCAAAAACGTCTGACTTTGCTCGGCTCCACGGGCTCGATCGGCGAAAGCACGCTCGACGTCGTGGCGCGGCATCCCGACCGCTTCTCGGTCCACGCGCTCACCGCTCATCGCAACGGCGACAAGCTCGTCTCTCAGTGCCTGCGCTTTCAACCCGAAGTGGCGGTCGTAGGCGATGCCGATACGGCCGCGAAGGTCGCTGCCGTTCTGCGCGCCGCGGGCTGCCGGACCGAAGTGCTGCACGGGCCGCAGGCGCTCGTCGACGCGGCATCGTCGGCGGCGTGCGACACGGTCGTCGCGGCGATCGTCGGCGCGGCGGGGCTCGCGCCCACGCTCGCGGCCGCGCGCCACGGAAAGCGCATCCTGCTCGCGAACAAGGAAGCGCTCGTGATGTCGGGACAGATTTTCATCGACGCCGTGCGCGACAACAACGCCGTGCTGCTCCCCGTCGACAGCGAGCACAACGCCGTGTTCCAGTGCCTGCCGCGCGGCGCGGATGCCGAGGCGAAACTGCACGGCGGCGTCTCGAAGATCATCCTGACCGCATCCGGCGGGCCGTTTCGCACGCGCGAGCCGTCGACGCTCGTCAACGTCACGCCCGACGAAGCCTGCAAGCATCCGAACTGGGCGATGGGCCGCAAGATATCCGTCGATTCCGCGACGATGATGAACAAAGGCCTCGAAGTCATCGAGGCGCACTGGCTCTTCGACCTGCCGGGATCGCGCATCGAAGTGCTGATCCACCCGCAAAGCGTCATCCATTCGATGGTGTCCTACGCCGACGGCTCCGTGCTCGCGCAGCTCGGCAATCCCGACATGCGTACGCCGATCGCGCACGCACTCGCGTATCCGGATCGCGTGGAATCGGGTGTCGCGCAGCTCGATCTCGTGCAGATCGCCACGCTCACGTTCGAAAAGCCCGACTTCGAGCGCTTCCCGTGCCTCGCGCTGGCGATCCAGGCGCTCGAAGCAGGCGGCATTGCGAGCGCGGCGCTGAACGCGGCGAACGAGATCGCCGTGGAAGCGTTCCTCGCGCGCCGTATCGGCTTCATGGCGATCGGCGATGTGGTGGAACGCGTGCTGAACGTGCTGCCGAACACGAGCGCCGCCACGCTCGACGACGTCCTCGCCGCCGACGCCAGCGCGCGCCGCCTCGCGAACGGTTTCGTCGACAACCTGAGCGCGGACGCATCGAGTCCCTTGCCCGCCGAGCGCATCGCGCATTGAGGCCGTCATGAACTTCCTGACCGAAATCGTTGCCTTCGTCGTCGCGATAGGCGTGCTTGTCGTCGTCCACGAATTCGGCCACTACAGCGTCGCGCGGCTGTGCGGCGTGAAGGTCCTGCGGTTCTCGGTCGGCTTCGGCAAGCCGCTCGTGCGCTGGGTCAGCAAGAAGACGGGCGTCGAGTGGACCATCGCCGCGTTGCCGCTCGGCGGCTACGTGAAAATGCTCGACGAACGCGAAGCCGATGCCACGATCCCGCCCGAGGACCTACCGCGTGCGTTCAACCGGCAGAGCGTCGGCAAGCGCATCGCGATCGTCGCGGCGGGCCCGATCGCAAACTTCATCCTCGCGATCGCGCTGTTCGCGGCCGTGTTCGCCGGCGGCGTGACGGAACCCGCCGCGATCATCGCGACCCCCGCCGCCGAATCCGCCGCGGCTCAGGCCGGCTTCGAAGGCGGCGAAACGATTCTGTCGCTGCGCGACGCGCAAAGCGGCGGCGATTCGCACCCGATCCGGTCGTGGTCCGACCTGCGCTGGAAGTTGCTCGACGCCTCGTTCGATCATCGGCGCGTCGTGCTCACGGCGAAAAAGCCCGACGGCACGTTCGATTTCCCGATCGACGTCGCGGGCATCGGCGACCCCGACGCCGACACCGATTTCATGGACAAGCTCGGCTTCGCGCCCGGCGGCGGCACGCTCGCGGTAGCGGGCGTGGAGGCGGGCAGCGCGGCGCAAAAGGGCGGCCTGCGCGCGGGCGACAAGCTGATCGCGATCGAAGGCAGGAAGGTCGAGAACGCGAGCGGCTTCATCGATTTCGTGAAGACGCACGCGGGCAAGCCGGTGACTCTAACTGTCGAGCGCGATGGCAGCGCGCGCACGGTGCAGGTCGTGCCGGACCTCAAGCGCGATGCCGAGAGCGGCCGCGAAGTGGGACGCATCGGCGCGGCGCTCGCGAACCATCTGCCGACCGTCGACGTGCGCTATGGCCCGATCGAAAGCGTGCGGCTCGGCGTGAGCCGCACGTGGGACATCAGCGTGTATTCGCTGCGCATGTTCGGGCGGATGATCGTCGGCGAGGCGTCGCTCAAGAACCTGTCGGGCCCGGTTACCATCGCCGACTACGCGGGCAAGAGCGCGCGGCTCGGATTATCGGCGTTCGTATCGTTTCTGGCGCTCGTCAGCATCAGTCTGGGCGTCCTGAACTTGTTACCGATTCCGGTTTTGGACGGTGGCCATCTGTTATATTATTTGGTTGAAGCCGTTACCGGCAAAGCGGTTTCCGATCGCTGGCAGCTGGTTCTGCAACGGGCGGGCCTCGTGTGCATCGTCGCTTTGTCGATGATTGCGCTGTTCAACGACCTGGCTCGCCTGATTCGTTTTTGATCCATTTCCATCAGTCCCTGGCGTCTCATCATGAAGACCGCCGGAACTGATGCAGCTTTAACACTGGGGAAGCACGTTGTTCAAACCTCATCGCTTTGTTCCTAAGACGGCTGTGGCCGCGGCACTGGCCGCAACCGGCATGGCGGCACACGCGACCACGCCTTTTGTCGTGCAGGATATCCGGATCGACGGTCTCCAGCGCATCGAACCGGGTTCCGTCTTCGCCTACCTGCCGATCAAGCAAGGCGACACGTTCACCGACGACAAGGCATCCGAAGCGATTCGCGCGCTCTACGCAACGGGCTTCTTCAACGACGTGCAGATTGCGACCGAAGGCAATGTCGTCGTGGTGCAGGTGCAGGAACGTCCGGCCATCTCGCAGATCGACTTCGCCGGTCTGCATGAATTCGAAAAGGACAATCTGACGAAGGCATTGCGCTCGGTCGGATTGTCGCAAGGCCGCTCGTACGACAAGGCGCTCGTCGATCGCGCGGAGCAGGAACTCAAGCGTCAGTACCTGACACGCGGCTACTACGCGGCCGAAGTGACGACGACGGTGACACCGGTCGACCGCAATCGCGTGTCGATCTTGTTCTCGGTTGCGGAAGGCCCGAGCGCGAAGATCCGCCAGATCAACTTCATCGGTAACAACGCGATCAGCACGAGCACGCTGCGCGACGAAATGCAGCTTTCCACGCCGAACTGGTTCTCCTGGTACACGAAGAACGATCTGTACGCGAAGGAAAAGCTGACGGGCGACCTCGAGAACGTCCGCTCGTATTACCTGAATCGCGGCTACCTCGAATTCAGCATCGACTCGACGCAGGTGTCGATCTCGCCGGACAAGAAGGACATGTACCTGACGGTCGCGCTGCACGAAGGCGAGCCGTACAAGGTGAACAGCATCAAGCTCGCGGGCAATTTGCTCGATCGCGAAGCCGAGCTCACCAAGCTGATCAAGATCAAGCCGGGCGAGCGTTTCTCAGCCGAAAAGCTGCAGGCGACCACGAAAGCGATCGTCGACAAGCTCGGCGAGTACGGCTACGCGTTCGCGCAGGTCAACGCGCAGCCGCAGATCGATCAGGCGAACCATACCGTCGACCTCACGCTGCAAGTCGATCCGAGCCGCCGCGTGTATGTGCGCCGCGTGAATATCGTGGGCAACACGCGTACGCGCGACGAAGTCGTGCGTCGCGAAATGCGCCAGCTCGAAAGCTCGTGGTTCGATTCGAGCCGTCTCGCGCTCTCGAAGGATCGTGTGAACCGCCTCGGCTACTTTACCGACGTCGATGTCACCACGCTGCCGGTCGAAGGCACGAACGACCAGGTCGACGTGGATGTGAAGGTCGCGGAAAAGCCGACCGGCGCGATCACGCTGGGCGCCGGCTTCTCGTCCACGGACAAAGTGGTGCTCTCTGCGGGCGTGTCGCAGGACAACGTGTTCGGTTCCGGTACGAGCCTCGCGGTCAACGTGAACACCGCGAAGACGTACCGCACGCTGACGGTGACGCAGGTCGATCCGTACTTCACAATCGACGGCATCAAGCGCATCACCGACGCGTACTACCGCACGTACCAGCCGCTGTACTACTCGACGGATTCGAGCTTCAAGATCGTCACGATGGGCTTCGATACGAAGTTCGGCATCCCGTTCTCCGAGCAGGACACCGTGTATTTCGGTGCCGGCATCGAGCAGAACACGATGGACGTCGACCAGAACACGCCGGAAGCCTACCGAAACTACGTGAATGAATTCGGCCGCGTCGTAAACAACATTCCGTTGACGGTCGGCTGGTCGCGCGACAATCGCGACAGCGCCTTGGTACCGAGCCGCGGCTACTACGTGCAGACGAACGCCGAATACGGCACGCCGCTCGGCGGCACGACGTACGGCAAGTTCGACGCGCAGTTCCAGTATTACTACTCGTTCGCGCGCGGTTTCGTGCTCGGCTTCAACCTGCAGGGCGGTTACGGCAAAGGGCTGCAGGGCCAGACGTATCCGATCTTCAAGAACTACTACGCCGGCGGTATCGGTTCGGTGCGCGGCTACGAGCCGAGCTCGCTCGGTCCGCGCGACGGCAAGACGAACGACCCGATCGGTGGCTCGCGCATGGCGGTGGGTAACATCGAACTGACGTTCCCGCTGCCGGGCACGGGCTACGACCGCACGCTGCGCGTCTTCACGTTCCTTGACGGCGGTAACGTCTGGGGCGATCCGGGCCAGGGCGGCACGGCCGGCGGTTCGAACGGCCTGCGCTACGGCTACGGTTTCGGTCTCGCGTGGATCTCGCCGATCGGCCCGCTCAAGCTGAGCCTGGGCTTCCCGCTGCAGAAACATGAAGGCGACCAGTACCAGAAGTTCCAGTTCCAGATCGGCACGGCATTCTGACGTGATGCGTGACTCGTTTCTGCACTCTAGTAACGTGAGGAAGACTTTGCGAACCGGTAAGCTTTCGAAACATGTGGGATTGGCCCTGGCGCTTTCGATGATGATCGGCTTCTCGGGCGTTTCTGCGGCGAATGCCCAGGACATCCCGTCAGCCCGGATCGCGGCGGTCAATTCCGACCGCATCCTGCGCGAATCGGCGGCGGCGAAAGCGGCGCAGACGAAGCTCGAGCAGGAGTTTTCGAAGCGCGACAAGGCGTTGCAGGAAATGGCCCAGCGCCTGAAGACGATGTCGGACGGCATGGACAAAAACGGTCCGTCGATGTCGGCGACCGACCGCGCCGCGCGTCAGCGCGATCTGTCGCAACTGGATGCCGACTTCCAGCGCAAGCAGCGTGAATTCCGCGAGGACCTGAACCAGCGCCGCAACGAAGAACTCGCGGCGGTGCTGGATCGCGCGAACAAGGTCATCAAGCAGATCGCCGAGCAGCAGCATTACGACCTGATCGTGCAGGAGGCGGTGTACGTGAGCCCGCGCATCGATATCACCGATCAGGTGCTGAAGGCACTTGCCGCCAGCAGCGCGAACTGATCAGGAGCCACACACGCATGGCATCAGGCACTGAACCGGGCATGACGATCACGCTCGCCGAGTTGATCAAGCGCTTCGGCGGCGAGATCGCCGGCGATGCGGCGCATCGGGTCGGCAGCCTGGCGCCGCTCGACAAGGCCGGTCCCGCGCAGCTTGCGTTTCTCGCGAATCAGAAATATCTGCCGCAAGTCGAGACGACGCGAGCGGGCGCGGTCCTGATTTCACCCGCGGATCGCGAAAAAGTGATGGCCCGCGAGGGCCTTAACTTCATCGTCACGCCGAATCCCTACGCTTACTTCGCGCGCGTCGCGCAGGCGTTCATCGACCTCGCTACGCCGCCCGCCAGACCCGGCGTGCATCCGAGCGCATCGATCGATCCGTCCGTAAAGGTCGCGGCGAGCGCCGTGATTGGCGCGCACGTGTCGGTGGAAGCGGGCGCGGTGATCGGCGAGCGCGTGAAGCTCGACGCGGGCGTCGTGATCGGCCGGGGCGTGAAGCTCGGCGACGACGTCCATCTGTACCCGAACGTCACCGTATATCACGGCTGCAAGCTCGGCGCGCGCGTGATCGTGCACGCGGGCGCGGTGATCGGCGGGGACGGTTTCGGCTTCGCGCCGGACTTCGTCGGCGAGGGCGAGGCGCGCACCGGTAGCTGGGTGAAGATCCCGCAGGTGGGCGCGGTCGATATCGCCGCGGACGTCGAAATCGGTGCGAACACCACGATCGATCGCGGCGCGATGGCTGACACGATCATCGAGGAATGCGTGAAGATCGACAATCTCGTGCAGATCGGGCACAACTGCCGGATCGGCGCGTTCACGGTGATCGCGGGCTGCGCGGGCATTGCGGGCAGCACGAACATCGGGCGGCACTGCATGATCGGCGGCGCGGTGGGCATCGCGGGCCACGTGACGCTCGCGGACTACGTGATCGTGACGGCGCAGTCGGGCGTGTCGAAATCGCTCACGAAGCCCGGCATGTACACGAGCGCCTTCCCGGCCGTGAATCACGCCGACTGGAACAAGAGCGCGGCGCTCGTGCGCAATCTCGACAAACTGCGCGACCGAATCAAGGCGCTCGAAGCCGCGCTCGACAAGCGCGACGGCGAATAGCCAGCAGCGTCACCCCGAAAGCGGGCCGGTTCGAGCCGCGAACGAGACATCAGCATCCCCGGCGGGCCGCGTGCGCGGCCCGCAGTCAACATCCGCGCTTAACAGGCGCGCGAGCAGAACGACCATGAGCACAGAAAAAATCAACCTCGACATCCACAAGATTCTCACGTTGCTGCCGCATCGGTATCCGATCCTGCTCGTGGATCGTGTGCTCGAACTCGAGCCGCACAAGAGCATCAAAGCGCTCAAGAACGTGTCGATCAACGAGCCGTATTTCCAGGGTCACTTCCCGACGCGTCCCGTGATGCCCGGCGTGCTGATCCTCGAGGCGCTCGCGCAGACGGCCGCGCTGCTGACGTTCGCGGAAGAACCGCACGATCCGGAAACGACGCTCTACTACTTCGTCGGCATCGACGGGGCGCGTTTCAAGCGTGTCGTGGAGCCGGGCGACCAGTTGATCCTGAACGTCGAGTTCGAGCGGTACATGCGCGGCATCTGGAAATTCAAGGCGCGCGCCGAAGTCGAGGGCGCGGTCGCTGCGGAAGCCACGCTCATGTGCACCGTGAAGAACACCGGGACCGAGGCTTAAAGCGAATTTCGACGCTTCAAAAGCATCGGACGAAACGAACAGAACACAAGGCGAGGGCGCATGAGCAAGATTCACCCTACCGCGATCATCGAGCCGGGCGCTCAGCTCGACGCATCCGTTGAAGTCGGGCCCTACGCGATCGTCGGCCCGCACGTCGTGATCGGCGCGCGCACGACCATCGGCTCGCATAGCGTGATCGAAGGCCACACGACGATCGGCGAAGACAACCGCATCGGCCATTACGCGTCGGTCGGCGGTCGTCCGCAGGACATGAAGTACAAGGAGGAGCCGACGCGGCTCGAAGTCGGCAACCGCAACACGATCCGCGAATTCACGACGATCCACACCGGCACCGTGCAGGACGCAAGCCTGACGTCGGTCGGCGACGACTGCTGGATCATGGCGTACGTGCACATCGGCCACGACTGCCGGCTTGGCAGCAACGTGATCATGTCGAGCAACGCGCAACTGGCGGGCCACGTGACGGTGGGCGATCACGCGATCGTCGGCGGCATGTCGGGCGTGCACCAGTTCGTGCGCATCGGCGCGCATTCCATGCTCGGCGGCGCCTCGGCGCTCGTGCAGGACGTGCCGCCGTTCGTGATCGCGGCGGGCAACAAGGCGGAGCCGCACGGCATCAACGTCGAAGGCTTGCGCCGGCGCGGTTTTTCCGCCGAGGCGATTTCGGCGTTGCGTGCGGCGTACCGCGTCGTCTACAAGAGCGGTTTGTCGCTCGAAGAGGCGAAGGCACAGTTGCGCGAACTGGCGACGGCCGGCGGCGACGGCGACGCGCCCGTCACCGCGTTTTCCGATTTCATCGCGACGTCGCAGCGCGGCATCATCCGCTGACCGGCCGCCTGAATGACGCTGTTACCCAATCCCTTGCGCGTCTCGATGGTCGCGGGCGAGCCGTCCGGCGACCTGCTCGCGGCGTCGCTGCTTGGCGGGCTCAAGGAGCGGCTGCCGGCCGCGACGCACTATAGCGGCATCGGCGGCCCGCGCATGACGGCCGCCGGCTTCGACGCTCACTGGCCGATGGACAAGTTGACCGTGCGCGGCTACGTCGAAGCGCTCAGGCACATTCCCGAGATTCTCGGCATCCGCAACGAGCTGAAGCGGCAATTGCTGGCCGAGCCGCCGTCGGTGTTCGTCGGCGTCGATGCGCCCGATTTCAATTTCGGGCTCGAGCACGCGCTGCGCGACGCGGGCATTCCGACGGTGCATTTCGTGTGTCCGTCGATCTGGGCGTGGCGCGGCGGGCGCATCAAGAAGATCGTGAAAGCGGTCGATCACATGCTCTGCGTGTTTCCGTTCGAGATCGCGCTGATGGAGAAGGCGGGCGTCGCGGCGACCTACGTCGGCCATCCGCTCGCCGACGAAATCCCGATCGAGCCGGACACATTGGGCGCGCGCCGCGAACTTGGCCTGGCCGAAGGCGGTCCGGTAATCGCGGTGCTGCCGGGCAGCCGCCGCTCGGAGATCGCGCTGATCGGCCCGACGTTTTTCGACGCGATGGAGCTGATGCAGCAGCGCGAACCCGGCGTGCGCTTTCTGGTGCCAGCGGCCAACGCGGCGCTGCGCGAGTTGCTGCAGCCGCTCGTCGAGGCGCATCCGCGGCTGAACCTGACGATTACCGTTGGCGATGCGCAAACCGCGATGACCGCCGCCGACGCCATTCTCGTGAAAAGTGGCACGGTGACACTGGAAGCGGCGCTGCTGAAAAAGCCGATGGTCATTTCGTACAAGGTGCCCTGGCTCACGGGCCAGATCATGAGACGGCAGGGTTATCTGCCCTACGTCGGCTTGCCGAACATTCTGGCGGGGCGCTTCGTCGTGCCGGAAATCCTGCAGCATTTCGCGACGCCCGAAGCACTTGCCGACGCCACGCTGAAGCAGTTGAACGACGACGCGAACCGACGTACGCTCACGGAAATCTTCACGGAAATGCACCTGGCGTTGCGGCAGAACACGGCGCAGCGGGCAGCGGAAGCTGTCGCGACGGTGCTCGAAACCCGGAGGCCGCGGTGAAAGGCACGTCGTCCAAGCAGCGCGGCCTGAATTTCGACTCGCCGTTCGACGTGATTTGCGGCGTCGACGAAGCGGGGCGCGGGCCGCTGGCCGGGCCGGTCGTCGCGGCGGCGGTGATCTTCGATCCGGCAAAACCGAAGATCCGCGGCCTCGACGACTCGAAGGTCCTCAGCGCCAAGAAGCGCGAAGAACTGTACGAGAAGATCGTCGACCGGGCGCTGGCGTATTACGTTGCGTCGGCGACTGTCGAGGAAATCGACACGCTCAATATCCTCCACGCGACCATGCTCGCGATGAAACGCGCGGTCGAAGGGCTGTCGGTGACACCGACGCTGGTCAAAATCGACGGCAACCGCTGCCCGATCCTCGCGATCCGCTCGGAAGCCGTTATCGGCGGCGACGCACTCGTCGCGCAGATTTCGGCGGCGTCGATCCTCGCGAAAGTCACGCGCGACCGCATGCTGTTGCAACTGCACGAGACGCATCCCGTCTACGGTTTCAACGCCCACGCCGGCTACGGCACGCCGCAGCACCTGGCCGCCTTGCGCGACCACGGGCCATGCGAGCATCACCGGCGCTCGTTTGCGCCGGTGCGCGAGGCGCACGCGCGTTTCGGCATCGTGCTGCCCGAAATCTCGCCCGAAGTGATCCAGGCGGCCGTCACGGCCGATCAGGATCCGGACGCCCGCGCCTTCTGACCCTCCCAACGTGAAAGCCATTACCTCGCGGGACAATCCGCTCTACAAGCGCCTGAAGGCGCTCGCCGGTTCGACCGCGCAGCAGCGCCGCAGCGGCCACGCGCTGCTCGAGGGCCTGCATCTCGCGTCGGCGTATCTCGACGCGGCCGGGCAGCCGGAAACGTGCATCGTCACCGAAGGCGCGCTCGCACACGAGGAGGCGCGGGCGATCGTCGCGCGGATCGAAGAGAAGCGCGTCCACACGCTGCCCGATGCACTCTTCGGCCAGCTTTCGAGCGTCGTGCATGGCGTCGGAATGCTGCTGCTCGTCGAGAAAATCGAAACGCCGATACCGGAACGCGTCACGACGACCTGCGTCGTGCTCGACGGCGTGCAGGACGCGGGCAACGTCGGTTCGATCCTGCGGAGCGCGGCGGCGGCAGGCATCCAGAACGTGTTTTGCGCTCCCGGGACGGCGTACGCGTGGTCGTCGAAGGTATTGCGCTCCGGGATGGGCGCGCATTTCCTGCTGAATATTTTCGAGGACGCCGAGCCCGCCGATTTGATCGCGCGGCTCGACGTACCGGTCACGATCACCGATTCCCACGGCGCAAAGGCGCTCTACGACTGCGACCTGTCGGGCCAGCTCGCGTGGGTGTTCGGCAATGAAGGGGCGGGGGTGTCGCAGGCTTGGCGCGATGCCGTGACGCATCGCGTGACCATTCCGCAGCCGGGCGGCATGGAATCCCTGAATGTCGCGGCCGCAGCCGCCGTGTGTCTTTTCGAGCAATGCCGCCAGCAGCGCGGCAAATAGGCTCTCGTTCTAGTAATACGACGGCCGCTCCAGCTTGATTTCCTGCAGGATGGTCGTCGCGATTTCCTCGATCGACTTGTGCGTCGAGGAAAGCCATTTTATCCCCTCGCGCTTCATCATCATTTCCGCTTCGTTGATCTCGTAGCGGCAATTCTCCAGCGCCGCGTACTTGCTGCCCGGCCGCCGCTCGTTGCGGATTTCCGAAAGCCGCTGCGGATCGATCGACAAACCGAACATCTTTTCGCGATGGTCCAGAAGCGGCGTCGGCAGTTTGCCGCGCTCGAAATCTTCCGGGATCAGCGGGTAATTCGCCGCTTTCACGCCGTATTGCATTGCGAGATAGAGGCTCGTTGGCGTCTTGCCGCTGCGCGAGACGCCCACCAGGATCACGTCGGCGTCGGTCAGGTTGCGGTTCGACTGGCCGTCGTCGTGGGCGAGCGAAAAATTGATCGCCTCGATGCGGTTCTTGTACTCCTCCGTATCGGCGTTCTGGTGCACGCGCCCCATCGCGTGCGTCGACTTGATGTCCAGTTCGTGTTCCAGCGGCTCAATGAACGTCTGGAACATGTCGAGCACGAGCGCATTCGACGCCTTCACGATCTCGTTCGACTGGCTGTTGACCAAGGTCGTGAAGACGATCGGACGCCGCCCGTCGAGCGACACCGCCTCGTTGATCTTCGCAACCGTCGCATGCGCCTTGTCGCTCGAATCGACGAATGGCACGCGCACGAGCCGGAATTTCTGGTCGAACTGGGAGAGGATCGAGTGCGCGAAGGTTTCGGCAGTGATCCCGGTACCGTCGGAAACGATGAATACGGATGGCGGCATCGGAAAAAAGGGGAACGAGAGTGGGCGGGCGCGCTCAAATCAATACGCTGTCCATTGAGTGCGGGCTAAAAGCTTAAGGCTAGGGCGGTGTGCGCCGGCGCACCGTACACGCCAGGAAGACGTCGATTTCACCGTGCTGGGTGCGCTGCCGAAACATTTTCGAGAGCCAGCACGGTAGAATAGCGGCAACCTGTTTGATAAGCAATTGCGAACAATTTGATAACGAATCTCGTTGATTTTACCGGGATTCGCGCAGTTTTCCTGCAAATTGTCCTCGATTCGAGCATATTCTGGCCGAATCGGCGCATCGTCTGCCGGACGTTTTTATCCGCGCCGGACTATTTTGCGATAGCTCATCAAACAGGTTGTGCAAGATGCGGCACGCGTTTTCAATGAACGCCGCCGCATGAGAGCCCACTTGCATGATCGTGAATTCCATCCACCTTAGGGGCTTGTATGAACAACGCAGTCAATGTTGCGAAAGATGTCGCAAAGGATCAGGCGTATGTAGTTCCATTCGAGCAGTTGCGAATGACCGATGTTGAAATCGTCGGCGGCAAGAACGCGTCGCTCGGCGAGATGATCAGTCAGTTGGCCAACGCTGGTGTGCGCGTGCCGACGGGTTTCGCCACCACGGCGCTCGCCTTTCGCGATTTCCTCAATCACAACAATCTGACCGAGCGCATCGCGAAGCGCCTCGAACTCTTCGACGTCGACGACGTGAAGGCCCTCGCCGTTGCAGGCAAGGAAATTCGCCAGTGGATCGTCGATGCGCCGATGCAGCCGCGTCTCGAAGAAGAAATCCGCAAGGGTTTCGACACGCTGCAAAACAGCTCGCCCGAAGAGCTTTCGTTCGCCGTGCGCTCGTCGGCGACCGCCGAGGACTTGCCGGACGCGTCGTTCGCCGGTCAGCAGGAAAGCTATCTGAACGTGGTCGGCATCGAAGAAGTGCTCGACCGTATGAAGCACGTCTTCGCGTCGCTGTATAACGACCGGGCCATCTCCTATCGCGTCCACAAGGGTTTTACCCACGCTGAAGTCGCGCTGTCGGCGGGCGTGCAGCGCATGGTCCGCTCGGACGTGGGCGCGGCCGGCGTCATGTTCACGCTCGACACCGAGTCGGGCTTCAAGGAAGCCGTGTTCATCACGTCGAGCTATGGTCTCGGCGAAACGGTCGTGCAGGGCGCCGTGAACCCGGACGAGTTCTACGTCTTCAAGACCACGCTCGCGCAGGACAAGTACCCAATCATCCGCCGCTCGATCGGTTCCAAACTGATCAAGATGGAATTCACCAAGGCAGGCGAAGAAGGCCGCGTGAAGACCGTTGACGTGCCGCACGAGCAGCGCAACCGCTTCTCGATCTCCGACGAAGACGTGATCGAGCTCGCGAAGTACGCCGTGATCATCGAAAAGCACTATCAGCGTCCGATGGACATCGAGTGGGGCAAGGACGGCCGCGACGGCAAGATCTTCATCCTGCAGGCGCGCCCCGAGACGGTGAAGAGCCAGGCGGCCGGCAAGGCCGAGATGCGCTTCAAGCTGAAAGGGCAGTCGAACGTGCTCGCGACCGGCCGCGCGATCGGCCAGAAGATCGGCGCGGGTCCCGTGCGCGTGATCCACGATCCGTCGGAAATGGAACGCGTGCAGCCGGGCGACGTGCTCGTCGCCGACATGACCGACCCGAACTGGGAGCCGGTGATGAAGCGCGCCTCGGCGATCGTCACCAATCGTGGCGGGCGGACCTGCCACGCGGCGATCATCGCGCGTGAGCTCGGCGTGCCGGCGGTGGTCGGCTGCGGCGACGCCACCGACGTGCTGAAGGAAGGCGCGCTCGTGACGGTTTCGTGCGCGGAAGGCGACGAAGGCAAGATTTACGACGGCCTGCTCGAAACTGAAGTGACCGAAGTGCAGCGCGGCGAACTGCCCGAGATTCCGGTCAAGATCATGATGAACGTCGGCAATCCGCAGCTCGCGTTCGATTTCTCGCAACTGCCGAACGCGGGCGTCGGCCTCGCGCGGCTCGAGTTCATCATCAACAACAACATCGGCGTCCATCCGAAGGCGATCCTCGAATATCCGAACATCGATTCGGATCTGAAGAAGGCCGTGGAAAGCGTCGCGCGCGGTCACGCGTCGCCGCGTGCGTTCTACGTCGACAAGCTGACCGAAGGCATTGCCACGATCGCGGCGGCGTTCTATCCGAAGCCCGTGATCGTGCGTCTGTCGGACTTCAAGTCGAACGAGTACAAGAAACTGATCGGCGGTTCGCGCTACGAGCCGGACGAAGAAAATCCGATGCTCGGTTTCCGCGGCGCGTCGCGCTACATCTC
The DNA here is from genome assembly GCF_001544515.1 of Caballeronia terrestris. Lineage (GTDB taxonomy): Bacteria > Pseudomonadota > Gammaproteobacteria > Burkholderiales > Burkholderiaceae > Caballeronia > Caballeronia terrestris. The sequence goes on from NZ_FCOL02000024.1 coordinate 73,302, forward strand.
CGACGACTTCGCCGAAGCGTTCCAGATGGAATGCATCGCGCTGAAGAAGGTGCGCGAGGAGATGGGGCTCGATAACGTCGAGATCATGGTGCCGTTCGTGCGGACGCTCAAGCAAGCGGAACGCGTGGTCGGGCTGCTGGAGAAGTTTGGCCTGAAGCGCGGTGTGAACGGCCTGAAGCTGATCATGATGTGCGAAGTGCCGTCGAACGCGATTCTGGCCGAAGAGTTCCTGCAATTCTTCGACGGCTTCTCGATCGGATCGAACGACCTTACGCAGCTCACGCTCGGCCTCGACCGCGACTCGGGCATGGAACTGCTCGCCATCGATTTCGACGAACGCGATCCGGCCGTGCAGTTCATGCTCAAGCGCGCGATCGAAACGTGCCTGCGGCTGGACAAGTACGTCGGTATTTGCGGGCAGGGTCCGTCGGATCATCCGGACCTCGCCGAATGGCTCGCGAAGGAAGGCATCAAGTCGATGTCGCTGAATCCGGACACGATCATCGATACGTGGCAGACGCTTGCCAAAGCCTTGAACAAGTAAGCAGGCAGCTCATGGCGGCCTTTCGATAGCCTTTTCGAGACGGTTGCCGTGCTATAAACACCCCGGATATTCCGGGGTGTTTTCGTTTGGAGACTGGCATGGCCGCAAGCGGACTTTTCTGGTGGATCGCAGCCGGCGCGCTCGTGGTGATGGAGCTGTTCACGGGCACGTTCTATCTGCTGATGATCGCGCTCGGTTTCATCGCGGGCGGGCTCGCGCATTGGGCGGGCGCGTCGCTCGCCATCGAACTGGCGGTGGCCGCGCTGGTGGCGCTCGTCGCGGTTATCGTACTCAGGCGCTCGCGCTTTGGCAGTTGGAAGCGCCGCGATGCCTCGCGCGATGCGGGCGTGAACCTCGACATCGGCGAGACGCTGCAGGTGAACGAATGGCACGAGGGCCATGCGCGCGCGATGTATCGCGGGGCGGAATGGGACGTCGAACTCGCGCCCGGCGAAACGGAAGGCGCGCGCTGGTACCAGATAATGGCGATGCAGGGCAATCGGCTCGTCGTGGCGGCGAAGCGTTGATAACAAAGGAGTGAAGAGATGGATGTAACTATCGTCGGGGCAATCCTGCTGGTGATCGTGATCGTGATCGCCGCGCAGACCATCAAGATCGTGCCGCAGCAGCACGCGTGGGTCCTGGAGCGGCTCGGCCGCTATCACACGACACTCACGCCCGGCCTCACGATCGTGCTGCCGTTCATCGATCGCGTGGCCTACAAGCATGTGCTCAAGGAGATTCCGCTCGAAGTGCCGAGCCAGGTCTGTATCACGCGTGACAACACGCAGTTGCAGGTCGATGGCGTGCTTTACTTCCAGGTCACCGACGCGATGAAGGCGTCGTATGGATCGAGCAATTTCGTCTACGCGATCACGCAGTTGTCGCAGACCACGCTGCGCTCGGTGATCGGCAAGCTTGAACTCGACAAGACGTTCGAGGAACGCGACTACATCAACCACAGCATCGTGACGGCGCTCGACGAAGCGGCGTCGAACTGGGGCGTGAAGGTGCTGCGCTACGAAATCAAGGATCTGACGCCGCCGAAGGAAATCCTCCACGCGATGCAGGCGCAGATCACCGCCGAGCGTGAGAAGCGCGCGGTGATCGCGGCATCGGAAGGGCGCAAGCAGGAGCAGATCAATCTCGCGTGGGGCGCGCGCGAGGCGGCGATCCATAAGTCGGAAGGCGAGCGGCAGGCGGCGATCAATCAGGCGCAGGGACAGGCGTCGGCGATTCTGGCTGTTGCCGAGGCGAACGCGCAGGCAATCGCGAAGGTCGGCGCGGCGATCCAGAGCGGCGGCGGGATGGAGGCGGTGAACCTGAAGATCGCGGAGCAGTATGTCGGCGCTTTCGGCAACATCGCGAAACAGGGCAACACGCTGATCGTGCCGGGCAATCTGTCGGACATGGGATCGATGATCGCGTCGGCGCTGGCGATCGTGAAGGGCGACGCCGGCGGCGTCATCCGCAAGAGCTGAAGAAGCTTCAAAAGACAACGGGGCGTTGACTCAAGCAGTCAACGCCCCGTTTTCATTGCCAACGCAATGGTTACTTCGTCGCGCCGCGCATGATGCGCGCCTTTTCGCGTTCCCAGTCGCGTTTCTTTTCGGTTTCGCGCTTGTCGTGCATCTTCTTGCCCTTGGCGAGGCCGATCTCGCATTTCACGCGGCCGCCTTTGTAATGAAGATTGAGCGGCACGAGCGTATGGCCGCGCTGCTCGACCTTGCTGATGAGCTTCGAAATCTCTTCCGCATGCAGCAGGAGCTTGCGCGTGCGCACCGGATCGGGATTGATGTGCGTCGACGCTTCCGGCAGCGGGCTGATGTGCGCGCCGATCAGATACAGCGCGCCGTCGCGGATCATGACGTAGCCTTCCTTGATCTGCGTGCGGCCGGCTCGGATGGCCTTGACTTCCCACCCTTCGAGCACGAGCCCGGCCTCATAGCGGTCTTCGATGAAATAATCGAAGAAGGCTTTTCTGTTGTCTATGATGCTCATGAATGGAAAGTGCCCAACTCGTTTAAAATCCTGATTTTAGCAGCGCGGCGTCGAACGGAGCCCAAGGCCCCGCCCGATAAGGTCTGAAGAAGCGGCCGCGATGCTTCCCACTCTTGCCACATGTTGCGCCCTTTATGGCAGATGTTCAGAAAACCGTTTTGATCCGCCATTCGGCGGAGCAGATGTTCGACCTCGTCACCGACGTTGCCGACTACCCCAATTTCCTGCCGTGGTGCGGCGGCGTCGAGATTCGCCGCCAGGACGAGACCGGCATGGAAGCCAAGATCGACATCAGCTTCAAGGGAATCAAGCAGCATTTCGCGACGCGCAACACGCAAAAGCGGCCGACCAGTATCGATATGGAGTTCATGGACGGTCCTTTCAAGAAGTTCACCGGCTACTGGCGCTTCACGCCGCTTCGGGCCGATGCCTGCAAGATCGAATTTGCGCTGCATTACGAATTTTCCAACATCATCCTGGAGAAGCTCATCGGGCCGGTGTTCAGCCATATCGCGAACACGTTCGTCGATTCGTTCGTCAAGCGCGCGGACCAGAAGTACGGGAAGGCATGAGCATGCGGATCGAAGTATGTTACGGCTTGCCCGAGGGGCAGAGTTTTCTTGCGACGATCGATCTGTCCGACGGCGCGACCGTGCGGCAGGCCATCGATGCGAGCGGTGTTTTGCAGCGCCATCCGGAAATCGATGTCGATGCGCAGAAAGTGGGCGTGTACGGCAAGATCAGTCCGCTCGGCGCAGTGCTTGCAAATCACGATCGTGTAGAGATTTACCGGCCGCTGAAGGTCGATCCGAAGATGGCGCGTCAGCGGCGCGTCGAGAAGACTCGCAGGGCAGGGTCGATCGAGGGCAGGAAGTGGCAGAACAAGGATTCGCGGTAGATTAATGACAAAAGGCCGTTCCAGTTGACTGGAACGGCCTTTTGTCTTGTCCGAAGCGTGTCGCGCTATCGCTTGAGTTTCGCGAAAGCCGCCGCCATCGCGCCGGACGGCTCCGTCTCGCGACGGCCGCTATTGCCACGCACGTCGCGATTGCCGCCGCCGCCACCGCCACGCCTGTCCTGAGCGCCGCGCTGCGAGCCGCCCGTCGCTCCACCCGCCGAGCCCGCAGCGGCGAAGTCGTCGTCGAGACGCATCGTCAGCGCGATACGCTGGCGTTTCACGTCGGTCTCCACCACCTTGACCTTCACGACTTGCCCTGCCTTCACGACTTCGTGCGGGTCCTTGATGAACTTGGTCGACATCGCCGAGACGTGCACGAGCCCGTCCTGATGCACGCCGATATCGACGAACGCGCCGAACGCCGCCACGTTCGTCACGACGCCTTCCAGCACCATGCCCGGCGTGAGGTCCGAGATTTTCTCGACGCCTTCGCGGAACGTCGCCGTCTTGAATTCGGGACGCGGATCGCGGCCCGGCTTCTCCAACTCGGAGAGAATGTCGCGCACGGTCGGAAGACCGAAGCGATCGTCGACAAATTCCGCCGGCGACAGGCCCGAGAGCGCCTCGCGCTTGCCGAGCACATCGGCGACGTGCTTGTTGATCTTCGCGAGAATCCGCTCGACGACCGGATACGCCTCCGGGTGCACCGACGAGCGGTCGAGCGGATTGCTGCCGTTGTTGATGCGCAAGAAGCCGGCGGCCTGCTCGAACGTTTTATCGCCGAGACGCGGCACCTTTTTCAGATGCTCGCGCGACGGGAACGGCCCGTTCGCGTCGCGAAACTCGACGATATTGCGCGCGAGCGTCGCGTTGAGCCCCGACACGCGGGCGAGCAGGGCGACCGACGCCGTATTCGCATCGACGCCGACCGCGTTCACGCAATCCTCGACGACCGCATCGAGCGAGCGCGCGAGTTCGCGCTGGTTCACGTCATGCTGATACTGGCCGACGCCGATCGCCTTCGGATCGATCTTGACGAGTTCGGCGAGCGGGTCCTGCAGACGCCGCGCGATCGATACGGCACCGCGCAGCGTCACGTCGAGGTCGGGAAACTCTTTCGCGGCTAGCTCGGACGCCGAATACACCGACGCACCCGCTTCCGACACCACGATCTTCTGCAGCTTCAGCTCCGGATGCTTCGCGATGAGTTCGCTCGCGAGCTTGTCGGTTTCGCGCGATGCGGTGCCGTTGCCGATACTGATCAGTTCCGCTTGCGTCTGCGCGGCGATGCGCGCGAGCTTCGCGAGCGAGCCGTCCCAGTCGCGGCGCGGCTCGTGCGGGTAGATGGTATCGGTGGCGAGCACCTTGCCCGTCCGATCGACCACCGCGACTTTCACGCCCGTGCGCAGGCCCGGATCGAGTCCGATCACGGCTTTCGGGCCGGCGGGAGCCGCGAGCAGCAGGTCCTTGAGGTTGCGCGCGAACACGCGGATCGCCTCGGCTTCGGCTTCTTCGCGCAATTGCGTCAACAGATCGTTTTCGATGCTCGGCTGCACCTTTACGCGCCAGCACCAGCGGCAGACGTCGGAAAGCCACTTGTCGGCCGGACGCCCCTGATTCGCGATGCCGAAATGATGCGCGATCATCGCTTCGCCCGGATGCGGCACTTGCGCGTCGAGTTCGTCGCCCAAGCCCAGCTTGACCATCAGCACGCCGGCATTGCGTCCGCGAAAGAGCGCGAGCGCGCGGTGCGACGGCACGGTGCGAATCGTCTCGCTGTACTCGTAGTAATCGCGGAACTTCTCGCCTTCTTCGCTCTGTTTTCCATCGACCACCGTCGACATCACGCGGCCTTGGTTGAACAGGTAGTCGCGCAGCCGGCCGAGGATTTCCGCCGTCTCGCCGAACTGCTCGGAGAGAATGTCGCGGGCGCCGTCGAGCGCGGCCTTTACATCCGCGACGCCTTTCTCGGCATCGACGAACTTCGCGGCTTCGGCTTGCGGATCGAGCTTCGGATCGGCGAGGAGCGCCTGTGCGAGCGGCTCGAGCCCGGCTTCGCGGGCGATCTGCGCGCGCGTGCGGCGCTTTGGCTTGTAGGGGAGATAGAGGTCTTCGAGGACCTGCTTGCTGTCGGCGCCTTCGATAGCGGCGCGCAGTTCGCCGGTGAGCTTGCCCTGCTCGTCGATGCTGTGAAGGATCGACGCGCGGCGGTCTTCGAGCTCGCGCAGATACAGGAGCCGTTCTTCGAGATTGCGCAGTTGCGTATCGTCGAGATTGCCGGTCACTTCCTTGCGATACCGGGCGATGAACGGAACGGTTGAGCCTTCATCGAGGAGTTGCACGGCCGCGGCGACCTGACGCGGCTGAACGGTCAACTCGCTGGCGATGCGCTGGACGATCTTGAGTGCTACGGTTTCCGTCATGGGTTTCTGCACTGCCTGCTGGCTCATCAAGGGCGTTGGCGTCGCGCGATCCGGACTCGCGCGGGAGCGCGCGAGTATTGAGGGCGCGAGCACGTCGGCCGGGTTGGTGAAGCGGGGCATTTTGCCATAAATGCCGGGGCGCTCCGGCGCGCGGTGATAGAATTTCGGGATCGTTCAAGCTGCTTGCCCATCACGTTGCCGACCTCCCGCCTTAACCACGTCCTGCCGAGCGCATCGTCCGCGAGCGCGTCGAAAACCGCCGTCGCTTTGTCTTCGGGTTCGTTTCCTCACGTGCATGTCGGTTCCCCGTGGCGGGTGGTGGCGCTGGCTGTATCGGCGGTGCTCTTGATGTCGTCGCAGGCGGTGTCGGCGCAAACGCCCAAGCCGATCGACGCCACCACGTCGGTCACCGCGAAGCCGCTCGGCGATGCTGTCGATGCCCCTGTCGAGAACGAGTTTGCGCAACGGCAGAAAGTACTGAGCCTCCGCAGCGAGGAAAACAACTACCGGTATGGCGTCGCGCAGCACAACTGCTATAGCACGTTTTTCGTGAATCACTGTCTCAACAAGGCGCGCGACGAAATGCGCTTCGAGCGCCAAGACATTCGAAAGCAGCAGCTCGCGCTCGACGACGAACAGCGCGCCCAGCACGCGAGCGAACGCGACCAGCAGACGGCGATCAAGCGCGCGCAATACGAGGCGGAAGCGCCGCAGCGCGCCACGAACGAGAAGGCGAACGAGACATCGTTTGCCGAGAAGCAGCGTCAGAGCGATCTGGCGGCGGCGCAGCGCAACGCCGAGGCGCCGCAGCGCGCCGCGAACGAAGCCGCGTACCAGAAGAAGCAGGCCGACTACCAGAAGCAGCTCGACGATGCGCGCGCCCGCGGCGCGCAGGACGCGCGCGATCGCGATGACAAGGCGCAGCGCTACGAGGAAAAGCAGCGCCAGGCGGCTCTGCACCAGGCGGAAGTCGAAGCGCGCCAGAAAGAGGCTGCGGCGAAACAGCAGCAGCGCGCGCTCGAGGCCCAGCAGGAACAGCAGCGTCAGCAGCAGCAGATCAAACAGCAACAACAGCAACAGCAGCAGAACAAGTAGCACCTTCGAGCCGGACAGCAACCTCGGGCGATGCCGTTTTCGACGCGGCGCCGCGCGTAGTGTGAGGAGGCGAGCATGCAACAGCGTTTGACCACAGCGCCAGCCGTAGCCGTGGATGCAGGCACGATCCGCGATCGCATCGCGCAATTGCAGACCGAGCATCACGGCCTCGACAGCCTGATCGGCAAGATGGCGAGCGTGCCCGGCATCAACGATCTCGAGCTGCGGCGTCTCAAAAAGCGCAAGCTCAAGGTGAAAGACACCATCATCCTGTTGCAATTGCAACTGGAGCCGGACGCGCACTGAGCGTCGCGTTCACCGCCAGGCGGCGCGCGTACCGGCATTAGCAGGAATCGCTTGCCTTGAATTCTCCCGTCCGTTCATCGCCTTCAAACAGCGCTGCCGCCATCGCCGATGGCCCGGCCACGCTCGTCCTCGCCGACAAGCGCCGCGCCGAACTCGATTCCATCTTCTCCGCCGAGGGCCTGCTTGCCCGCGCGATCGACGGCTATCGCTCGCGCGCGTCGCAGATCGACATGGCGCGCGCCGTCGCCGCCGCGATGGAAGCGTCCGGCCGCGCGATGCCCGAGCCCGTGATGTTCGAGGCGCAGCGCCGTCCGGCGCGCAAGCTCGGACCTTCCGATGCGCCACAGTCGCCCGTCGAGCAGCAGACGGACGACGTGGGCATCGCCACCGCGACGGCCGCGGTCGACGGCGGCGAGAACACGCTGATCGTCGAGGCGGGGACGGGCACCGGCAAGACCTACGCGTACCTCGTCCCGGCGATGCTGTGGGGCGGCAAGGTGATCGTCTCGACGGGCACGAAGCACTTGCAGGACCAGCTCTTTCAGCGCGACATCCCGACCGTGCGCGACGCGCTCGCCGTGCCGGTTTCGGTGGCGATGCTGAAGGGCCGCGCAAATTACCTGTGCCATTACTACCTGCAGCGCACCGCCGACAACGGCCGGCTGCCGACGCGCCAGGACACGTCGCATCTGCAGGACATCATCCGGTTCGCGAAAATAACCCGCACCGGCGACAAGGCCGGACTCGCGAGCGTGCCCGAGAATTCGCCGGTCTGGCCGATGGTCACGTCGACGCGCGACAACTGTCTCGGCCAGGAATGCCCGCATTACAAGGACTGTTTCGTGATGCAGGCGCGCAAGGAGGCGCAGCAGGCGGATATCGTCGTCGTGAATCACCACCTGTTTTTCGCCGACGTCATGCTGCGCGACACCGGCATGGCCGAACTGCTGCCGACGGCGAACACGATCGTCTTCGACGAAGCGCATCAGTTGCCCGAAACCGCGACGCTCTTTTTCGGCGAAACCGTTTCGACGACGCAATTCCTCGAACTCGCGCGCGATTCGGTCGCGGAAGGCCTGAGCCACGCGCGCGATGCCACCGACTGGACCAAGCTCGGCGCCGCGCTTGAACGCGCCGCGCGCGACCTGCGGCTCGCGTTTCGGGAGGATTCGGTGCGTCTGTCGCTTGGCCAGCTCCCCGACGATCATCCGCTTTTCGAAGCGCTCGACACGCTCGAAACGCATCTCGATGCGCTGAGCGCCGCGCTCTCGGCGCACGCTGAACGCGCCGAACCGCTGCAGGCGCTCGTGCGCCGTGCGCGCGAGTTGCAGGGCCAGCTCGCGGGCTGGACGACGCCGCCGACATCGTCGGAACGCGCGGTCGTCGAGGACGAGGAGACCGCGAAGGAAGCCGCGAATGCCGATCCGAACGAAATGGTGCGCTGGATCGAAGTTTTCTCGCACACGGTGCAGTTGCACGAGACGCCGCTTTCCGTCGCGCCGATCTTCGCGAAACAGCGCGCCGGCGTGCCGCGCGCGTGGATCTTCACGTCGGCGACGCTCTCGGTGCGCGGCGACTTCACACACTACGCAGCACAGATGGGCCTCAACGCGCGCCGCTCGATGACGCTGCCGAGCCCCTTCGATTACCCGACGCAAGGGCTCCTGTACGTGCCGCGGAATTTGCCGCAGCCGTCGTCGCCGCAATTCACCGACGCCGTGTTTGAAGCGGCGCTGCCCGCGATCGAAGCATCGGGCGGCGGCGTGTTCGTGCTGTGCACGACGCTGCGAGCGGTCGATCGCATCTCGATGCGCCTGCGCGACACGATCGAGCGGCGCGGCTGGGATTACCCGCTGCTGGTCCAGGGCGACGCAAGCCGCACTGAGCTGCTCGATCGTTTTCGCGCTTACGGCAACGCGATCCTCGTGGGGAGCCAGAGCTTCTGGGAAGGCGTCGACGTGCGCGGCGATGCGCTGTCGCTCGTCGTGATCGACAAGCTGCCGTTCGCCCCGCCCGACGATCCCGTGCTCTCGGCGCGGCTCGAAGCACTGACGAAGAAGGGGCTGAGCCCGTTTGCCGTGCATCAGTTGCCGCAGGCGGTGATCACGCTCAAGCAGGGCGCGGGGCGGCTGATCCGCGCGGAGACGGATCGCGGCGTGCTGATGATCTGCGACACGCGTCTCGTCGATAAACCGTATGGCCGGCGCATCTGGCAGAGCCTGCCGCCGTTCAAGCGCACGCGGGAAATCGAGGTCGTGCGCGAGTTCTTCGCCGATCCGGACAGCACGGCCGCCGATCTGGCGGAGTAGATCGAGGGCGTAAAAAAACCCGGCTTTTTGAAGAGCCGGGTTTTTTGTTTGCGTGACGAATAATGTGCTTACCAGATCTGATACCAGGGCTTGTCCGTGCCCGCGCGGCGCTTGCCGGTCACGTACGGGCTGTCGGGGAACGTGGCGGCGAGCACGCGCTTCGTGTCGTCGGCCAGTTGCGGCTGCTCGAGCTTCTGGTACGAGAGCATCATGATGTGCAGCGCGTCTTCGGTCGCCGGCGCGTTCTTGTATTCGCGAATCGCGAGCTGCGCCCGGTTGATCGCCGCGACATACGCGCCACGGCGATAGTAATAATCGGCGGCATGGACCTCGTGCGACGCCAGCGCATTCACGATATAGCGCATGCGCTGCGCGGCATCCGGCGCATACTTGCTGTTCGGATAACGGTCGACGACCACCTTGAATGCGTCATACGACTCGCGCAGCGACTTTGGATCGCGCTCGCTCATGTCCTGGCCGGAGAAGCGGCCGAAGAGACCGAGATCGTCGTTGAAGTGGATCATCCCCTTCAGGTAATACGCGTAGGAGATTTCCGGGTGATCCGGATGCAGCTTGATGAAGCGGTCGATGGCCTGGTCGGCGTTGGCGGTTTCGCCGTCCTTCCAGTTGCAATACGCGACGTTGATCTGCGCCTGCTGCGCGAAATGGCCGAACGGGTCGCGGCCTTCGAGGCTTTCGAAGTACTTCGCGCACTTGCCGAAGTCGCCGCCGGAAAGCGCGTCCTGAGCCTCCGTATATAATTTGTTGTTATTCCACGTTGCCGTCTCGTCGGTCTTCTCGGGCAGGCCGTGGCAACCCGCCACAATGGCAACGCCAGCGGCCAGCGCCAGGTACTTGATCGATTTCTGCATCGATTGTTTGGTGGTGTTCAGGGCTCGCATCAGTGCTTGCATTTCCTAGCTATTTCCCGGCTTTCAGTCTAAATGACCCGCTCAAGTACTAGTCGTACCAAAGATCGCAACAAAGATTATAGCCCAAGCTCACCGGCCGACGACGCACGCCCGGACGATTCAGCCATGTCCCGAGAGCCTGCCGCGCCGTCTGCAGAAGGCCCCGAGACCACCGTCCCGACGATGCTCGCCGAGCGTCGCGCCGACGCCGAAACGCCGCGCGTCGCGGTCGTGCCCGACGAGTACGCGGGCGACCGGCTCGACAAGGTCCTCGCGAAGATGTTTCCCGAGTTCTCACGCAGCCGCCTGCAGGCGTGGATCGACGCGCAGCGCGTGCAGATCGACGGCGCGCCCGCGAAGATCCGCCAGGCAGTGCCGCTCGGCGCCACGATCACGCTCGTGCCCGACCTGCTGCCCGAGCAACTCGCGTTCACGCCGGAGCCGGTGCCGCTCGAGATCGTCTACGAGGATGACGCGCTCGTCGTCATCAACAAGCCGGCGGGCATGGTCGTGCATCCGGCGGCGGGCAACTGGAGCGGCACGCTGCTGAACGGCCTCCTGTACCGGTATGGCGAGGCCGCCGCCGGCTTGCCGCGCGCGGGCATCGTGCATCGGCTGGACAAGGAGACGTCGGGGCTGATGGTCGTCGCGCGCACGCTCGAGGCGCAGACCATCCTCACGCGGCAGTTGCAGGCGCGTACCGTCAAGCGCCGCTACGTCGCGCTCGTGTGGGGCACGATGGCGGACGAAGGCACGATCGATGCCCCGATCGGTCGCGATCCGCGCGACCGTACGCGCATGGCGGTCGTCGAGAGCGCGTCGGGCAAGCCCGCGCGCACGCACTTTCGCACCATCGACCGCGCGCTGTGGAACGGCCAGCCCGTCTCGGCGATCCATTGCGATCTCGAAACCGGGCGCACACATCAGATTCGCGTGCATTGCGCGCATACGCGGCATCCGCTGCTCGGCGACCCCGTCTATGGGCACGCGCGCGGCAAGCGCTCCGTCACGCCGCTGCCGAACGGCTTCGCGCGCCAGGCGCTGCATGCGTGGCGGCTCGGGCTCGTTCATCCGGTGACGGGCAAGGACATCGCCTGGCGCGCCGATGTCCCCGAGGACATGTCGATTCTTGCCGCCGAACTGGGCCTCGGCCGCGAGGAAGAGATGGACCACGGCGACGATGACGACGATTTCGTCGAGGTCTACGAGATCGACGACGACTACGAAGAAGACTACGAGGATGACGAAGAATGAGCATCGTCCGCGCCACGCTACGCAACGATGACTGCCTGTGGCCGGCGTGGCGCGTGTCGTCGCGCGTGCGCGCGCTCGTCACGACGAGAAACGGCGGCGTCAGCGGGGCGCCATACGGCGGCGGACAGTCGGGCGAGGGCGGTTTGAATCTCGGGCTGCACACCGGCGACTCGCCCGATGCCGTGCGCGAAAACCGTCGCCGCCTGCTCGCGCTGACCGAAGCGCCCGCGGCCGCGTGGCTCGAACAGATTCATGGCGCCGATATCGCGGAAGCGGGCGCGGTGATCGACCGGTGCGCGAACGCGCCATCGACGGGCAACGTGGTGCGCGCCGACGCAAGCGTCACCGATCGTCCGGGCGCCGTGTGCGTCGTCATGATCGCGGACTGCCTGCCGGTGCTCTTCTGCGACGAGGCCGGCCGCGCGGTCGGCGCCGCGCACGCGGGCTGGCGCGGACTAGCGGCGGGGATCGTCGAGAAGACGGCGGGGCGCGTCGCTGCGTTGGCTGGCGCGAGCCCTTCGGCATTGCATGCATACATGGGACCGGCGATCGGGCCGTCTGCGTTCGAAGTCGGCGAGGACGTGCTCGATGCTTTCGTATCCACCGCCGACGCCACCCGCCGCGACGCCACCGCCGCTGCTTTCAACGCGACGCAGTCGAAAGGAAAATACCTCGCCGACATCTACGCGCTCGCGCGCCTGCGCCTCGCGGACGCGGGCATCGATGCCGCGCGCGTGCACGGCGGCACGCAATGCACGGTGACGGAGCGCGAGCGCTTCTACTCCTATCGACGTGACCGCGTCACCGGCCGCATGGCCGCGATGATCTGGCTCGCCGAATAACGCCCCGCGCTTCGAATCTCCGAACGCATGAGCGTTTTTTTTGTTGTGCTGCAATATCCGCGACACATGCCCGTGCGTCATCTGATGGGTCGGCGACGCCCGCGTGCGAGGGACGAATTGGCGCAACGATCGCATGGGGGAAAACGATAATTAAAAAAATATCGCACTGCGGCAAAATCGGGGCAAAGCATTGACATGCCTGACGCTCGGGAGCAAGAATGTTCCCGATTCATTCCGAAATCAGGCACGGCGTGGCAAGGTCGGTGTCCATCGCGCACTTGACGCAACACTTGCGCGCTGTCCCGGCGAGCCCTGCACGAGCGCCTGCATCAGCAATCAGTCTTTCGAGACTCACAGGTCAATAGCGGGTATGGCTGCCTCTAAAACATCCTCTCAAACTTCCCGCTCAGATTCCGCCGATACGAAATCGGCCAGCGCAGGTCCCGCCGACATGGCAGGCATGCAGCAAGTCTTCGAGCAATGGTTGAACGCGTGGCGCTCGGTCGCCGATCCGTCGCAATGGGCGACGCTCGCCCAGCAGGCAACTCCGCAGACGAATGGCGGCAACGGACCGAGCGCCTCGAATCCCTTCGCAGCGTTGAACGGCGCGCCCGGCGCGGTGCCGTTCACGATCCCGCCGATGCCGGACTTCACGAAGCTCGGCACGATCCCCGACTTCTCGAAGTTCGCGGGCGCGATCCCCGGCATGCAGGCGATTCCCGGCTTCAACGGCGCGCTGTCGCAGATGCCCGCGATGCCGAACGCCGTCATTTCGCCCGAGCGTCTTCAGCAATTGCAGAGCAACTATTCGCGCGACGTGATCGAATTGCTCAAGCAGGCCAGCGCGCAGAACATCGATCCGGCGGCGTTGAAGGATCGCCGCTTCAGCACGACGGCGTGGCAATCGACGCCCGCGTATGCGTTCACCGCCGCGTGGTACCTGCTGAACGCGCGCTATCTGCAGGAGCTCGCCGAAGCGGTCGATACCGATCCGAAGACGCGCGAGCGCATCCGCTTCACCGTGCAGCAATGGACCGCTGCCGCCTCGCCGAGCAACTTCCTCGCGTTCAATCCGGAAGCGCAGAAGGCGCTGATCGAAAGCAAGGGGGAAAGCCTCTGGCAGGGCATGATGAACCTGCTGAACGACATGCAGCGCGGCAAGATCTCGCAGTCGGACGATTCGGGCTTCGTAGTCGGGCACAACATCGGTTCGACGGAAGGCTCGGTCGTCTATGAGAACGAGCTGCTGCAACTGATCCAGTACAAGCCGCGCACGGCGCAGGTGTTCGAACGGCCGCTCCTGATCGTGCCGCCCTGCATCAACAAGTTCTACATCCTCGATCTGCAGCCGGAAAGCTCGCTCGTGCGCCACGCGCTCGACGCGGGGCATCAGGTGTTCATCCTGTCGTGGCGTAACGCCGATCAGTCGATCGCGCACAAGACCTGGGACGACTACGTCCAGGAGGGCGTGCTCGAACCGATCGAAGTCGTCAAGCAGATCACCGGCCGCGAGCAGATCAACACGCTCGGCTTCTGCATCGGCGGCACGATCCTCGCCACCGCGCTCGCGGTCGCGGCGGCGCGCGGCGAACACCCGGCCGCATCGATGACGCTTCTCACCGCGATGCTCGATTTCTCCGACACGGGCGTGCTTGACGTCTTCATCGACGAGTCGCACGTGCAGATGCGCGAGCAGTCCATCGGCGGCAAGAACGGCGCGCAACCGGGGCTCCTGCGCGGCATCGAGTTCGCGAATACGTTTTCCTATCTGCGTCCGAACGACCTGGTGTGGAACTACGTCGTCGATAACTATCTCAAAGGACGCACGCCCCAGGCGTTCGACCTGCTGTTCTGGAACAGCGACTCGACGAACCTGCCGGGTCCGATGTGCGTTTGGTATCTGCGCAACACGTACCTCGAAAACAAGCTGCGCGTGCCGAACCAACTGAAGACGTGCGGCGAACCGGTCGACCTGACGCGCATCGACGTGCCGACGTTCCTCTACGGGTCGCGCGAGGATCACATCGTGCCGTGGACGTCGGCGTATGCATCGGCGCCGCTGCTCACCGGGCCGCAGAAGTTCGTGCTGGGCGCGTCGGGGCATATCGCGGGGGTGATCAACCCACCGTCGAAGAACAAGCGCAGTTTCTGGAGCATCGACGCCGACGCCAAGACCCTGCCCGCCGATCCGGACGACTGGCTCGCCGCCGCGACCGAGCAGCCGGGAAGCTGGTGGCCCACCTGGACGAACTGGCTGCAGGCCTACGCCGGCAAGAAGTTGAAGGCGCCGGCCACGCCCGGATCGGAGGAACACCGTGTTATCGAAGCGGCGCCTGGCCGCTATGTGCTGCAGCGTGACCAGTAAGCCGCTTTTCGTCGCCTCGACGGTGCGCTTCGGCGTGCCGGGCATCAAGAGCCCGCATTAACATTCGTAGCCAAAGGAAACTGAAATGACTGACGTAGTGATCGTATCGGCCGCACGGACAGCGGTCGGCAAATTCGGCGGGTCGCTCGCGAAGATTGCGGCGCCCGATCTG
>NZ_FCOL02000025.1 GCF_001544515.1 Caballeronia terrestris
AGCCCCTGGTCGCCCATCAGTTTCAGGACCGCAGGCAAACCGCCCGCGTAGTAAAAATCCTCCATCAGAAACTCGCCCGATGGCTGCAAGTTCACGAGACACGGCACGTCCGAGCCCAACTCCCAATCGTCGAGATTGAGCTCGACACCGATCCGCTTCGCCAACGCGATCAGATGCAGCACCGCATTCGTCGATCCGCCGATCGCCGCGTTCGTGCGGATCGCGTTCTCGAAGGCTTCGCGCGTGAGGATCTTGTCCATCGTGAGGTCTTCGCGAACCATATCGACGATGCGCCGCCCCGCCATATGCGCGAGCACCTGACGCCGTGCATCGACGGCCGGAATCGCCGCGTTGTGCGGCAGGCCCATGCCGAGCGATTCGACCATCGACGCCATCGTGGAGGCCGTGCCCATCGTCATGCAGTGGCCGCGCGAGCGGTTCATGCACGATTCGGCTTCGGTGAATTCTTCCTGCGTCATCGTCCCGGCGCGCACTTCCTCCGACATCTGCCACACGCCCGTGCCCGAGCCGATGTTCTTGCCGCGGAACTTGCCGTTCAGCATCGGCCCGCCGGAGACCGCCAGCGCCGGCAGATTGCACGACGCGGCGCCCATCAGCAGCGCGGGCGTCGTCTTGTCGCAACCGACGAGCAGGATCACGCCGTCCATCGGATTGCCGCGAATCGATTCCTCGACGTCCATCGAAGCCAGATTGCGAAACAGCATCGCGGTGGGGCGCAGGTTCGTCTCGCCGAGCGACATCACCGGAAACTCGAGCGGCAGGCCGCCCGCCTCGCGCACGCCGCGCTTCACATACTCGGCGAGTTCGCGAAAATGCGCGTTGCAGGGCGTCAGTTCCGACCACGTATTGCAGATGCCGATCACCGGCCGGCCATCGAAATTGTCGTGCGGAATGCCCTGGTTCTTCATCCACGAACGGTGTAGAAACCCGTCGCGGTCCTGCAAGCCGAACCACGCCTGACTGCGCAGCGGCTTCTTGTTCGAATCAGCCATCGTTGCTCCTCCAGATATTCTCGTCGTCCGGCTTCAGACCACGCGCTTGCTGCGGCGGAACTGGTCGAACAGCACCGCGAGCAGCAGGATGCCGCCGCGGATCAGGTATTGATAGAACGTTGGTACGTTCATGAGGCTCATCGCGTCCTGCACCGAGCCCATGATCAGCACACCGACGAGCAC
Organism: Caballeronia terrestris; assembly: GCF_001544515.1. Taxonomy (GTDB): domain Bacteria; phylum Pseudomonadota; class Gammaproteobacteria; order Burkholderiales; family Burkholderiaceae; genus Caballeronia; species Caballeronia terrestris. The sequence continues at coordinate 1,197 of NZ_FCOL02000025.1, forward strand.
GCCGGAAATCGTCGCGACGCCGCCCGTCAGCGACACGCCGCCGAGCACGCAAGCCGAAATCACGCCGAGTTCGAGTCCGACGGACGTCTTCGGATCGCCGAGACTCATCCGCGACGCAAGCATCACGCCAGCAAAGCCGGTCACGAGTCCCTGCAGCACGAACACCGTGATCTTGATGCGCGTGACCGGCAGCCCGGCAAGCAGCGCCGCCTCGCCGTTGCCGCCGACCGCGAGCACGTTCTTGCCAAACACGGTCTTTTTGAGAAGAAAGCCGAACAAGACGAAGCCGACGATGTTCGACCAGATCGGATAGGGAATGCCGAGAAACGAGCCGCCGCCGAGTTCGAAGAACGATTCCTCGGAGATCATGACGGCGTCGCCGTGGGAAGTGATGTAGGCGAGGCCGCGCACGACTTCCATCATCGCGAGCGTGACGATCAGCGAGTTGATCCGGTAGCGCAATCAGCACGCCGTTGACGAGGCCGACCGCGCCGCCCGCCAGCACGCCGCCCGCGATGCCGAGCGCGACGCTGTGCGTCGCGGTGATCAGCGTCGAGGCCGTGGCGCCCGAAAACGCGACGATCGACGCCACCGACAGATCCACTTCGCCGAGCGCGAGCACGAACATCATCGTGACGGAGATGGAGCCGATCAGCGTGACCGAGAGCAGCAGGCCCTGCATGTTGCGCGAGCTTAAGAAACCCGGCACTGACAGCGAGAGCGCGACGAACAGGATCACGAACACCATCACGATGCCCGACTTGTTGATGAGGTCCCACGTGCGCGCGGCGTGCGCCCGGGCGCCGACGCTTTCCTTCGGATTCGGCTGATTGGTGACGGGTGCATTGGTGGTCTGCATGATGTCCTGGTCCGTGAATTCAGCCGGGCAGCGCGAGCTTGATCAGTTGATCCGGCGACGCCTGCGCCTTCGGCAAGTTGCCGACGATCTTTCCTTCGCGCATCACGATCACGCGGTCGGCCACGCCGATCACCTCGGCCAGGTCGCTCGACACGACGATCACCGTGCGTCCCGCTTCCGCGAGTCCGTAGAGCAGGCCGTAGATTTCGCTGCGCGCGCCAACGTCGATGCCGCGCGTCGGTTCGTCCATCAGGAAGACGTCGATTTGCTCCGCGAGCCAGCGCGACAAGATCACCTTCCTTTGGTTGCCGCCGGAGAGCGTGCCGATCGGCGTGTTGCCGTTGCGCGTCTTGATCGCGAGTTTTGCGATGAAATCGGTGGTGGTGGCCGCTTCCTTGCGCGCATCGAGGATGTGCAGCGCGCTGTGATGGCGACGGCAACTGATGTTCATGTTGTCCGATACCGACGCGATCGCGACGATGCCTTCCTGCTTGCGATCCTCCGGACACAGCGCGACACCCGCACGCACGGCGTCGCGCGGCGTGTTGAACTTGCGCTTTTCGCCCTTGAGCACGATTTCGCCAGCGGACGGCTTCACCGCGCCGTAGATCAGCTTCATCAGTTCCGAACGCCCCGCGCCGACCAGCCCGAAGAAGCCGACAATTTCACCCTTTCGCGCACTGAACGATGCCGGTTCCGAAAGACCCGGCCCCATCAGCCCTTTCACGTCGAGTTGCACTTCGCCGATGTCGCGCGTCCGGTAGCCGTACACGTCGCGGATCGAGCGGCCGACCATGCAGCTGATCAGCCGGTCGCGATCGAGTCCGTCGACTTCCTCGAAAGTCTCGATGCGCCGTCCGTCTCGAAATACGGTCACGCGATCGCAAAGTTCGTAAGCCTCGTCCATCCGGTGCGTAACGTAGATGATCGCACGCCCTTCCGCACGCAACGTGCTGATGATACGAAAGAGCTGCGTGGTCTCGCGCGACGACAGCGAGCTCGTCGGTTCATCGAAGGCGATCACGCGTGCGTTGCGCATCAGCGCCTTTCCGATCTCGATCATCTGCCGCTGCCCGATCGACAGATGCTTCACCGGCATGTTCGGATCGATCTTCTCGCCGAGCCGGTCGAGTTCCGCGATCGCGCGCTTGACGAGGCCCTTCTCGTCGAGCACGCCGAAGCGGTTCGGCATCGCGCCGAGCATCAGGTTTTCCGCGACCGTTAGCTCCGGCACGAGGTGCAGTTCCTGATAGATGATCGCGACGCCTGCATCGATGGCGGCCTTCGTCGTCGTGAACTGCTGTTCGACGCCGTTCAGCGACAACCCGCCGCCCGCCGGCTGGTTGACGCCCGAGAGCACCTTGAGCAGCGTCGATTTGCCCGCGCCGTTTTCGCCCATCAGGCCGTGGACTTCGCCCGTGCACACGCCGAGCGACACGGAATCGAGGGCGAGCACGCCGGGAAAGCGCACGGTGATGTTGTCGAGCGAGAGATAGAGATCGGCCGTGGCGACCGCGATTTCCGTCATGAAGCGACCTCTGAATGCAGGGAGCCGGGGCCGCGTCCAAAGCGCGGCCCTCGCACAAAAAAACTCAAATTCCCAGTTCCTTGCGCACTTCCTGCCAGTTGCCGCGCACCATCAGCTTGCCGGTGGTTTGCGTGTCGACGGCCGGCTGCTTGCCGTTCTTGATCCAGTCGACGAGGTTCTGCGTGCTGTCCTTGCCGTGCATCGTCGAGCTGACGGCGATCGTGCCGTAGAAGCCCGTCTGCTCCTTCTTCTGGAATTCGGCGAACGCCTCGCCCGCCCCGTTGATGCCGACCCCGATCACGTCCTTGCTGGGAATCTTCAGTTGCTCGGTCGCGCGCACGGCGCCGAGCACGGTTTCTTCGTTGATCGCGTAGACCACCCACTTCTTGATGTCCGGATGCTGCGAGAGCACGGGCGATGCCGCGTTGAAGCCGCCTTCGTCGTCGGTCGTCTTTTGCGGGGCGTCAAAGATGTTTTCCTTCTTGAAGCCACCGGCCAGCAGCGACTCGGTGGCGCCGTCGGTGCGCAGTTTCGCGGTCGGCAATTCGTAGTTCGTGATGCGCAGCGCGCCGACTTCCTCCGGCTTCCAGCCGCGCCGCTTCATTTCCTCGGCGATCGCCGTGCCGACCTGGTTGCCGATCTTGAACGCCGACATCCCGAGATGCGGCACGTTCGGCAGCGGCTTGCCGCTGGAATCGACGAGCTGGTCGTCGACCGTGACGGATTTCATGTTGTAGCGCTTCGCGCGCTGCGCGATCGCCGGTCCGAGACGCACGTCAGGGGCGCAGATCACGAAGCCCTGCGCGCCCTGGGCGCCGAGGTTGTCGATGGCGGCGAGCACTTTCTCGCCGTCCGGCGTGCCGATGTTCACGACCGAGAAGTTCTCCTTCTGCCCGAGCGCGCTCGCGGCTTTCTGCTCGTTGATGAACCACGCCTGCTCCGGCATCTTCACGAGGAAGCCGACTTTGACGGGCTCGTCGGCGCGTGCGGACATTTGCGCCGCGAACGGCGCGGCGAGCGTGGCGGCCGCGATCGCGGACAGGGTTAGGCGGCGAAGCTTGCTGGTCATGGTGCTTGTCTCCATTGGATGAATCGATGGACGCAGGCTTCCAGCCCGTTCGCCCCGTGATGCCCGGGTTCTAGCCCGCTACATAGGCGGTCTTGATCGTCGCGTAGAAATCGGCCGCGTACGCGCCCTGCTCGCGCGCGCCGTAGCTCGACGCCTTCGTGCCGCCGAACGGAACGTGAAAATCGACGCCCGCCGTCGGCAGGTTCACCATCACCATGCCGCTCTGGCTGTGGCGCTTGAAATGGCGCGCGTACTTGAGCGACTGCGTGCAGATGCCCGCGCACAGGCCGAACGGCGTGTCGTTCGCGAGATGCAGCGCGTGGGCGTAGTCGTCGGCGGGGATCACCACGGCGACCGGCCCGAAAATCTCCTCCCGCGCGATCCGCATGTCCGGCGTGCCGGTGAAAAGCGCGGGCTCCATGAAATAGCCGCGCGTCGCGCGTTCCAGCACGCGGCCGCCGTGCAGCAGTTGCGCGCCTTCCTTCTCCCCGATCAGGACGTAATCGAGGTTCTGCTGCAATTGCCGCTCGTCGGCGACCGGGCCGATGTCGGCGCCCTTTTTCAGCGCGTGATCGACGTTCAACGCAGCGAGGCGCGCGAGCATCGCGTCGACGAAACGATCGTGGATGCCCGCCTCCACGATCAGCCGCGACGATGCCGTGCAGCGCTGTCCGGTGGAGAAATACGCGCCGTTGATGGCGGCATCGACGGCGGTGTCGAGATCGGCGTCGTTCAATATGACGAGCGGGTTCTTGCCGCCCATCTCCAACTGCACGCGAGCGTGGCGCGCGGCGGCGGCCTGCAAAACGGCGCTCCCGGTCGTCATCGATCCGGTGAAACTCACGCCCTGCACCAGCGGGTTCCCGACGATGCGCGCGCCCGCCTGCCGCCCGCTGCCGAGCACGAGGTTGAACACGCCGGCGGGCAGCGCCGAGCGGCTGATGATGTCGGCGATCGCCCACGCGCAGGCCGGCACGAGCTCCGCCGGCTTGAACACCACGCAGTTGCCATAGGCGAGCGCGGGCGCGATCTTCCACGCGGGAATCGCGAGCGGAAAATTCCACGGCGTGACGATGCCGATCACGCCGACCGGCTCGCGCGTGATATCGATATCGATATTCGAGCGCACCGAGCTGCGATGCTCGCCCGGGATGCGCAGCGCCTCGCCCGCAAAAAACTTGAAGATGTGCCCGGCGCGCGCCGCTTCCGCAACGGCCTCGGGCAGCGTCTTGCCCTCTTCGCGTGCGAGAAGCCGTCCGAGCTCCGTTTTGCGCGCGAGAATTTCGCTGCCGATCGCATCGAGCGCCTCGGCGCGCCGCGCGACGTTCGACTGCGACCACTCGCGAAACGCGGCGCTGGCGGCATCGATGGCGGCGTCGGCCTGACGCGCATCGGCGCGCACGTACTCGCCGACGGGTTCGTCCAGATCCGACGGATTCTGCGACAGCCCGACGGTCGCGCTGGTCTCCCAGCCACCGTTCAGGTAGTGCTTGAAAAGCGGCGGAACGTGGGATTCGCGTTTCATCGGCGTGGGCGTGGACTAGCGATGCATGGGTAAGTGCTCGCAGCGTAACCAGTCGCGCGATGACTTTCCAATCAGTTTTCGGCCCGTAGCCATATCAAAGTTGGCATGTCATCATCGTGCATCTCAAAATCGAGCAGATGCCATGCCTCAGAGTTATTCGAACTGGTTCGTGCGCGCGCGGCTGAAGACGCGCCAGTTGCTGCTACTCGCCGCGATGGAGGAGGAAGGCAACGTGCGCCGCGCCGCCGACGTCCTCGGCATGACGCAGCCGGCGGCATCGCGGCTTCTGAAGGAACTGGAGGACGTGCTCGAAGTGCGCCTTTTCGACCGCACGCCACACGGGATGCACGCGACGCTCTACGGCGAAGTGATGATCCGCCACGCGCGGATGGTGCTGTCGAACCTGAGCCAGGCGCACGACGAAATCTCGGCGTTGCGCGCGGGGCTCGTCGGACAGGTGCAGATCGGTTCGATCGCGACCGCCGTCGCGACGATGGTGCCGATCGCTTTGTCGCGGGTGAAGGCGCGCTATCCGCAACTCGAAATCTGGCTGCAGGTGGAAACCTCGGACGTGATGCTGCCGCGCGTCGCGCAGGGCGAGCTCGACATCATGATCGGCCGCGTGCTCGAGCGGCAGGGCCAGTTCAAGGACGCCGTGCGCTATGAGCCGCTCGCCGACGAGCCGCTGTGCGTGGTCGCGCGCCCCGGCCATCCGATGGAGAACGCGACCGGCCTCACACTGCGTGCGATCGTGAACGCGAGCTGGGTGCTGCATCCGCCGGGGAGCGTGCTGCGGCATCGCTTCGATTTGGCGTTTTCGCAAATCGGGCTCAATCCGCCGCAAAATGTCGTTAATACCAACAATTTTCTGGCGATTTCGAGCCTGCTCCTGCAAAGCGACATGCTGGCGGTCGTGCCCGAGGAAGTCGCGCGCCAGTACGAGCAATTCGGCGTCTTGAAACGCTTGGCGATCGATTTGCCTTGCCGGATGGACGCTTTCGGTATCATCACGCGGCAAACGCAACTGCTGTCGCCGGCAGCGACCGTCGTGCTCAACGCGTTGCGCGACGCGGCCATCGAGGTCTACGGCACGTCCTTCGAGGCCTCGTCCGCTTAAAACTTCTTACTCAGCCGGCCCGCACGGACGGCTTTTTGGTGTTGCATGGCCCTCAAATCGACGATTTACAAAGCGGAACTCCAGATTGCCGACATGGATCGGCACTACTACGGCGATCATTCGCTGACAATCGCGCGCCATCCGTCGGAAACCGACGAGCGGATGATGGTGCGCGTCGCCGCGTTTGGCATGTTCGCGAGCGAGCGGCTCGAATTCTGCAAGGGCTTGTCCGACACGGACGAGCCCGACCTCTGGCAGAAGGACCTGACGGGGCAAATCGAGACGTGGATCGACGTCGGCCAGCCGGACGAGCGGCGCATTGCGAAGGCGAGTGGGCGCGCGGATCGCGTAATCGTGATCGCGTACGCGGGACGCACCGCCGATATCTGGTGGCAGGGCGTCAGGGCCAAGGTCGAGCGGATGCAGAACGTGACGGTGTGGTCGCTGGCGGATGGCGTCGCGGAACGGCTGCGCGCGCTTGCTGAGCGGACGATGCGCCTGCAAATGACCGTGCAGGACGGCGAGGTATCACTTGGAAGCGCGACGGTCGATCCGGTGGCGATCTCATGGACGGTGTTGAAGGCGCCGGGGAAATAGCGGTCATTTCTCGGACGGCCCTTTCAGTTCGATCATGTTGCCTTCGGGGTCGAAGAAATACAGCGACGGGCCGAAGCCCTCGGCGCCGTACCGACGGGCTTCTTCGCCGATTCGCGCGCCATTTTCGGTCAAATGGTCGTGCAGCGCGGTTGGATCGAATGGTTCGATGCGCAGGCACAAGTGGTCCATGTTGCGTCCCGCGCCGGCCGGGCCGCTCTCCGGCCTATCGATCTTCGCGCCAATCTGCAGCAAATCGATCAGCGCGCGGCCTGCACGTAATTGCACGAGGCCCAAGTCGCGCTGCTCTTTCTCCACCGGACATCCGAGCACGGCTTCGTAAAAGCGAACCATATTGTCGAGATCGGCACAGCGAATCACGACGTGATCGATGTCGCGGATGGTGAAGGGCATCGCCGCTCCTTGTTTCTTTGAGCTTGAAAAACGAGTGTACAGCGCCCTGTGGAACGGCCTGCTGCAAAGCGTACAGGCGAAAAAAAGCCCGCTCGTTGCGGAGCGGGCTGAATCCATATCAGGAGGAGACATGGAGGAGACAGTTCCAATAATACATAGCGACTTGGTGCGACGCAATAGTTTTTTTAGTGCAAACCCCTATGGCGCCAATTTGTCGCATCTGAGACACACTCGCGCGCCTCAATCGACAAATGACAGCGCAAGAACCGGCGCGTACCCTCGAAGGCGACGCTCTACAGTAGTCGCGTACCCAGAGCCATCGAGGTTTGTCATGAACACCGCTTTCGAAATCCCGTCCGATACCGCTTTTTCCTCCGATGAAACCCGCTGGCAGGCCGTCGTGCAACGCGACGCCCACGCCGACGGCGCCTTCTTCTTCGCCGTACGCACGACTGGCGTGTTCTGCCGGCCTTCGTGCGCGTCGCGGGCGCCGCGCCGGGAGAACGTCGAGTTCTTTTCCACGACGAATGCCGCCGAAAATGCCGGCTATCGACCGTGCAAGCGCTGCCAGCCGACGAGCCTGCCGCGCGAACTGGCGATCGTCGAGCGCGCATGCAAGGCGCTCGACGCCGATCCGCAGCAGCGCCTCACGCTCGCGCAACTGAGCGACGCGGTTCACGTCAGTCCGTTTCACTTGCAGCGGTTGTTTTCGCGCGTGGTCGGCGTTTCGCCGCGGCAGTATCAGGCCGCGCGCCGCGCCGAGGCGTTGCGCGACGGCTTGCAGCGCGGACAGAACGTCACCCGCGCGAGTCACGATGCGGGCTTTGGCTCGCCGTCGCGGATGTATGAAGCGGCGCCGGCCGAGCTCGGGATGACGCCTTCGGTGTATCGGAGGAAAGGTGCCGGGCTCACCGTGCGCTTCGCCACCGACGCGACGCCGCTCGGCATCGTGCTCGTCGCCGCGACGGACAAGGGCATCTGCAAGATCGCTTTCGGCGACGATCCGCGCGCGCTGGAGGGCGAACTGGCGGCGGAACTGTCGGAGGCGGCGCGCGTAGAGGATCGCGAGCGGCTGGCGCCGTTCGTCGCGCAGATTCGCGCGTATCTCGACGGCACGCGCGAGCGCTTCGACCTGCCGCTCGACATCGGTGCGACCGCTTTCCAGCAGCGCGTGTGGGATGCGCTGCGGCGTATTCCTTATGGCGAGACGCGCAGTTATACCGATATCGCCGATGCGCTCGGCTCGCCGCGTGCTGTACGGGCGGTGGCGAATGCGTGTGCGTCGAATCCCGTGGCGCTGGCGATTCCTTGTCATCGCGTCGTGCAGAAGGGCGGCGGGTTGGCGGGGTATCGGTGGGGCGCGCCGCGCAAGGCCGCGTTGTTGAAGGCCGAGCGGTCGAGGGGTGCGGCTGGTGGCAGTGATAAGGATGAGGTCGCGTGAGCGGGAGCCGCGGTCAACGGCGGAGTTCGAGCGCGGCGGCGGCGGGGGCGACTGCCGCGCGCGCGGCTGATGCGTCTTGTGCGGCTCATGCAATTGAGCCGGCGGGTGCATCGGGTGCATCGGGTGCATCGGGTGCATCGGGTGCGTCGGGTGCGTCGGGTGCGTCGGGTGCGTCGGGTGCGTCGGGTGCGTCTGGTGCGGCCGGTGCGTCTGGTGCGGCCGGTGCATCTGATGCAGTAGGTAAGGTACGTGCGTCTGGTGCTGCCGGCGCGGCCGGTGTGCTAGCCGCAGCGCATGCGCCGCCCGCACCGACCAGTGGCAGCGGTAGAAATGGCGCAAAAGCCGCCCCAGCACCCACCGCGACGGTAACCCTCCCCTTCGTCGAACCCTACGACTGGCCGCGCGTCCTGCGCTTTTTCGCCGGACGCGCGACGCGCGGCGTCGAAACGATCGAAGCGGGCGCTTACCGGCGCGCGATCGAATGGCCCGACGCCGATGCCAACGATGGCACCGTCGCCGCCGGCACCCTGAGCGTCACTCGTCATCCCAAAAAAGCATGCCTCGTCGCGACGCTCGAAGGAGACGTCGCCCGCCACGCGAAAGCAATCGGCAAGCATCTCACTCGCATGTTCGACCTGCGCGCCGACGCCCCCGCGATCGGCGCGCACCTCGCCCGAGACCCCTGGTTCGCACCGCTCGTCGATGCCGCGCCCGGGCTGCGCGTGCCCGGCGCGTGGTCGGGCTTCGAGCTGGTCGTGCGGGCGATCGTCGGGCAGCAGGTCAGCGTGAAGGCGGCATCGACGATCATCGGGCGGATCGTCGAGCGCACCGGCACGCAACTCGCCGATCACCCGCACGCCGACACCGCCTGGCGCTTCCCGACGCCCGCCGCGCTCGCCGCCGCCGACATGGACAAAATCGGCATGCCGGGCAAGCGCGTCGCGGCGTTGCAGGGCTTCGCGCGCGAGGTGGCATCGGGCGCGCTGCCGCTCGACGACCCGCGCGCCGACCGCGACGAACTGCGCGCCGCCCTCCTCGCGATGCCTGGCATCGGGCCGTGGACCGTCGAGTACGTCGCGATGCGCGCGCTGCGTGACCCCGACGCGTGGCCCGGCACCGATCTGATCCTGATGCAATCGCTGGCGGCGCGCGATCCGTCGATGGCGAAGGCGAAGGCATTACGCGCGCGGGCCGACGCGTGGCGGCCGTATCGCGCATATGCCGCGCTGCATGTGTGGAACGAGATCGCGGATAAGGCGGGCGGTGCGAAGGGGGGCTGAGGCAGACGCGAAAGCCCCGCAATAACCGCCCGAACCCGCCCGAACTGCCCGCCCCAAAACCCCTCAAACCCTTACCAGCATTGGCTCCAAGCACGCTCAACACCGAGATGTTAAAGTGCCCGCTATTCAAAAATCGAATCGGGCGAATCCTATTGCGCCCGGTCGCACGCGCCGCCCTAGATGCCAAACACGAATTCCGCCCACCTCGCCACCGACGCCTTCCGGCACCGCCTCTCGGCGCTCTCCGCGGGCCCGCGCGCAGCCGCGCTGCGCCAGGGTCTGCGCGGCATCGAGCGGGAGAGCCTGCGTGTCACGCCGGAGGGCAAGCTCGCGATGACGCCGCATCCGCGCGCGCTCGGCTCGCCGCTGACGCATCCGCTCATCACGACGGACTACTCCGAAGCGCTCATCGAGCTCATCACCGACGCGATGACCGACTCCGCCGCCACGCTCGACCATCTGGACAAGCTGCATCGCTACGTCTACGCGAAGCTCGGCGACGAGCTGCTCTGGAACGATTCGATGCCCTGCGACCTGCCTCCCGACGATCAAATCCCGATCGGCTGGTACGGCACGTCGAACATCGGCATGCTGAAGCACGTCTATCGGCGCGGCCTCGCGCTGCGCTATGGCCGCACGATGCAGTGCATCGCGGGCATCCATTACAACTATTCGCTGCACGAGGACGTCTGGCGCGCATGGCAGGCGCTCGATGAGGACAACACGCTGTCCGAGGTCGATTTCCAGTCGGAGCGCTATTTCGCGTTGATCCGCAATTTCCGCCGCACGAGCTGGCTGCTGATGTATCTGTTCGGGGCATCGCCGGCGCTGGATGCGGGTTTCGTGCGCGGCAAGCGCCACACGCTCGACGCCTTCGATGCCGACACCTTCTATCTGCCGCACGCCACCAGCCTGCGCATGAGCGATCTCGGCTACACGAACAATCCGGCGCAATCGGCGCTGCTGCCGAGCTACGACAATCTCGACGCCTATCTCGACGTGCTCGGCAAGGCCGTCAGCCAGCCGTATCCGCCCTACGAGGCGATCGGCACGCAGCGCGACGGCGAGTGGGTCCAGATCAACACGAACGTGCTGCAGATCGAGAACGAGTTCTACTCGACGATCCGTCCGAAACGGATCACGCAGCCGGGCGAGCGGCCGTTGCACGCGCTGTCGGCGCGCGGCGTGCAGTACATCGAAGTGCGCTGTCTCGATATCAATCCGTTCGAGCCGGCCGGGATTTCGCTGCAAACGTCACGCTTTCTGGACGCTTATCTGCTCTTCTGCGCGCTCGACGACAGCCCGCTCCTGCCGCAGAACGCGAGCGCCGAAGCCAACGACAACTTCAGCCGCGTCGCGAAGGAAGGGCGCAAGCCGGGGCTCACGCTGTCGCGTGACGGGCGCGACGTGCCGATGACCGCGTGGGGCGTCGAGTTGCTCGACCAGATCGAACCGGCGGCGCAGGCATTGGATGCTCTCGGCGGCGGCGACGAACACATGCGCGCGCTCGACACACAGCGGGCGCGGCTCGCGGATGTGTCGCTGACGCCGTCGGCACGGGTCCTCGAAACAATGCGCAGCAAACAGCAGAGCTTTGGTGACTTCGCGCTCGATATAAGCCAACAGCATGCCGAATTCTTCCGCGATCGGCCGCTTCCAGAGCAGGAAATGCGCGAATTCGAAGAATCGGCAGCGAAGTCGCTCACGCAGCAGACCGCTATCGAGCGCGGGGAAGCCGGTTCATTCGACGCCTTCGTCGCCGCTTATCGCGCTTACACGCTGAATCGCGTGAGCGTCTGACGCCGTTTTTCCATGTCGCGGCAATAAAAAAGCGGCAAGACTTACCCCTTTTGCAACAGAGCGCAACCTGCCGAAACACGCGGGTCGCGGACGGGTCGAAAAATAGTGTCTTATCGACCATCACGACCAACAGCTGTTGCAAGGGGAAACAATGAAAATGACGATGCTATCGGCATCGACGCTGGCTGCGGCCGCGTCGATCGCGCTCTTTGCCGGCTGCTCGACGCAAGGCCAGGTCAGCGCCGAAACGATGGAGCAAGCCACCGCGCCGCTTACCTGCATGGACCGAGCCGAATGCGACGCGTGGTGGGGCCGCGCGCAGGTCTGGGTCACGAATCACTCCGAATACAAGTTGCAGACCGTGACGGATTCGATCATCCAGACAGCGGGACCTTCGGGCGGCAAGCGCGCGCTCGCTTATCAGATCACCAAGACGCCGAGTAACGAAGGCACCGCCACGATAGGCTTCGCGGCCCATTGCGACAATATGCTCGGCTGCGAGCCGAATCCGTGGAAGGCCGGCGCGGACTTCAAGCAATTCGTGCGCGGTCCGGCGGCTTCGCAGGCGGGGGCGGCGACGACGTTGCCGCCCGTCGCGCCCGCACCGGCGCCGAAGGCGCAGTCGAATCCGCCTGTCAGGCCGATGCCGCCTGTGCTTGAAAGCCAGCCCGGACAGTCGGGACGAGTGCTAACGCCAGAGTAAGAAGCCGCGCAGGGTCGATCAATGCCCCATCGACGGCCCCGCGCCCTTCCTCGGCTTCGTCAGCCACACCAGCACCGCCAGCCCCAGAAATCCATAGAACGAGATCCGGAAAAAATCGTTCGTCGACATCATGTACGCCTGCGCGGTCACAACCCTGTCTAGCTGTGCCGTCAGCGCCTGTCCCGCCAGCCCCAAATCCGACAACGCACCCGTGTAAGCGCTCGTATTCGCTGAGTAAGCGCTCACAGATTCGGTCAGCACCGCGTGGTGGCGAATCATGTCGTTCTCCCAGTACGTCGTGCTGACCGCCGTCCCGATCGCGCCCGACAACGTCCGCAGAAAGTTCGACAGCCCCGCCGCACCGGCCAGCCGGTCGTCGGGGACGCTGGAGAGCGTGATCGTCGTCATCGGCACGAAGAAGCACGCCACGCCGATGCCCTGAATCAGCCGCGGCACCACGATCTGGCTGAACGGCGTATCGAGCGTGAACGTCGAGTTCCAGTGCGACACGAACGCGAACACGAGAAACGCGAAACTCGCCACCACGCGCAGATCGAGCCGATGCATGTTGCGCCCGAGCACCGGCGAAATCACGAGCGCGAGAATGCCGACCGGCGCGGTCGCGAGGCCCGCGAGCCCTGGCGTGTAGCCCATCACCGTCTGCAGCCACAACGGCAACACGACGACCGAGCCGAAAAACGCCAGAAATCCGAGAGACGTGATCAGCACGCCCATCGCGAAATTGCGGTCGCGGAAGAGCGAGAGGTCGATGACCGGCTCTTTCTCCGTGATTTCCCACGCAAACATGAACGCCAGCGCGACCGCCGCGACGATCGCGAGCGCGACGATGAAGCTCGAATTGAACCAATCGTGATCCTTGCCGAGGTCGAGCATCATCTGCAGGCTCGACACGCCGATCACGAGTAGCGCGAGACCGACCGCGTCGATGCGCTGCTTGGTCGTTTTCGTCTCGTGGCCGCGAAGCAGGAAATACGCGATGAGCGCCGAAAAGAGGCCGATCGGCACGTTAATGTAGAAGATCCACGGCCAACTGAAATTGTCGGTGATATATCCGCCCATCACCGGGCCGAAGATCGGCGCGACGATCACGGTCATCGCCCAGAGGCCGAGCGCGAGGCCACGTTTTTCCGGCGGATAACTTCTCATCAGAATCGTCTGCGAGAGCGGCACCATCGGGCCGGACACAAGCCCTTGCAAGAGCCGGAACGCGATCAGCGATTCGAAGTTATGCGCGAGTCCGCACAGCGCCGAAGCGATCGAGAAGAGCACGACGGAAATCGTGAACAGCTTGACCTCGCCAACGCGCCGCGCAAGCCAGCCCGTCAACGGCACCGCGATCGCCGATGCCACCGAGTACGACGAGATCACCCATGTGCCTTCGCTCGTCGCGACGCCGAGGCTGCCGGAAATCGTCGGCACGGCGACGTTCGCGATCGACGTGTCGAGCACTTCCATGAACGTGCCGAGGGCGAGGCCCATCGTGAGCAGCGCGAGCAGGCCGCCGGTGATCGGCGCGGGCTTCTTTTCGTCGGGAGGCGCGGCGGTTGCGGCCATAGTAAAAGTCTCCGATATTTTCGATGCAGCGGCATTCTCTGCCCAGACAGTTATCAGGGCGCGAAACTTGTCTCAGCGTCCAGCTTCAGGGCGAATCGTCCTCGACAAAGCCGCACAATGGCGAGTTCTCGATCAATCGCCCTAGCAAGCTCGTCAGCGTATCGAGTTCCGCGCGACTGAAGCCCGCCAGCTGCTCGTTCAGCACTGCCGCTCCAAGCACTGGCAGGCGCGTGGCGGCATCGGCGCCGCGTTCGGTCAGCTTCAGTTCGACCACCCGCCGGTCCGCATCGCTGCGTCCGCGCGTGACGAAGCCCTTCTTCTCCAGCCGGTCGAGCATGCGCGTCATCGACCCGCTGTCGTACGACATCTCCCGCGACAGCTCCAGCGGCGTGCGCGCACGCCCCGACGCCAGCATCATGATCACGCCGATCTGCTGCGAGGTCAGATCGAGCGGCTTCAACGCCTGATCCGTACGCGCGATCAGCACGTTGCGGGCCTTCGCCAGGTAGTAGCCGAGGCTCGTCTCCAACTGGATCGAAGCCGGGTCGTAGAGGGGTTCGCTGCTCATCAATTGCTCGGTCGGTAGGACAAAACGTCGCGGGCGAGGCATTTTAATGCGCGCGCCTTACCCAGCGCGTCCGTCTAAAACAACGGTCTTAAAAATGTGCTGAGGAGTATCTTGAAAATTACTTGCACAGTCAATATTATTTGAGACACCGAGTTACGCGGATTTCGCGCCGCCCGACACCATGTTTTGACGCCGTTTCACGCAAGACGCATCGCCGCGACGATGCCCGAAGGATTCCCATGACCCGCTTTGCACGCACCGCCCGCCGACGTTTCGGCACTGTCAGCAGCACGATCGCCAGCGCCTCCCGACACGTCGTTCCGCCGAATCTGAAGTCGTGGAAACTCGCGCTGTATGTCATCGTGTTCCTGCTGCCGGGCGGTTCGTTCGCGGTGCTGGGTCTCGGCTGGTTCGAAAACCGGCAGCGTCGGCGGCGCGCGCCGAAACCCGCCCCGGCTCGCGTGCCGAAGCTGCTTCCCGGCCCGACGCCCTGTTCGCACGGCAAGTGCTGAGCGCCCCCTCGTAACCCTCGGTAACCGATTCACGCCGGCAGGTAACACAACGCGCCTGGCCAGCCGGTACGCTAACGTCTGCCTGGCGCCCGCTCTGCGCGGGCGTTCCGTTACCATTTCGGTTCGCCGCGATTCTTTTCGATGAATCCCTCCGGCTCCGACAGGAATTCTAGAAGCAGATGCCGTTCAGCCCCATTCAGTCCGTCACGCCTCGTTTCACCGCTCTCGCTCTCGCGTCGGCGTTCGCCTTGCTCGTCGCCGGCTGCGCGGTCGGCCCCGATTACCAGCGGCCGTCGGCGGCGATTCCCGCGTCCTATAGGGAAGCGCCCGAGGGCTGGAAAGTCGCGCAACCCGCCGATCAGGCCGATCGCGGTAACTGGTGGGCGATCTACGCCGATCCGCAGCTCGACGATCTCGAAACGCGGCTGAACGCGTCGAACCAGAGCATCGCGCAGTTCGCGGCGGCTTACCGGCAGGCGCGAGCGCTTGTCGGCGAGGCGCGCGCGGCTTACTTTCCGATCGTCGGCGCGAGTGCGTCGGGGTCGCGCTCGGGATACGGCAGCGGCGCGCGCTCGACCACTAATACTTCGACGTCGATCGGCAACAGCTACAGTCTCGCACTCGACGCCACCTGGGAACCCGACCTGTGGGGCAGCGTCAGCCGCTCCGTCAACGCGCAGAAGGCGGGCGAGCAAAGCGCCGCCGCCGATCTCGCGAACGCGCGCCTCTCCGCGCAGGCCACGCTCGCGCAGACCTACTTCCAGTTGCGCGCGCTCGACTTGCAGCAGCAGTTGCTCGATGACACGGTCGTCGCCTATCAGCGCTCGTTGCAGCTCACGCGGAACCAGTACGCGCAGGGGATCGTCGCGCGCGCGGACGTAATTCAGGCGCAGACGCAGTTGCAGTCGGCGCAGGCGTCGGCGATCGATAACGGCGTCGCGCGCGCGCAGTACGAGCACGCGATCGCGGTGCTCGTCGGCGAGCCGGCGTCGGCGTTTTCGCTGCCCGCGTCGCCGCTCAACGCGACGCCGCCGGCCGTGCCCGCGCAGATGCCGTCGGCAATTCTGGAGCGGCGGCCGGACGTCGCTTCCGCCGAACGCAAGGCGGCGGCGGCGAACGAGCAGATCGGCGTCGCGATCGCGGCGTTCTTTCCGACGCTGACGCTATCGGCGTCGGGTGGATTCCAGAGCACGGTGCTGTCGCAGTTGTTGCGCGCGCCGTCGCGCTTCTGGACGCTCGGGCCCGACCTCGCGGCGACGATCTTCGACGGCGGCTTGCGCCGCGCGCAGACCGACGCGGCACGCGCTGTCTACGATCAGAACGTCGCGACTTACCGGCAGACAGTGCTGACGGCGTTTCAGGACGTGGAAGACAATCTGGCGTCGCTGCGGATTCTGGAGAACGAGATCGTGATTCAGCAGCAGGCGGTGGAATCGGCGCAGCAGGCGCTGGCCATCGTCAACAACCAGTACAAGGCGGGGACGGTGGCTTTTGTCAGCGTTTTGACCGCGCAGACGACGGCTTTCACCGCGCAGCAGAAACTTGCGAGCATCGCGGGGCAGCGGATGGTGTCGTCGGTTGGGCTGGTGAAGGCGCTCGGCGGCGGGTGGGACGTCGGGCAGATTGATTGGGAGACGGGGACGGTGGAGGCGCCAGGAAAGCATGCCGATGACAAACCAACCTGATCGCGACTGACGAATACGGCGATTTCCTGCGTCAAAAGGTAGAAGGCGCGCGCGCCTCGCTACGTGCCGGTCTGGGCCGTCCGGACGACGAGGTCGAAGCAGAATTCGCGGCTCGACGCGCGAAAGGGAGAGCGCAAACCACGCCCGGCCACTCCGAACTCGCACCCCCATCACCCGAATAACCCCTCTTTCCCTCCCCTTCTCCCCCGATAGTTACCCTGCGCTTTTCGCAATAATCACCGTCAACCCAATCCGGCATGTCGCCGGGGAGCACGGAGCGAAGCGCAGTGTCAGACGATAGCGATCTCGAAAAGACCGAGTCAGCGACCCCCAAACGCCTCGAAAAGGCGCACGAGGAAGGGCAGATCGTGCGCTCGCGGGATTTCGCCTCGTTCGCCCTCCTCGCCGCAGGTTTCGCCGCCGTTTGGGTCTTTTCCGGTCCGATGAGCCTGCACATGCAGTCCATCCTGCGCGGCGCGTTCACGTTCGATCACGCCACCGTCTTCGATACCCACCAGATGATGATCGGCGCCGGCAACGCCAGCAAGGAAGGCTTCATGATCCTGCTGCCCGTGTTCGCGCTCACCGGCCTCGCCGCCCTCACCGCACCGATGGCGATCGGCGGCCTGCTGCTCACCACCAAAACCCTCGCGCCGAACTTCGGGCGCCTCAACCCGATCAGCGGCCTCAAGAAGATCTTCTCGATCGACGGCCCGATTCAGCTCGGCATGTCGCTGATGAAGACGGTCGTTGTAGGCGGGATGGCCGGCTGGACGATGTGGGGCCGCAAGGCCGAAGTGCTCGGCCTCTCCACCAAGCCGCTCGACATCGCGCTTGCCGAGACGATGCATCTGATCGTCGTCTGCTGCGGGACGGCGATCGCAGGTCTCTTCGTGATCGCCGCGCTCGACGTGCCCTGGCAAATGTATTCGCACGCGAAAAAGCTGCGCATGAGCAAGGAAGAAGTGAAGCGCGAGCACAAGGACGCCGAGGGCGATCCGCACATCAAGGGCCGCATCCGTTCGCAGCAGCGCGCCGCCGCCCGCCGCCGCATGATCGCCGCGATCCCGACCGCCGACGTCATTGTGACGAACCCCACGCACTTCGCCGTCGCGCTCAAGTACGCCGACGGCCAGATGCGCGCGCCGAAGGTCGTCGCGAAAGGCGTGAATCTCGTGGCCGCGCGCATCCGCGAAATCGGCCGCGAGCACAACGTGCCGCTGCTCGAAGCGCCGCCGCTCGCGCGGGCGCTGTATCACAACGTCGAAATCAATCGCGAGATTCCGGGTGCGCTGTACGGCGCCGTCGCGCAGGTGCTGGCGTGGGTCTACCAGTTGAAGCGCTTCAAGGAAG
Source organism: Caballeronia terrestris (assembly GCF_001544515.1). GTDB lineage: Bacteria > Pseudomonadota > Gammaproteobacteria > Burkholderiales > Burkholderiaceae > Caballeronia > Caballeronia terrestris. The sequence goes on from NZ_FCOL02000025.1 coordinate 19,220, forward strand.
ACGGCGGCGACAAGCCCGACGAGCCGACCGAGCTCGACGTGCCGAAGGAACTCGACAAGGGCGCCGTCTCCGACGCCGAAGCAGAACAGGAAGCCGCCGACGCGCTTGCTGCCGACAACCCAACCGATGGAGCCGCAGCATGAACGCGCGCGCTGGATTCTTCTCGAAACGCCCCGACGCGCTCGGCACTCAGAACATTCGGGCCCTCGCCGGCCCGATTCTGATCTGCATGATCCTCGGCATGATGATCTTGCCGTTGCCGGCGTTCCTGCTCGATCTGCTGTTCACTTTCAACATCGCACTTTCCGTGATGGTGCTGCTCGTCAGCATGTACACGCAAAAGCCGCTCGATTTCGCCGCCTTCCCAAGCGTTCTGCTCTTTTCGACGCTGCTGCGGCTGTCGCTGAACGTCGCATCGACGCGTATCGTGCTGCTCGAAGGCCACTCCGGGCCTGATGCCGCCGGCCAGGTGATCGAAGCGTTCGGCCACTTTCTCGTCGGCGGGAATTTCGCGGTCGGTATCGTCGTGTTCGTGATTCTGATGATCATCAACTTCATGGTGATCACGAAGGGCGCGGGGCGGATCGCCGAAGTGGGCGCGCGCTTCACGCTCGACGCGATGCCCGGCAAGCAGATGGCAATCGACGCCGACCTGAACGCCGGCCTCATCAACGAGCAGCAGGCGAAGAAGCGTCGTCTCGAAGTCGCGCAGGAAGCCGAGTTCTACGGCTCGATGGACGGCGCGAGCAAGTTCGTGCGCGGCGACGCGATCGCGGGCTTGCTGATCATGGTGATCAACATCGTCGGCGGGCTGATCGTCGGGATGCTCCAGCACGACATGGACTTCTCCCACGCGGCCACGAACTACACGCTGCTCACAATCGGCGACGGCCTCGTCGCGCAGATCCCGTCGCTCATCATCTCGACCGCGGCCGGCGTGATCGTGTCGCGCGTCGCGACCGAGGAAGACATCGGCACGCAGTTGACCGGCCAGTTGTTCAACAACCCACGCGTCCTGATGATCACGGGCGTGATCATCAGCGTGATGGGCTTGATCCCGGGCATGCCGCACTTCGCCTTCATGTCGCTCGGAGGCGGGCTCATCTACGCCGCGCGAACGATGAACAAGCGCGCCGCCGAAAAGCGGAAGACCGGTTCGATCGCAGAAATCGCGCCGGCTGCGGCCGCGCCGGTCGAGAACGCGGAAGCGAGCTGGGACGACGTCGCGCTGATCGATCCGCTGGGCCTCGAAGTTGGCTATCGGCTGATTCCGCTCGTCGACCGCAATACGGATGGCGAGTTGCTCAAGCGCATCAAGGGCATCCGAAAGAAGTTCGCGCAGGAAATCGGCTTCCTGCCGCCGGTGATTCATATCCGCGACAACCTCGAATTGCGGCCGAACGGCTACCGGATTGCGCTGAAGGGCGTGGAAGTGGGCGTCGGCGAGGCGTATCCGGGACAGTGGCTCGCGATCAATCCAGGGCAAGTGTCCGCAGCGCTGCCGGGTACGCAGACGCAGGACCCGGCGTTCGGCCTGCCGGCGGTGTGGATCGATACGAACATGCGCGAACAGGCGCAGGTCTATGGCTACACGGTGGTGGATGCGAGCACGGTCGTCGCGACGCACTTGAATCATCTCGTCGTGACGCACGCGGCCGAGCTGCTCGGGCGCCAGGAAGTGCAGGCCCTGCTGGAGCGCATCGGCAAGGACACGCCGTCGCTCACCGACGATCTCGTGCCGAAGACCATCGCGCTCACGACCTTGCAGAAGATTCTGCAGAACCTGCTGGACGAAGGCGTGCCGATCCGCGACATGCGCACGATCCTCGATTCGGTGCAGGAACACGCGCCGCGCATCGCCGATGCCTACGATCTCACAGCGGCCGTGCGTCTCGCGCTGGGCCGCGCAATCACGCAGCAGTGGTATCCGGGCAATGGCGACTTGCAGGTGATGGGGCTTGATCCGATGCTGGAGCGGGTGTTGTCGCAGGCGCTGTCGACGGGGGCGAATCCGGGACTGGAGCCGGGGCTCGCGCAGACTCTGCTGAACTCGACGCAGAACGCGATCATGCGCCAGCAGAATCTGGGACTGCCGCCGGTATTATTGGTGCAGCATTCGCTGCGCGCGATGCTTGCGCGGTTCTTGCGACGGAGTTTGCCGCAGTTGAAGGTATTGTCGTATGCCGAAGTGCCGGATACGCGGAATGTGAAGGTGGTGAATCTGATTGGGGGGTGAGTTGCCCGGTTTCACCGGCCGGTCACTGGTAACTCAACGTAAAGGTGGCCTTCGCATTCGCCGATCCGGGCGTGATCAAACCGGTCTTCACGTAGTGCACCTTGAACGGCACGACTGTCACGCCGGGCGCGTTCAGCGCGTTGAGCGGGATCTGATTGACCGTGCCGGCATCGGCGGAATCCGGGCCGTACGCGATGATCCGCGATTCCTGCTCGATCTGGTAGGCCAGTCCGGCCGCACTCGAATCCGGCGAGAGCGTGAGGTTCGCGGTGCGGTTGCCGGGGTTGAACGCGTCAGTGAAGGTGATCGCCGCGGCGATGCCGGCGGGGCAATCGAGCGAGAGGCTGAACGTGGCTTCGCCCGCCGTCGATCCAACTGCGCCGAAATCGGAAACCTTGGCCTTGGGGACGGGCACAGCCAACGCGGAATTCTGGACCGTGCAGGCCTTCGCGGTCACCGTAAAACGAGCGTTCGCCAGTTGGAGAACAATGCCCCGGGTCGCTCCGTTATAAAGTTGCCCGCCAAAAGCGCTGGGAAGATTCGACGTACCGGCTGACACAGGACCCGTGGCAATTAACTGAACGCGGACGCTTCCCACCGCATCGAAACTCCCAGCACCGGCTACTTCCGGAACAGCGGGGTATCGAATCAAGTTCGCGGCGTTGATATCCGCGGGTTGCGATGCTCCCAGAGCGACCGCCGACTTGATGCCGACGCCTGGAATGCCGCTTTCGTACACTGCGTCGAAGCCAGGCACTGAAACCTTGGCGCTGCCAAACGTGTATGAACGAGTATCCGCGGCACTATTGCAAATCACCGGACTCCCCGATTTCGCAAGCCAATTGCTGTCCCACAAAATTTGGCCAGGGGCTACGTTGCGGGGTACAGCAAGACTGGCAGGCATGGTAATGCGCCCTGAGTCCTGAGAGGACTCACTACAGGTGGCCATCGCCGGCTCGGTCATGAACAGGCTCACCAATGCGCCAACCAAAAAGGCCAAGCTCTTTCCCAGATAAATGCGACGGTCGATTCGGCGGCTCATGTCCTGCTCCAGATTGAAGAGCCGTCATGTTCGCTTTTTCAAGATCACCGACGAATAGGATTTAACTCAAATTTTTGAGACGACTCCGAAATTCCAGACTTTGCTGCCGATCCGCTCCCCATGAAGCACGTCAGCTTGCGCCTCAACACTCCACGATATTCACCGCCAACCCACCCCGCGACGTCTCCTTGTACTTCGTCTTCATATCGGCGCCGGTTTCCCGCATCGTCTTGATAACCGAATCCAGCGACACATAATGCGACCCGTCCCCGCGCATCGCCATGCGCGCGGCGTTGACGGCCTTCACCGATCCCATCGCATTCCGTTCGATGCACGGAATCTGCACCATCCCGCCGACGGGATCGCACGTCAGTCCGAGGTTGTGTTCCATGCCGATCTCGGCGGCGTTCTCGACTTGCGCTGGCGTCCCGCCCATCACGGCCGCAAGAGCGCCCGCCGCCATCGAGCACGCGACGCCCACTTCCCCCTGGCACCCGACTTCCGCGCCCGAAATCGACGCGTTCATCTTGTAAAGGATGCCGATTGCCGCCGCAGTCAGCAGAAAATCCACCACGCCCTGCGAGTTCGATCCCGGCAAGAACCGGTCGTAGTAATGCAGCACAGCGGGAATGATCCCGGCGGCGCCGTTGGTCGGCGCCGTCACGACGCGCCCGCCGACCGCGTTCTCCTCGTTCACCGCGATCGCATACAGGTTGATCCAGTCGATCATCGATAGCGGATCACGCAGCGCCTGTTCCGGCTTGCCCACCAGCGCGCGATACAACAGCGGCGCGCGGCGCTTGACCTGAAACGGCCCAGGCAGATTGCCATCGGCTTCCGGGTTATCGATGCCGCAGCCGCGCGCTACACACGCCTGCATCACATCCCAGATGCGCAACAGGCCCGAGCGGATCTCGTCCTCGCTGCGCCACACGCGCTCGTTCGCCCACATGAGTTGCGCGATCGACTTGCCCGATTCGTTGCACATCTTCAGCAACTCGTCGCCGGTCAAAAACGGATACGGCAAGTGTTCATGCGCTGTCAGCACCGCCGTATTTGCCGCGCCCGCCGTCACGACGAAACCACCGCCCACCGACAAATAAGTCGCCTCGCGCAGCAACGCGCCGCTCGCATCGAAGGCGTGGAGTTTCATGCCGTTCGGATGCTCGGCGAGCGCCTGCCGATAAAACCCGATGTGCTCCTTCTGCACGAAGCCGATCTCATGCTTGCCCAGCAACGACAGTTTTTTCGACATGCGCACGGTATCGAGCCGCGGGCTGATCGTCTGGGCATCGACGGTATCGGGGGCGTCGCCCATCAGGCCGAGCATCACGCCGCGATCCGTGCCGTGGCCCTTGCCGGTCGCGCCGAGCGAGCCGTACAGCTCGCACTTCACCGATGCCACCGCGTCGAGCAGTCCGTCGCGATCGAGCCCTTGCACGAACATCAGTGCCGCGCGCATCGGCCCGACCGTATGCGAGCTCGACGGACCGATGCCGATTTTGAAAAGGTCGAAAACGCTGACTGCCATGACTGCTCCTGCTTCGATTGCAAATTACGGATTAGGATGAGCGCGCCGCCAGCGGCAGGCAGACCGCGAGCCACGCCGGCGGCGTCGGGGCGAGCCGCAAGGCAACGGGCGCGTAGCGGCCGTCGAGACGCGCCGCCAGATGAAACAATTCAGCCGAGTTTTTCGGGTCCCACTGGCCCGAATAGCCGGGCAGACCGGCCTCGCGCCGCTTGGCGTCGAAGGGAACGGACGAGTGCACGAATTCATCGTGCGACCGCGTGCCGAGCGCGTAAGGCGTGAGCCAGTTGAGCGCGCTCGCGAGCGTCGCGCCCGTCGGTGCGCGCTCGGCGATCCAGTTGCGGTTGTGACGGCGCGCGGCGAGCGCCGCCGTCACGAGCGGCTGGAGATCGTAGGTGACGTAGCGCAGCGCGTCGCGTTCGGCGAAATCGACGGTCGAGCCGTCCGGCGCGATGTTGTCGCCGACATGCTCCACGTAGAGACGCTGCGCCGCGTTGATCAGCTTGCGGTCGTCGATGGTGAACGCGCCCATCGAAATCAGCTTGATCCGGTGACTCTGCCAGTTGTCGCGATAAGTGCCCGTGAGCGGCCGCTTCTGCTCGTCGATATCGGCGACGTAGCCCGTCACCATCTTCGTGATGAACGCGTTCGCCGGGTTGCGCGTGCGCACGGGCAGCGCACTCGCGGTGAGATCGTAGGCGAGGATCAGCGACTCGAAATTGGTTTCGTCGATCGGGTTGAAGCTCGGCTGGTAAGTCGTGACCCACGCGAGCATGAAACGGTCGACGAGCCGCAGATAGCGCTCGTCGCCCGTCGCGCGCCACGCGAGCGCGGCGTCGCGCATGAGGCCCAAGTCCTTCTCCGCTTCGACGCTCTCGTCGTAGATGCCCTCGTGCGGCAGCGTGCCTTCGGTGTGTAGTTTCGCGCGCGCCTTCGGCTGATCGTTGACGTGCGATTGCACCATCGCAACCAGCGCCTTCACGCCCGGATCGGCGTTCGTGCGCTCGCTCGACTGCATCGCGGGCGCGGCGCAAAAATTCATCGCGGCGTGCGCGGCCGTGCTTCCGATCGCGCTCGCGGCCAGCAAGGCGAAGGTCGCCTGAATCGCCTGCATTCCCCGTCGACGTCCCGCTTCATTCCCCTCTCGCACCTTGAGCGCCATGCGAACTCCTTGATTGGCTTTGGTTCGGGGAGAGATGTTAGCCGGGTTTGGTCGTGTGGAGCAAAATCGCCCGGTGGTCCGGGCGGCTTCCTTGAAACAGGCTTAGTCGTCGTATTCCGATACCGGCACACACGAGCACATCAGGTTGCGGTCGCCGTAGGCGTTGTCCGCGCGGCCGACCGGCGGCCAGTACTTGCGCTCGACCAGCGACTTCAGCGGATACGCCGCTTCCTCGCGCGAGTACTTGTGCGTCCATTCATCGGCGGTCACGACGGCCGCCGTATGCGGCGCGTGCTTCAGCGGATTGTCCTCGCGATCGGCGCGGCCTTCCTCCACCGCGCGGATTTCCTCGCGAATCCCGATCATCGCGTCGATGAACCGGTCGAGCTCTTCCTTCGATTCCGATTCCGTCGGCTCGACCATCAGCGTGCCGGGCACCGGGAAGCTCATCGTCGGGGCGTGGAAGCCGAAGTCGATCAGGCGCTTGGCGACGTCTTCCACCGAAATGCCGCTCGATTCCTTGATCTGGCGCACGTCGAGAATGCACTCGTGCGCGACCAGCCCGCCCGCGCCGCTGTAGAGCACAGGATAGTGCGGCGCGAGGCGCTTCGCGACGTAGTTCGCCGCGAGAATCGCTGTCTCGGTCGCAGCGGTGAGGCCCTTCGCGCCCATCATCGCGATATACATCCACGAGATCGGCAGGATCGCGGCCGAGCCGTAAGGCGCTGCCGACACCGCGCCGATGCCGCTCTCGTCGCGCTGGTAGCCGGTCGAATGCTGGTTCGGCAGGAACTTCGCGAGATGCGCGCCGACCGCGACCGGACCGACACCCGGTCCGCCGCCGCCATGCGGAATGCAGAACGTCTTGTGCAGGTTCAGGTGCGAGACGTCGCCGCCGAACTGGCCGGGCGCGGTGAGACCGACCATCGCGTTCATGTTCGCGCCGTCGACGTACACCTGGCCGCCGTGGCCGTGCACGATCTCGCAGATTTCGCGGACGTTGCGCTCGAACACGCCGTGCGTCGACGGATACGTGATCATGATCGCCGCGAGATTCGTCGAATGCTTTTCGGCCTTCGCCTTCAGGTCGTCGATATCGACGTTGCCGTTCGCGTCGCACGCGACCACGACCACCTGCATGCCCGCCATCTGTGCCGACGCCGGATTCGTGCCGTGCGCGGACGCCGGAATCAGGCAGACGTTGCGATGCCCTTCGCCGCGTGACGCGTGATACGCGTGGATGATCAGCAAGCCCGCGTACTCGCCTTGCGAACCGGCGTTCGGCTGCAGCGAAACGGCGGCGTAACCCGTGCACGCGACGAGCATCTGTTCGAGCTGGTCGATCATCGTCCGGTAGCCGACGGTCTGCTCGGCGGGCGCGAACGGATGAATCTGCGCGAACTCGGGCCACGTCACCGGCAGCATTTCCGAAGTGGCGTTGAGCTTCATCGTGCAGGAGCCGAGCGGGATCATCGTGCGGTCGAGCGCGAGGTCCTTGTCGGCCAAGCTGCGCAGGTAGCGCAGCATCTCGTGCTCGGAATGATGGCGGTTGAAAACCGGATGCGTCAGGAACTCGCTCGTGCGATGCAGTTCGGCCGGCAGCGATTCGGCGAGTGCGGCATCGAGGGCGTCGATGTCGAAGGTCTCCGTCTTGCCCGCGACTTCCGCGAACAGCGCGAAGAGCTTCGTGAGATCGTCACGCGTGGTCGTTTCATCCACCGAAACGCCGACGCGGTTCGCATCGATGTGACGCAGGTTGATGTGCGAGCCCGACGCCGCCTGATGCAGCGCCGTCGTGTTCGGGCCGCTTTCGATCGTGACAGTGTCGAAGAACGTGTCGTTCGCGAGCGCGTAGCCGAGCTTCTGCACGCCGGCCGCGAAGATCGACGCGACGCGGTTCACACGCAAAGCAATCGTCTTCAGGCCGTGCGGGCCGTGGTAGACGGCGTACATGCTCGCCATGATCGCGAGCAGCGCCTGCGCGGTACACACGTTCGACGTCGCCTTCTCGCGGCGAATGTGCTGTTCGCGCGTTTGCAGCGCGAGACGCAGCGCGGATTTGCCCTGCGCGTCGACGGTCACGCCGACGAGGCGCCCCGGCATCTGGCGCTTGAATTCGTCGCGCACGGCCATGTATGCCGCGTGCGGGCCGCCGAAGCCGACCGGCACGCCGAAACGCTGCGTATTGCCGATCGCGACGTCCGCGCCCCATTCGCCAGGCGGCGTGAGAAGCGTGAGCGCGAGCAGATCGGCGGCGACGACGACATGGCCGCCCGCCGTGTGGATCGCTTCGGTGAGCGCGCGGTAGTCGCGCACGTCGCCATTTGCGCCCGGATATTGCAGCAGCACGCCGAACGCGTTCGCCGTGGCGGCATCGGCGGCCGGACCAACCTTCACCTCGACGCCGACCGGCTTCGCCCGCGTGCGCACGACTTCGATGGTTTGCGGCAGCACGTCGTCGGCGACGTAGAACACGTTCGACTTCGGCTTGCCGATGCGTTGCAGGAGCGTCATCGCTTCGGCGGCGGCGGTGGCTTCGTCGAGCAGCGACGCGTTCGAGATCGCGAGGCCGGTCAAGTCGATGATCATCTGCTGGAAGTTCAGGAGCGCTTCGAGACGCCCTTGCGAAATCTCAGGCTGATACGGCGTGTAGGCCGTGTACCACGCCGGATTTTCCAGAACGTTGCGCAAGATCACGGCCGGCGTGTGCGTACCGTAATAGCCCTGACCGATGTAGGTCCGGAACACCAGGTTCTGGTCCGCCAGCTTCCTGAGCGACGCCAGCGCTTCCGCCTCGCTCTTCGGCTGTGTGAACGCGCCGAGCGGCAGCGTTTCATGGCGGCGGATCGATTCCGGGATCACCGCGTCGATGAACGCCGCGCGCGTGGCGAAGCCGAGCGCGTCGAGCATCGCGCGCTGGTCGGCCGAATCGGGGCCGATGTGCCGCTCGGCAAATGCATCGTGGCATTCGAGCGCGGCGAGTGACAGGGATGAGCGGTTCATCAGACGATCCGGGTGTTCGAGCTTCATGTGAATTCCTGCGGGTGCGGTTTCGGCGGCTTCCGCCTGGAGAAACCGCACCGTCGATTAAAAGGTTATTCGCCGATCGAGTTGCCGTAGGCGGCGGCGTCGAGCAGCTTGTCGGTGCTGGCGTCGGCGGCGGGCTTGATCTTGAAGAGCCAGCTTTCGTACGGCGCGCCGTTGATCTGATCGGGCGCGCCCGTCAGTCCGTCGTTGGCCGCGACGATTTCGCCCGCCACCGGTGCATAAATGTCGGACGCAGCCTTCACCGATTCGATGACCGCGATCGCATCGCCCGCCGCGACAGTCTTGCCCGCTGCCGGCAGTTCGACGAACACGATGTCGCCAAGCGCTTCCTGCGCGTGATCGGTGATGCCGATGGCGAGCGTGCCGTCGGCCTCGGTGCGGACCCATTCGTGCGATTCGGTGTATTTCAGTTCGGCCGGGATGCTCATTGGATGCTCCTGTGCGTGGTTCTTCGTGATGGATCGGGACGTGCGCGAAAAGGTGCGAAACGCCTGTTTACAGGCTCGCGAGCACCTTTCCGTTGCGCACGAAGGGCAGTTTTACCACGCTGGCGGGAAGTTGCTTGTCGCGGATCACGACCTGCACGATGTCGCCGGGATTCACGCTCGCGGGCACGCGCGCGAACGCGACCGATTCCTGCATCGACGGAGAAAACGTGCCACTCGTGATCTCGCCCTCGCCCGCCGGCGTGACCACTTTCTGGTGAGCACGAAGCACGCCACCGGCGCGGCCGTTTTCCTTGTGCAGGATCAATCCGACGAAGTTCGACTTCTGGCCGTCCGCTTCCAGCGCCGTGCGCCCGATGAAGTCGCGCGACGATTTCATGTCGACGGTCCAGGCGAGGCCCGCGTCGAGCGGCGAGACCGTTTCGTCCATGTCCTGGCCGTACAGGTTCATGCCGGCCTCCAGGCGCAGCGTGTCGCGCGCGCCGAGGCCGGCGGGCTTCACGCCGGCGTCCTTAAGCGCGTTCCAGAACGCCTCGACGTGCTCCGCCGGGACGACGATCTCGAAACCGTCCTCGCCGGTGTAGCCGGTGCGCGCGAGCATGACTTCGCCGAACGGCGTCGACGGGAACTGCACGGCGTTGAACGGCTTGATGGATTCGGTGGCGGCGCGTGTTTCGGGCAGCACTTGCCAGACTTTCTCGCGTGCGTTCGGGCCCTGCACGGCGACGATGGCCAGATCGCGGCGCGGCGTGATCGTGAGGCCGAATTCGGCTTCGGCGTTCAACTGGCCGAACCACGCGATGTCCTTCTCGGCGGTGCCCGCGTTCACGACGACGCGAAAGTTGTCCTCAGCGAAGTAATAGACGATGAGGTCGTCGATCACGCCGCCCTTGCTGTTGAGCAGGCACGAGTAGAGCGCCTTGCCGGGCGTGGTGAGCTTGTCGACGTTGTTCGCGATGGCGAGCTTGAAGAAGTGGCGCGCGGCGTCGCCGTTGAAATCGACGACGCGCATGTGCGACACGTCGAACATGCCGGCGTCGGTGCGCACGGCCTTGTGTTCGTCGATCTGCGAACCGTAGTTGACGGGCATGTCCCAGCCGCCGAAGTCCACCATGCGGGCGTTGAGCGCGAGGTGTGCGGCGTGCAAAGGCGTGTGTTGAAGTTCGGTCATCGGGGCCTCGGTTCGCAAAAACAAAAAAGGCCATGCAGCGACTGCGCCCGTGGTTTCGGCTTTTCAGGCGGCGGCGGCGTGTGCCGATGCAGCATGCAAAGCTCAAACCGCGTGGCGGATCGAAGCATGACCCCTCTGTCCTCGGTACCTGAGAGATTGCGCGGACCGTTGAAAACGATCCGTCGCGCGCCCCTTCGGTGGGCACTGGCCGACTTATTGACCAAGTCGAGGCCGTGCCGCTCTCCAGAGTGCGAAGAAACGGCGCAAAACGAGCAATTTCTTCGACGCGGCCGGTCCTTTTGCCTGAGAGTTTGTGGGTGTGCCCCTTCGGCGGCGCGGCACGCGAAAACCAGCGGCCACGCGCTCTCCCGACGCGTGCGGCCGAATTTACGCGACCGAATTGGCGTTGTCAAACCAATTTGGGAGTCGGCTGAGTGACACCGCTCACCCGATCCGCGCGAAGTCCACGCGCCGCCCTTCGGCGTCGCTTTGCATCGCGAGTTCGATGATCGTCATCACGTCGACGGCGTCTTCAGCCGATACCGGGAACGGCTTTTTATCGAGGATCGATGCCGCGAGCGACCGGTAGTAGTCGGCATACGCGCCGTCGCGCGTGGCGAATTCGTGGCGCAAATCGTGATCGCCGTCGACTTCGCGCAGGAGACCCGGCGGATTCTTGCCGAAGGCGGTATCGCCCGGACGCAGACCGGCCTTTAGTTGATCCTCTTGCGTGTCGAGGCCGGTTTTCACGTAGCTGCCGCGCGTGCCGTGCACCGAAAAGCGCGGCGGCTCGAGCGCCGCCAAAGCGGTCGCGTGGAGCACGACCTCCTTGTCGCCGTAGCCGAGCAGCAGATGCACGTAATCCGGCGCGTGCGCGTGGTCGCGATGCTGGCGCACCGTCGCGAAAACCGTCTTCGGCGTGCCGAACAGCACGAGCGCCTGATCGATCAGATGCGGCCCGAGATCGAACAGCAAACCGCCTCCGCGCGCGCTCTCCTCGCGCCAGCGCTGCGGCACTTTCGGACGAAAACGGTCGAAATGTGACTCGAAGTGCGTCACCCGCCCGAGCCGCCCGCTTTCGATCAGCCCGCGCAAAGTCATGAAATCACCATCCCAGCGACGATTGTGGAACGGCGCGAAAAGCAAACCGCGCGAGGCGGCGAGGTCGGCGAGCGTGCGGGCATCGCGCGCGGAGAGTGTCACCGGCTTGTCGACGACTACATGCTTGCCTGCTTCCAGCGCGCGGCGCGCGAGGTCGAAGTGCGTGTCGTTGGGCGTCGCGATCACGATGCATTCGATGTCGCCGAGCGCGAGCAGTGCGTCGAAATCGGGGACGATCGCGGCCTTCGGGAAATCAGCCTGCGCCCGCTCCGTTTGGCTCGTCGCGATGGCCGCGACCGTCGCGCGGCCGCAGTGCTCGATGACGGGCGCGTGAAACGTCGCGCCGGCCAGGCCGTAGCCCATCACGCCGACTCTCAGTAGTGAATTCATGCGGGCATCCTTCGTTTTAGCGATGTCAATATTGTGGCACGGCGCGCGTGGACGACCGCAGTTTTTACCGGCGTGCCCGGGCGGCCGAGGCACAGCGCGCACCGGAGAAACAATGGCCTCCGCTTGCATGCCAGAGCGGAGGTTGGTGCGCCCTCGGCTCCCACGCAAACACGGGGCATTTTGCGGGCCACGACGCGCAAAAAAGAGTCAATGGCACACGCAACTGCAGTCCTCCGAGCCCGATCGAGCCCCATCAAGCGCCCGATTTATCCGTGTTAACATCGCGCTTCTCGAAATTGCGCGCGCTTTTGAAACGCCAGTTTCGCTGTCCATCCGGCGGCCGCCGTTGCCTTCCGCCCAACGCCTCTCAAAGTCCACACACGATGTCCGCAGGTCTCAACGCCGCGCAAAACGAAGCGGTGCGCTATCTCGACGGTCCCTGTCTTGTCCTCGCCGGGGCCGGCAGCGGCAAGACGCGCGTGATCACGCAGAAGATCGCGCATTTGATCGAACGCAAGGGTTTCGAGCCGAAGCACATCGCCGCGCTCACCTTCACGAACAAGGCCGCGCTGGAAATGCGCGAGCGCACAGCGAAGCTCCTCGACGGCAAGACGCTCACCACGCCCGGCAAGGAAGGCCGCAAGGTGCCCGTCAACCAGTTGACGATCTGCACCTTTCACTCGCTTGGCGTGCAGATCATGCGGCAAGAAGCGGCGCACGTCGGGCTGAAGCCGCAGTTCTCGATCATGGATTCCGACGATTGCTTCGGCATGGTGCAGGAACAGCTCGGCACCACCGACAAGGGCCTGATCCGCAAGATCCAGTCGATCATCTCGCTGTGGAAGAACGCGATGGTGTCGCCGGATCAGGCGTCGGTGCTGGCCGCGACCGAGGACGAGCATCAGGCGGCGATCGTCTACCGCAGCTACGCCGCAACGCTGCACGCGTACCAGGCGCTCGATTTCGACGACCTGATCCTGCGCCCCGCGCAGCTTTTCGCGGAAAACGAGCAAGTGCGCGACAAGTGGCAGAACCGCCTGCGCTATCTGCTCATCGATGAATATCAGGATACGAACGCCTGCCAGTACGAGCTGCTTAAGTTGCTGGCCGGCCCGCGCGCGGCGTTCACGGCGGTTGGCGACGACGATCAGGCCATCTACGGCTGGCGCGGCGCCACGCTGGAAAATCTCGCGCAGCTCGGCAAGGATTTCCCGAAGCTGCACGTCGTGAAGCTGGAGCAGAACTACCGCTCGACGGTGCGAATTCTGACCGCCGCGAACAACGTGATCGCGAACAATCCGAAGCTCTTCGAGAAGAAGCTCTGGTCCGAGCACGGCATGGGCGACACGATCACCGTCACCGGCTGCAACGATGAGGAACACGAGGCGGAATCGGTCGTGTTCCGTCTCTCGGCGCACAAGTTCGAGCGGCGCGCGGCGTTTCGCGACTACGCCATCCTGTATCGCGGGAATTTTCAGGCGCGCATCTTCGAGCAGGTGTTGCGGCGCGAGCGCATTCCGTACGTGCTCTCGGGCGGCCAGTCGTTCTTCGACAAGGCCGAGATCAAGGACATCATCGCGTACCTGCGCCTAATCGCGAACCCCAACGACGATCCCGCGTTCATCCGCGCGATCACGACGCCGCGCCGAGGCGTCGGCAACACGACGCTCGAAGCGCTCGGATCGTTTGCGGGCGCGGCGAAGGTGTCGCTGTTCGAGGCGGTGTTCATGGGCGGCATCGAGGCGCGGCTGTCGGCGCGGCAGGTCGAGCCGCTGCGCACATTCTGCGACTGGATGCAGCGCCTCTCCGACCGCGCCGCACGCGACCCGGCGACGACCGTCCTCGACGACATGATGGAAGCGATCCATTACGAGGCGTATCTCTACGATGCCCACGACGAGCGGCAGGCGCAGTCGAAGTGGCAGAACGTGCTGGAGTTCTGCGAGTGGCTGAAGCGCAAGGGCACGAAGCCTGAGCGCACGGGCGATGCCGAGCAGACCGGCTACGACAACGCCGACGGTTTCGGCGACGAGGGCAAGAACCTGCTCGGGCTGATCCAGACGGTCGCGCTGATGTCGATGCTCGAAGGCAAGGACGAAGACCCCGACGCGGTGCGGCTCTCGACGGTGCATGCGTCGAAGGGGCTGGAGTATCCGCACGTGTTTCTGGTGGGCGTCGAGGAAGGGATCATGCCGCACCGGGGCGGCTCGGACGATGGTCCCGTCGACGAGGGGCGGATCGAGGAGGAGCGGCGGCTGATGTATGTCGCGATCACGCGGGCGCAGCGCAGTTTGCATCTGAACTGGTGCAAGAAGAGGAAGCGGGCGCGGGAGACGGTGGTGTGCGAACCGTCGCGGTTCATCCCGGAGATGCTGCTCGACGATGCGCCGCCGCCGACCGAAGACGAAGCGCCGATGACGCCGAAAGACCGGATGGCGATGCTGAAGGCGATGTTGCAGAAAGGGTGACACTGTCTCAGGCGAAAAGGCCCTGCGAATGCTGGCATTCGCAGGGCCTTTGCTTTTGCCGCCGATCCGCCTACTTCGCCGCGCTGACCATATAGTCGACCGCGGCTTTCACATCGGCGTCGGACGCATTCGATCCGCCCTTCGGCGGCATCGCGCCCTTGCCCTTCAGCGCGTAGCCGTAGACGGTGTCCATCGGTTCCTTCAGGCGCTCAGCCCAGGCGGCCTTGTCGCCAAACTTGGGCGCGTTCAGCACGCCCGCCGCGTGGCACGCCTGACACACCTGCGTGTAGAGCGCTTTGCCCGCCTGGGATGCATCCGCGCTCTGCGCGCCCGCCTCCGGTGCCGCGGCCGTCTGCGGTACGGAAGCCAGTGCGGCGACGGCGGCCGCGGCTTGCGAATCGCCCTGCGCACCCGAAGCGGGCGCTGCAGGAGCCGCCGCCGTAGCCGCCGCCGCTCCCGGCGCAGGTTGCTTGGGCTCTTCGAGCTTGCCGCCGCTGCCGTTCGCCATATAGACGATCGCCCGGCCGATCTCGAAGTCGCTGTAATCGTCGGGACTCGTGCCGCCGCGCGCCGGCATCGCGCCCTTGCCGTTCAGCGCGTTGTGCAGCAGCGCGTCATAGCCCTCGGCGATGCGTGGCGCCCAACTGCCGGCATCGCCGAATTTCGGGGCGCCTGCCGTGCCCGCCGCGTGGCAGGTCGAGCAGACGGCCTTGTAGACGGCTTCGCCCGTCTTGAAGACGCGCGGCGCGTTGGCATCGCGGATATCGACTTGTGCGACGGGCGCGATGCGCGCCGCGACGGATGCATCGGAGAACAGGTCGGTGCCCGCGCCGGTGCGTGTCGTGTTGTTCACGTACACCGCGAGCAGAATGATGATGACGATGGGGACGGCAAACCCGGCGATGACCGCTGCGATGAGCTGGCCGGGCGTTTTGATCAGGGCTCCGTGGGGTGCTTCACTCATGCTTGTCTCGTCTCCCGTTTTATGTGTGAGTCGTTCAGCGACAGCGTGACAGCAACGGCAACTTCCGTACAGCACGGACGATTATAGACGGAACGCTTAACGGACGGCGCGCGCCGCCCAGTGCGGGTGAGGCGCGTTTACCCGCATCGCGGCGGGCTGTTCGAGGGCGTCGGAAAGGGCTGTCCAGCCCCGTCCGATGGACGGATCGAGCGAAAACAGGTATCCTCTCGGACTCGCATGGGCGCTGCTCCAGGCTTCTTTCACGCTGGTTTGGCGGTGCCTTCGCTTCAAATGCGCCCGTAGCTCAATGGATAGAGTACTGCCCTCCGAAGGCAGGGGTTGCTGGTTCGATCCCAGCCGGGCGCACCAAAGTTAAGCCTTATGATCCGTCGGTTATCGGTCGGTCGGTTTCCTTAATCGTCGTCAATCATCTACAGAGACTTGTTGTCCTGTCTATCCGCCCGCAAGGTGATTGACGGGCATTTCTGTTGGACGACGCCCCTGCATGTGAAAGGTAGACTGTTAAACCATCGATAGGATCAAAACGTCACCCCCTGCTCGCTCCCTTATTGAGGGTTTCGACGACGCTCAAACAGTAAGCATCAATGCGACCCAGCCCTCTGCGAAGTTTGCACGGTTGGGTTTTCTCGTTTAGGGATACTAGAAGTAGAGAAGAAATGCCGATGCCGTACACGAAACCGCACCTGCCCTATGACGCTCAACTTGCATTGCTTAGAGAAAGCGGCCTGCGTATCGACGACGAGCAACACGCAATGTCGCCTCGATAAGCTTGGATACTACCGTCTAAGCGGTTATCTCTATCCGTTTCGCGTCTTGTGCTAAACGACGGTGATGCGAACCCACCAAAGCGAGACTCACGATTCATCGAGGGTTCAACGCCTTTCAAGCCGCCCTCACCACCATCGACTTCAACGGCAACAAACTCTCGCAAGACTAAAGCCTCAAACCCCCAGCGAAGTCCCATACCCAAACCCCATCCCCGCCAGCCACCTCCGATAAGCCACCGACATCCGATCGCACCGCTGATGCAGCTCCGCCGCCGGATCCAGGGGCAAATACTTCGGATATTGCGACTCCACGATCGGCGTGTCCTGCATCAATATCTCCATATTGAAGTCGTAAAGCTCCTGATCCGAGTGCGCAGTCTCATCCTCGTGCACCGACACGAGCCACGCCCGCGTCTGCTCCCCGCTCACCGGCGACGCGGCCAGCATGATATGTAGCGCGCCCTGCCCACCCGCCGCCATCTTGGTGAGACTCGCGATCAACGGCCGCTTCACCCGATACGCATACTCGATCAATGCCCCGCCGCCCTGCCCCGGCAAGCCCGCCGGCTGCCAGAACCGGCACTGCCGCGCGACGAGCCCGTCGTTCGTCTCCGATACCTCGTAATCCGGCACCTCCGCGAACGAGTGCTCGCCGAGAATTCCCGTGTGCACGAACGGAAAGTGCGCCATATCGAGAAAATTCTCAACGACGCGCGGGGCCGACGAACGCACGTCCTGCGGCGCGAGATTGATCGTGCGCGCGCCGGCCGTCGCGTATTCGGGGAAGAAATCGAGCGCATACGCCGGCTCGCCGAGACATACCCACACCACGCCGTACTTCTCCTCCGCGAGATAGGTCTTCGTACAAGCGCGCTTCGACGGGCGGATCGACGGATTCGACGGAATGTGGAGACACTGCCCTTCGATGTCGTAGCGCCATCCGTGGTACGGACACGTGATCTGGTCGCCCGCGACCGTCCCGAGGGACAGTTGCGCGCCACGGTGCGGACAGTAGTCGCGCCATAGATGTGCCGTGCCCGCCGTATCGCGCCACACGACGAGCCGCTCGTCCGCGACGACGAATGCGTACGCGTGATCGGCGAGCACGTCGGCGCTGTTGCAGACGGGGAGCCATTCGCTGAAAAGCTGGGAATCGTTTCGCATGAACGCCTGAAAAGCCTGTAAGAACCTCGCACGTTACGTCCCGAAAGCTTTACAGCGCAAGCGTCCGGCCGATAACAAATCCGTCCCGCTCCACACGAGACAGCAAACACAGTAGCGTCTCAAAAAAATGCAGAATATCGCTTCGTCCGATGAGCGCATTTAATAGCCATCGAGCAGCCATCGGCATCAAAACAAAAGGCCAAGACCCAGACCAAGGGGAGCCAGTAAGGAGCAGGTGCAAGAACCCGCGCGCCAGGGGTATGCGTTCGCATGGTCGGCGCATCGGAATCCCGAGCACGAGCAGGCGACTTTGCGCGTCTGGATGGGTGCGATGGTGCTCGTCGCGTACCTTGCGTACGCGTGGTTTCATCCGACGCACGATTCGGCGGAAATGGTGATCTTCGTCGCCGTGTACGTCGCCTACGGGGCCGCGAGCCTGATCGCCGTGCGGACGATGGCCGGCCCGTCGCGCGTGCGGCTCGTGATCACGACCATCTCGGATCAGGCGCTCGTCGCGGTCGGGATCGCGATCGGCGGGGCGCTCGGCCTGCCGCTGCTGTGGGTCGTGTTCTGGTTTCTGATCGGATCGGGCTGCCGTTACGGCAAGACGACGCTCGCCGTCTCATGCGCGACGGCGCTAATCGCGATCGCCGCGCTCGCAGGCTGGCAGCCGTGGTGGCAAGCGAATCGCCCGGCGGCGCTGGGAGTGGCGCTGTCGGTGCTGGGGGCGTCGGTGTATTTGAGCGTGCTCGTCGACCGGCTCGGCAACGCGAACCGCGATCTCGCGCGCCAGGCATCGACCGATCCGCTCACCGGCCTGTCGAACCGTTACGCACTGGAACAGACCGTCGGCCGGGCGATGTCGGCGATTTCCGCCGATGCAGCCGACATGTCCGCGCTGCTCCTGATCGATCTCGACGGCTTCAAGGAAGTGAACGATACCTACGGCCACGCGACCGGCGACCTCCTGCTGCAAGGCTTCGCCGCGCTTCTCACGCGCCGCATGCGCAAGACGGACACGGTCGCGCGCCTGGGCGGCGACGAATTCATCGTGCTCGCGCGTAACGTGCTGGACCGCGCGGCCGTGCTGGCCGTCGCGGACAGCATCCATGCGATGCTCGCCACGCTGACGTCGGTCGAGGACCGCACGGTGCGCGTGTCGGCGAGTGTCGGCGCGTGCATGATCTACGGCGGCATCGGGGCGCAGCATCGCGACGTCGCGACGCTCATGCGCGCCGCCGACCGCGCGATGTATCGCGCGAAGACGCTCGGCCAGGGGCAAACCGTCTTCGCCGATGGCGGCGACTTCGAAACAGGCTGAAACAGACTAAACGCGCTGTCTCAAGCTTCCACGCTCGACCACGATTGCTCGCGCAACTTCGCGCGCAGCCGGGCGACAGCCTGGCTGTGCAGCTGGCAGACCCGCGATTCGCTCACTTCCATCACCGCGCCGATTTCGCGCAGGTTCAGGCCGCGTTCGTAATAGAGGCCCATCAGCAGCTTTTCGCGTTCCGGCAGCTTGTCGATGGCTTCGATCAGCGCCGATCGCAGGCTGCCGTCGAGCAGCGCCGAGAGCGGGTCCGAGCGGTCGACGCAATAGCGGTCGAGGAACGGCTCGTCGTCGGCGGAGCGGTCGAAGTCTTCGTAATAGATGAGCTGGCTGCCGTGCAGGTCCTGCAGCATCGTCTGGTATTCGTCGAGCGGCATCTTCAGGTGGTCGGCGACTTCCTGCTCGCTCGCCGACCGGCCGAGGTTCTGCTCGACCTTGTGCACCGCCGATTCCACCTCGCGCGACGTCTTGCGCATGCTGCGCGGGAGCCAGTCGTTGGCACGCAGCTCGTCGAGCATCGCGCCGCGAATCCGCTGGCTCGCGTAGGTTTCGAACTGCGCGCCCTGGTCTTCCTTGTAGCGGTTCGCGGCGTCCATCAGACCGATCATGCCGGCCTGGATCAGGTCGTCGAGATCGACGCTCGCCGGCATCTTGGCGACGAGCTGAAGGCCGAGCCGGCGCACGAGCGGCGCATACCGCGTGAGCACTTCGGATTGCGAGAGCTTGCCTTGGGCGTTGTACATCGTGTTCCCCTTTCCTATGTCACATCGAGGCCGAGCTGCTCAATTCATGAGCAGCCGGAGCCCCGGCGCGGCGTGCGGCGGTCGATCCGCCGGTCGCGCCCGTCATTGCTTGCAGTGCTGCCGATCCGTCCGTCAGCTCTCTTGAATTCGCGCGTGAAACCTGCGCCGGCCGCATCGGCCAGTGCAGCAATTCGGCGGCGATCTGCCGGTAATCGCGCGAGGCTGCCGTCGCCGGAAACGCTTCCACCGCACAGCGCGCCAGTTCCCGCGCCCGACCGACTCGCGCATCCTCCGCGACGCAGCCCGCCTGCGTGAGCGCCACAGCGAGATACCGGCTCGCGACGCCCGACAGGTTGTCGAACGCGACGGCGGCATCGGCTGCGTTCTGCACATGGTTCACCAGGACGCGAAACTGTCCGATGGCGTGCGCGTAGTGCAGGCGCTTGATGCAGGCGTAAGCCTCGGTGATCGCCGCGGCAGCCGCCCGCGTGACGATCAGGAAATCGTTCGCCTGCGCCGCGAGCGACGACAGCGCGCCGTTGCGATCGAGCTGTGCATCGATCAGGACGATGTCCGCCGGGCCGTCGAGCAGCGCGCGGCAATGGGCGGCGTCCTGGCTGATGCGTTCGTCGCGGGGTGCTGCGAGCAGCGAAAACCCGAGCGACGTGCGCGTCACCGCGTCCTGCAAAAAGCGCTTGCCGGAGATCACCGAGGCGAGCGCGCCGGTATCGTCGTGGCCGAGCATCCTGCTGATCGAGCCGCCGTTCTGCCGCTCGTCGATCACGAGCACGTCCTTCCCCTGAATCGCCAGCGCCGCGCCGAGGTTCGCTACCGCCGACGTGCACCCTATGCCGGCGGGCGCCCCCGTCACCGCGACCACGCGCGAACCGGCGCGCGTCAGGAGCCGTCTCAGGCCTTCCGCCTGATCGAGCACGAACTTATCCAAAGTGAACCTCATGCAGTTCGGTGGAAGCACGCGCGGAAAGCGCGGAGAGCAGTGCCGGCACTTCTTCGTCCTGCGGCACGAACGGCGATCCGTCGCGCGGAATGCAGAACGCGCTCTTGATCAGGAAACGCTTGGTGGCGACGTACAGGTTTTCCGGCACCTTCTGACCCGTCGAGACGTAATGCACGGGCAGCTTGTAGCGGATCACGGTGTCGAGCACGCCGCCGAGATTGGTGGCTTCGTCGAGCTTCGTCAGGATGCAGCCCGCGAGCGGCGGCTGGTCCGGCGTGCTCTGGTACGCCTGCACGACTTCGTTCAGCGTGTCGCCGTGGCTCGTCGCGTTCAGCAGCAACAGGCGCTGAACCGGATGACCGGCGCCGCAGAGCATCGCGATCTGGTCGGAGACCATGCGGTCGCGCTGGCTCATGCCGATCGTGTCGATCAGGACGATGTGTTTGTTGCGCAGTTCGGAAAGCGCGAGTTGCAGGTCGGCGCCGTCTTTAACCGCGTGCACCGAGACGCCGAGGATCTTGCCGAAGATGCGCAGTTGCTCGTGCGCGCCGATCCGGTAGCTGTCGGTCGTGAGGAGCGCCACCTTGCTCGCGCCGAAGCGCATCACGCAGCGCGCGGCGAGCTTGGCGGTGGTCGTCGTCTTGCCGACGCCCGTCGGGCCCATCAGCGCGAACACGCCGCCGCGCTCCATCAGTGCTTCTTCGCTATCCATCACGGGGAGATTCGATTCGAGCACTTGCTGAACCCATTCCAGCGCGGCTTCGACGTGCTCCATCTCCGGCATGTTGTCGATGACCATGCGTACCAGTTGCGCCGAGAAACCGGCGGCGAAGAGGCGCTTGGTCAACGCGGCGTTGGTCGGGCTGCGGCGCTGGCGGTCGCCCCACAGGAGGCCGGCGAAGTGCTCTTCCATCATCCCGCGCATCGACGAGAGTTCGTTCATCACCGTATCGTTGACGACCTGCTCCATACGGGCGCGGATCGCTTCCGTGACGGCGGCCGCCGCGCTGGCCGGCAGGCCGGCGAAGGCGCCTTCGGGCGTCGCTGCGGGTTGCGGCATCGGCGCGGGGGCGATTTTCTGCGCAGCGCGGCGTGCGGCGAGTTGTGCGGCTTCGCGTGCCCAGTCGGGTGTGTCGATCTTCGGTTGCTGCGGTTGCTGTTGCGCTTGCGCTTGTTCTGTCCTTTCCACCGGCTGTACCGTGACCGGTGCACCGAGGCCGCGTGCGATGGCGGCGGCGGGCGTCAGGATGCGGTTGGCCGGAGCCGGAGCCGGCGCGGCGGCTTGTTGAGCCACTCGGCGCGCATGCTCGATCAGCCACGGATTCGATTCGGCCATCGTGCGCGGCGCTTCTTCGACTGCCGCACGACGCTTCGGCGCGGGTTCGCGCTGCGCTTCGGCGAAGTCTTCGTCGTCGTCCGCTTCCGGGTTCGAGCCGAACACCGACGAGAAGACGTCGCCGCTGGCGTAGGGGTTCATCGGCGTGGCGATGGCTTTTGCTTGCGGTGCCAGCGGCGCGCTGCTTTCTTCAGCCGACGGCGAGATGCTCGCCAGATCGCTGTCGGCGACGCTGACGATTTCCACCGTGCCGTCTTCCAGCGTGCGATTCGACAGAACGACCGCATCGGGGCCAAGGGCTTCACGGACCTGACGCAGCGCGTCGCGGCTTGTGGCGCCTACGAATTTACGAATGTTCAAGCTTGCCCCCGATGAGGTTTGATTACTTCAATCTTTGCGTTTGAGCCGCTCGTCTGATGCCGCAGCCCGTTTTCCATTGAAGCCATTATTCCGAATCTCACCGGGTGACTATCTGGCGATAAGGGGCGAGAAAGAGGGGTAATTCGGGTGATGGGGTCGGCGGGGCTTTCCGGCGAGGGGCGGACGGGCGTTCGGTTTGGAATGGGGTTGGAGGTTGCCTCGGCGTTCGGAGGCCGCGGCGCTTGAGCAGGTTGCCTTGGCGGCTGCGGGCGGTTTCGCTTCAGGCGGCGTTCGAGACGTTTCGGCTGGCGCACGGTCCCCATCTCCTTTCAAGCCGCCCCGGCGATCGCCCGGTTCAGGCGGCGCCGCTGACACGCCCGCCTCTGGCTCCGCACCGCCCGGACAGCGTAAGCTGTCAGCTCCCATCCTAAAAATCGCCCCGCGCGAACCATTCACGGAGACTTCACCGCATGGCGTCCGCTGTCGTTTCTTCCGATTCCCCGCAAACCACCGGCGCGCGACTCGTTGTCGATGCGCTGATCACGCACGGCGTCGAGCGCGTCTTTTGCGTGCCCGGCGAGAGCTTTCTCGCCGTCCTCGATTCGCTGCACGACGAAACCAGCCAGATCCACACGATCGTCTGCCGTCACGAGGCGGGCGCCGCCAACATGGCCGAGGCGGTCGGCAAGCTGACGGGCCGTCCGGGCGTCGCGATCGTCACGCGCGGGCCGGGCGCGACGCACGCGTCGATCGGCGTACACACCGCCTTCCAGGATTCGACGCCGATGATCCTGCTGATCGGGCAGTGCGCACGCGAACACATGGACCGCGAGGCGTTCCAGGAAATCGACTATCGGCGGATGTTCGGGCAGATGGCGAAGTGGGTCGCGCAAATCGACGATCCGCGCCGCGTGCCGGAATACATGAGCCACGCATTTCACGTCGCGACCTCGGGGCGGCCCGGCCCGGTCGTGCTCGCGCTGCCCGAGGACATGCTGAGCGAAGCCTGCGACGCCGTGCCGGGCGCGCCGCGCTATCAGCGCGTGGCGGCGGCGCCCGCGCCGGCGCAGATCGAACGGCTCCGGACGATGCTCGCCGAAGCGCAACGGCCGTTCGTGATCGCGGGCGGAAGTGGCTGGACCGAAGCCGCGACGCAGGATTTCGCGCGTTTCGCCGAGCAATGGCAGTTGCCGGTCGGCTGCGCGTTCCGCTTTCAGGACACGCTGAACAACGAGCATCCGAACTACGCGGGCGATGTCGGCCTCGGGATCAATCCGGCGCTCGCCGCGCGCATCCGCGATGCCGATTTGCTCCTCGTGATCGGCCCGCGCCTCGGCGAATCGACCACAGGCGGCTACACGCTCCTCGATATCCCGAAGACGAAGCAGACGCTGATCCACGTCCATCAGGGCGCGGAGGAGCTGGGCCGCGTCTATTCCGCCGATCTGCCGATCGTCTCGGGCATGCCGGAAATCGCGTCGGCGCTCGCCGCGCTCGTGCCGCCCCTGACGATCAACTGGTCAGGCGCCGCTGCCACCGCGCACGAGGCGTATGTCGAATGGCGCAAGCCGAAACCCATGCTCGGCGACGTGCAACTCGGCGAAATCATGCGCCAGTTGAGCGAGCGCCTGCCGCCCGACTCGATCATCACCAACGGCGCGGGCAACTACGCGACCTGGCTGCATCGGCACTATTCGTACCGGCATTTCCGCTCGCAGGTCGCCCCGACGAGCGGGGCGATGGGCTACGGCGTGCCCGCGGCGATCGCGGCGAAATCGCTGCATCCGGAGCGCACGGTCGTGGCGTTCGCGGGCGACGGCTGTTTCATGATGTCGAGCCAGGAACTCGCGACGGCCATGCAATATGCGTTGCCGGTGATTTTTGTCGTCGTGAACAACGCGCAGTACGGGACGATCCGCATGCATCAGGAGCGGCATTACCCAAATCGCGTGCACGGCACGGGGCTCACGAATCCCGACTTCGCCGCGTTCGCGCGCGCGTTCGGCGCGCACGGCGAGCTTGTCGCGACGACCGACGAGTTTCTGCCCGCGTTCGAGCGAGCGGTGGAATCGGGCTTGCCCGCCGTGATCGAGATCAGGATTCCGCAGAACCAGAGCACGCCCGGCGCGACGCTCGATCAGATTCGCGAGCAAGGCCGGAAGCAGGGCTGACCTAAGCTTACGATTCGCTTGCGAACGATTCTCATCGGCAGTAGAGTGTCCGCTCGACAAATATCGAGGAGATGGCCGATGTTCAAGTTCGTGGCATTGCTGGTGGCGGTTGGTTTTTCGGGCGCGGCGTTCGCAAAGGCCGATTGCACGGCACATCCGAAGAGCGAGTGGATCAAGGAGGCAGATGCGCGCGCACAGCTCGAAGCGCAGGGCTACAAGATCAAGAAGTTCAAGGTCGATGGCAACTGCTACGAGATCTACGGCCACAACAAGGAAGGCAAGAAGGTGGAAATCTATTACGACACCAAGACGCTCGCCGTCGTGAAGTCGGAAATCGATTGAATCGACTGAAGGCCGTAAGACGATGCACGAAGGCCGCGTGAAAACCTGGGACCTCTGGGTGCGGCTGACGCACTGGACGGTCGCGGGCATCGTCGCGTGGAATCTGTTCGGCCCGACCGATGCAACGCATCGCGTGCTTGGCTATATCGCAGCGGGGCTCGTCGGGGTGCGCATCGTGTGGGGCTTCGTCGGCACGCGCTACGCGCGCTTCTCGGCGTGGTGGCCGACGCCCGCGCATCTGATCGACTACGTGCGCTCGCTCGCGCGCGGCAAGCCGATGCATCACCTTTCGCATAATCCGCTCGGCGGCTTGATGGCGATCGCGCTGTGGCTGCTGATTCTCGCGCTCGGCGTGAGTGGCTGGCTGATGCGCCTCGACGCCTTCTGGGGTGAAGACTGGCCGCAGGAGCTGCATACGATTCTGTCAATCATGCTGGAACTTTGCGTCTCTGTGCATATCGCGGCGGCGCTCTTGATGAGCGTCTGGACGCGCGAAAACCTGATCGGCGCGATGCTGACCGGCTTCAGGCGGAGCGTCCCTGAAAACAAAAAGGCCCCGCAGAAACGGGGCCCCTCGTAAAACACTCGCAGCAAAAACTTACTTGCCGCCCACGCTTTGCAGCGTCGTCCACTTGCCGCCGACGACCTTGTACAGCGTGATGCCGCCGTTCTTCAGGTCGCCCTTCGAGTCGTACGCCAGCTTCGACGTCGTCACGCCCGGCATTTCGGTCTTCGCGAGGAACGGCAGGTACTTGGCCGGATCGGTCGAGTTCGCCTTCTTCATCGCGTCGAACATAGCCATCGCGCCGTCGTAGGCGTACGGCGAGTACGTTTGCACGTCTTCGTTGAAGCGCTTCTTGTACTTCGCCGCGTAGGTCGCGCCGCCCGGCATCTGGTCCATCGGCAGGCCAGCGAGCGACGCGACGGTGCCGTCGGCTGCGTCACCGGCGATCTTCACGAACGTGTCGGTCTTGACCATTTCGCCCGCCATCAGCGGCGCGCGGAAGCCGAGCGTCTTCATCTGGCGAACCATCGGCGCGGCTTGCGAATCGGCGCCGCCGTAGTACACGAGGTCCGGATTCGACGACTTGATCTTGGTCAGAATCGCCTTGAAGTCGACGGCCTTGTCGTTCGTGAATTCACGCATGACGATCGTGCCGCCCGATGCCTTCGCCGCCTTCTCGAACTGGTCGGCGAGGCCCTGGCCGTAGGCCGTGCGGTCGTCGACGATCGCGATCTTCTTGACCTTCAGGTTCTTCACCGCGAATTCGCCCGCGACCGAACCCTGCTGCGTGTCCGACGTCATCATGCGGAACGTCGTCTTGTAGCCTTGCGTGGTGTATTCGGGCGCCGTCGCCATCGCGATCTCGGGGATGCCGGCGTTCGCGTAGATGCGCGAAGCGGGAATCGTCGTGCCCGAGTTGAAGTGGCCGAGCATACCCTTGATGCCGTCGTCGACGAGCTTCTGCGCGACAGTCGTGCCCGTGCGCGGGTCGGCCTGGTCGTCGGCTGCGTTCAGCACGATGCGAACCGGCTTGCCGCCGATCACCGGCTTCGTCGCGTTGAAATCCTCGACGGCGAGCGTGATGCCGTTCTCGAAGTCCTTGCCGTAGTGGGCCTGGGCGCCCGTCATCGGCGCGGCGAAACCCACCTTCACGTCTTCGACCTGCTCTGCAAATGCGGTCCCCGCGAGCGACAGGCCTGCAACCGCCAAAGCCGCCGCCAGCTTGTTCATCTTGTACGTCATAGCCTTCTCCTAGTACCAGTGTGGATGGCAGCCTGTGCCGGGATCGCCGTGCCTGCTGCCGTTTGTTTGAACCGAGCGCCGAGTATTGCTCAACCGATCGTCATCAAATTCGCGTTGCCGCCCGCGGCCGCCGTGTTCACGCTCACCGAGCGTTCCGTCAGCAGCCGTTCGAGCGCGTAGTCCTCGCCGTCGTGACCGCCGTCGGCGAACGCCCCCGCCGCGACGCCCTGCACCGATACGATCGGCCCCGGGCGCTTCGCGACTTCCTTCACCAGCGACAGCAGTTCATCGCTGTCGCCTTCGAACAGCACGGCGTCGAACGTCGATGCCGTGTCGCCGGTCTTGCGTGCGCTCGCATGCGCCTTGAGCGATGCCGGCAGCGACGCCACCAGCTGCTCGCCCGCCGCGCCCGAGAATAGCGCCTTGTTGCCGGTGGCGAGCACCGCTGCGAACTGGGCGCGCGCGCCGCTCGCCGTCGACGCCACGCACAGCACCGTGCCGCGCGCGCCGAGCGTGTACGTGTTGCGCTCGCCGGTCGGGCCGGGCAGCACGGCGGTGGCGCCGGCCAATACGAGTTGCAGATAGCCGTCGCAACGTGCCGCCGTCTGCGGATCGCGCTCGGCGATCGACCAGTCGCGCAGCGCGGTCAACGCCGCCGACGGCGTATCCGTCGATGCCGCGTGATTTACCACCAGCGCATTCGCCAGCGACTTCGGCAAGCCAGTCGGACGCTTTGCCAGCAGACGTTGCAGATACAGCGCACCGCCCGCCTTCGGCCCCGTGCCCGACAAGCCTTCGCCGCCGAACGGCTGCACGCCGACCACCGCGCCGATCACGTTCCGGTTCACGTAGATGTTGCCCACGTGCGCGCGATCGATCACATGCGCGATGGTTTCATCGATACGCGTATGGATGCCGAGCGTGAGCCCATAACCCGTCGTTTTGATTTGGTCGAGGAGTTTATCAAGAGAAGCCCGGCGATAGCGCACCACATGCAGCACCGGGCCGAACACCTCGCGCTTGAGTTCATCGATGGAATCGAGTTCGATCAAGGTCGGCGGCACGAACGTGCCTTGCGCGCAGCCATCCGGCAGCGGCAGTTGCACGACCTTGCGGCCCTTCTCGCGCATCGACGCGACGTGCGCATCGATGCCGCGCTTGGCGTCGGCGTCGATCACCGGGCCGACGTCCGTCGACAGCCGATCCGGATTGCCCACCGCGAGTTGCTTCATCGCGCCGGTGAGCATTTCGAGCGTGCGATCGGCGACGTCGTCCTGCAGGCAGAGCACGCGCAGCGCCGAGCAGCGCTGACCAGCGGAATCGAACGACGACTGCAACACGTCCGCGACCACTTGCTCCGCGAGCGCCGACGAATCGACGATCATCGCGTTCTGGCCGCCCGTTTCGGCGATCAGCGGGATTGGCCGGCCGTCCGGATCGAGGCGTTCCGAGAGCGTCTTGTTGATGAGGCGCGCCACTTCGGTCGAGCCGGTGAACATCACGGCGCGGGTGCGCGGATCGGCGACCAGCGCCGCGCCCACCGTCTCGCCGTTGCCCGGCAGCAGTTGCACCGCGCCCGACGGCACGCCGGCTTCGCGCAGAATGCGCACGGCCTGAGCGGCGATCAGCGGCGTCTGTTCGGCCGGCTTCGCGAGCACCGGATTGCCGGCGGCGAGCGCTGCGGCGACCTGACCCATGAAAATCGCCAGCGGGAAATTCCACGGGCTGATGCAGACTACGGGCCCAAGCGGACGATGCGTGTCGTTCGAAAATTCGCCGCGAATCTGCGCGGAGTAGTAGCGCAGGAAATCGATCGCCTCGCGAATCTCGGAGACCGCGTTCGCCAGCGACTTGCCCGCCTCACGCACGACCAGGCCCATCAGCGTATGCATCTGCGCTTCGAGAAGATCGGCGGCGCGCGCGAGGCAGTCGGCGCGATCTTCGACGGGCGTCGCCTGCCAGATCGGCGCGGCGGCCACGGCGTGCGCGATCGCCGCGCTCACCTGTTCCGCCGAGGCCTCGACCACCGTGCCGACCACGTCGCGCAGATCCGCCGGGTTGCGCACGTCGCGCGGCGTGCCGTTGCCCGGATCGTCGCCTTCGAGCATCGGGACCGCGCGCCACGGATTGTTCGCGCTCGCGAGCAACGCCGACGACAGCGACGCCAGCCGATGCTCGTTCGACAAATCGAAGCCCATCGAATTGGAGCGCTCGTTGCCGTACAACTGACGCGGCAGCGGGATTTTCGCGTGCGGCGCGCCGAGCGGCGTAAGCCGCGACGCTTCATCGATCGGGTCGACGACGAGTTCGCTGACCGGAATCGTCTCGTCGGCGATGCGGTTCACGAACGACGTGTTCGCGCCGTTTTCGAGCAGACGCCGCACCAAGTATGCGAGCAGCGTTTCGTGCGTGCCGACCGGCGCATACACGCGACACGGCCGGTTCAGCTTGTCGCGCCCTGTGACTTCCTCGTACAGCGGCTCGCCCATGCCGTGCAGGCACTGGAATTCGTACTGGCCGGGATAGTAATTGTGGCCGGCGAGGTGATAGATCGCCGACAGCGTGTATGCGTTGTGCGTCGCGAATTGCGGATAGACCGCATCCGGCGCGCCGAGCAGCTTCTTCGCGCAGGCGACGTAGGAAATATCCGTATATATCTTGCGCGTGTAGACCGGATAGCCTTCGAGGCCATCGACTTGCGCGCGCTTGATTTCCGAATCCCAGTAAGCGCCCTTCACGAGCCGGATCATCAGACGATGACGGCTGCGGCGCGCGAGGTCGATCAGGTAGTCGATCACGAACGGGCAGCGCTTCTGATAAGCCTGCACCACGAAGCCGATGCCGTTCCAGCCCGCCAGTTCCGGATCGAAACAGAGCGCTTCGAGCAGGTCGAGCGAGATTTCGAGACGATCGGCTTCTTCTGCGTCAATGTTCAGGCCGATGTCGTAGCGGCGCGCGAGTTGCGCGAGCGAGCGCACGCGCGGCAGCAGTTCGTTCATCGTGCGTTCCTGCTGCGAACGCGAATAACGCGGATGCAGCGCGGAGAGCTTGATCGAAATGCCCGGGCCTTCGTAGATGCCGCGCCCGCCCGCCGCCTTGCCGATCGCGTGGATCGCCTGCTCGTACGATGCGTAGTAGCGTTGCGCGTCTTCTTCGGTCGTCGCGGCTTCGCCGAGCATGTCGTAGGAATAACGGAAACCGCGCGCTTCGAACTTGCGACTATTCGCAAGCGCTTCCGAAATCGTTTCGCCGGTAACGAACTGCTCGCCCATCAGCCGCATCGCCATATCGACGCCCTTGCGGATCAGCGGTTCGCCGCCACGTCCGATCAGGCGCGTCAGCGCCGACGACAATCCCGTCTCGCTGTTCGTCGTCACCAGCTTGCCGGTGATCATCAGGCCCCACGTCGCCGCGTTCACGAACAGCGACGGCGCCTGGCCCATGTGCGAGCGCCAGTCGCCCTTGCTGATCTTGTCGCGGATCAGCGCGTCGCGGGTCGCGCGGTCAGGGATGCGCAGCAGTGCTTCCGCGAGACACATCAGCGCGACGCCTTCCTGGCTGGAGAGCGAAAACTCGTGGATCAGCCCCTCGACGCCGCCGCCCGTATGCTTCGCGCGCAAGGCTTCGACGAGCGTCGTTGCGAGCGCCTGCGTCTCGGTGGCGATGCCGGCCGGCAGACGCGCCTGCCCGACGAGGAACGGCACGCACTCCGGCTCCGGCCGACGATACGCCGCCGTGATCGCCGCGCGCAGCACCGACTGCGGTTGCACGTTCTGCGCGAAATCGAGGAAAGGATGGGCGGCGCTGTCGTCGTCGCTTTCGACGGGGAGCGTTTCGCCCAGCTCCGCCACGCCGTTCGCGCCCGACAGCTCCGGCGGCAACTGGCCGTGCTCGATGCGTTCGAGATACGCGAAGATCGCCTGCTTGATGAGCCAGTGGGGGGTACGCTCGAGGCGCGTCGCGGCATCTTTCAGCCGTGAGCGCAGGAGATCGTCGACTTTGACGCCAAGGGTAGTGCTCGCCATATTTCCTTCGTTTGGCCGCGGTATGACCGGCCGATGACTAAAAAGTTGGCGAATCGTACTCCGCCGCAAAAAAAGGTGCAACCTACTTTTTGAGATGGGTTGCACCTCTTTGGGGCCCTTGTCCAGCATGGCTTTGACGGATGCGGGCGAGCGCGGCGGATGGCGTCAAACGCCTAGTATTTTCCCTAGTCTCGATATTGTCGGAGTTGCCCTACGCAAAACCTCTTTTCGCGCCGATATACCTCCCATGCGCGCCGACCAATGGGTGCCAACAGTCGTTTCGGGGAGAAGGATATGAGCACGTGGATGGTGATCGTCGGCATTTGGGCGATGTTTGCAGTGTGTGTCGTGCTGTTCATTCGCGGCGCTACGTCGCGCGTCGCGCACGCGGGCGAAAAGGCGAACGAGATTCCCGAGGCACCGCATCCAACGGGCGACAAGGCCACGCCCGGCGGCGTCTGAAGCGCCTTCCGCTCAGATATCGAGCGGATCGACTTCGACGGCCCAGCGCAGAACGCCTTTCAGGCTGCGCAGTTCGGGTTGCCACGCGCGCAAAGCGGTCTGCAACGCGGCCCGGGACGCGCATTCCAGCAGCAATTGCGCGCGATGCACGTTGAAGACCTTGACGATCGTGAGCGGCACGGCGTCGTAGACCGTCACGCGGTCCGCGCCCGGTAGCGGCGCGAACGCGGCGGCCGCCTGCTGCAAGAATCCGAGCGCCGCCTCCAGCGTGCGCCCCTCGGCGCGCAACAACGCCTGATAGACGAACGGCGGCAAATGCGCGTCGCGCCGCTCGGCCAGCGTCGAATTCGCGAAACCGACGTAGTCGTGCCGCGCCAGCGCGTGATACAGCGCGTGTCGCGGATAGCGCGTCTGAATCACCACTTCGCCGGGCAAACCTGAACGCCCCGCCCGACCACTCACCTGCATCAACTGCGCGAAAAGGCGCTCGCTCGCGCGGAAATCGTGGGAAAAGAGCGCCGTATCGGCATTCAGCACGCCGACGAGCGTCACGCGCTGGAAGTCGTGGCCCTTCGCGATCATCTGTGTGCCGACCAGGATATCGACCTCGCCCGCGTGCACGTCCGAGAACAACGCCTGCGCACTGCCCTTGCGGCGCGTGCTGTCGGCATCGATGCGCAGCACGCGCGCGCCCGGCACCGCGCTCGCGAGCGTCTCCTCGACGCGCTGCGTGCCACGTCCCATCGGCGCGATATCGACGTTGCCGCAATCCGGACACGACTTCGGAATCCGCGCCTCCCAGCCGCAATGGTGACAGCGCAGATTCCTCTCCGGCTTATGCAGCACGACATACGCGCTGCAACGCGGACAGCCGGCGACCCAGCCGCAGGCATCGCATGACAGGATCGGCGCGTAGCCACGGCGATTCAGGAACACGAGACTTTGCTCGCCGCGTTCCAGCCGGCTTTTCAGCGCGGCGACGAGCGGGCCCGACAACCCTTCGATCGACGCCCGCCCGCGCCTGCGCTCCTCTTCGAGATCGACGAGCCGCACGCTCGGCAGTACGGCTTCCGCGACAGCACGACGCGACAGCGTGAGCCGCGTGTAGCGGCCCTGCTCGGCCTGCCACCAGCTTTCGAGCGACGGCGTCGCCGAGCCGAGCACGACCGGGATCTCGCGCTGCTTTGCGCGGTAGATCGCGAGGTCGCGGGCGGAATAGCGCAAGCCTTCCTGCTGCTTGTAGGCGGGATCGTGCTCCTCATCGACGACGATCAGCGCCAGTTCCGGCAGCGACGCCAGAATCGCGAGCCGCGTCCCCAGGACGATGCGCGCGCGTCCCGTGTGCGCGGCGAGCCAGTTGCGCACGCGCTCGCCTTCCGCGAGGCCGCTGTGCATCGTGACGATCGCGCCTTCGGGCAGCGCGGCGAAACGCGCGCGGAACGCGGCCTCGAACTGCGGCGTCAGATTGATTTCGGGGACGAGGACGAGCGCCTGCGCGTCCGGCCGCGCGTGGAGCAAGCCCGCGAGCGCGTGCAGATAGACCTCGGTCTTGCCGCTGCCCGTCACGCCGTGCAAGAGGAACGGAGCGAAGCTGCGCGCGGCGGTGATCGCGTCGACGGCTTCTCGCTGTTCGGGCGTGAGACGCGGGAGCAAGGCGTCGTTGGTGAGTGCTTGGGGCAACTCGGGCGCGGCGTCGTCCCCTTTGTCGAGTACGACCCAGCCCTTCGATTGCCACTCGGCCAGCGTCGCGCCCGCCTTCGGATGCAGCGCGCGGGCATCGGCGGCGGCGAGCGTTCGCTGGGCGGCGAGCGCTTCCGCCAGGCGACGCAGCGCATTCGCGCGCACCGGCAGCGCATCGGGCAACGCGGCGCGGCCGGCCGGCAGCAGCCGGTAGCGCTCCGCGGGCGCAAAAAGCCGCGCCCAGCGCGACGCATCACGCAACGCCTGCGGCAAGGCGGGCAACGCAACTTCGCCCAAACCGCGCTGGTAATACTCCGCGGCGAACGCGGCGAGCGCGCGCCATTCGCCGGAGAGCGGCGCGCAGGCATCGCAGATCGCTTCGACGGCGCGCAGCTTGTCGACGGGGACATCGCTTTGCGTCGTCACCTTGCAGATCAGCCCGACGACGTCGCGTCGCCCAAACGGCACGCGCACGAGCAGCCCCGCCTCGGGCGGAGGCGCGAGGTCGTATCGATAGTCGAAGAGCGTGGGCAGCGGATGATCCAGCGCCACGCGGACGAACACCGCGCTCATTCGCTGCACCGCCGCCATGCGCCGACACCGCCGCGCGCCGACGACAGCACAAGGCTTTGCCCGGCGCACTTAAAGTGAAACATCACAATCGGCGCTAAGTTCAGGATTATTTTTGAGAAAGTGAGGCTTTCCACAGGCCTGTGGATAACTTTGTTGAGAACTTTAGTTGACAGTTCACAAAAACCGCGCGTGGAGTCGCTTTGTGCGCTTGCCCACATTGCGGGTCGATTAAGATATTTCTCTTTTAAATCATGAGGTTGCCATACACATAGACCGGCTTTATCGGTGCTTTTTGGCCATACGTATGATGGCGCGCCGCAGCGTAAAAAATGTGCATAAGTCAACTCTTGACAATCGGGAGACTGCCGAAGGGGCGCCGTTTGGGGCACGCGTGCCGCTGCCCATCGCGCGACTGTTTCGAGCCCTGCCTGTTGCATCGCAACAAGCGACGCCTCAGGCGCTGCCCTTTTTACGGATCGCGCGGCTATGGGAATGCACCTCGTCGACGAGTTCGGCGACGTGTTCCGGCGGCGTGAATTGCGAGATGCCGTGGCCCAGATTGAAGACGTGGCCTGGAAAGTTACCAAAGCTGTCGAGTACGGCGCGCGCTTCCGAGCGGATCGCGGCGGGCGACGCGAACAGCACGCTCGGATCGATATTGCCCTGCAACGCCACGCGATCGCCGACCTTTGCCCGCGCCGCGCCGAGGTTGACGGTCCAGTCGAGCCCGACCGCGTCCACGCCGATCGACGCAATTTCGTCCAGCCACAGCCCGCCGCCCTTCGTGAACGTGATGACCGGCACGCGCGCGCCGTCGTGCTCGCGCTTCAGCCCCGCGACGACCTTCCTGATGTAATCGAGCGAAAAGCGCTGATACGCGCCGTCGGCGAGCGCACCGCCCCAGGTGTCGAAGATCATCACGGCCTGCGCGCCCGCTTCGATCTGCGCGTTCAGGTACGCGACCACGGCCTGCGCGTTGACGTCGAGAATGCGGTGCATCAGGTCCGGCCGCGCATACGCCATCGACTTGACCGTGCGATGGTCGTCCGAGCCGCCACCTTCGACCATGTAGCACGCGAGCGTCCACGGGCTACCCGAAAAACCGATCAGCGGCACTTTCTGGCGGCCTTCGGCATCGGTGAGCGCGCGGCGGATCTGGCGGACCGCGTCGGTGACGTAGCGCAACGTCGAATCGATGTCCGGCACGGCCAGGCGCGCGACGTCCGCTTCCGTGCGCACCGTGCGCTCGAAGCGCGGGCCTTCGCCCTGCACGAAGTTCAGGCCGAGGCCCATCGCGTCGGGGATCGTCAGGATGTCGGAGAAAAGGATCGCGGCGTCGAGCGGATAGCGCTCGAGCGGCTGGAGCGTGACTTCGGTCGCGTAATCGGGATTCTTCGCCAGACCCAGAAAGCTTCCGGCGCGCGCGCGCGTCGCGTTGTACTCGGGCAGATAGCGGCCCGCCTGCCGCATCAGCCAGATCGGCGTGTAGTCGGTCGGCTGACGCAGCAGCGCGCGCAGGAAAGTATCGTTGAGAAGGGTATGGGCCACGGCGCTCGGTGCTGAAAGGCAAAGGAGCATTCTACCGGAGCGGCCTCGCGTTTTTGCGATGCGCGGACGCCGCGTGATGCCAACGCCATCGCCCCGAAGCGCGATTTCGCGATGGCGTCTCGGGGAACTCGCGCATTGTTGAAGGCGCGCATCGGTGACTATGATCGACGTTCGCCACTATTAAATAAGAAGACCATGAGACACCTTGTCGCTATCGCCGCTGCAGTTCTGGCCTTCAACAGCGCGCAGGCGCAGACGGTGCAGGCCGGCACCATTTCCGGCGCGACGCCCGCCGCCGCTACGTCGACGTCGCGTCTGGACGACGTGCTCGCCCGCCACACGCTGCGCGTCTGCACGACGGGCGACTACAAGCCGTACACGTTCCTGAAGCCTGACGGCCAGTTCGAAGGCATCGACATCGATCTCGCCGACAGCCTCGCCAAGTCGCTTGGCGTGAGGGCCGATTACGTGAAGACTTCGTGGTCGAGCCTGATGAACGACTTCATCGCGAAATGCGACATCGCGGTGGGCGGTGTCTCGACAACGCTCGATCGGCAGAAGCGTGCTTTCTTCACGCAGTCGTACATGGTGGACGGGAAAACAGCGATCGTGCGTTGCGACGACGTGGAGAAGTACCAGACTGTCGCGCAGATCGACCAGCCGGGCGTGCGGACGATCGTCAATCCGGGTGGCACGAACGAGCGCTTCGCGAAGCAATTTTTTACGCATTCGCAACTGATCGAGTACCCGGACAACGTGACGATCTTCAAGCAGATCCTCGACGGCCGCGCCGACGTGATGGTCACCGACGCCTCTGAAACTTTGCTCCAGCAGAAGCTCAACCCCGGCCTGTGCTCTGTGCATCCCGACAAGCCGTTCCAGTTCGGCGAAAAGGCCTATCTCGTGCCACGCGGCGACGTGGCGTTTCAGCAGTACGTCGACCAGTGGCTGCACCTCGCGCGATCGACCGGCGAGTTCCAATCAGTTGTCGATAAATGGCTGAAGTAAACGGCGTTTAGTGCAGCATCGCCCCGACGCGCTCGGCGGCGCCCTTCATCCACGCGGCCGCCGCCGGCGAATGCTGCTGAATGCGGCCGAAGCCGTGCGTCATGTCGTGCGCGTCGATCAACTCAACGCGGCCGCCGTTGCTCTCCAGAAAGCGGCCGAGTTCGAACGCGTCGTCGTAGAGCGGATCGTGCGCCGCCGCGACGATCAGCGCTGGCGCAGGCGTCCGCTCGAACGGTTCGGCGAGCGGGAAGGCGCGGACATCGTCGGAGGCGGGTGCGGCGCCGGACAGAAACTGCTGCCAGTACCACTTCATTTCCTCGTTCGTGAGGCCGGGGCCGTTCGCGTTCGCGAGGCAGCTCGCGCTCTCGAACTGACGCCGGATCGCGGGATACAGCAGCAACTGCGCGCCGACGAGCCCGGCCACGCGCTCGTTCGCCCCGCGCGCGGCGACGACCGCGAGGTGCGCGCCCGCACTGTCCCCGCCGACGGCGAGCCGGTCCGTCGCGAAACCCAGCCGCGAGCGATGCTCGGCGAACCAGATGAGGGCGTCGAGGGCGTCGTCGCACGGCGCGGGAAACGGATGCTCGGGCGCGAGGCGATAATCGACGCTCGCGACGGCGCAATTGGCATCGATCGCCAGCCGCTCGGCGAGCGCGTCGTGCGTATCCAGATCGCCCACGACCCATCCGCCGCCGTGGAAATACACGAGGAGCGGCAGCGGATCAGTCGCCGCAACCGGGCGGTAAACCCGCGCGTTCAGCTCGCGTCCTTGCAGCGGCACCGTCAGTTCGCTTACGGCGATATCCGCGCCGCGTGGACGTCCGAACGTGCGCGCCACGTCCTGAAAACGCTGGCCGACGGCGCGGGCGTCGGCATCCGCGGGAAGGGGCGGAAATGCCTCCGCCGACGCACGGTAATAGGCGAGCAGGTCGCTGTCGATGGTCAATTTGATCTCCCGATTTTTGTGGTGTGGCGGC
Organism: Caballeronia terrestris; assembly: GCF_001544515.1. Lineage (GTDB taxonomy): Bacteria > Pseudomonadota > Gammaproteobacteria > Burkholderiales > Burkholderiaceae > Caballeronia > Caballeronia terrestris. Next base: position 55,988 of record NZ_FCOL02000025.1, read on the forward strand.
TTTATTCCCTCCACATCTAAAATGCTTTTCGATTTCATGAGGACCGCTCGTTCGATTTTCCCGGAAAATTAGAGTCTCTGCACTATGCTTTAACACAGCAATCGACGATTAATTGCCAATCACCCGCGCAAAGCGCTCGATGCGGGCAATTAATTTTCCGAATGGGCCTGAATGGCAGTCGAATATTTCGGGCGCGCCTTTTGCACCGTGGGTTACAACCTGAAACACTTTGTTACGGCCGCCCGAGATCAATTCGCCCACAATCTGTTCAAACGGTTTCAACACGGATGTGTTGGGTGCGGTGTGTTTTTTTGACCACGTACCTGCTTGTCGGCCTAGCCGAAACCCTCTCCTGGGACATCTTTGCTGGGGTCGTTCTTCGGTCCAAGTGCGGTATCGAAGTTGTTCCCACCTTTGGTCTCCTCGCGCTAACCCCGTAGCGTGTGGTTTTTAGCGGGCTCCAGGCCCGCTTTTTTTTCGCCCGGACAAACGTTTGCGCGCATTTCAAAATGAATCGCGCGATCGTTGCTCCGTCAGAAACTGAAAGGAGAACGCCTTCATGTTCTTGCGTTCTCCTTTCAGGCCAGTAATCAAACTCACGCCGTCTTAGCTTCCGCTATTTTCAGTTCTTCGATCATCCGCGCGCGCATGACGAATTTCTGCGCCTTGCCGGTGACCGTCATCGGCAATTCGTCGACGAAGCGGATATACCGCGGGATCTTGTAGTGCGCGATCTGCCCTTGGCAAAACTCGCGGATGTCCTCGGCCGTCGCCTGCTCGCCCGGTCGTAGCACGATCCACGCGCAGACCTCTTCGCCGTACTTCTGATCCGGCACGCCGAATACCTGTACTGTCTGCACCTTCGGATGCCGGAACAAGAATTCCTCTATTTCGCGCGGATACACGTTCTCGCCGCCGCGGATCAGCATGTCCTTCAGGCGGCCAACGATATTGCAGTAGCCTTCGGCATCGATCGTCGCGAGGTCGCCGGTGTGCATCCAGCCGTCGACGATTGCTTCGCGCGTCTTCGGTTCGTCGTCCCAGTAGCCTTTCATCACCGAATAGCCGCGCGTGCACAGTTCGCCCGTCTCGCCGACTTGGACGACGTTGCCCAGCGGATCGATGATTTTTACCTCCAGGTGCGGCTGGATACGTCCCACGGTCGTGGTGCGCTTGTCGAGCGGATCGGTCGTCGAGCTCTGGAACGACACCGGGCTCGTCTCCGTCATCCCGTAGGCGATGGTGATTTCACGCAGGTTCATCGTCGAAACGACGCGCTTCATCGTTTCGATCGGGCACGGCGAACCCGCCATGATCCCCGTGCGCAAGCGGCTGAAGTCGTACTTCGCGAAGTCCGGATGATCCAGCTCGGCGATGAACATCGTCGGCACGCCGTGCAGCGCGGTACAGCGCTCCTCGTGGACGGCGGCGAGCGTCGCGGCGGGATCGAAGGCTTCGCCAGGGAAAACCATCGTGCAACCCGTCGATACGCACGCGAGCACCGCCAAGACCATTCCGAAGCAGTGATACAGCGGCACGGGAATGCAGAGTGAGTCGTTCTCGGTGAGAAGCATCGCGATCGCGATATAGCGCGCGTTGTTCACGACGTTGTGGTGCGTGAGGGTCGCGCCCTTCGGATTGCCGGTCGTGCCGCTCGTGAACTGGATGTTGATCGGATCGTGCGCGTCGAGCTTTGCTTCGAGCGATTCGAGCAGCGCCGTGTCGAGTTGATCGCGGCCGCGCGCCATCACATCGCCGAAGTTGAGCATGCCGGGCGTCTTCGCCTCGCCCATGCGGATCACGGTGCGCAATTCGGGAAGCTTCGCCGCTTGCAGCGAGTTCGGCTCGGCATCGGCGAGTTCGGGTGCGAGGGTCTGAAGCATTTCGAGATACTTCGACGTCTTGAACTGCTCCGCCGCGATCAGCGCTTTGCAGCCGACCTTGTTCAGTGCGTATTCAAGTTCGGCCAGCCGATACGCCGGATTGATGTTGACGAGCACCGCGCCGATCCGGGCCGTCGCGAACTGAGTGAGCAGCCATTCCACCCGATTCGGCGACCAGATGCCGACGCGATCGCCCGCTTCCACGCCGAGCGCGAGCAGGCCGCTCGCGAGGACATCGACTTCATCGGCGAACTGGCGCCACGTCCAGCGGATGTTTTGCTCGCGGAACGTGACGCCGGGACGATCCGGAAATCGTGCGACGGTGTCGAGCAGGAATCGCGAGACGGTGGCGTCGCTCAAGGGGATGTCGGTTGCACCGCGGACTTGAGAGAGGCCGTCGCGTGGTGCGATCTGCGCGTCGGCCTGCGTCGGTTGAATTGCCATCGATGTCTCCGCAATGAATTCGACCTGCTTTTTGCAGGCCATTTGGAAGACTATTCTGCACGGTAAAAGTAACCGGCGGCATTGAGTGTTACCCGCAACGGTTAGCGGCTTTAGTCGCGCAATTGTGTGAATTCAATGACTTAGGCACGCTGAGGGAGCGCCGCACATCTGTTATGCAGAAAAGCGCGGTAGAAATAAAAAAGCAGCCCGAAGGCTGCTTTTTCATGGAAATGCTGTCGCCAGCGCTCAATGCTGCCCGCGAAGTTTCCGCAGGCGCTGGATCGCGGCCAACTGCGCCGTCGCATACGCGAGTTCCGCTTGCGCGGTCGCGTATTCGAGATTCGAATCCGTGTTCTGCAGCGCTTCTTCCGCGCGCTTCTTTGCCTGCTCGGCCTTCGCTTCGTCGAGGTCCGCGCCGCGGATCGCCGTATCGGCGAGCACGGTCACGACGCCCGGCTGAATCTCGAGAATCCCGCCCGCAACGAACACGAACTCTTCCGAGCCGTCTTCCGCCTCGATGCGCACGGCGCCCGGACGAATGCGTGTGATGAGCGGCGTGTGGCCCGGCAAAATACCGAGTTCACCCGCTTCGCCCGGCAGCGCGACGAACTTCGCCTGGCCCGAGAAGATCTGCTCTTCCGCGCTGACGACGTCTACTTTGATGGTTGCCATATCGACTCGACTCCTGGGGTCTATCTCCGCGCTCGCAGAGGAATCCGCCAAGCGCTATCGCTGGAACACCACGCCATGAGACGCGGTGCGCGAACGCCGCCTGATCAAGCCAGCGTCCGCTTCGATACACCCGACCTTTACTGGATCTTCTTGGCCTTTTCGAAGGCTTCGTCGATCGTGCCGACCATGTAGAACGCCTGCTCCGGCAGATGATCGCACTCGCCTTCGACGATCATCTTGAAGCCGCGGATCGTTTCCTTCAGCGGCACATACTTGCCCGGCGAGCCCGTGAACACTTCCGCGACGTGGAACGGCTGCGACAGGAAACGCTGGATCTTCCGCGCGCGCGCGACCGACAGCTTGTCTTCCGGCGACAGTTCGTCCATGCCCAGAATCGCGATAATGTCGCGCAGTTCCTTGTAGCGCTGCAGCGTTTGCTGCACGCCGCGCGTGATCGTGTAGTGCTCTTCGCCGATCACGTTCGGGTCGATCTGACGCGAGGTCGAATCGAGCGGGTCCACGGCCGGGTAAATACCCAGCGAAGCGATGTCACGCGACAACACGACCGTTGCGTCCAGGTGGCCGAACGTCGTAGCCGGCGACGGGTCGGTCAAGTCATCCGCAGGGACGTACACGGCCTGCACCGACGTAATCGAGCCCGTCTTCGTCGACGTAATACGCTCTTGCAGCTTGCCCATTTCTTCAGCCAGCGTCGGCTGGTAGCCCACTGCCGACGGCATACGGCCGAGCAGTGCCGACACTTCCGTGCCCGCCAGCGTGAAACGGTAGATGTTGTCGACGAAGAACAGCACATCGAGGCCTTCGTCGCGGAAGTGCTCGGCCATCGTCAGGCCGGTCAGCGCCACGCGCAGACGGTTGCCCGGCGGCTCGTTCATCTGGCCGTACACGAGCGCCACTTTGTCGAGAACGTTCGAGTCCTTCATTTCATGATAGAAGTCGTTCCCTTCGCGGGTACGCTCGCCAACGCCGGCGAACACGGAATAACCGCCGTGTTCCTTCGCGATGTTGTTGATCAGTTCCATCATGTTCACGGTCTTGCCCACGCCGGCGCCACCGAAGAGGCCAACCTTGCCGCCCTTCGCAAACGGGCAGATCAGGTCGATAACCTTGATGCCTGTTTCCAGCAGTTCCGTAGACGGCGACAGATCTTCGAACTTCGGCGCCTTCTGGTGGATGCCGCGCGTTACGTCCGAGTTGATCGGACCGGCTTCGTCGATCGGGCGGCCCAGCACGTCCATGATCCGGCCGAGTGTCGGCTTGCCGACCGGCACGCTGATCGGCTTGCCCGTGTTCTTCACGACCGTGCCGCGACGCAGCCCGTCCGACGCACCCAGACAAATCGTGCGGACCACGCCGTCGCCCAACTGTTGCTGCACTTCAAGCGTCAGTTCCGAGCCTTCCAAAACGAGCGCGTCGTAAATCTTCGGCATGTCCGAACGGGGGAATTCCACGTCGATCACGGCGCCGATGCACTGTACGATCTTGCCTTCTACCAAAGCAGTGGTACTCATCGCATTTCCTTTAGATACTGTTTGATTCAGCTCACGCGATCATCAGACCGCAGCGGCGCCGCCGACGATTTCCGAGAGTTCCTTCGTAATCGCGGCCTGCCGGCTCTTGTTGTACACGAGCTGCAATTCGCCGATCACGGTCTTCGCATTGTCCGACGCGGCCTTCATCGCCACCATCCGGGCCGATTGCTCCGATGCCATGTTCTCCGCGACCGCCTGATAGACGAGCGCCTCGACATAACGCACGAGCAGTTCATCGACGACGGTTTGCGCGTCCGGCTCGTAGATGTAGTCCCACGACGTCTTCGGCGTGACGGAAACACCGTCCGCGCTGTCGCGACGCTTGAAGTCCTCGGTCGAGAGCGGCAGCAGTTGCTCGATCACCGCTTCCTGCTTCATCGTGTTGACGAAGCGCGTGTACGCCAGGTACACCGCGTTGATCTTGCCTTCCGAGTACAGGTCGAGCTGCACCTTGACCGCGCCGATCAGCTTTTCCAGATGCGGCGTGTCGCCGAGGTGCGTGACTTGCGACACGACCTTCGCGCGCAGGCGATTCAGAAAACCGAGACCCTTGCTGCCGATCGCCGATGCCTCGATGGACACGCCGCCCTGCTCGAGATCCTTGAACTTCTGAACCGACGCACGCAGGATGTTCGTGTTCATGCCGCCGCACAGACCCTTGTCGGTCGTGACGAGGATGATGCCGGCCACTTTCGCGCCTTCGTTCTTCACCATGAACGGGTGGCGGTACTCGGGGTTGGCTTCGCTCATGTGCGCCGCGATCTCGCGAACCTTGTCGGCGTACGGACGAGCGGCGCGCATGCGCTCCTGAGCGCGGCGCATCTTCGACGCGGCCACCATCTCCATCGCTTTCGTGATCTTGCGCGTGTTCTGCACGCTCTTGATCTTGCCGCGAATTTCCTTCATTCCAGCCATTTGCTTACTCCCTGATCGAAGTGGCGCGGGTTGTGGCTTCGGCTCTTTTCGCCCGAAGCGGCCCGCGCCGCTCCAAAGTTTCGATCAATGTTGAGATCAGTAAGCGCCCGACTTCTTGAAGTCCTTCAGCGCGGTATGCAATGCGCCTTCGTCGTCCTTCGACAAGTCTTTGTTGTCTTCGATGCGCTTGACCATGTCGGCCTGCTTCGTCTTCAGGTATTCGCGCAGACCCTTTTCGAACGGCAGCACCTGGCTGACTTCGAGGTCATCGAGATAACCGTTGTTCGCCGCGAACAGCGCAATAGCCAGTTCCCACACCTGCAGCGGCTGATACTGGGGCTGCTTGAGCAGTTCCGTCACGCGGCGGCCGCGCTCCAGTTGCTTGCGGGTGGCTTCGTCGAGGTCGGATGCGAACTGCGAGAACGCAGCCAGCTCACGATATTGAGCCAGGTCGGTACGGATACCGCCCGAGAGCTTCTTCACGACCTTGGTCTGCGCTGCACCGCCGACTCGCGACACCGACACGCCCGCGTTGATTGCAGGGCGGATACCGGCGTTGAACAGGTCGGTTTCCAGGAAGATCTGGCCGTCGGTAATCGAAATCACGTTCGTCGGAACGAACGCGGTCACGTCGCCGGCTTGCGTTTCGATGACCGGCAGTGCCGTCAGCGAACCGCTCTTGCCTTTCACTTCACCGTTGGTGAACTTCTCGACGTAGTCTTCCGACACGCGAGCCGCACGCTCCAACAAACGCGAGTGCAGGTAGAACACGTCGCCCGGGTACGCTTCACGGCCCGGCGGACGGCGCAGCAGCAGCGAAATCTGGCGATACGCCCATGCTTGCTTGGTCAAGTCGTCGTACACGATCAGCGCGTCTTGACCGCGATCGCGGAAGTATTCGCCCATCGAGCAGCCGGAGTACGGTGCGAGGTATTGCATCGCGGCCGATTCCGAAGCCGAAGCCGCGACGACGATCGTGTATTCCATCGCGCCGGTTTCTTCGAGCTTGCGCACCACGTTCATGATCGACGAAGCTTTCTGGCCGATCGCGACGTAGATACAGAAGAGGTTCTTGCCCTTCTGGTTGATGATCGCGTCGATCGCGACGGCGGTCTTGCCGCACTGGCGGTCGCCGATGATCAGCTCGCGCTGGCCACGGCCGATCGGCACCATCGCGTCGATCGACTTCAGGCCGGTCTGGACCGGCTCGGAAACCGACTTACGCCAGATCACGCCCGGTGCAATCTTTTCGACTGCGTCGGTCATCTTCGCGTTGATCGGACCCTTGCCGTCGATCGGGTTGCCGAGCGCATCGACCACGCGGCCGAGCAGTTCCGGACCCACCGGCACTTCGAGAATGCGGCCCGTCGTCTTGACGATGTCGCCTTCCGAGATGTGTTCGTATTCGCCCAGAATCACGGCGCCGACCGAATCGCGCTCGAGGTTCAGCGCGAGGCCGAACGTGTTGCCCGGGAATTCGAGCATTTCGCCCTGCATCACGTCCGACAGGCCGTGGATACGCACGATACCGTCGGTCACGGAGATCACGGTGCCCTGGTTGCGAACGTCTGCGCTCGCTTCAAGGCCCTGGATCCGGCTCTTGATCAGCTCGCTGATCTCAGAGGGATTGAGTTGCATTATTCGCTCCTGATAGTCAATTCTGTTGCGTGCCAGCTTTTAAGCGTCAGGCAGTCAGAGCCGTCTGCATGCTGGCGAGGCGCGCGCGGACCGAGGTATCGAGCACTTCGTCGCCCACCGTCACGCGCACGCCGCCGATCAGCGACGGGTCGATTTCGACAGTAGGTTTCAGCTTGCGTTGGAACTTGCGTTCGAGACTGGCGACGAGGTCGTTCAACTGATCGCCTTCGAGCGGGAACGCGCTCACGATCAGCGCGTCGGCCGCGCCTTCACGGGCGTTTTTCAGCTCGTCGAACTGCACGGCGATTTCGTTCATCAGCGGCAGACGATGATTGTCGACCAGCATATGCACGAAGTTCCTGGCCTGCGAGCTGTCCTTGAGCGGCGATTGCACGGCGGACAGGAGCAGATCGCTGACCTGATCGCGGCTGACCTTCGGGCTCGTGGCGACCGACAGCAGCTCGGGCAGACGCGCAACCTGTGCCAGCTCCTCGACGAAGTTGGACCAGGCCGCGAGATCACCGGCTTCGGCCACGCGGAACAGCGCTTCTGCGTAGGGACGGGCGATGGTTGCAAGTTCGGCCATGATCAGAGCTCGGTTTTGAGTTGATTCAGCAGATCGGCGTGCGCCTTCTGGTCGACTTCGCGTTTCAGGATTTGCTCGGCGCCCTTCACGGCCAGCGCCGCGACTTCGGCGCGCAATGCTTCGCGTGCCTTCACGACTTGCTGGTCCGCGTCGGCCTTCGCTTGCGCAATGATGCGCGCTGCTTCGGCTTGGGCGTTAGCCTTGATTTCGTCGGCGACGGAGACCGCACGCTTTTCAGCGTCGGCGATACGTTGCTGACCGTCGTTGCGGGCTTGCGCGAGTTCCTGGTCGACGCGCTTGTGCGCGGCTTCGAGTTCCGACTTGCCCTTTTCGGCGGCAGCGAGGCCGTCGGCGATTTTCTTCGCGCGCTCGTCGAGGGCGTTGATCAACGGCGGCCACACGAACTTCATCGTGAACCACGCGAGGATCAGAAACACGACCATTTGCGCAAACAGGGTTGCGTTGAGATTCACGGTGTTTCCTTAAACGTTGCTTTTTCGGGAGAGTGAAACGGTAAGGCGCTCATCGACGGGATGCATCGATTAAGCGCCCTCACCGGTTCCGTCCTGCGTCGTCGTCACGTTGCGGCTAGACGCACACTTCCGAGGAACCTCAGCCTGCGAGCTTCGAGAGCAGCGGGTTCGCGAACGCAAACAGCATTGCCACACCAACGCCAATCAGGAACGCCGCGTCGATCAGACCAGCCAAGAGGAACATCTTGGTTTGCAGCGGGTTCATCAGTTCCGGCTGGCGGGCACACGCTTCGATGTACTTGCCGCCCATCAGGCCGATACCGATACAGGCGCCGATTGCACCCAGGCCGATGATGATGCCGATACCGATGGCGGTCAGACCCTGGATGTTGGCGATGAAAGCTTGCATGATCACTCCTTTGATTAAAGACTTTGGAACTGGATTTATAAAAGACGAAACCGTGAAACCTGAGGCGATTCTGGGACTACTTAAAGCGTATTAATGGGTGTCATGCGCCTGGCCGATGTACACCAGCGTCAGCATCATGAAAATGAACGCTTGCAGCAGAACGATCAGAATGTGGAAGATCGCCCAGACCGTACCCGCGACCACATGGCCGATAAAGCCAAGTACAGAGGCGTCCGCGCCGAAATGCCACATGCTGCCGAGCAGTGCGATCAGCAGGAAGAGCAGTTCGCCTGCGTACATGTTGCCGAACAGCCGCATGCCGAGCGAAACCGTCTTGGCGACGAACTCGATGATGTTCAGTGCAAGGTTCGGGATCCACAGGAGCGGATGCGCGCCGAACGGTGCCGACAGCAGTTCGTGCACGAAGCCGCCGGCGCCCTTGATCTTGAGGTTGTAATAGATCATCAGCGCGAAGACGCCGAGCGCGATCCCGAGCGTGCCGTTCAGGTCGGCGGTCGGCACGATGCGATGATGCGGAATGACTTCCGACAGGCCCAGCCAGCCGATCACGCGGCCCGGCAGGTCGACGGGGATGAAGTCGAGCGCGTTCATCAGGGCGACCCAGACGAACACCGTCAGCGCGAGCGGCGCGATGAAGCGGCGGTTGCCGTGGATCATCGACTTCGACTGGTCCTCGACCATCTCGACCAGCATCTCGACCGCGCTCTGGAAGCGCCCCGGAACGCCGGACGTCGCCTTGCGGGCGGCGAGGCCGAGAATCGCGATCGTCGCCAGGCCGCACAGAATCGACCAGAACAGCGTATCGAGATTCCAGACGTGGATATCGAAAATCGCCGTCTGATGGTGATTGGAAAGATTCTGCAAGTGGTGCGCAATGTACTCGGACGGATCCAGAGCGCGCGTTCCTTCGCTAGCTGCCATATCGTTAAAGCCACCCAAATTGTCAAAAATCTTCCGCCGCCTGCTTGTCCCCCGAGTCGCCGCGTTGGCGTTGCGTCTCCGGGGGCCGAGGCCCGCGTGCAGGATATGGAATCCGCACGTATTTATTTGCTCTGTTACTGTTGCTCTACCGCTCCGCAGCCCGGCTTCGCTGCCTCGCGTTCATCGCCAGACCATTGCAATCCAGTAAGTCTTCAGCGCGATCAGGTACGTGACCAGAAGCGGCACCCATAGCGCGCCTTTGTACCAGACCGCGATCGCGACGAACATAGCAATCGTCGCACCCATCTTGATGGCTTCGCCGATCACCCAGCTCGCGATGGTCTCGGCGCCGCTCTTCGCTTTCAAGCGTGCCGCGAATAATGCGCTCGGCACCCAGCAGATCGCTCCTCCCAGGAAGGCGGACAGCGCGGCATCCCGCGGCGGACTGTAGAACAGCCACCACAGCAGCGTTGCACCCAGGGACAAAACCATTTGCGCCGCCACGACCTTGTATGGCGTGACCCGCGATGGACGACTCACTCCGGGACCAAACAGCGTTTCTGCCTGTGCCCGCGTGAGCGGAACGATATTGTTATCTTGCGCTTCGGCGTCCCACGAATCGTCAAACGAACCGTGCGGCTGACTTCCTGAACCATTCGCTTCGTCAGCTTCGGATGGCGAGCGGCGCCCGTCTTGCCCGCCTTTCGGCGCTCGATTCTGCTCTCGCACCGTCATCACACTGCCTGCTCAAAGTCCCGTTGTCACCCACCCGTAGCCGCCGCACAACCACCGCGTTTACGCTGCGCTTTCGGGGTCACCAAGCTGATAAATCCGGGGGATTGTAAGCGATTGTTGTCACGGATTCAATAGTTTAGGTGCGTCAAAAAGCAAGCAGACATCGCCTAAAATGCCACGTTTTATCTAAGAATTATCTTGCTTTCGCGACCAGTTCGTGTGGGGCTGTAAGGCGTGCTGCGCACTCATACGAGAAGAGCACCAATCGCCGTTGCCACGATCCAGAACGGGATCGATACGATGTGAAACGGCGTCCACATGCCCTTCTCGCCCGAGAGGCGCACGGCGATCAAATTTGCGAGCGAACCAATCGCGATACCGAAGCCGCCAACGCTCACGCCGAATGCGAGCGCGCGCCAGTCCTTCGAGAATTCGGCAAGCATGATCGCGGCCGGCACGTTGCTGATGCCTTGCGAAAGCACGGCGCCTGCACCATACGCGCGTAACGGCGTGTTCAGGCCGATGTGCGCGATGGCATCGTGGACCGGCGGTAGTGCCGCGGCGCTGCGCAAGACGATGAACATCAGCACGAAGATGAGCAGCAGCAACCAGTCGATTCTCAGGACCACTTGCCTGCGCCACAGCAAGAAGCCGATCGCGACCGCAGCGACTCCCGGACCTGCGTGATGCGCATCGGCGAGCGCAACGAACGCGATGAAGGCGAGCGCCGCCACCACGCACAGCGTCCGATCGACGCGATGCTCCTCCACGTCGCCTGAGAGGTCGAGCGGTTCGGCGCGGAACATGAACGCGCTCAGCACGTACAGCATCGCCATCAGCACGGCGCAGAGCGGCGCGAGCGCCCACACGAACGCGCCGAACGACACGCCGCTCGTTTGCCAGAGGAAGAGATTCTGAGGATTCCCGAGCGGAGTTAGCACGGACCCCGCGTTCACCGCTAGCGCGATAAAGATGACGAGCCGCTTGATCGGAAGCGGCGCGAGCTTGTGCAGCGAGAGCGCGAGCGGCACGACGGCGAACAGCGCGACGTCGTTGGTCAGGAGCGTCGAGAGCGCCGCAGCCAGGCCGATCAGCAGAAACGCGAGCGCCCGCTCACTATGAATTCGATGCACGACCCGATGCGCCATCCACATCAGGAATCCTGATAGTTCGACGGCTTTTGTCAGCATGAGCAGACCGGCGAGCGTCAGTACCGTCTGCCAGTCGATGAGCGCGGGGAGCGTCGTCCACGGTCGCGGATGCAAAATCTGCAGGGCGAGCAACGCGACGACGAGAATCGCGAGCACCGGTTCCTTGCTGACGAGCGCCCACAGACGCGCGAGCGTGCTCGTCGGTTCGATGAGTTTTGCCTTCGTGCTCGACAAAACGATTACGCGCGCGTCGCGTCGGCGGTGCCGCGCAGCCTGCTGAGAATGCCTTCGAGCGAATCGAGATCGCCAAAATCGATCGTCACCTTGCCGCGCCCCCGCCCGCCGAGCTTGATCTTCACGTTTGCCGACAGCAAATCCGACAACTCCTCTTCGAGCCTGCGCGTGTCGCGTCCGCCGTCGTTTGCGACGCGCGCTTTCGTCGCGGGCACTTCCTTCGTCGTCGACGAAACCAGCTTTTCGGTTTCGCGCACCGACATGCGCTTGTTCACCACCTGGTTGGCCAGCTGAATTTGCGTCGCGGCATCGACGGCGAGTAGCGCGCGCGCGTGGCCCATGTCGAGATCGCCGGCGAGGAGCATCGTCTGAACGGGCGTCGCGAGATTCAACAGACGCAGCAGATTCGACACTGCACTGCGCGACCGTCCCACCGACTCAGCAGCCTGTTCGTGCGTGAAATCGAATTCGTCGAGCAGACGCTGGATGCCCTGCGCCTCTTCCAGTGGATTCAAATCCTCACGCTGGATGTTCTCGATCAGCGCCATCGCCGCGGCGGCCTGATCCGGCACGTTTTTCACGAGGACCGGAACCTCATCGAGGCCGGCGATTCGGGCCGCGCGAAACCGCCGCTCGCCCGCGATGATTTCGTACTGATCCTCGCCGATCGAGCGCACGAGAATCGGCTGCATCAGACCTTGTGCGCGAATGCTCGCTGCGAGTTCCTGCAGGCCGCCCTCGTCCATGCGCGTGCGCGGCTGGTACTTGCCCGCCTGCATCTTCGACAGCGGCAGCACAGTCGGCACGCCTTCGCTACGAACGGCCTCCGTGATATCGACGCTTCCGCCCAGCAACGCATCGAGCCCGCGGCCCAAGCCCTTCTTCTTCATTACAGCGCTCATCTTGGTTCCTCCGGCAGCCGCTCGAGCCGCGTCGATTGGGTTTGGTTACAGAGCGCGCACGCGCTCCATCATTTCCGTGCCGAACTGGATGTACGCCTGTGCGCCGCGCGACGATTTGTCGAACACGACGCCCGGCAATCCGTAGCTCGGTGCTTCGGCAAGACGCACGTTGCGCGGGATCACCACGTCGAACAATTTGTCGCCGAAATGTTCCTTCAACTGGTCGGAAACCTGCTGTTGCAAGGTAATGCGCGGATCGAACATCACGCGCAACAGGCCGATCACCTTCAAGTCGCGATTGAGGTTGGCGTGGACTTGCTTGATGGTATTGACGAGATCCGACAGGCCTTCGAGCGCGAAGTACTCGCACTGCATCGGAATCACAACGCCGTGCGCGGCGCACAGGCCGTTAAGGGTCAGAAGCGATAAAGCCGGCGGACAGTCGATGAGAACGAAATCGTAATCTTCGATGACTTCGGCGATCGCACCACGCAGCACGTGCTCGCGATTCGCAATGGTGACCAGTTCGACTTCGGCGCCGGCGAGTTCGCGATTCGCCGGCAGCACATCGTAGTTGACGGCTTCGGGGCGCTTGCGCGCGTCGCGCAGTGTGACGCCGTCCACCAGCACTTCGTACACCGTGTTTTCGCAGGCCGACTTGTCGATTCCGCTGCCCATCGTGGCATTGCCCTGCGGATCCAAATCGATCAGCAGAACCCGCTGGTCGAGCGCCGCAAGGCTCGCTGCGAGGTTGACTGCCGTCGTCGTCTTTCCAACGCCGCCCTTCTGATTCGCGACGCAGAAGATTTTTGCCATCGTTTAGTGTCCTCGTTTCTTCGCTGCCAGAAGATCAGCGGTGGTTCAGGCGTGCGTGAAGTGCTTCAATACGCTTGCGGCGTTCATTTAATCCGGCGTCACGGCAATTTCGATCAGGTGACGCTCGGCATCGAGCATCGGCACGTTCAGCCGTTTGATGCCCAACACCGTCGTGCCCGCTGGAAGACGCGCGATTTCGGCATCCGGGCGAATGCCTTTCATCGCGAAGATACGTCCGTTGTCGGCGACCAGGTGACGCGCAAGTGTAACGAAATCGGAGAGCTCTGCGAACGCGCGCGACACAATCACATCGAATTTCTCCGGCACTTCAACGCCCGGCTTCAGAATCTCGACGCGTCCCGTAACGACCGAAAGATTCGTCAGACCAAGCTGCACCTTCGCCTGCGACTGGAAGGCAGTTTTCTTGTGAACGATATCGTTCAGCGTGACCTGCCAGTCCGGCAGTACGATTGCCATGACGATGCCGGGCAAGCCGCCGCCCGATCCGACGTCGAGTGCCGAGGATACGCCGCGCTTCTCCAGCGCTGGGACGATCGCGAGGGAATCCAGGATGTGCTGGATCAGCATCTGGCGCGGATCGCGGATCGCAGTCAGGTTGTAGACAGCGTTCCACTTGCCGAGCAGCGCTACGTAGTCGAGCAATTTCGCGTGCGTGGCATCGGACAGCGTGAGACCCAATTCCACGGCGCCTTCGCGAAGAAGCGGCGCTAGATCATCGAGGCCAGACGCGCCGGCTGAACGGCCCGTCACTGGATCGCCGGCGCGTTTCCGCTGCCAGTGTCATCTTTGTTCGTCGTGGCGCGGCGGCCGAGGCCACGCTTGAGGTGCACCATCAAGAGGGAGATCGCGGCAGGCGTAATGCCTGAGATTCGCGAGGCTTGTCCGATGGTCTCAGGACGATGCTGCGTGAGCTTCTGGCGAGCTTCGAACGACAGCCCTCTCACCTCGGCGTAGTCGATACTTTCCGGCAGACGCGTGTTTTCTTGCGAGCCGTTCCGCTCAATCTCCCCGGCTTGGCGATCGATATAGCCTTGGTACTTCACACCGATTTCGATCTGCTCTTTGATCTGCGCAAGCAAGACGGGATCGTCGGCGAGTGGAGCCTCTGGTCCGCACGCACCCTCGCGCAACGCGCAAATTCCCTCATACGTAACACCCGGGCGGCGCAGCAGGTCAGCAAGGCTGTATTCGTGATCGATCGGCTTGCCTAGCAGTGCCGTTGCGTCTGCGGCAGGCAGGGTTTTCGGATTGACCCAAATCGTGCGGAGGCGTTCTGTTTCACGTGAAACAGCGTCGCGCTTCCGGCTGAAGGCGTCCCAACGGAGGTCGTCGACTAAGCCTAGTTCTCGGCCGGTTTCCGTCAGACGCATGTCGGCATTGTCTTCGCGGAGGGAAAGGCGGTACTCCGCGCGGCTCGTGAACATCCGGTACGGCTCGGACACACCACGGGTCACTAAATCGTCTACAAGAACGCCGACGTAGGCCTGATCGCGGCGTGGAGTCCACGCCTCTTTTCCTTGAACTTGTAATCCAGCGTTGATGCCGGCCAGCAAGCCCTGAGCGGCAGCTTCCTCGTAGCCCGTGGTGCCGTTGATCTGACCTGCGAAGAAAAGACCGCCGATCGCCTTCGTTTCCAGCGACGCCTTCAACGCTCGCGGGTCGAAGTAGTCGTATTCGATTGCGTAGCCTGGCCGCAGGATATGCGCGTGCTCAAGGCCGACCATCGAACGTACCAATTCAAGCTGGACGTCGAATGGCAAGCTGGTCGAAATTCCGTTGGGATAGAACTCGTTTGTGGTGAGCCCTTCCGGTTCCAGAAAGATCTGATGCGCGTCTTTGGAGGCGAAACGGTGGATCTTGTCTTCGATCGACGGGCAATAACGCGGCCCTACTCCCTCGATCACCCCCGTGTACATCGGCGACCGATCCAGCCCGGAGCGGATGATGTCATGCGTTTGGGCGTTCGTATGGGTTACCCAACAAGGCATTTGCCGGGGATGCTGCTCGACGCGTCCCAAGAAGGAGAACACCGGAATCGGATCGAAGTCGCCAGGCTGCTCTTCGAGCTTCGAATAATCGATCGTCCGACCATCAATGCGCGGGGGCGTACCCGTTTTCAAACGCCCCTGCGGCAGCTTCAGCTCCTTGAGCCGCGCAGAAAGCGACACTGCGGCAGGATCGCCAGCTCGTCCGCCGGTGTAATTGTTCAACCCGACGTGAATTTTCCCGTCGAGGAACGTCCCAGCGGTCAGCACGACTGCGCGCGCCCGAAACCGAACTCCGACCTGCGTGACCGCTCCCACCACCCGGTCCCCTTCGACCATCAGGTCATCGACTGCCTGCTGGAACAGCCACAAGTTGGGCTGATTCTCCAACCGATGCCGAATTGCTTGCTTGTACAGCAAACGATCCGCCTGTGCGCGCGTTGCCCGCACCGCCGGCCCCTTCGACGAATTCAAGATACGGAACTGGATTCCCGACTCATCCGTCGCAGCCGCCATCGCGCCGCCCAACGCATCCACTTCCTTGACCAAATGGCCTTTGCCAATCCCGCCGATCGACGGATTGCAGCTCATTTGGCCGAGTGTCTCGATATTGTGTGTCAGAAGCAGCGTCTTGGAGCCCATGCGAGCTGAAGCCAGCGCGGCTTCGGTGCCGGCGTGACCGCCGCCAACGACGATCACATCAAATTCTGTCGGAAAAAGCATTGGAAATTTCGCGTGCGAGCGACGCGAGCCTTGAGAGAGATATCGCAGAATTATATAGCTTTACCTTTCGACTCGAATTCTGTCGAACGGCCAACGATAAAAAAACGGCGTGTTTCACGTGAAACACGCCGTCCAGAACCTGCTTCAAAGCAAATTAAGCGACTTTCTTTGCCAATCCGAGATACGTTTCAATGACCTGCGGATTGTGCGCCAAATCCCCCGCCGCACCCTCGAGCACGAATTCACCGGTTTCCAGCACGTAACCGTAGTCAGAAATCTGCAACGCCGCACGAGCATTTTGCTCAATCAGCAGCGTAGCGACGCCCGTTTCACGCAGAGCACTAATGATATGGAAGATTTCCTTCACGATCAGCGGCGCCAAGCCAAGGCTCGGCTCATCGAGCATTAGCAACTGCGGCTTGCCCATCAGGGCGCGCCCCACTGCCAACATCTGCCGCTCACCGCCCGACAACGTCCCCGCCGCCTGCTTCCTGCGCTCCTTCAACCGCGGGAATAGTTCGAACACGTGTGGCAGTTGATCGAGATAGTTTCGCTCTCCGGCACGCTTGCGCCGATAAGCGCCCAGCACGAGATTGTCCTCAACCGTCATGCTGGCGAACAACTCACGTTTTTCAGGCACGAGACACATTCCACGTGAAACACGCTTCTCGATTGCTAGGGAAGAAATATCGTCTCCGAGATAGCGCACTGCGCCCTTGGCGAACCCGGTCGATGGCAGCGCACCCATGATCGCATTGAGCAAAGTGGATTTCCCCGCGCCGTTCGGTCCGATCACCGAGACTATCTGCCCTGCACCAACCGTCAGCTTGCCGCCGTGCAGCGCCTCGACCTTCCCGTAGCGCACTGACAATTCGCTAACCTGCAAAATCGGATCGGTTGCATTAACTGGTTGATTCATTTCATTCCACCCCGCCCAAGTACGCTTCGAGAACCGCCGGATCCTTCTGCACCTCTTCCGGCAACCCTTCGGCGATCCGCGTTCCGAACTCCATCACGACCAGCCGATCGGTGAGATTCATCACGAAATCCATATCGTGTTCGACCAGAAGGACACTCATCCCTTCGGCCTTCAGCTTCCGCAGCAAGTCGGCCAGTTGCAGCTTCTCCTGATACCGCAGACCCGCGGCCGGTTCATCAAGCAGCAGCAAAGTCGGATCGCAGCACAGCGCCCGCGCAATCTCAAGAATTCGTTGCTGCCCGAGCGCGAGGCTCCCCGCTTCGTCGTAGAGATGCTTTTCCAGCCCGACGCGCGCGATTTGCCGCGCCGCCTCGGCCATCAACCGCGCCTCTTCGGCCGCGTTCAGCTTCGCGATGCTTCGCCACACGCCCGTATTGCCGCGCAGATGCGCGCCGATCGCCACGTTCTCCAGCACCATCATGCCCGGCAGCAGCTTGACGTGCTGAAACGTCCGCCCGATGCCGCGCTTGACGATTTCACGTGAAGTCAGCGCATCGATTCGCTCGCCGTGGAAGGTGATCGAGCCACTCGTCGCTTGCAGGACGCCGGTCACGAGATTGAACGTCGTCGATTTGCCAGCCCCGTTCGGCCCGATCAAGCCGATGATCTCGCCCGCCTTTACCTCGAAGCTCACGTCGTTGACCGCAACGAGCCCGCCGAACTCTTTGCGGGCCTTATCGACGATCAACAGACGCTCGCCCGTCGTCGGCTTGCTGCGCTGCGGCAAAGCCTCGGCGTGGTCCGGAACGCGCGCCCGTGGCCCGCTCGGAAAGATCCGCGACACGAACGGCCACACGCCCTGACGTGCATACTGGAGCAGCAAAACCATCAAAACACCGAACACGATGATTTCGAAGTTGCCATTCGCGCCGAGCAACTTCGGTAGCAGCGTCTGCAGATAGTCCTGAAGCACGGTGAGAATCGTTGCGCCGAGAACCGCACCCCAGACGTGCGACACCCCGCCGACCACCGCCATGAACAGAAACTCGATGCCGTGATTCAGCCCGAATGGTGTCGGATTCACTGCGCGCTGCAAATGCGCGTATAGAAATCCGGAAATCGCGGCGAGCACCGCCGCATAAACGAAGATCACGACGCGCATCCACGCAGTATTGACGCCCATTGCTTCGGCCATCGTGCCGCCGCCGCGCAGCGCGCGAATCGCGCGTCCGGGGCGACTGTTAAGCAGATTTTGAACAGATACGACCGCCAGCAGCACGACGACCCAAATCAGGTAATAAATGCTGCGCCCCGATTCCAGATGCCACCCGAACAGATTCAGCACGGGAATCCCGTTGATCCCGTCGTACTTCCCGAGCATTTCGAGATTGCCGAACAGGAAAAACAGCGACAACCCCCAGGCAATCGTTCCGAGCGGCAGGAAGTGCCCCGAGAGCCGCATCGTCACCATGCCGAGCAGCAGCGCCACGAGCCCTGTCAGCACGATGCCGACGATCAACGCGAGCCACGGCGAGACCCCGAACTGCGTCGTCAGATAAGCCGTCGTATATGCCCCGACGCCGACGAAAGCCGCTTGCCCGAAGCTCGTCATCCCGCCGATGCCGGTAAGCAGCACGAGGCCAATCGCGACGATCGAATACAAGCCGATGTAGTTCAGCAGCGTCACCCAGTACTCGGGCACGCGGATCGGCTGCGGCAGAACGGGCAGCGCGAACACCACCAGCAGGAATACCCAGAAGAATTTATTTTGGACCAGAAATTTCATCGCTTCACTCCTCTTCTTCATCCGAATGCGGGCTCGCGAGACTCCGCCACAGCAGCACCGGAATGATCAGCGTGAAAACGATCACCTCCTTGTAAGCACTCGCCCAGAACGACGAATACGACTCCAGCAGCCCGACGAGCAGCGACCCCGCCGCCGCCAGCGGATAACTCACCAGCCCGCCGACGATCGCGCCTACGAAGCCCTTCAGGCCGATCAGGAAGCCCGAGTCGTAATAGATCGTCGTGATCGGCGCGACCAGGACGCCGCACAGCGCGCCGAGGCCGGCTGCGAGCGTGAACGCGAGGCGCCCCGCTTGCGTCGTGCCGATGCCGACGAGCCGCGCGCCCAAACGGTTCACCGACGTCGCTCGCAACGCCTTGCCGGAAATCGTGCGATCGAAGTAGACGTAGAGCGCCACGATCAGCACGGCCGCCGTGCCGACGACCCACAAGCTCTGCCCAGAGATCGATACATCTCCGAGCGAGAACGTCGCGTCGGAGAACGCGGTGGTGCGCGACCCTTCCGCGCCGAACATCACGAGGCCTAAGCCGACCATCGCGAAGTGCACCGCGACCGCGACGATCAGCAGCAAGAGCGTGCTTGCCTCCGCGATCGGCTCGTAGGCCAGCCGGTACACGAACGGCCCCATTGGCACAACGATCAGCAGCGTCAGCGCGATCTGCGCGAACATCGGCAGGGTCTGCATGAAGACGCCCTGAGTCAGCGCGTAGACGGCGATCGGGAACAGCACATATTTGCCGGCCAGAGCGACCAGCGTGCGCGCAACTTGTCGATATCGCGACGGATGCCGCGCGATGCCGGCCAGTTCGGCGACGAAGCAGCCGACGCCCATCGCGACCAGCAGATAGCACGTTGCGGGAAACTTCTGGGTCTGCAGGGCGGCGAGCGTGAGTGCGCCATACGCGACGAACTCGCCCTGCGGAATGAAAATGACGCGCGTCACGGAGAACACGAGCACCAGCGCGAGCGCGAGCAACGCGTAGATGGCGCCCGTGGTGATCCCGTCCTGCGCGAGAATCGCCGCAATCGATAGGTCCATACTTCCTCTTCGAATCAGCCAGACGGAGAATCAGTCCGGCAAAACAAGGTAAAGCGGCGCGCCGATCCCCCGGCGCGCCGCTTTGCACATCGAAGCGCGCCTTTGACGAGCGCGCGTCGAGAAACGCGTCAGTCGTTCAGCAGCTTCCACTTGCCGTCGACGATCTGCACCATCACGCGCGCGCGGTCGTCAAAGCCGTTGTGATCCGTCGGCGTCATGTTCATGATGCCGTGCGCGACCGGCAGGTCCTTCAGGTTCTCGAGCGCCGCACGCAGCGCCTCACGGAACTCCGGCGTGCCCGGCTGGCCCTTCTTCAGCGCCTCGGGAATCGCGCGTTGGAGCATCTGCCCGGCGTCCCATGCGTGACCGCCGAACGTCGAGAGGGAACCCGCACCGTACGCCTTCTCATATGCGTTTTTGTACGCCGCCGACGACTTCTTCACCGGATTGCTCTCCGGCAACTGATCGGTGACGAGCACCGGACCCGCGGGCAGCAGCTCGCCTTCGCAATCCTTGCCGCACACGCGCAGGAAGTCGTTGTTCGCCACGCCGTGCGTCTGATAGACCTTGCCTTTGTAGCCGCGCTCCTTCAGCACCTTCGCCGGCAGCGCCGACGGCGTACCCGCGCCCGCGATCAGCACCGCGTCCGGATTCGCGCCCATCGTCTTCAGCACCTGGCCGGTGACCGATGTGTCCGTGCGGTTGTAGCGCTCGTTCGTCACGATCTTCAACTTGTGCGCGGTCGCCGCCTTGTCGAACACGTTGTACCAGCCGTCGCCGTAGGCATCCGCGAAGCCGATGAAACCGACCGTCTTCACGCCGCGCTTTTCCATGTAGCTCGCGATGGCGTCGGCCATCAGCGCGTCGTTCTGCGGCGTCTTGAAGACCCACGCCTTCTTCGCGTCCATCGGCGAGATGATCGCCGCCGATGCCGCCATCGAGATCATCGGCGTCTTGGCTGACGAAGCCGCATCGATCATCGCGAGCGAGTTCGGCGTGACGGTCGAGCCGACGATCGCATCGACGTGATCTTCATCGATCAGCTTGCGCGTGTTCTGCACGGCGCGGCTCGTATCGGAACCGTCATCGAGCACGATGTATTCGACCGATTTCCCGCCGATTTCCTTCGGCAAGAGCGCGATCGTATTTTTCTCCGGAATCCCAAGCGATGCCGCCGGCCCCGTCGCCGACAGCGTCACCCCGATCTTCACCTGCGCGAACACGGCGCTCGTGCCGCAGAGCGCGCTGCCCGCGATCGCCAGGGCGATGCCCGTGCGTACCCATTGCTTTGTGGTTTTCATGTCCTGTCTCCAAACGCGAAATGCTGTCGCGCACCCGGACGGTGCGCTGCTGCGAGTTGTTATCAATTCGACTGCTGCGACAATCTATGTAGCGCGGTACAGCATGCCTAGCATCGTTTTCCCTGACCGTACGCGCGCTGACTGATTGCCCTCTTCTCTCATTGCGTCCCGCATGTTTGCGGGCTTCTTTGTGCGGAAAAAAAGGCGCGTATGAAGCAACGCGCCTTGGTTTCTCGTTCAATTCATCGTGGCTCTCGATGTCAGTTGGTAACGAGCTTCCACTTCCCACCCACGATCTCAACCATCACGCGTGCGCGCTGGTCGAGGCCGGAGTGATCGTTCGTGCTCATGTTGACGATGCCGTGCGAAACGGGAAGATCCTTCGTGCCTTCAATGGCCGCGCGCAACGCATCGCGAAACGCGGGCGTGCCGGGCTGGCCCTTCTTCAGCGCGATCGGAATCGCGCGCTGCAGGATGAGGCCCGCGTCCCACGCGTGACCGCCGAACGTCGAGACGGTGCCTGCGCCATACGCACCTTCATAAGCCTTCTTGTAGGTCAGCGCGGCGCCCTTCACCGGGCTCGAATCAGGCAACTGTTCGGAGACGAGCAACGGCCCCGCCGGCAGGAACGTGCCTTCGCAATCCTTGCCGCACACGCGCAGGAAGTCGTTGTTCGCGACACCGTGCGTCTGATAGATCGTGCCCTTGTAGCCGCGCTCCTTGAGCGTCTTCTGCGGCAACGCGGCGGGCGTGCCCGCTCCGGCGATCAGCACCGCATCCGGATTCTGCGACATCGCCTTCAACACCTGCCCCGTCACCGAGGCATCGTTGCGCGCAAAGCGCTCGTTCGCGACTACCTTGATCTTCTTGACGTCGGCGGCCTTGCTGAACTCCTTGAACCAGCTCTCACCGTACGCATCGCTGAAACCGATGAAGGCCACCGTCGTCACGTTGCGGTTCGACATGTGCTGCGCAATGGCGGTGGCCATCAGAATGTCGTTCTGCGGCGTCTTGAAGACCCACGCGCGCTTCGCATCCATCGGTTCGACGATCGTGGCGGCCGCGGCCATCGAGATCATCGGCGTGGAAGTTTCGGCGGCGATATCGATCATCGCAAGCGAGTTCGGCACGACCGTGGAACCGATCAGCGCATCGACCTTGTCTTCGCTCGTCAGCTTGCGGGCGTTCTTCACGGCCTGGGTGGAATCGGTGGCATCGTCGAGGACGATGTATTGCATCTTTTGCCCCGCGATCTCCTTCGGCAACAACGCAATCGTGTTCTTCTCCGGAATGCCGAGCGAAGCGGCCGGTCCGGTCGCGGATACGGTAACGCCCACTTTCACATCTGCCAGAACCTGCGTACTCGCCAATGCGGCGATTAATGCCGCCGCGCTCACGCGCAATGCCAACCTCATGCCTTATTACCCCGTGAATGCGTTCGTATGATTTAAGCGAGGATTTACCGTTTTCAATTACCGACCATCCGGTC
Organism: Caballeronia terrestris; assembly: GCF_001544515.1. Classification (GTDB taxonomy): domain Bacteria; phylum Pseudomonadota; class Gammaproteobacteria; order Burkholderiales; family Burkholderiaceae; genus Caballeronia; species Caballeronia terrestris. The sequence goes on from NZ_FCOL02000025.1 coordinate 78,625, forward strand.
GGTGAATGGCGAGTGTAGCGGAGGCGACCCGCGTGGTGCAAGCGTTTTGAAGGGAGTTGTGCGGCTTTTAACCGCTACGAAAATCGCCGGAAAATCCGGTGAAAATGATAAGGGAAAACGAGTATGAGACAGCCGCGATTTCTGCCGACAATATAAATACGGAAATGCGAAAAACAAATAAAAAAGCGCTGTTGGAATCATCCAACAGCGCTTTCGGTCGGGCACTTAGTGCCTCGTTGTCTCCTCGTTCTCCACCTCAAAAATTCGGTGCAACAGAACTAGGACGCATATTAAATTGTGAAACGACTCGTCACAACCTAGCATTTACCCTAGTGGTGCATAAACCGCACCTTAAATGGGCAGCATTTTAACGTTAATCAACTAAACGCCTGCCCATTCGCCCAAACGTCCAAGCGTCGTATTAACCCTGCAATGGCCGCACGCGCGCAATGATCTCTCCGACGATGCCGCGCCGAAATGCCAGCACGCACGCGATGAAAATCAGCCCCGTTACGATCGTCACCGATTCGCCGAGCGAGTTGAACCAGTCGACGCCCGTTATCCGCGCGATGCCAGTGCCGATATCGCCGAGCCGGTTCTCCAGCGCGATGATGATTGCCGCGCCGAGCAACGGCCCGAACATCGTGCTCATGCCGCCGACGAGCGTCATCAGCACGACGAGACCGGACATCGTCCAGTAGGCGTCGCCGAGCGTTTCGAAGCCGAGCACGACCACCTTCAACGATCCCGCCAACCCCGCGAGCCCCGCCGACAGCACGAACGCCAGCAGCTTGAAGCGCGCCGTGTCGTAGCCGAGCGAGATCGCGCGCGGCTCGTTCTCCTTGATCGCGATCAGCACCTGCCCGAACGGCGAATGCACGATCCGTACGATCAACGCGAACGCCAGCGCCATTACGACGAGCACGACGTAGTAGAGCGTCAGGTCAGAGCCGAGATCGACGATACCGAACAACTTGCCGCGCGGCACGCCTTGCAGGCCGTCTTCGCCATGCGTGAAAGGCGCCTGCAGGAAGATGAAGTAGACCATCTGCGCGAGCGCAAGCGTGATCATCGCGAAGTAGATGCCCTGGCGGCGGATCGCGAAAAGGCCGACCACGAGCCCGAGCGCGGTCGCCACCGCCGTGCCCGCGAGCACACCGACTTCCGGCGTGAAGCCGAGCGTCTGGATCACGTAGCCCGTCGTGTAGCCGGCGCTCGCAAGGAACATCGCGTGGCCGAACGACAGCAGGCCCGTATAGCCGATCAGCAGGTTGAACGCTGCCGCGAAGAGCGCAAAGCACAGCACCTTCATCATGAACACCGGATACACGCCGGCGAACGGCGCCGCGATCAGGCCGATCAGCAATAGCACGTAAAGCGCTTTTCTTTGCATTATTTTTCCTTGCCGAAGAGTCCCGCCGGGCGCACCAGCAAGACGAGCGCCATGATCACGAACACGACCGTCGCGGACGCTTCCGGATAAAACACGCGCGTGAGCCCTTCGATGACCCCAAGCAGGAGGCCCGTGAGGATCGAGCCCATGATCGATCCCATTCCGCCGATCACGACGACTGCGAACACGGTGATGATCATCGACTGCCCCATGAGCGGCGACACCTGGATCACCGGCGCCGCGAGCACGCCCGCAAACGCGGCGAGCGCGACGCCGAAGCCGTAAGTGAGCGTGACCATCAGCGGCACGTTGATGCCGAACGCCTCGACGAGCTTCGGATTCTCCGTGCCCGCGCGCAGATAGGCGCCGAGGCGCGTCTTTTCGATCACGAACCACGTCGCGAAGCACACGATCAGCGAGGCGACGACGACCCACGCGCGGTAATTCGGCAGGAACATGAAGCCGATGTTGGTCGCGCCGGAGAGCATCGCGGGGACATCGTAGGGCTGGCCGGACGATCCGTAGATCGAGCGGAACACGCCTTCGAGCACGAGCGTGATGCCGAAGGTCAGCAAGAGGCCGTAGAGGTGATCGAGCTTGTAGAGCCAGCGCAGCATCGTGCGTTCGATCACGACGCCGAACACGCCGACGATCAGCGGCGCGAGCAGAAGCATCGCCCAGTAGGGGATATTGAAGTACGAAAAGCCCATCCACGCGAGCATCGCGCCCAGCATGAACAACGCGCCGTGCGCGAAGTTGATCACGTTGAGCAAGCCGAAGATCACGGCGAGCCCGAGACTCAGGATCGCGTAGAACGAGCCGTTGACGAGCCCGAGCAGCAACTGGCTCATCATCGCGGCGAGCGGAATGCCGAAAATTTCCATCGATTCTGCCGTCAGTGTGGTGTTGGCGCAGAAACGGCGGCACGCCGCTCTCGAGCCGCCTGCCGCCTCACCTGCCGTCGTGCTACTTAACTCTGTCGATCAGAGTTCGCGCTGTCGATCAGAGTTAGCGCTTTAGCGCCTACTCTGATCCCACGCGCCTACTCTGATTCCATGCAGCGCACGCCACTTACTTCCACAGCTTGCAGCGCGACTCCGCCTTCGTGCCGAACGCCTGGTCGCCCGGAATGGTCGCGGTGATCTTGTAGTAGTCCCACGGCTCTTTCGATTCCGACGGCTTCTTCACTTCCATTAGGTACATGTCGTGGATCATGCTGCCGTCTTCGCGGATATAGCCCTTCGCGTAGAAGTCGTTGATCTTCGCCTTGCGAAGCTGTTCCATGACCTTGTCGCTATCGGTCGAGTTGGCTGCCTGCACCGCCTTCAGGTAGGTCGTCACGGCCGAGTAGTCGGCGGCCTGCAGGCTCGACGGCATCTTCTTCATCTTGCCGAAGTAGCGCTGCGCCCACTTGCGGGTGGTGTCGTCCTTGTTCCAGTACCAGCTATCCGTCGCGACGAGGCCCTGCGTCGTTTCGAGCCCGAGGCTGTGGATATCGTTGATGAAGATGAGGAGCGCCGCGATCTTCATCGTCTTGCTGACGCCGAATTCCTTCGCCGCCTTGATCGAGTTGATCGTGTCGCCGCCCGCGTTCGCGAGGCCGAGCACCTGCGCCTTCGATCCCTGCGCCTGCAACAGGAACGACGAAAAGTCCGACGCCGACAACGGATGCCGCACTTGACCGAGCACCTGCCCGCCGTTCGCCTTCACGACGTCCGACGTGTTTTTCTCCAGCGCCTTGCCGAACGCGTAGTCGGCGGTGAGGAAGTACCACGACTTGCCGCCCTGCTTCGTCACGGCCGAACCCGTGCCCTTCGCGAGCGCCATCGTGTCGTACGCGTAGTGGACCGTGTACGGCGAGCACTGCTCGTTCGTCAGGTTGTCCGCGCCCGCGCCGATGTTGATGTACGGCGTCTTCTTCTCGGCCGCGACTTGCGCCGTCGAAAGCGCCGTCGCCGAATTCGTTCCGCCGATGATCACGTTCACGCCGTCGCGGTCGATCCATTCACGCGCGCGCGATGCCGCGATGTCCGCCTTGTTCTGGTGGTCCGCGTAGACGAGTTCGATGGGCTTGCCGTTCACCTTGCCACCGAAGTCGGCAATCGCCATGCGGATCGCTTCGAGGCCGCCGGGGCCGTCGATGTCGGCATAAAGGCCCGACAAGTCGGTGACGTAACCGATCTTTACTGTGTTGCCGTCGGCGGCGTGGACGCTGCCGGAGCTCAACGCGACGCCCGCCGCCGCAGCCGCAAAGCAAAAGGACGAGAGGCGCGCGAGGGTCTTCTTTTTCATTCCAGTCTCCAAGGGTTTATGGTTGTTGCTTGCGTGCTGCCGCGCGTGGTCAGGCCCGCGCTTGCCGCGTTGCGACGAACGTTGAACGATCACACCCCGAGCAGTTCGTGCAGCACCGGCATCTTCGCTTCGAGTTCCCCTGCGTTGAAGTGCTCGACGATATTCCCGTGCTCCATCACATAGAAGCGATCGGCGAGCGGCGCCGCAAAGCGAAAGTTCTGTTCCACCATCACGATCGTGTAGCCGCGCGACTTGAGCATCAGGATCATGCGCGCGAGTGTCTGCACGATGACGGGCGCGAGCCCTTCCGAGATCTCGTCGAGCAGCAGCAGGTTCGCGCCGGTACGCAGGATGCGCGCGACCGCGAGCATCTGCTGTTCACCGCCCGAGAGACGCGTGCCCTGGCTGTTGCGGCGCTCCTTCAGGTTCGGGAACATCGAATAGATTTCATCGAGGGCCATCGCCTCTTTCGCGCTGCCGACGAGCGGCGGCAACATGAGGTTTTCCTCGCACGAGAGGCTCGAAAAGATGCCGCGCTCTTCCGGGCAATAGCCGATGCCGCAATGCGCGATCTTGTGCGTAGACATGCCGATGGTTTCGCGGCCGCCGACGCGGATCGATCCGGTGCGGCGTCCGGTGAGGCCCATGATCGCGCGCAGCGTCGTGGTGCGCCCGGCGCCGTTGCGCCCGAGCAGCGTGACGACTTCGCCGCGATTCACCTTCAGGTCGACGCCGTGAAGAATGTGCGATTCGCCGTACCACGCCTTCAATCCGCTGAGTTCGAGCGCGGCTGCGTTGCCCGAGGCGCCCGATGTATCGAGCGGACGTCGTTCCTCTACCGTCGTGCTCATGCGTGCGCTCCCGCCAGCGCGGCATCGGCGCTGCCCATGTAGGCTTCCATCACGAGCGGATTCTTCGACACTTCCGCATAGCTGCCTTCGGCCAGCACCTCGCCACGCTGAAGCACGGTGATGGTGTCGGAGATGCCCGCGATCACGTTCATGTTGTGCTCGACCATCAGAATCGTGCGGCCCACTGATACCTTTTTGATCAACGCGGTCACGCGATCGACGTCTTCGTGCCCCATGCCTTGCGTCGGTTCGTCGAGCAGCATCAGTTCGGGTTCCATCGAGAGCGTCGTGGCGATTTCGAGCGCGCGCTTGCGTCCGTACGAAAGCTCGACGGTTTTCGTGTCCGCGAAATCGGTGAGACCGACTTGCGTGAGCAGGTCCATCGCGCGGTCGTTGAGCGTATCGAGCGAGCGCTCGCTACGCCAGAAATGAAACGACGTGCCGAGCTGCCGCTGCAAGCCGATGCGCACGTTCTGCAAAACCGTCAGATGCGGAAACACAGCGGAGATCTGGAACGAGCGGATCACGCCGCGCCGCGCGATATGCGCGGGACGTTCGCGCGTGATGTCGACGCCGTTGAAGACGATCTGTCCCGCGGTGGGTTCGAGGAATTTGGTGAGCAGGTTAAAGCAGGTGGTCTTGCCTGCGCCGTTCGGTCCGATCAGCGCGTGGATCGAGCCACGGCGCACGCGCAGGTTCACGCCATTCACGGCGGTGAAGCCTTTGAATTCTTTTGTGAGGCCACGCGTTTCAAGAATCGTGTCGCCGAGAATCATGTCCCCTTCCATGCGAAATGAGCCGCTGGGCGATGCCGCTGCCCACGCGATATTTTTGGTTGCTTCGCGCGCGGCAAGACGTGCGTTATTTCAGGTTCTCGGGTGCGTTTCGCCGCGGATTGCGTGCTGCACAAAACCCGGCACGCGATAAACCGATTACTCAAAGGCCAGACGCCATTGTCGCGCCAATGATGCAGCGCAATCATCGGGATTTGCACTTAGTGGTTACAGGCTGCGCGCGCACGGTTTCGAGGCATCGGCGCTTGCGCTTGCCAGCCTTGCCACACGGAGCGCAGATGTACGAACGGCCCCATAAGGGCCGCATTGGAAGGCGCGAAGATTGCTGGCGCAGCTGGTCACCAAGCTGTCACGGATGTCATGCGAGCGCTGTCGCGATCGCTTCCTGCACTTCGACATTCCGACGGTCCGCGCGAATCATTTCGCTGGCCCGTTCCGCGATCATCAGCGTCGGCGAATTCGTGTTGCCCGACGTGATAGTCGGCATGATCGATGCATCGACGATACGCAGCCCGCGCAGGCCAATCACGCGCAATCGGCTATCGACGACGGCGCCTGGATCGTTGTCCGTTCCCATGCGGCAGGTGCCGACCGGGTGGAAGATCGTCGTGCCGATGTTGCCCGCCGCCTGTGCGAGTTCCTCGTCGGTCTGGAACGCGACGCCCGGCAGGATCTCCTGTGGTGCGTAACGCGCAAGCGCCGGCGCGGCGGCGATGCGGCGCGTGAGCCGCAGCGCGTTGGCTGCGACTTCGCGGTCGCGCTCCGTCGACAGATAGTTCGGCGCGATCAGCGGCGCCGCGTGCGCATCGGGCGACGCGATATGCACGCTGCCGCGCGAGGTCGGACGCAGCGTGCACACCGATGCCGTGAACGCATTGAACGCATGCAGCGGCTCGCCGAAGCGATCGAGCGACAGCGGCTGCACGTGGTATTCGAGATCGGGCCGCGTGATCGATGCATCGTTCGGGTTCGACTTCGCGAACGCGCCGAGTTGCGACGGCGCCATCGACATCGGCCCGCCGCGCGTCAGCGCATATTGCAGCCCGATGAAAAGCTTGCCCCACCAGTGCGCGGACAGCGTGTTGAGCGTGCGCACGCCGTTCACCTTATACGCCATGCGCAATTGCAGATGGTCCTGCAGGTTCTCGCCGACGCCGCGCAAGTCGCGCACCACGTCGATGCCGAGCCGCTGCAGCCGCGCGCCATTGCCGATGCCCGACAGTTCGAGGATCTGCGGCGAATTCACCGCGCCCGCGCTCAGGATCACCTCGCAACGCGCCTTCGCGATGTAGTCGACGTCGCCGCCCCGATATTCCACGCCGACGCAGCGCTTTCCTTCGAACACGAGGCGCTGCGTGTGCGCGCCGGTGATCGTCGTGAGATTGGAGCGCTTCATCGCGGTGCGCAAGAACGCCTTCGATGCGTTCCAGCGGATGCCGCTTTTCTGGTTGACGTCGAAATAGCCGACGCCAGTGTTGTCGCCGCGATTGAAGTCGTCCGTAGCGGGGATGCCGGTTTGCTGCGCCGCCTGCGAGAACGTCTCGAGGATCTTCCACTTGAGGCGCTGCTTTTCGACGCGCCATTCGCCGCCCGCGCCGTGGAATTCGCTGGCGCCGCCGTGGTGATCCTCGCTGCGCTTGAAGACGGGGAGCACCGCGTCCCACGACCAGTTCGGGTCGCCGGTGAGGTGCGCCCACTCGTCGTAGTCTTCGCGCTGGCCACGCATGTAGATCATGCCGTTGATCGACGAGCAGCCGCCGAGCACGCGGCCGCGTGGATACGACAGCGCGCGGCCGTTCAGGCCCGGTTCGGCTTGCGTCTTGTAGAGCCAGTCGGTGCGGGGATTGCCGATGCAATACAGATAGCCGACGGGGACGTGGATCCAGTGATAGTCGTCCTTGCCGCCTGCTTCGAGCAGGAGAACGCTCACGTCGGCGTCTTCGGTGAGGCGGCTGGCGAGCACGCAGCCTGCCGTGCCCGCGCCGACAATGATGTAGTCGAATTCGCCTTCGGGTTTGCGGGCGGTTTGTTTCATCGTTGTCTCCTAAGTCGACCGGAGTTAGCGCTTTAGCGCTTACGTCGGTCCCATGCAGAGCATGTCGACGAGAGTTGGCGATTTTGCGCTTACTCTGGTCCCGTGCAGGGTTCCGTCTTATTTTGCCACCGGCATCGTGAATTCCGCGCCCTTCGCGATGCTGTCAGGCCAGCGCTGCATCACGCTCTTGTAGCGTGTGTAGAAACGAATGCCTTCTTCTCCGTATGCGTGGTGATCGCCGAACAAGGAACGCTTCCAGCCGCCGAACGAGTGCCAGGCCATCGGAACAGGAATCGGCACGTTGAT
>NZ_FCOL02000026.1 GCF_001544515.1 Caballeronia terrestris
CGGGGAAACCGTGCCGCTTTTTTCTATAAAGCTTCTACATCACTCGACTTCAACCGCCTCCGGATTCGGATTACGCGGCACCGGATTTTCATCGAACGTCAGTTGCACCTTGTCGTTCTCGTCCACGTCGACCGTTACGCGACCACCCGACAGAAGCTTGCCGAACAACAATTCGTCGGCAAGCGCCCGGCGGATCGTGTCCTGGATCAGACGCTGCATCGGCCGCGCGCCCATCAGCGGGTCGAAACCGTGCTTCGCCAGGTGCTTGCGCAGCGCGTCGGTGAAGAGCGCATCGACCTTCTTCTCATGCAACTGGTCTTCCAGTTGCATCAGGAACTTGTCGACCACGCGCATGATGATTTCTTCATCGAGCGAACGGAAGCTGATGATCTGGTCCAGACGATTCCGGAACTCCGGCGTGAACATCCGCTTGATATCGGCCATTTCGTCGCCGGTTTCGCGGCGGTTCGTGAAGCCGATCACCGACTTGCCCATCGCTTCGGCGCCCGCATTCGTCGTCATGATGATGATGACGTTGCGGAAATCAGCCTTGCGACCGTTGTTGTCGGTCAGCGTGCCGTGGTCCATCACCTGCAGCAGCACGTTGTAGATGTCCGGATGCGCCTTTTCGATTTCGTCGAGCAACAGCACGCAATGCGGCTTCTTCGTGACGGCTTCGGTCAGCAAACCACCCTGATCGAACCCGACATAGCCCGGCGGCGCGCCGATCAGCCGGCTCACCGCGTGACGTTCCATGTACTCGGACATGTCGAAGCGCAGCAATTCGATGCCGAGCGTGAACGCAAGCTGCTTCGCGACTTCGGTCTTGCCGACGCCGGTCGGACCCGAGAAGAGAAACGCGCCGATCGGCTTGTCCAGCTTGCCGAGGCCTGCGCGCGCCATTTTGATCGATGCCGACAGCGCATCGATGGCCGGATCCTGCCCGAACACGACGCTCTTCAGGTCCCGATCGAGCGTTTGAAGCTTGCTGCGATCGTCCTGCGAGACGCTTTGCGGCGGAACGCGCGCGATCTTCGAAATGATCTCTTCGATCTCGTTCTTGCCGATGGTCTTCTTCTGCTTCGACTTCGGCAGGATGCGTTGCGCTGCGCCCGCTTCGTCGATCACGTCGATCGCCTTGTCCGGCAGATGACGGTCGGTGATGAAGCGCGCCGACAACTCAGCCGCCGCCGAAAGCGCACCCGACGAATACTTCACGCCGTGGTGCTCTTCGAAACGCGACTTCAGTCCGCGCAGGATCGCCACCGTCTGCTCGACAGTCGGCTCGGTCACATCGACCTTCTGGAAACGGCGCGACAACGCCGCGTCCTTTTCGAAGATGCCGCGATATTCCGTGAACGTGGTCGCACCGATGCACTTCAACTGTCCGGACGACAACGCTGGCTTCAGCAGGTTCGATGCATCGAGCGTTCCGCCCGAAGCCGCGCCCGCGCCGATCAGCGTGTGAATCTCGTCGATGAACAGAATGGCGTGCGGACGCTCCTTCAGTTCCTTCAGCACCGTCTTCAGACGCTGCTCGAAATCGCCACGATACTTCGTGCCCGCGAGCAACGCGCCCATATCAAGCGAGTAGACCTGCGCATCGGCAAGAATGTCCGGCACTTCGCCGCGCGTGATGCGCCAGGCGAGCCCTTCGGCGATCGCGGTCTTGCCCACGCCCGCCTCGCCGACAAGCAGCGGATTGTTCTTGCGCCGGCGGCACAGCACCTGCACCACGCGCTCGACTTCGGACTCGCGACCGATCAGCGGATCGATCTTGCCGTCCTTCGCCAACTGGTTCAGGTTCTGCGTGAACTGCGCGAGCGGCGTTTCCTTCTGCGCGGCGGCTTCGTCCGTTTCCGGATTCGCTTCGCTGCTCGCCTTCGCGGCGTCGCCACTGTTCGTCTTCGCGATGCCGTGCGAAATGAAATTCACGACGTCGAGCCGCGTCACGCCCTGCTGCTGCAGGTAGTAGACGGCGTGCGAATCCTTCTCGCCGAAGATCGCGACGAGCACGTTCGCGCCAGTCACTTCCTTCTTGCCGTTCGACGTCGACTGCACGTGCATGATCGCGCGCTGAATCACGCGCTGGAAACCAAGCGTCGGCTGGGTGTCGACGTCGTCCGTGCCGGGCACGGTCGGCGTGTTGTCATGAATGAAATTGCGCAGGTTCTGACGCAAATCTTCGATGTTTGCTGCGCATGCGCGCAACACTTCAGCCGCGGTCGGGTTGTCCAACAAGGCCAGTAAAAGATGCTCGACCGTAATGAACTCGTGCCGCGCCTGACGTGCTTCCATAAACGCCATGTGCAGACTGACTTCCAGTTCCTGGGCAATCATGCTTCCTCCATCACACACTGCAGCGGGTGCCCCGCCTGCCGTGCATGGCTAACGACTTGCTCAACTTTGGTCGACGCGATGTCCCGCGTGTAGACCCCACAAACTCCCCTGCCCTCGCGATGAACCTTCAGCATGATTTGCGTCGCAGTCTCACGATCCTTGTTGAAGTACTCCTGCACCACCATCACGACGAATTCCATCGGCGTGAAGTCGTCATTCAGCAGCACCACCTTGTACATGGCCGGCTTCTTCAGCTTTTGTTCCTGCCGCTCCAGTACAGTGCCGTCCTGCTTGTTGGGATTGATCGCCATACACCCATTCTAAACAACTCGGACAGGCCCGCAATGCTGCCGAAAAACGCCGACCGTCCGGTCGGAAAACTGCACAAACGACGCGCGCAGCCAGAGCCTGTCATGCCTGAATTCCGCCGCCGCCCGCCTGAGCCACGGCCCGCTTGAACTTCCGTGAATCCAGTATCGCACAGCTACAAAAAAACTGACCGGAGGCTCCCCCGCGGCGCGTTGCCGGTACTGCTTGCCGGTACTCCTCATGTGAGACGATTATGCGACTTTTCAAGATGACTTGCTTGGGGCGCAGCACACACGCAAAGCAGGAATAACCCTACGAATGTGGTCTTTACAACGTGCTTAACGGCTATCTCAAAATTTTCTTGACACGTGATTTAAGAGATTCAACAATCAAACTGGCACTTTTTTCCGAAGACCAATCAGGCGAAAGAAATGCCGAGGTGAGCTTGTGAGGAGGGCACGGTTCACACACTGAGTGGCCGCTGATCTTTTCGAGCGTGCTCGTGGTAGCGACGAGAGTTAGAGGGGAAGTAATGTCAACTGGTACGGTCAAATGGTTCAACGACGCGAAAGGCTACGGATTCATCACGCCCGATGAAGGCGGCGAGGATCTGTTCGCACATTTCTCGGCGATACAGATGAACGGTTTCAAGACGCTCAAGGAAGGCCAGAAGGTCAGCTTTGAGATCGTCCAGGGACCGAAGGGCAAACAGGCTTCGAACATCCAGGACGCAGCCTGACCGTTCGATCGCACTTTTTGCCTCTGGGACCCGGCTTCGTGCCGGGTTTTTTGTTTTTTATCTTCGTTTTGGATGACGCTTAGACGACCTGGATGCCTTCGAGGATATTCCAGCCGTCATTGCCTTTGATTTTCTTGAGGTAATACGAGTAATTCACCGTACACGCCGACAATCCCGAGAGCACGAATCCCAGGATTTGCGATATATCGCGGCCGGTCATTGAATAAACAAGCAACTCGACGAGAAACAGCACAATTGCACAGGCGAACAATGTCAGTGCCTTGCGCCACATTCCGAGATAGAGAAAATAGAACGGTCCGACGAAGAACCCCAGAAAGCTGAAGACGATGGTGATTCGTTTCAAAAACGGTCGCGTTTTGATCGCAGCCTTGAATCCGGCGGAATCAGGCGCGCCGTGGGCCTCAAAGAATTCGAAGCGCTCGCGCCACTTGGGCTTCAATTCCATCGATTCGATTAGATGTGACGCCACGGAGTGATGCTCCTTGTCAACGCAAGCGAAAAACCCCGGCAGCGTAAAAACGCCAGCCGGGGTTTCCCGAAACCAAAAATCAAGCGCGCTTACATGTTCTCGATCATCACCTGACCGAATCCCGAGCACGAAACCTGCGTCGCCCCTTCCATCAGGCGCGCGAAGTCGTACGTCACGCGCTTTTGCAGGATCGACGTTTCCATTGACTTGATGATCGCATCCGCCGCTTCGATCCAGCCCATATGGCGCAGCATCATCTCGGCCGACAAGATCTCCGAACCCGGATTCACATAATCCTTGCCCGCGTATTTCGGCGCCGTGCCGTGCGTCGCTTCGAACATCGCGACCGAATCCGACATGTTTGCGCCCGGCGCGATGCCGATGCCGCCCACCTGCGCCGCCAAAGCATCGGAAATGTAATCGCCGTTGAGATTCAACGTCGCGATCACGTCATATTCGGCGGGACGCAGCAAGATCTGTTGCAGGAACGCATCCGCGATCACGTCCTTCACGACGATATCGCCGCCCGACTTCGGGTTCTTGATCTTCATCCACGGGCCGCCGTCGATTAGTTCCGCCGCGAATTCGCTCTGCGCCAGTTCATAACCGAAATCACGAAACGCGCCTTCCGTGAACTTCATGATGTTGCCCTTGTGCACGAGCGTGACCGAGCGGCGATCGTTGTCGATCGCGTACTGGATCGCCTTGCGCACGAGCCGCTGCGTACCTTCCTTCGACACCGGCTTGATACCGATCCCCGACGTCTCCGGGAAGCGGATCTTCTTCACGCCCATCTCTTCCTGCAGGAACTTGATGACCTTCTTCGCTTCCTCAGACTGCGCCGGCCATTCGATGCCGGCGTAGATATCCTCGGAATTTTCACGGAAGATGATCATGTCGATCTTCGCCGGCTCGCGCACCGGCGACGGCACGCCCTTGAAGTACTGCACCGGCCGCAGGCAGACGTAGAGATCGAGTTGCTGGCGCAGCGCGACGTTCAGCGAGCGGATGCCGCCGCCGACCGGCGTCGTGAGCGGCCCCTTGATCGACACGACGTATTCCTTCAGCACGTCGAGCGTTTCGTCGGGGAGCCACACGTCCGGGCCGTAGACCTTCGTCGCCTTTTCGCCCGCGAAGATCTCCATCCAGTGGATCTTCTTCTTGCCCGCATACGCCTTTTCCACCGCCGCGTCGACCACCTTGATCATGACCGGCGTGATGTCGAAACCGGTGCCGTCGCCTTCGATGTACGGGATGATCGGCTGGTCGGACACGTTGAGGGAGTAATCCGCGTTCACGGTGATCTTGTCACCGCCCGTCGGAACCTTGATGTGCTGATACGGCATGATCGACTCCAAAGAAGGCTGGGCTGGTTGAAGGCTAGCTGAGCAGATTGCGGCATGCGGCCGGCATGTCGGCGACGCGCGCATGGTGGCCAGAACTTCATTCTAGCCCACCGCGCCGGGCGTTTTTACGGCTACCGGCGCCGCTTCGCCGTACCTCACTCCGTTCTCATGTCTTATATAAGACATAGGACTTGCCGTTCCGGATTATGCATTAATATCCCGCCATGCGCCATCCGGCGATGCCCGCGAAACCCGCGCGCATTCAGGCCCGGCGCGCCCTTCCAACGTCCCCTGGTTCTCCCATGCCGCTCATCGCCCTGAATAAGCCGTTCGGCACGATCTGTCAGTTTTCACCGCACGAGACGCGCGCGTCGCTCGGCGACTGGGTGAAGACGCCGGGCGTGTATCCCGCCGGCCGGCTCGATGCGGACAGCGAAGGCCTGCTCCTCCTCACCGACGACGGCGCCTTGCAGACGCGCATCGCTGAACCGCGTCACAAGCTCGTCAAGCGATATTGGGCGCAGGTCGAAGGCGCACCCGACGATACGGTGTTGAAGCGCCTCGCGAAAGGCGTCGATCTCGGTGATTACGTCACGCGCACTTGCCGCGCGAATTTCGTCGAGCCGCCGGCGACGCTCTGGCCGCGCACGCCGCCGATCCGCTATCGCGCAGCGATCCCCACGACGTGGATCGAACTCTCGATCACCGAAGGCAAAAATCGGCAGGTGCGGCGCATGACAGCGGCGGTCGGCTTTCCGACGTTGCGACTCGTGCGCGCGGGCATTGGCGCGCTCGATGTGTTCGCGCTCGGACTCGCGCCCGGCGAATCGATGGAACTGCCGCCGCGCGCGCCTTGGGATGGCATCGAATAGTTTCGGCTTGCTTAAACAAATTGTCACCGAGACACGCCAGGCCATCGCCGTTTCAGCGTTTTTTTCGAGCCCGAGTAAATATCGACGAAGATTTTCGTCAACCGAGTCCCGACACCCCGCGTTAGTGGTCGCAGATGCCTTGCAAAGCTATCCGGCATTAGCGAATGACCCACATCGATAACCTGCTTTTCACAGGCTGTTTGTAAGGTTTTAGCGCTCGCGGCAGTATCGATTTATTTGTCGATACCGCTGTCAACCGAAAGGTGGATGGCTCGTTTACCGACATGACTCCAATAACCGGGTCGTTGGTTAATTTACTCAAGCTAAAGGATTCACAAGATGAACAAACTGATCGCTGCTCTCGTCGCTGGCCTGTTCGCAACGGCTGCTTTCGCACAAGCTTCGGACGCTACGGCTCCGGCAGCAGCACCGGCAGCAGCCGCTTCGTCGGCTCACAAGACGACGCACAAGAAGAAGACTTCGCACAAGAAGTCGTCGCACAAGAAGGCAGCATCGGCAGAAGCAGCACCGGCAGCCGCTACGGGCGCATCGCAGTAAGTTTGATGTAAAGGCAGTAAAGCGAAGTCAAAAACAGCAGTACTGCCGTTCCAACGGCTTAGAAAGGCAGATGGCCACACGGCAATCTGCCTTTTTTCTTTTTGCGCAGGCATCGCGTAACATGCGCGAGTCTTTTTTGGCTTTTCCTGTTAAACCAAGATTTCAGCAAGGAGTTTCGCCGTGCGTCTTGTGCTGCGCTCGTTTCACCCGTTCCGTCGTTTCGATTTCTTTCGCGCAATCAGATCGTTGGCGATCGCGCTTGTGCTGCCGCTCGCCGCGTTGTCGGCGGTTCATGCGCAGCAGCTTCCGCCGGGCGCGAAGCAGCCGACCGATTTCCCCCGCGCGAAACTCACCGCGGGCATGTTCGTGATCGACGCGGCAGTCGCCGCGAGCGACGCCGATCGCGAACAGGGCCTCATGTACCGCTCGAAGCTCGCGCCGAACGAAGGCATGCTCTTCGTGTTCAACGAGAACGCCGTGCATTGCTTCTGGATGAAGAACACGCTGATCCCGCTGTCGATCGCGTTCATTCGCGCGGACGGCACGATCACCGATATCGACGAAATGCAGGCCGAGACGACCGATAACCACTGTCCGCACAACAACGGCGTGTATGCGCTCGAAATGAGCAAGGGCTGGTTCGCGTCGAAAGGCATCAAGCCGGGGATGAAGATCCAGGGCCTGCCGCAGCCGCATTAAAGCTGCAGTAACGCGCGACGCTTCACGACAAAACCGGCCGTCCACGCGACGCCGGTTTTTTTTCGTCCGCACGGCCCAGGAACCGAGGCCCGGCGCGGGCTGGCAAGATTCCTGCAAAGACCCTGTCGAAGCGCTATCCTAATAAACCAGCGAGACGCTGTCCGGCGGTTATCCAGCCGCGCGCGCCCCTAGCGGAACTCACCCCGCGCGGCGCCGCTTTGCGGGACTGCCGCCACCCGCTCGACCCATCCACAGGAGGTTCAAGTGCCCCGCAAGACTCCCATCGAGCGCTACCGGAACATAGGCATTAGCGCTCACATCGATGCCGGCAAGACCACCACCACCGAACGCATTCTTTTCTACACCGGTGTGAACCACAAGATCGGCGAGGTTCACAACGGCGCGGCCACGATGGACTGGATGGAGCAGGAGCAGGAGCGCGGCATCACCATTACGTCGGCTGCCACGACCGCCTTCTGGAAAGGCATGGCCGGCAATTATCCGGAACACCGGATCAACATCATCGATACACCCGGACACGTCGACTTCACCATCGAAGTCGAGCGCTCGATGCGCGTGCTCGACGGCGCCTGCATGGTCTACGATTCGGTCGGCGGCGTGCAGCCGCAGTCGGAAACGGTCTGGCGTCAGGCGAACAAGTACAAGGTGCCGCGCATCGCGTTCGTCAACAAGATGGACCGCGTCGGCGCCGACTTCTTCCGCGTCCAGCGCCAGATCGGTGACCGGCTGAAGGGCGTCGCCGTGCCGCTGCAGATTCCGGTCGGCGCGGAGGATCACTTCCAGGGCGTCATCGACCTCGTGAAGATGAAGGCGATCATCTGGGACGAAGCGAGCCAGGGCGTGCTCTTCGAGTACCAGGAGATTCCGGCAAACCTGCTCGCGACCGCGCAGGAATGGCGCGACAAGATGATCGAGGCGGCCGCCGAAGCGAACGAGGCTTATCTCGAGAAGTATCTCGGCGGCGAAGAACTGACCGAGGAAGAGATCAAGAGCGGCATCCGCCAGCGCACGATCGCGAACGAAATCGTGCCGATGCTCTGCGGCAGCGCGTTCAAGAACAAGGGCGTGCAGGCGATGCTCGACGCCGTGATCGACTATCTGCCCTCGCCGGTGGACATTCCCGCCATCCTCGGTCACGACGAATACGACAAGGCAGCGGAACGCCATCCGACCGACGACGAGCCGTTCTCCGCGCTCGCATTCAAGATCATGACAGACCCGTTCGTCGGCCAGTTGATCTTCTTCCGCGTGTATTCGGGCGTCGTGAATTCGGGCGATTCCGTCTACAACGCCATAAAGGAAAAGAAGGAACGCCTCGGGCGGATTCTTCAGATGCACGCGAACGAGCGCAAGGAAATCAAGGAAGTGTATGCGGGCGACATCGCCGCGGCCGTCGGCCTGAAGGAAGCGACCACTGGCGACACGCTGTGCGACCCGAACCACGTCATCATCCTCGAACGGATGATCTTCCCGGAACCGGTGATCTCGCAGGCCGTCGAGCCGAAAACGAAGGCCGACCAGGAAAAGATGGGCATCGCGCTCAACCGGCTCGCGCAGGAAGACCCGTCGTTCCGCGTGCAAACCGACGAGGAATCCGGCCAGACGATCATCTCCGGCATGGGCGAGCTGCACCTCGAAATTCTCGTCGACCGGATGAAGCGCGAGTTCAGCGTCGAGGCGACCGTCGGCAAGCCGCAGGTCGCGTATCGCGAGACGATCCGCATTCCGGTGGAAGACGTCGAGGGCAAGTTCGTCAAGCAGTCGGGCGGACGCGGGCAGTACGGTCACGTCGTGATCAAGATGGAGCCGCAAAAGCCCGGCGGCGGCTACGAATTCGTCGATGCGATCAAGGGCGGCGTCGTGCCGCGCGAGTACATTCCGGCCGTCGACAAGGGTATTCAGGAGACGCTGAAGTCGGGCGTGCTCGCGGGCTATCCGGTCGTCGATGTGAAGGTGACGCTGACCTTCGGCTCGTACCACGACGTCGATTCGAACGAAAACGCGTTCCGCATGGCCGGATCGATTGCATTCAAGGACGGCATGCGTAAGGCCAAGCCGGTGCTGCTCGAGCCGATGATGGCCGTCGAAGTCGAAACGCCCGAGGAATTCATGGGCAACGTGATGGGCGATTTGTCGGGGCGGCGCGGCATCGTGCAGGGCATGGAGGACATCGCGGGCGGCGGCGGCAAGCTGGTGCGCGCCGAGGTCCCGCTCGCCGAGATGTTCGGCTATTCGACGACGCTGCGTTCGCTGTCGCAAGGCCGTGCGACCTACACGATGGAGTTCAAGCATTACGCAGAAACGCCAAACAATGTCGCAGATGCGATCGTAAATTCGAAGTCGAAGTAAACTCTGTCGACCAGAGTTGGCGCTGTCGACCAGAGTTGGCGCTTTAGCGCTTACTCTGGTCCCATGCGCTTACTCTGGTCCCATGCAAAGCACCTGCTGTAACCAGTCCGTTGTATGCCCGTGCTTCACGTGTGGCCGCAACGGACTTTTTTTATCCGCGCGGCTTCTTTCGACGGAGAAAAAATCATGAGCGACGAACAGCAAACCGACTGGCGCGAACACGGCGTCAAGGTCATCAAGGGCGACCAGCTCGACACCAACACGCCGCAGACACCCGGCATGAACCGCGCGGCGGCGATCAACGCGGCGCGCGTCGGCGCGCAGAAGATCTGGGCCGGCACCGTGACGATCCATCCGAACGCGAAAACGGGCGCGCATCATCACGGCGCGCTGGAAAGCGTGATCTACGTCGTGCGCGGGCAGGCGCGCATGCGCTGGGGCGAGCATCTGGAATTCACCGCCGAGGCCGGTCCGGGGGATTTCATCTTCGTGCCGCCGTACGTGCCGCATCAGGAGATCAACGCGCGCACCGACGAGCCGCTCGAATGCGTGCTCGTGCGCAGCGACAATGAAGCCGTCGTGGTGAACCTGAATATCGACGCGGTGGAGGAGCCCGAAGCGGTCTACTGGGTCGATCCGATCCACAAGCATCCGCACGATCATTGAGGCGGCGTGAAGCTTGCTACATGAGCGCGACGCCCTGAAGCGCGTGGCTCGGCTAAACTGGCCGCAACGCCGCTCGCAACAAATACAACATACGGAACGGAACGCCCACTGATGAAGACATCGACCGATCACGATCACGCCTTCGACCGCGCCCTGGACGATTCACGCTCGGGCGCCGGCGATTTCGGCAATCACGCCATCGACGAATTCAAGGCCGGCCGCCTCACGCGCCGCGAGTTGCTGCGCCACGCGAGCGTGCTCGGCTTCGTGCTGGCCGTCGGCGGCGTCGGCAGTCTGATCGGCATGCCGCGCGGCGCCCGCGCGCAGGGCGCGGGCAAGCCGGGCGGCACGATCCGCGTCGCGCACCTGACGCCGGTGGGCGCGGTCGATCCGCTCACCGTCACCGATGCCGCCGGTCTCGCGCTCATCAACCAGACCGGCGAATTCCTGATCGACGACGACGGCGAGAAGCTCACGCTGCGTCCGGCGCTAGCGCTGTCGTGGAAGTCGAACGACAAGGGCGACGTGTGGACCTTCAAGCTGCGCGACAACGTCAAGTTTCACGACGGCCAGAAGATGACCGCGAAGGACGTCGCCGCGACCTTCAACCGCCTCGCCAACCCCGGCAGCGGATCAGCGGCGCTTTCGGTGCTGAAGGGCGTGCTGTCGAAGAATTCGGCGAAGGCGATCGACGACCTTACCGTCGAGTTCCATCTCGATGCACCCAACGGCAACTTCCCGTTCTACGTTTCCTCGGACAACTTCAACGCGGTGATCCTGCCCGCGAGCTTCTCGGGAACGTATGAGAAATCGTTCATCGGCACGGGGCCGTTCAAGTTCGAGAAGTACACGCCGAAGGTGGGCGCGTCGTTCGTACGCAATCCGGACTACTGGGGCGAGAAGGCGCTGCCCGAGCGCGTGACCTTCGCGTTCTACGCGGACCAGCAGGCGCAACTGCTCGCGCTGCAAGGCCGCCAGGCCGACGTGATGGGCGACTTCACCGTGCAGGGCGGCGTAAGCGTGCTGAACAACGCGCAGTTCAAGGTGCTTGGCGTGAAATCGAGCGCGCACCGGCAGATGCACATGCGCACCGACAACGCCCAGTTCAAGGACAAGCGCGTGCGCCAGGCGCTCGCGCTCGCGATCGATCGCGAGATCATCGTAAAGGGCCTCTTTCGCGGCCGCGCGCAACTCGGCAACGACAGCCCGTTCGCGCCGGTGTTCCCTTCAAGCGATCTCTCGGTGCCGCAGCGCAAGGTCGATATTGCGAAGGCGAAGCAACTGCTCGCGCAGGCGGGCGTGCCGAACGGCTTCGACGTCACGCTCACAACCGAAAAGTACATGGAGATACCCGATCTCGCCGTCGTGATCCAGAACGCGGCGAAGGCGATCGGCGTGCGCATCACGCTGAAAGTGGAGAGCCAGGAGCTGTATTACGGCACGGGCACGTTCGGCAAGTCGGACTGGCTCGATTCGCCGCTCGGCATCACCGATTACGGCCATCGCGGCGTGCCGAACGTGTTCCTCAACGCGCCGCTCACGAGCGGTGGCACGTGGAACGCGGCGCACTTCAGGAATCCGCAGTACGACAAGCTGGTGGCGGATTTCGTCGCCGCACTCGACATCGCGTCGCAGAAAAAGCTCTCCGCGCAGATTCAGAACCTGCTGCTCGACGAGACGCCGGTCGTCATTCCGTATTTCTACGACTATCTGGTCGTCACGCGGGCGAACGTCACGGGCGTGCGCTTCAACGCGAACTCGCAGCTTTATCTCGATCGCGCGACGATCAGTGGCTGATCGTTCATGAACACGGCGACGACAGAAGCGCTCACGCCCTCACGAGGAAGCGGCAGCGCGTGGCGCATCGCGCGCTTCACCGGCACGCGGCTCGTGCTCGCGCTGATCACGCTGTGGCTCCTGTCGGTGATCGTGTTCGCGGGCGGGCAGTTGCTGCCGGGCGACGTCGGGCGAGCGATCCTCGGGCCGCTCGCCGATGCCCGCGCCGTCGCCGCGCTCAATCATCAGCTCGGCGTCGACCGGCCGCTTCTCACGCAATACACCGCGTGGATCGGCCACTTCCTGCGCGGCGACATGGGCCAGTCGTATGCGTACCGGTCGCCGGTCGCGCCGTTCATCGTCGATGCGCTCGCCAACTCAGCGAAGCTCGGCGCGCTCGCGTTCATCGTCGTGGTGCCGCTCGGGATCGCGGGCGGCGTGTATTCGGCGCTGCACGCGGGACGCTGGATCGATCGCGTGATCAGCATCACCGGCCTCTCGGCGACGGTCGTGCCGGAGTTCGTTTCGTCGATCGTGCTGATTCTCGTGTTCGGCGTGTGGCTGCAGTGGCTGCCGATCGAAGCGACCTTTCCGCCCGACGCGAATGTCTTCGTACAGTTGAAGCACCTGGTCCTGCCGGTGCTCCCGCTCGTGCTCGTGTTCTTCGGCTATATCGCGCGGATGGCGCGCGCGGGCACCGTCGAGGCGCTCGACGCCGATTACACCCGCACCGCGATCCTTAAAGGCCTGCCGCGCCGCACGGTGATCTGGCGCCACGTGCTGCGCAATGCGTTGCTGCCGACCGTCACCGTTGCCGCGACGCAGCTCGGCTACATGATCGGCGGGCTGGTCGTTGTGGAGACGCTCTTTCACTATCAGGGCATCGGCTCGCTGATCTACAACGCCGCGAAGGCGAAGGACTTCCCGATGCTCGAAGCCGGCGTGCTGACGGTCGGCGTGATCTATACGGCGGCGAACCTGATCGCCGATGCGCTCTATGTCGTGCTCAATCCGCGGCTGCGCGTGAGGGAATCGCAATGAGCACCGCGCCCTCGCCTGCAGTGAAAGCCCCGCGCTTCGAACGTTCGACGGCGTTGCTGCGCTCGCCGACCTTCGTCATCGGCGCCCTGATTCTGCTCTTCTGGGTCGCGTGCGCGCTCATCGGACAGCACGTCGTGCCGCAGGACCCGTACGCATCCGATCCGCTCAACTCGCTCACGCCGCCCGATGCCACGCACTGGTTCGGCACCGACCAGCTCGGCCGCGACGTGTTCGCGCGCGTGATCGTCGGCGCGCGCGACATCCTGACGATCGCCCCGCTCGCGACGCTGCTCGGCACGCTCGCGGGCACGGCGATCGGCCTCGTCGTCGGCTACTTCGGCGGCTGGGTCGACAACGTGATCGGCCGCGTGATCGATGCACTCCTCGCGCTGCCGCTCGTGATCGTCGCGCTGCTCGCGCTCGCGGCGGTCGGCGCAAGCAACGCGACGGTGATCATCGTGATCGGTCTCACTTTCGCGCCGATCACCGCGCGCACGGTGCGCTCGGCGGTTTTCGCGGAACGCAACCTCGACTACGTGCTCGCGGCGCAACTGCGCGGCGAAAACGCGTTCTACATCATGTTCGCGGAGATCCTGCCGAACGTGCTGCAGCCGATCATCGTCGAGGCGACCGTGCGGCTCGGCTACGCGATCTTCGCGGTGGCGACGCTCTCGTTCCTCGGCTTCGGCATCCAGCCGCCCTCGGCCGACTGGGGCCTTGCGCTCTCCGAGTGCTACACGCTGATGGCGGGCGGCGCGTGGTGGACCGTCGTGTTCGATGCGCTCGCGATCGCATCGCTAGTAGTCGGCGTGAATCTCGTGGCGGACGCGATCCAGGGAGTGCTCGACCGATGAACGGACCTCCGCCGTCGGCGTTCCCGGCATTCGACATCCCGAAGCGCGATCGCGCCGATGCGCTGACGATCGTCGGCCTGACGGTCGCCTACCGGATGCGCGGACGCGAGCGCGACGTGCTGCAGGACATCACGCTGCGCGTGCGGCGCGGCGAGGTATACGGACTCGTCGGCGAGTCGGGGTGCGGGAAATCGACCGCCGCGCTCGCCGTGCTGCGCTATCTGCCGCGCAACGGACGTGTGAAGGCGGGCAAGATTTCGATCGGCGGGCGCGACGTAGCTTCGCTGCACGCCGACGCCTTGCGCGACATGCGCGCCAATGCGGTGTCGATGGTGTATCAGGACCCGGGGCGCGCGCTCAATCCGTCGCTCACCATCGCGCGGCAGGTGTCGGAGGCGTTCGAGGCGTCGGGGGCATCGGCGGATGATGCGCTCGCGCGCACGGTCGATATCCTGCGGCGCGTGCGCATCGCGTCGCCCGAACGCGTGATGGAGAGCTATCCGCATCAGCTTTCGGGCGGGATGCAGCAGCGCGTCGTGATCGCGATGGCGCTCGCGTGCAATCCCGAACTTCTGATCCTCGACGAGCCGACGACCGGGCTCGATGCCACCGTCGAAGCCGAAGTGCTCGATCTGATCGCGCAGTTGCGCGCGGAACTCGGCACAGCCGTGCTGTTCATCAGCCACAACCTCGCGGTGATCGGACGGATGTGCGATCGCGTCGGCGTGCTGTATGCGGGCAAGCTCGTGGAAGAAGGCGTGACGCGAGACGTCTTCGCCCGGCCGCGCCATCCGTACACGGTCGGTCTGTTGCGCTGCCTGCCGACGAGCGGTCGCAGCAAGGACATGGGGCGCCTCGACACGATTCCCGGCTCGCTGCCGCTGCCGGGCACGGTGACGCAGGGCTGTATCTACGCGGAGCGCTGCAAGCTCGCCGACGCGCGATGCCTGCGCGACGCGCCGCCGCCGTATCGCGTGGCGTCGGAGAACGGCGACCAGATGGCGCGCTGTCACTATCACGAGCGCGCGATCGATCTGCCGCGCGCGACGCCCGAAGCGGCGACCGATCCCGTCGATCTTTCGGAGGCGCCCGTGGCGCTCAAGGCGCGTAACGTATCGAAGACGTTTCGCGTCGGCAACGAGCTCGTGCGCGCGGTTCACGACGTATCGCTCGATCTCGCGCAGGGCGAGACGCTCGGGCTCGTCGGCGAATCGGGCAGCGGCAAAACGACGCTCGCGAAGCTGTTGCTCGGCCTCCTTTCCCCCGACGAAGGCGCGACGCTCGAACTCGACGGCGCCGCTCTGCCCGCGCGCGTCACGCGTCGCAACGACGAGCAGGTGAAGTCGTTGCAGATCGTGTTCCAGAACCCCGACTCCGCGCTCAATCGCGCGCATTCGGTTCGGCAACTGATCGCGCGGTCGCTCGCGAAGCTCGCTTCGTTGCGCGGCGCGGCGAAGGAGGAGCGCCTGCAATCGCTCAGGGAATCGGTGCGGCTGCCCGAACGCTATCTGAGCGCGCGCACGCGCCAGCTGTCAGGCGGATTGAAGCAACGCGTCGCGATTGCGCGCGCGTTCGCGGGCGATCCGCGCGTCGTCGTCTGCGATGAACCGACCTCCGCGCTCGACGTCTCCGTGCAGGCCGCGATCCTCAACCTGCTCGCCGATCTCCAGCGCGAGCGCGGCGTGAGCTACGTGTTCATCTCGCACGACCTGCATGTGGTGCGCTATCTGTCGGATCGCATCGCGGTGCTGTATCTCGGGCGGATCATGGAGATCGGCCGCGCCGCCGATGTCTTCGGTGGCCCGCAGCATCCTTATACGGAGGCGCTGCTGTCGTCGGTGCCGTCGCTCGATGGCAGCTCAGCAGCGCATGGCGGACGCATCCGCCTGTCCGGCGAATTGCCGAGCGCAGCGAATCCGCCTTCAGGATGCGTGTTCAATACGCGCTGTCCGCGCAAGCTGGGCGCGATCTGCGAGGAGCAGGAGCCGCCATACGCAGATGCGGGCGGCGCGCACCGGATTCGCTGTCACATTCCCATTGAAGAGTTGCGCTCGCTTCAGTCGCAGGAAAGCTGACGGAACCAAAGGCCACGCGATCCCTCTCACTCGGACACCGTTCGATATGAGGGATAACAACATGAAGCGACACGTTTCGATTGCGCTGGCTTTTTCGACACTCGGCTTGGCCACGGCGGCGTATGCGCAGCAAGCGCCCGTCGATCCGAGCTTTTCCGCGTATTCGCTCGCCCAGCAGTGCTCGCAGAAATCCGACAACGCCGCGCAGGGCCAGTGCGTGGGCGCGGTGCGCGGTATCGTGCGCGGCTATCAGTACGGCGTGCTGTTCCTCGGCCAGCGCTCGTCGCTGCCGGCAAACGAGACACAACGCGTGTCGCTGTGCCTGAACGACGTGAAAGTCTCGTCGATCGTCGACGAATTCCTCACCGACGCCAAGCAGGTCAAGGACGACGACCTCAAGCGCACGCCCGCTGAAGTCGCCGTGCTCGGGTCCGTGCATTCGCATCACGCATGCATGTAACGCACGTCATTGCACTTCGGGCGCGACCGTATTGCCCGCCGCCGCGCCCGGCACGCTGACCGATACCGCCGCCGGTTCCTCCGCGTGCCGCGCGGCGAGGCGCGCGCAGTCGCCCATCGGCAGGCGCTTCACGACGATCCACGCCACCACCATCGCCATCAGCCCGAAGATCGCGCTGCCCGCTGCCTGTCCGATGAGCACGCCAATCGGACCGTACTTGATGCCGACCGCGACGAACGGCACGGTGCCGAGCGTCGTGCGTCCCCAGTTGAAGAGCGTCGAGAGAAGCGGCCGGTCGAGGTTGTTGAACGTCGCGTTGGCGACGAAGAGACAACCGACGAACGCATAGCTCGCGACCAGCCACGAGCAGAACACCGAGATGATCTCAGCCGTGACGCCCCGCGCCGAGAACGCGCGGATCAGCCCGTGCTGCGCGAGCGCGAGCACGATCCACGCGAGCGCGACCGTCGCGAGCACGAAGCCCAGGCTGTTGCGGATCGTCTCGCGGATGCGGTCCGCGCGCCCCGCGCCGAGGTTCTGCGCGACGATCGGCCCGACCGCGCCCGTCAGCGCATAGATCAGCGCGAAGGCGACGGGCGTGATGCGGTCGATGGTCGCCTGCCCCGCAATGGCCGCCGGCCCGAAGCGCGCCATCGCGTGCGTGACGTACGCAGCCGCGACGGGCGTCGCAAGGTTGGTGAGGACCGCCGGCAGCGCGATCTTCAGCACAGGCTTCACGTCGTCCCACGTGCGCTGCGGCTGAAAGCGCGCGATCAGGTGATTCACGCGGCTCACGCCGTACAGCCCGACGAGCGTGAGCACAATCCGTGCGATCACGTTCGAGATCGCCGCGCCGGTCAGGCCGAGGTGAAAGCCGAAGATCAGGATTGGATCGAGGATCGCGGTGACTATCGCGGCGGAGAGCGTGACCGTCATCGCGCGGCGGGCGTCGCCGATCGAGCGCATCAGCGCCGCCGTGCACATGCCGATCGCGAGCAGCGGCAGGGTCGGCGCGGTGATGTAGAGAAAGAGGCGCGTGAGTTCGCGCGTCTCGCCGGTGGCGCCGAGCGCGTCGAGAATGTGTTCGAGCAGCAGCAGCGTGATCGCGGTCAGCACGACCGTAACGAGTACGATGAACGCGAGGCTGGCGGTCGCGACCTGCCGTGCCTTCGCGCGCTCTCCGGCGCCGAGCAGGCGCGCGACCGTCGCGCTCACGCCGATCGTCATGCCGATCGAGATCGCGACGTGGAAGAAGTTGACCGTGCCCGCAAAGCCGACCGCCGCCGCGACCGATGTGTCGCCGAGCATCGACACGTAGAAGAGATTCGCGAGATCGACGGCGAACACCGCCATCAAACCGATCGCGCCGGTGCCGGCCATGACGATCACGTGACGCATCGTCGAACCGGTGACGAAGCGGGCTGCAGCGGGATTCGTGCGTACGTTCATTCGATACCTTCACCTTCGATGCGAGGCCATCAGCGCGGCCTCTTCCAAAGCATCATGGCATGAACGGCCGTGCGATGCGAAGAGCGTCATTGCGGGCGGGCAGCGCGTTATCCGTTTATGACAAATATCCGCTGAACGCGTCGTTCGCGATCCTTAGAATGGCGCGCGCCGGCGCTCCAGCCGGTGACTCATTCTTTGGATCAACGATCATGAACACCCATCAGTTCCTGCACACCCTGACGGCAGCGGGGGCCGCGTTATCGCTCGCGCTCGCCTGCGGCACGGCCCGCGCGGACAACTTCGACTACGAGCATCAGAAGGAACGGCGCCTCGAAAGCGGCGCGTCGCAGTCGCCGATCGACATCGCCAGCAAGGACGCCGTGCGGTCCGAGCACTACGACGACGAGAAGGACGACATCGTCGTGCACGCAGCCCGTGGCGGCGCGAGCGTGATCGATAACGGCCATACAGTGCAGGTCGGCTGAAGGACAGCAGCGGGACCATTCGCGGGCGCCACTTCGCGCTTGTCCAGACGCATTTCCACGCGCCCGCCGAGCATGGGATCGACGGCAAGCGCTATCCGCTCGAAGGCCACTTCGTCTTCAGGGCGCCGGACGGGCGGCTCGCGGTGGTCGCCGTGCTGTACCGGGAGAACGCCGGGAACAAGCAGTTCGCGGCCATCGTGAAGGCCGCGCGGCGCGATCACGCCGTGGCGCTTCCGGTCTTCGATGCCGCCGCGCTGATGCCGCACGACATCGACCACTACTATCACTACCTCGGCTCGCTGACGACGCCGCCGCTCTCCGAGAACGTCGAATGGTACGTGCTGGCCGATCCGGTCGATCTGTCGCGCGACGACATCGCCGAGTTCACCCGTCTCTACGCGCATAACGCACGGCAGCCGCAGCCACTGAACGGTCGTCCGTTATTGGAGTACAAGGACTGAGGCTCGCCGTGTGAAGGACGGCAGTCTCGTCCTTCACACGCAGCGATCTCCGCAAATACCCGCACGACATGGCTGTCCGATTACGCTTAAACCCCGCTCGATGACCCGTTTGTCTTAGAATCGCCGCTTGGTCCCTCTTGCGTCCGCTTTATGAACTCGACATCGGAAGACCGCTGGCGCGACTTGCGCCCGGACCCGGACAGCGACACCCCGCTCTATCTGCAACTCGCCCGCAAGCTCGCCAACGCGATCCACGACAATCGCTGGAACGCGGGCGAAGCGCTGCCGTCGGAGCGCGTGCTGTCGGAAGCGCTGGGGGTATCGCGGATCACGTCGCGAAAGGCGATCGCGCTGCTCGTCGAACAAGGGCTCATCCGCCGCACGCAAGGCGCCGGCAGCTTCATCACGCCGCGCTACGAAGACCCGCTCTCGCGCCTGTCGAGCTTCAGCGAGATGCTGCGGCGGCGCGGCTTCACGCCGAGCTCGAAATGGATCTCGCGCGTGATCGAGCCCGCCAATCGCGATGAAGTGATCCAGCTCGGGCTCTCGCCGGCGGCGGCCGTCACGCGGCTGCGGCGGCTGCGGCTTGCGGACGGCATCGTGATGGCCGTCGAGAATTCGACCTTCCCTGCGTCGCTGATCCCCGATCCGCAAGCGGTTGGCGATTCGCTCTACAGCTTTCTCGATCAGCGCGGACTTTCCATCGTGCGCGCGCTGCAGCATTTTCGAGCGGTGAACGCGAGCGAGGAAATCGCGCAGCAGATGGGCATCGCGCCGCACGACGCGCTTCTGCTGATCACGCGCGTCGGCTATACCGCCGATCAACGCGCGATCGAACTCACCGATACCTACTGCCGCAACGATTACTACGATTTCGTCGCGGAACTGCGCAAGTAAGCGCTTCTACCAGCGTGGCTCGTCGCTGCCGATCGGCACCGGCGGCAGCGCCCAATGCGGCGGCGTCACCGACATGCGCTCCGCCGGCTGCGTGCAGGTGAGCGTGCCGAAGGGCGAATCCATCGTCTGCAAAGCGTCGCGGACGTCGTCGATCGACGGATCGGCCGCGGCCTGTCCGCCGTCGAGCGTTCCCATCGATTGCAGCCAGCGGCCCGTTTGCGCGAGCGACACCCGCACGTGCCAGCTTCCGCCTTCCTTCGCGCGTCGATTGAGCGCCACCATCGCGCCGAACGCGGCGAGGTAGCCGGTCGCGTGATCGAGCGCCTGGCATGGCAGATGACGCGGGTTCGTCTGACCGGCCGCACGCGCCTCCGTCCACGCGATGCCGCTCGCCGACTGCACGAGGCTGTCGAAGCCGCGTCGCGTCGACCACGGCCCTTCGTGCCCATACGCCGACACCGTCGCGTAGACGATGCCGGGCTTCGTGCGCGCGGCGTCCTCCGGCCCGAAGCCGCGCGCCGCCAGCGACTGCGGCCGATACGACTGCACGAAGACATCGGCGTTCTTCAAGAGCGCCTGCAGCGACGCGCGGCCGTCAGGCTCGCGCAGATCGAGCGTCGCGGAGCGCTTGCCACGCCCGTTGTCGATCACGAGCGGCGCGATGTTCGGCAGATGCGGACCGTTGATCAGGAGCACGTCGGCGCCGTGCTGCGCGAGCGTGCGCCCCGCGACCGGCCCCGCGATGACGCGCGACAGATCGAGCACGCGCACGCCGGAAAGCGGCCGCTCGGGCTGAGCGCCGCCTGCGCCGACCGGCATCGCAGGCGCATCGCCGATGCGGACGATTTCGAAGAGCGGCAGCCGCGCGAGCGCCTGAGCTTGTGGCAGCGCAGCCCATTCGTCTGGCGAGCGGATCAGCGCGGCGCACAGGCCCGCATCGCCGAGCGCCTGATCGAGCGCGGCGCCGTCCCAGCCGCGAATCGCCTGCGTGACGGCCGCGTGATCGTTCGCGCATCCCAGCACCCGCACGATGCCCGCGCGATGATGCGCGAAGTTCGCGTGAAGCTGAATCCAGCGGCCGTCGCGCGTCTCGTAGAAGCCCGTGACCGGATCGCGCGGGTCGGGCGCCGGGCCATCGTCAACCCGCAGATACCGCTCGCTGCGAAACGCGACGCACGCGCGCCGCGCATCGGCATCGATTTGCTGCGCGCGGCCGGTGCGCTCGCGAAAGCACTCCGCGGCGGCGAGTGCTTGCGCGGCAATCACGCCATTTGCAAGCGCGGCCACCCGATACACCGACGGCAACTGCGGATCGTCACCTGTAATCGAAACGTCGGAAAGCGCGGCCGGATCGCACTGCGCTGCCTGCCAAAGCTCTTCTAGCGGAGTCATCGAAAGCCCCTGCGTGGATGCGAACCGCCAGTCTACGAGCGGCACGAAGCGTGGATCAACCGTAAAATCATCGCGCTCCGCTCAACGAACGCGCCCATGCCCGACACCCTCCGCTCGACCGTTGCCCCCACGCCGTCCGACCGGTCGCTCACGATCATGCTGTGGCTCGTCGCGACGGGGTTCTTCATGCAGACGCTAGACTCGACCATTGTCAACACCGCGCTCCCCGCGATGGCGAAAAGCCTGGACGAAGCGCCGCTGCGCATGCAGGGCGTCGTGATCGCGTACTCGCTCACGATGGCGATGATGATCCCCGTCTCCGGCTGGCTCGCAGACCGGCTCGGCACGAAGCGCGTGTTCTTCAGCGCGATCCTCGTGTTCGCGGTCGGGTCGCTGCTCTGCGCCAACGCGCAATCGCTCACGCAACTGGTGACTTACCGCGTCGTGCAGGGCGTCGGCGGCGCGATGCTGCTGCCGGTCGGGCGGCTTGCCGTGCTGCGCGTCTTTCCCGCCGAGCGCTATCTTTCCGCGCTCGCCTTCGTCGCGATTCCGGGGCTGATCGGCCCGTTGATCGGCCCGACGCTCGGCGGCTGGCTCGTGCAGATCGCGTCATGGCACTGGATCTTCCTGATCAACGTGCCGGTGGGCATCGCCGGCTGCATCGCGACGCACCTCTACATGCCCGACAGCCGCAACCCCGCGACGCCGCGCTTCGACCTCGCGGGCTACTTGCTGCTCGCGGTCGGCATGGTCGCGCTGACGATTTCCCTCGACGGACTCGCCGACCTCGGCATGCAGCACGCAATCGTGCTCGTGCTGCTGATCCTCTCGTTCGGCTGCTTCGTCGCGTACGGACTGCACGCAACGCGCGTCGCCAACCCCCTCTTCCCGCTCGATCTGTTCAAAATCCACACGTTCAGCGTGGGGCTGCTCGGCAATCTCTTTGCGCGCATCGGCAGCGGCGCGATGCCGTATCTGATTCCGCTGCTGCTGCAGGTGAGCCTCGGTTATACGGCGTTTCAGGCGGGGATGATGATGCTGCCCGTCGCGGCGGCGGGGATGCTGTGCAAGCGGCTCGTCACGCGCCTCATCGAACGCCACGGCTACCGGCGGGTGCTCGTGGTGAACACGGTGCTCGTCGGGCTGATGATGGCGAGCTTCGGGCTCGTGAGTCCGGGCGAGCCGCTGTGGCTGCGGCTCGTGCAACTGGCGATCTTCGGCGGGGTCAACTCGATGCAGTTCACCGCGATGAACACGCTGACGCTGAAAGACCTCGGAACGGGCGGCGCGAGCAGCGGCAACAGCCTCTTTTCGCTGGTGCAGATGCTTTCGATGAGCCTCGGCGTGACAGTCGCGGGCGCGATCCTCGCGACGTTCACCGGTTTGCTGCCGCGCGTCACCGAGACGAATTCGCTACCTGCTTTCCACGCGACGTTTCTCTGCGTCGGCGTGATTACGGCGGCTACGGCGTGGATTTTCGGGCAGCTCGCGCCGGAGATCCGCGCGATTCCCAAAAGGAAGGCGGACCCGTCGGAATCGAACTAGGCGCTTGCCATGCGAATGCCGCCACCCGGCCGATTCCGCCGTCCGGTCGTGCGTCGCGCACTCGAACGGTGCGTGCGGCACCGCTTGGCGGCGCGAATTCGTCCGCCGCTGAGCACCGCCCCGCACGCGCGAGCCAATGAACACACGAATATGCGGCATCGTCTTGAAATTGCTGAAAACGCGCATGGATCTTGCTCGGACGTTCGGGCGCCTATCCTGTAAACTCAAGAGCTACGTCAATCCGCCAACGCCCCGACACCATGAGCATGGTTGAACTCGACCCTCCCCGCTTCCAGCCGCCGCGCCCGATCGCCGGCGACGATGGCTCGCGGCGCACCGTCCTGTACGGCGAATACACCGTGTTCAGCGTGTTCCAGCCGGTGTTCTCGGTGTCGCACCGGCGTGCGATCGGCTATCACGCGTCCCTGCGCGCCCGCGACGACACCGGCCGCCACGTACCGTCGCCCGAGGTGTTCACGCAGGCGGCGCGCCGCGGCGACTTGCTGGAACTCGGGCGGCTCGCGGAATCGCTGCATCTGGGCAACTTCTTCGCGTTCGACAGCAACGACGAATGGCTTTTCCTGAGCCTGCACCCCGCCGCGTTGATGGACACGAGCTACGGCGACGCGCTCCTCGCCGCGCTCAAGGAACTGGGATTGCCGCCGCAGCGCGTGGTGCTCGAAGTGCCCGAGCAGGCGGGCGGCGAGACGACGCGCTTCGCCGAAATCATCGATTCGCTGCGCAAGTCGGGCTTTCTGATCTCGCTCGACGGCTTCGGCGTCAAGCATTCGAATATCGACCGCGTGTGGCATCTGCGGCCGGACATCGTCACGCTCGATCGCTGCATCCTGCAGCAGGCGAGCGAGCACAAGCACATCGAGCGCGTGCTGCCGGGGCTCGTGTCGCTGCTGCACGAATCGGGGCAACTCGTCCTGATGGGCGGTCTCACGACCGAGCGCGACGCGCTGATTGCGCTCGAATGCAACGTCGATTTCGTGCAGGGCGCGTATTTCGCCGGACCGAGCGTCGATGCCGTCAAGCCGCAGGCCGCCGCGCACGTGATGGATGCGCTGTCGGCAGCGTCGCGCGAACGGGTCGCGGCGCGCGAGCGGGCGCAGGCGGCGCGGCTTGCTCCGTATGTGAGCGGGCTGGAGAACGCGGCGTCGCGGTTGATCGAAGGCGAGCCGCTCCAGGCGGCGACGCGCGATCTGCTGCAATTGCTCGATACGGCGCGCTGCTTTTTGCTGGACCACGCGGGGCGGCAGATCGGCGACAACGTCGTGCCGATCGTGCGGACCTCGCAGCGCGCGAAGCGCTTCAGTCCGCTGCTGCATTCGGAAGGCGCGAGCTGGGAGCGGCGGCCGTACTTCATCGAGGCGCTGCGCGCGCCGGGACGCGTGCATTTGACGGCGCCGTATCTGTCGATCAACGAAGCGCATCTTTGCGTGACGGCGTCGATCGCCGCAGAGACGCCGCGTGGGTTGCAGGTGCTGTGCGTCGATATCAACTGGGATGCGGCGATTCGGCGGCGGTGATTTTGGGGCGCCCTTCGGTTTGCGTCCGCTTGCCCCTTTCCCGCTCTTAGAGTTCGCGAACGGCAGATTTACCGCCGTCAGCGTCAACGTAGCCTCCTGTAGTCGCGGCGGGGCCCCTGACTCCGTCAGCGTCAATGTTCAAGCGCTGAATTTTTCCGCTTGAGCCTCGGTCAGTATTAGCACTCGGCTCCGCCCCTCGCCGAGCACTTTTCAAATTCCCTCCGCAGCACAATCCTCCTACAGATCAGCACGATCGTCATAACGTGCCGCGATCGATTCCTCGTACGCTTGGCTGAGTTCGCGGCGGCTTCATGGATAGCCCGCCGCGTCACACTACTCGCGTGTCGACGTCATTCACAGCGCGCGATCCGCTCGCGGCAGGACCACGCGCAGCGTGGTCCTGTCCAACCCGCTCGATCTGGAGTCGCAAAAATATGTCATCTCTCGATACCCTCCTTGGCGCACCCGTTCGCTGGAACCAGGCCGCACTCGATGCCGACACGAGAACCTTCCTCGACGACCTGCAGGCGAACATCCTCAAGGGCCACGGCCGGCATCACAGCGCGCACGTCTTCATGAGCTTCCAGGGACTCGAGCCCGACCAGGTCGCCGAACTCGTCCGCGCGCTCGGGATGGCCTGCACGAGCGCCCACGAACAACTGCGCGGCAACAAGCGCCTGCCGCCGTTCCTCGACGGCGGCCCGGTCCGCTGCCTATTCCTGAGCGCGAGCGGCTACAAGGCGCTCGGTCCGAACGTCGAGATTCCGCCGGGCGAGGCGTTCCGCGCGGGCATGGCTGCGCGCGGCGCCGACCTCGGCGATCCCGACCGCGCCCGATGGGGCGCGCACGGCTGGTCGTACACGCCGCCCGACGCGATGTTTTTGGTGGCGAACGCGGACCCGCAATCCGTCGATGCCGATGCCGATGCCGTCAAGGCCTGGCTCACGCTCACCGGCGTGACGGTGCTCGCCGTCGAGCGCGGCTTGCAGCAGACGCGCAATTTCCGGCCGGGCGTGGCGGAAGGCGTCGAGCATTTCGGTTACGTCGATGGCCGCAGCCAGCCGCTTTTCCTGCAGGAAGACATCGACGAGGAAGCGGTATCGCCGGGCGGCTGGGACTTCCGCTTCAAGCCGTCGCAATTCCTGGTCACCGATCCGAACGGCAGCAGTCCGCTCTCGGCGGGCAGCTACTTCGTGTTCCGCAAGCTGGAGCAGAACGTGCGCGGCTTCAACGCGGCGGAAGAGTCGCTCGGACGCAAGCTCTTCGGCATCACGGCCGAAAGCGACGCGCTCACCGACGAAGAGCAGGTGAAGCTCGACCGCGCGGGCGCGATGGTCGTCGGCCGGTTCGAGGACGGCACGCCGCTTGTCCTGTCGGACCGCGAGGCGGGCCTCGCGCCGCCGAACAACTTCGACTATTCCGCCGATGCGGACGCGTCGAAGTGTCCGTTCCATGCGCATATCCGCAAGGTGAATCCGCGCGGGGACATAGAGCGCATCATCGGCGGTACCGATCCCGAGCCGGGACGCCGTCCGATCATGGCGCGACGCGGCATCACGTACGGCGCGCTGCGGCCGCACAACGCGGATTTGAGCGAATTCGCCGATGCCGGGCACGAGCCGGAAAAGGACGTCGGGCTGTTGTTCATGGCGTATATGGCGAGCATCGAAGGCCAGTTCGAGTTTACGCAGAAGTCGTGGGCGAACAATGCGTCGTTCGTCGCGAATATCAATCCGGCGAAGACGCTGCCTTCAGCGGGGATCGATCCGATCGTGGGGCAATCGGCGGATGCGGCGGTGCATGAGCATACGTGGCTCGATGGGCACACGCCGGGGGCCGTGGCGCAGAAGATCAGCTTCGAGCAGTTCGTCACGATGAAGGGCGGGGAGTATTTCTTCGCGCCGTCGCTGACGTTCTTGCGGGGGGTGGGGTTGTAGGTTTAGGGCTTTTTAACGGTGGGCTGCAAAAACTTCTACCATTCCGAGCGAAGTTGCCGCTGGTATTGCAGCCCATCGATTTGCTTGTGCTTCCAGATGCCGAATACATCGGCTTTGTGCTGCGAGACATAGGCGTCGATCGCGTCGCGGATGACTGCGGCGCGAGAGCGACCTTCGGCTTTAGCAATGTTCGTTAGCGCAGACACAACGTCAACGCCTAAAAACCAGAGAGCCCTCACGCGGAGGGCTTTCAGACTTCCGGAAGACACCCGAGGCGCTTAAGCCCCGAAATTCGTCCCGGCAAATTCCCAATTCACGATATTCCAGTAAGCATCCACGAACTTCGGACGCGCATTGCGATAGTCGATGTAGTAAGCGTGTTCCCACACGTCGATCGTCAACAGCGCCTTCGAATCCGTCGTGAGCGGCGTGGCAGCGTTGCTCGTCGACACGATGTCGAGCGTGCCGTCGGCCTTCTTCACGAGCCATGCCCAGCCCGAGCCGAACGTGCCGATCGCGACCTTCGCGAACTCTTCCTTGAACTTGTCGTAGGAGCCCCACTTGGCGTTGATCGCATCGCCGAGTGCGCCCGACGGAGCACCGCCGCCGTTCGGCGACAGGCTGTTCCAGAAGAACGTGTGATTCCAGATCTGAGCCGCGTTATTGAACACGCCGCCCGACGCCTTCTTGACGATCTCTTCGAGCGACAGGTTCTCGAACTCGGTGCCCGGAATCAGCTTGTTCAGGTTCGTCACATAGGTCTGGTGATGCTTGCCATAGTGGTACTCGAGCGTTTCTTCCGACATGTGCGGAGCCAGCGCGTTCTTGTCGAACGGGAGCGGCGGGAGCGTATGTTCCATTTTGCGTACTTCCTTCTATGTGGATTGTGGGGATCTGAGGAGTGAGGCAGTGGAGCAATGGATTGTAGGCGAGTTGGGATAACCCCGCAAACCGCATGCCCTTTATGAGCAGGATCGCTTTCAGGACCTTTCGTGCGGCGTAAAAAATGCTCGACTGCCTCGATTTTCAGGCGTCAAAAGTACGCGCCTTTCGTGCTTTTTACGGGCTTATAGGTGATTCAAAACTCGTCGGTGAGGCGCGGCTGGACGTCGGCGAGGAGCACGTCCGCCGTGCCTTCCGCGAGATGCACCGTCAGTGGCCGCTTCGGTTTCAGCGCGCCCGGCGTACGCACGGCGCGGCCTGTTTGCGCATCGATCAGCGCCGCGTAGCCGCGTTCCAGTGTGCGCCGCGGACTCAGCACCTGCAAGCGCGCCGCCAGTTCCGAAACACGCGCCGACGCGCGCTCGTGCCGCCTCGTCTGCGATGCCTGCAAGCGCTGCGCCACGCGCATCAGATGCTCACGCTCGGCGTCGAGATCGGGACGCCAGCGCTGCCAGCGCAACTGCACGAGCGCGAAGCGTCCGCGCGCATCGCGCACCGGACGCGCGCCTGCGGACGCGAGCCGGGTCGCGAGCTGCCGCAGATGCGTGCGCTGCCGTTCGAGCCGCTCGGTCGGGCTCACGAGCCGGCGTGCGAGCCAGTCGAGTTGCTGCGCGCGACGCTCCATCATGCGGCCGAAGCCGCGCGCGAGCGTCGCGTGACGGTGATCGAGATCGCGCAGCAGCATCACGCGTTGCGGACTCACGAGTTCGGCGGCGGCGGTGGGCGTCGGCGCGCGGACGTCGGCGGCGAAATCGGCGATCGTGAAATCGGTTTCGTGGCCGACGCCGCTCACCACCGGCACCGCGCTCTCGGCGATCGCGCGCGCGAGCACTTCTTCGTTGAACGCCCAGAGATCCTCGATCGAGCCGCCGCCCCGGCAGACGATCAGCACATCGACTTCGCGCCGCGCGCTCGCTGCCTCGACCATCGCGGCGAGCTTCGCGCTCACGCCGGCGCCCTGCACCGGCGCGGGATAGACGATCACGGGAATATGCGGCGCGCGTCGGCACAGCGTAGTGAGCACGTCGCGCAACGCTGCGGCCTGCAGCGACGTGACGATGCCGATCGCACGCGGATGCGCGGGCAACGCGCGCTTTCTCTCGGCGGCGAAGAGCCCTTCGCTTTCGAGTTGCGCCTTCAGACGCAAGAACGCTTCGAAGAGCCGCCCTTGCCCCGTGCGGCGCACGGCCTCGACATTCAGTTGCAATTCGCCGCGCGGCTCGTACATCGTGACGAGCGCGCGGACTTCGATCTTGTCGCCTTCGCGCGGCGTGAATTCCGCGTATTGCGCACGGCCGCGGAACATGACGCAGCGCATCTGCGCCTGCGCGTCCTTGATCGAGAAGTACCAGTGGCCGCTCGCTGCGCGCGTGAAATTCGACACTTCGCCCGACACCCATACGAGCGGAAACGACCGTTCGAGCATGGAGCCGATCGCGCGATTAAGCGCGGAAACGGGGATGACGGCGTCGCCGCCCTGCTGGGACAAGGGATCGGAATTCATGGGAAAGGTGAGTTTGAACAGACCGGACGGACGATACGCCATTCGGCCATGCGGCGCCAAAAAGGCTCGCGGAGTTTATCAAGTGTCCACACAGAAGGACTTACCGAAAGGCGCAGCGGACGGCTCGGGAAAGGCCGTGCGACGGTTTCAAGTGTCTGATTTTGAATGACAAAATTCGTGGAATGGTTCGCATCGCCGAGAGAAGGCTTTTCCGAAGCGGATTCTGGCGTTTTCGTCAGCAAGTTCTTCACAGAGTTATCCACAGGCTGTGAATGGCGTACGCGCCGTTGCGGCGACTGGCGTCCATGGCGCTCGCGCGCTAGAGTGCCGGGTTCAAGACCACCGCTTTAAGGAGATCCCCGCCGATGCAGAACCCGTCGCGCTTCGTCCTCGCTTCTGGCGAAAAGTCGGTCCATGTCTGATTTCAAGCCGCCGATCGAAAACTTCTTCGCGCGCGAATGGCGCACGCGCGGCTGGGTCGCGTGGGCGCTCACGCCGTTCGCTTGCCTCTTCGGCGCCGTCGCCGCGACGCGCCGCGCGCTCTTCGAACTCGGTTGGATCAAGCGGGTGGACGTGGGCGTGCCGGTCGTGATCGTCGGCAATGTAACCGTCGGAGGGACCGGCAAGACGCCGACCGTAATCGCGCTCGTCGAGGCGCTGCGGGCGGCGGGCTTCCAGCCGGGCGTGGTGTCGCGCGGCTACGGCGCGAAGGTCGACCAGGCGACGAGCGTCACGCCGACGAGCTTGCCCGACAAGGTCGGCGACGAGCCGCTGCTCATCGCACGCCGCACGCACGCGCCGGTGTTCGTGTGCCCGGACCGCGTCGCCGCGGCTCAAGCGCTGCTGAAAGCGAACCCGTCGGTGGACGTAATCGTGAGCGACGACGGCCTTCAGCACTACCGCCTCTCCCGCGCGTTCGAACTCGTCGTCTTCGACGACCGTCTCGGCGGCAACAACTTCCTGCTTCCGGCGGGCCCGTTGCGCGAGCCGATGTCGCGCCGCCGCGATGCGACGCTCATCAACAGCCCATACGAGCGCACCCTGCCGCCGTGGCCGAACACGTTCCCGCTCGACCTCCAATCCGGCGATGCGTGGCTCCTCGACGATCCCACCGT
The DNA here is from genome assembly GCF_001544515.1 of Caballeronia terrestris. Classification (GTDB taxonomy): domain Bacteria; phylum Pseudomonadota; class Gammaproteobacteria; order Burkholderiales; family Burkholderiaceae; genus Caballeronia; species Caballeronia terrestris. The sequence continues at coordinate 29,858 of NZ_FCOL02000026.1, forward strand.
GCGCCGGCCGCTGGCGCAGTTCGCGGGCGAGCGCGTCGTGGCGGCGGCGGGCATCGGATCGCCCGAGCGTTTCTTCGCGACGCTGCGCGCGGCGGGCATCACGCCGGCGACGCGCGCGTTCCCCGATCACTACTCGTACCAGGACAATCCGTTCGCCGGCATCGACGCCGATTCGATCCTGATCACCGAGAAGGATGCAGTAAAATTCGGGGCCTGGCGTGACGCGCGGATCTGGGTCGTTCCGGTCGAAGCCGTGCTGAAGCCCCGCCTCATCGCTCTAGTTGTGGAGAAACTCCGTGGACGCACGCCTGCTTGAAATCCTCGTCTGCCCGATCTGCAAGGGCCCGCTCACTTACGATCGCGCGGCGCAGGAGCTCATCTGCAGCGCGGACAAGCTCGCGTACCCGATCCGCGACGGCATTCCCGTGATGCTCGCCGAGGAAGCGCGGCAGACGGTTGAAGGCACGCCCGTCGAGCCGATCAAGCCCGCCAGCGGCAACTGAGATTTATCCGCGATGACCGCCGCCCCGTCCTTCGTCGCCGTCATTCCGGCGCGCCTTGCGTCCACGCGCCTGCCGAACAAGCCGCTTGCCGACATCGGCGGCAAGCCGATGGTCGTGCGCGTCGCCGAGCGCGCGCGGCTTTCGGGCGCGCAGCAGGTTCTGATCGCGACCGATTCACCGCGCGTCGTGGACGTGGCGAACGAGCATGGCGTCGAAGTGCTGTTGACGCGCGCCGATCACCCCACGGGCACGGACCGCCTCGCCGAAGTCGCGACGCATTTCGGCTGGAGCGACGACACCATCGTCGTCAACGTTCAGGGCGACGAGCCGCTCATCGATCCGCAACTCGTACGCGATGTCGCGACGCATCTCGCGTCGCATCCGTCGTGCGCGATCGCGACCGCGGCGCACCCGATCCACGATCCCGCCGACGTCTTCAGCCCGAACGTCGTGAAGGTCGTGCTCGATGCACGAAGCGTCGCGCTCTACTTCTCGCGCGCGCCGATTCCGTGGTCGCGCGATGCGTGGCAGCCGCACTGGCCCGATGTCGGCGCGCTCGCAACGCTGCCCGCCGTGCCGCCGAACGTGCTGCGCCACATCGGTCTCTATGCGTATCGGGCAAAATTCCTGCGCGTCTACCCGACGCTCGCGCAGGCGCCGATCGAAGAAGCCGAAGCGCTCGAACAACTGCGCGCGATGTGGCATGGCGAGCGCATCGCGGTGCTCGTGACGAACGACGCGCCGCCGCCAGGCGTAGATACCCCCGCCGATCTCGCGCGCGTCCAGGCGCTTTTCAGCAGCGGAAACTGAACCGGCGAACGCTTCGCGAAGGGCGCAAAAGAAGCGCTCCAACCGCGCAATTCCGCGCCTTCACGCAACTCGTGTAAACCCCCGCTCTCGCCCGGATAACGGGCATCACAGCCGTTTTTTAGCGGCCGCGATTATGACTAGCCGTGGCATAATCAAGCGATTAGCGCGAGCCATCCGGTCAGCGCCACGCTCAACTTTGCGCCGCTGTCGACTAGTGCCGCGCCGTCTCTCCGACCGGCTGCGCCCATGTTCCCGACGCCGCACGAGCGTGCATCGCCGGATGCTACTTAAGCCTCGCGGCGCAGGTTTCAAATCGATTCGGAGATATCACCATGCGGTTGATCCTGTTGGGCGCGCCCGGCGCGGGCAAAGGAACCCAGGCAAACTTCATCAAGGAAAAGTTCGGCATTCCGCAGATCTCGACGGGCGACATGCTGCGCGCCGCCGTCAAGGCCGGTTCGCCGCTCGGCGTCGAAGCGAAGCGCTTCATGGACGCCGGCGAACTCGTTCCGGACACGCTCATCATCAATCTCGTGAGGGAACGCCTGCAGCAACCGGACTGCGCGAACGGCTATCTGTTCGACGGCTTCCCGCGCACGCTGCCGCAAGCCGAAGCGATGAAGGACGCGGGCGTCGCGATCGACTACGTGCTCGAAATCGACGTTCCGTTCGACGAAATCATCCTGCGAATGAGCGGCCGCCGCGTGCATGCGGCATCAGGTCGCACGTATCACGTCAAGTTCAATCCGCCGAAGAGCGACATGCTCGACGACGTCACTGGCGAGCCGCTGATCCAGCGCGACGACGACAAGGAAGAGACCGTGAAGAAGCGGCTCGACGTGTACGTCGCGCAGACGAAGCCGCTCATCGAGTACTACAACACGTGGGCACAGCACGGCGACGCGAGCGGGCTGAAGGCGCCGGCGTATCGCAAGATTTCGGGCCTCGGTACCGTCGACGATATTCGCGCGCGCGTGTTCGAAGCGTTGAAGTAAGCGCGCTCGCTGCGTCAAGCGGCACTCGAAACCCGCTCCCTCGTGAGCGGGTTTTTTCGTTTATAACGCAGCGGCTACAATCGATCGGCTCAAAAACGCAGACACAAAGGAGTGAGACATGGAGATTCAAGGCAACGTTTTTCTGATCACCGGCGGTGCGTCGGGACTCGGCGCGGCGACCGCGCGGCTCGTGACCGAACACGGCGGCAAGGCCGTCCTCGCCGACATGAACGAAGCGGCAGGCGAGGCGCTCGCGAGAGAACTCGGCGGTGTCTTCGTCAAATGCGACGTGAGCCAGGAAGCCGACGGTCAGCGCGCCGTCGAAGCCGCGACGCAACTCGGCACGCTGCGCGGGCTCGTGAACTGCGCGGGGGTCGCACCGGCGTCGAAGACGGTCGGACGTGACGGCCCGCACCCGCTCGACCTGTTCGCGAAGACCATCGCCGTCAATCTCATCGGCACGTTCAACATGATCCGGCTCGCGGCGACGGCGATGTCGAGGAACGAGCCGACCGCGGCCGGCGAACGCGGCGTGATCGTAAGCACGGCATCGGTCGCGGCGTTCGACGGGCAGGTCGGCCAGGCTGCCTATGCCGCGTCGAAGAGCGGCGTCGCGGGCATGACGCTGCCGATCGCTCGCGACCTCTCGCGCAACGCGATCCGCGTGATGACGATCGCGCCCGGCATCTTCGAGACGCCGATGCTGCTCGGCATGCCGCAGGACGTGCAGGACGCGCTCGGCGCGATGGTGCCGTTTCCGCCGAGACTCGGGAAGCCGGCGGAGTTCGCGATGCTCGTCAAGCAGATCTTCGATAACCCTATGCTCAATGGCGAAGTGATTCGTCTCGATGGCGCGATCCGGATGCAGCCGAAATAAGGCGTTTGCGGACGCTGAAAGCAAAACGGCGGCCTTTTTACAGGCCGCCGTTTTTCAATCGCCGTTGTGCTGGGTTCGCTGCCGCAACTCGTGCAGTTCGGTTTCAACCACTGTCGCGTCTTCCGCGTCGGGCCGGTCGTCGAGGTAGCGCTGCAAATCCTCTAGCGCTGGCCGCAAATAATCGAGCCGCGCATACGCGAATCCACGATCGCGCACTTCTTCGATGCTCTCCGGCAGCAGAATCACGAGCCGCTGCTGCACCGCGAGCAGCCGCTGCCAGCGTTCCGTCTGCAAATACACGCTTTTCAGGTTGCGCAGCATCCGCGCGACGATTTCCCGCCGCGTCGCCGGTTGCAGCAGCATGCGCAGCGCGCTCCCGAGCGATTCGCCGACGCGCTGCACGTACGGCTCCAGCATCTCCACCATCTGCGATTCGGACAGCGAGTGGCCGGTGGTCGGATCGAGCATCACGTCGCCGTCGGGCGTCGTCACGCGCAGCAGGAAATGTCCCGGAAACGACACGCCGCGGACCGGAATTCCGAGTTGCTCGGCCATCTCCAGATACACGACGGCGAGCGATATCGGAATCCCGCGCCGGCGCTTCAGCACGATGTTGATGTGGCTGTTGTCGGGATCGTAATAGTCGTTGAGGTTGCTCGTGAAGCCGAGCTCGCGGAAAAAATAGCGATTGAGCACGCCGACTTTCTGCTTGATGTCGGCGTCGTCGGGCATGCGGCGGCGCACGCGCACGACGAGTTCATCGACTTCAGCCAGCACGCCCTGCATGTCGAGATCGGGATAGGCGTCCTGCGCGAGTGACAAAGCAGACTCAGTGAGCGGAAAACTCTCGTCTTCCGCCACGAGCGAGCTGAAATAGTCGAGGATGCGCGTTGTCGTCATCAAAGCGTTCGCCTTCGGAAATACGCGTATTTGAAGCCCATCGCGGAGAGCATACCGAAATATAGCGCGGCAAACAGGACGAGGCTCGCTCCGAGCAGCGCAATTCGTTCGAGCGGCGCGGCGCGCATGCCGATCCAGTCGAAATTCGCGGACACCCAATGCATCACGCCCGCAAGCACGAGACACGCGCCCAGCAACTGCGCGAAAAAGCGCGTCCATCCCGCGGACGGCTGGTAGATCCCGCGCTTTCGCAAGCCGATGAAAAGCAGCATCGCGTTGGCGAGCGCGCCGAGCCCGATCGACAACGTCAGGCCCGCGTGCGAGAAGATCGGCACGAAAATGTAGTTGCTGACCTGCGTCATGATCAGTACGCCGATCGCGATCTTCACCGGCGTCTTGATGTCCTGCTTCGCGTAGAAGCCGGGCGCGAGAATCTTGATCAGGATCAAGCCGACCAGCCCGATGCCATACGCCGAAAGCGCGCGCGCGACCATCACGACGGAATTCGCATCGAATCTTCCGTAGTGGAAAAGCGTCGCGGTGAGCGGCTGGGCGAAGAAGAACAGCGCGACGGCGCTCGGCGCGGCCAGCAGGAAGGTGATGCGCAGGCCCCAGTCGAGGAGCGCCGAGTACTCGACGGGATTCGCATCGACGTGCGCTTTCGACAAGCTCGGCAACAGGATCGTCCCGAGCGCCGCGCCGAGGAGCGCGGTCGGGAATTCCATCAGGCGGTCGGCGTAGTTGATCCACGAGACGGCGCCCTGCCCGATCTGCGACGCGATATTCGTGTTGATGATGAGGCTCAACTGCCCGACCGAGACCGCGAACGTCGCAGGCACCATCTTCGCGAGCACACGCTTCACGCCCGGATGCCGCAGCGCGCGAAAGAAATTCAGCCCGATGCGCGGGATCATGTCGATTTTCTTCAGCCCCGGCAGCTGCACGAGAAACTGCAGCAACCCGCCGACGATCACCGCATACGCCAGCGCGAACACCGGCACTTTCAGGTGCGGCGCGACGAATACGGCCGCCGCGATGAACGCCACGTTCAGCAGTACCGGCGCAAACGCGGGCAGCGAGAACTGCTTGTACGTATTGAGCACACCGGACGCGAGCGTCGTCAGCGAGATGAAGATGATGTACGGGAACATGATCCGCGTCATCGATACCGCGAGGACGTAGGCCTGTCCGTCGTGCTTCAAGCCGGACGCGACCGCGAACACGACCCACGACGCCCCGGCCACGCCCGCGAGCGACAGCACGGCGAGGCCCCAGGCGAGCACGGTCGACATCGCATCGACGAGGGCCTTGGTCGGATCGTGGCCTTCGCTGTTCTTGAACTCGGCGAGGATCGGCACAAAGGCCTGCGCGAACGCACCCTCGGCCGACAACCGCCGCAGCAGATTCGGGATTCGGAAGGCGACGTAGAATGCGTCGGTGTATTGGCTGGCGCCGAAGGCTCGGGCAATCAGCGTTTCGCGGACCAGGCCGGTCACGCGCGACAGCAGCGTGAAGCCGCTGACCGTCAGTAGGGCGCGGAATAGATTCATGGGGCGCTTATTATACGGGCGGCGCTCGGACCATTCCGATTGGCGGGATGCAAAGGCGCGCTTTGGGTCTGCTCCCGATTGGCTCTAGAGAAGCACCCGCCCAATCCGAACTTGTCACATCTCGTATTTCATTGCTATAATCGCCGGTTTCGAAGCTCCGCAAAGGCAGCTTCACGTCTTTTTTCGACGATTTTTGCGCTCCCGGGCAATCGTTCCCGTGAGTTCTGATCAAATGCAGCGCGTAGGAAACACCCTCGTCTGGCCTGCGGCCAGAGCAGTAGCGGGAGGGCTGAACACTCGCTGAAACAAGTAAACAGCAGGAACAGGATAAGGAACCGTCATGGCAAATACCGCACAAGCTCGCAAGCGCGCCCGTCAGGCCGCCAAAGCCAACTCGCACAACTCGGCACTGCGCTCGAAGTTCCGCACTGCCATCAAGGCAGTTCGCAAGGCAATCGATGCCGGCGACCAAGCCAAGGCTGCCGAACTGTACAAGACGTCGGTCAAGACGATCGACATCATCGCCGACAAGAAAATCGTTCACAAGAACAAGGCCGCTCGTCACAAGAGCCGCCTGGCTGCAGCCATTAAGGGTCTGCAGGCTCCGGCCGCAGCTCAGTAATTCCGGCTCGCTGCCGGCTGGATCGGCCGCCTTTGCTGGCGGCATCGGCATCCGGTCGGCTGCTGCTTCCTGTTTCCGCTGCTGCAGCACACAAAAAAGCCCGCTTACGCGGGCTTTTTTGCTGTCTGGCGCCCGATTAGCTGCCGTTCTCAGCCTTGCTTCGTCTGCGTGCCGTGATGCGCCGGCAATTCGCACGCCTCGGTGACGAGCAAATCGTTGTCCTTCGCGAAGTTCAGGACGAAATCGAAGGCCATCGGCTCGATATCGCGCAGCCGCGAGTCGAGGATTACGGTCTTCACGTCGCCGAGCAGCGTCGGGCGCACGTACACGGAGTATTGCAGGCGGGCATTCGGCCCCCTCGCTCCCGGACCGAACGCCGACATCACGCCACAAAGACGCTCGCACCAGTCGCTTGGCCGAAAAGTCTTTCCGTTCTTGGTGACGCCTTGAATGAAGTACTCGGTTGGGGTTGCTTCGGCCATGTAGGAATACCTGTTTGACGGCCGGCTGAGGCGCCGGCGTACGCGCATGCGTGACGCGTGAGCCGCATCGGCCGAACGGCGTCGAATACGGCTTTCGCGGTGTTGAATCGTGCTCTGACTGCCCGGCTCGCTTCAGGATTCGACCGTGACGATCGATCGTGAAACCTGCGTGTCACACGCGATTTTCGCGCGGCGAATTGCGTCTGCGAACGCGCGTCGAAAGCGGCCAGATGTTGCGGATCTGTCAAAAAAACCATCGGGATTATACCGTAGCGGCCCCTGTCCCGCAGTGCACACAAAATGCCGCATCCTCGCCCGGAAAGCCGCTCGGCCGCGCCGGCTGGCCTTTTGGCCAACTCGTCAAACGTTGCGAAATCCTTTATGCTCAAAAGTGATACCACCAACGACGGCGGCGCCGTCCGGCTCACTTCGGGCCGGGTCGAAGCCGCCGTATGCGTTTCATGACTACCAAAAAAATTCGCCACTATCTGCAGTTCAAGGACTTTTCGCTCGACGATTACGACTACGTGCTCGAACGCGCGCGCATCCTGAAGCGCAAGTTCAAGAACTACGAGACGTATCACCCGCTGCACGACCGCACGCTCGCGATGATCTTCGAAAAGAATTCGACGCGCACGCGTCTTTCGTTCGAAGCCGGCATCTTCCAGCTCGGCGGCCACGCGGTGTTTCTCAGCACGCGCGACACGCAGCTCGGACGCGGCGAGCCGATCGAGGACGCGGCGCAAGTCGTCTCGCGCATGGTCGACATCATTATGATCCGCACGTTCGGCCAGGAGATCATTCAGCGTTTCGCCGAGAATTCGCGCGTGCCGGTCATCAACGGTCTGACGAACGAATATCACCCGTGCCAGGTGCTCGCCGACATCTTCACGTTCTACGAGCATCGCGGGCCGATTCAAGGAAAGACCGTCGCGTGGGTCGGCGACGCGAACAACATGCTCTATACGTGGATCGAGGCCGCGCAGATCCTCGGGTTCAAGCTGCGTCTGTCCACGCCACCGGGCTACAAGCTCGACCGTGCGCTGGTGTCGGCGGATAGCGCGCCGTTCTACGAGGAATTCGACGACCCGAACGAAGCGTGCGCCAGCGCCGATCTCGTCACCACGGACGTCTGGACCAGCATGGGTTTCGAAGCCGAGAACGAGGCGCGCAAGAAGGCATTCGCCGACTGGTGCGTCGATGTGGAGATGATGGCGCGCGCGAATTCGGACGCGCTCTTCATGCACTGCCTGCCCGCGCACCGCGGCGAGGAAGTGAGCGCGGAAGTGATCGACGGGCCGCAGAGCGTCGTTTGGGACGAGGCGGAAAACCGTCTGCACGTCCAGAAAGCGCTGATGGAATATCTGCTGCTCGGCAAGCTCAACCACTGAGCGAGCGCACGAGCGTTCACCCGCCGCGTCATCCTGAAAATCCGGAAACGCGGCGTTTTGATGTCAAAATAGCGGTTTCCCGCGCGTTTGCCATGCCGGCGCGCCCTGTCTACAGCCACACGAGTTCACCATGAGCGATATCAAGAAAGTCGTGCTCGCCTATTCGGGCGGCCTCGACACCTCCGTCATCCTGAAATGGTTGCAGGACAACTACGACGCCGAAGTCATCACCTTCACGGCCGACATCGGCCAGGGCGAGGAACTCGAACCGGCGCGCAAAAAGGCGCTGCAACTCGGCATCAAGCAGGAAAACATCTTCATCGAAGACTTGCGCGAGGAGTTCGTCCGCGATTACGTGTTCCCGATGTTCCGCGCGAACACCATTTACGAAGGCGAGTATCTGCTGGGCACGTCGATCGCGCGTCCGCTGATCGCTAAGCGCCAGATCGAGATCGCGCGCGCGAGCGGCGCCGAAGCCGTGTCGCACGGCGCGACCGGCAAGGGCAACGACCAGGTGCGCTTCGAGCTCGGTTACTACGGGCTGGAGCCGGGTATCAAGGTGATCGCGCCGTGGCGCGAATGGGACCTGCTTTCGCGTGAAAAGCTGCTGGCCTACGCCGAAAAGGCCGGTATTCCGATCGAAATGAAGCACAAGCAGGGTGGCGCGCCATATTCGATGGACGCGAACCTGCTGCATATCTCGTTCGAAGGCCGTCACCTGGAAGATCCGAAGGCGGAAGCCGAAGCTGATATGTGGCGCTGGACCGTGGCACCGGAAGACGCGCCGGACCAGCCGGAATATCTCGATATCGAATTCGAACACGGCGATCCGGTGGCGCTGAATGGCAAGCGGCTGTCGGCGGCGGAAATGCTGACGGAGCTGAACCGGCTCGGCGGCAAGCACGGCATCGGGCGGCTGGATCTCGTTGAAAACCGTTACGTCGGCATGAAATCGCGCGGCTGCTATGAAACGCCCGGCGGGACGATCATGCTGAAGGCGCATCGCGGGATCGAGTCGATCACGCTCGACCGCGAAGTCGCGCATCTGAAGGACGACCTGATGCCGCGCTACGCGTCGCTGATCTATAACGGCTACTGGTGGAGCCCGGAGCGCCGCGCGCTGCAGGTGCTGATCGACCATACGCAGGAGAAGGTCAACGGCTGGACGCGTGTGAAGCTGTATAAGGGCAGTGTTTCAGTGGTGGCGCGCGATTCGAAGGAAACGCTGTTCGACAAGAACATCGCTACTTTCGACGATGACGGCGGTGCTTACAACCAGGCCGATGCAGGCGGGTTCATCAAGCTCAATGCGCTGCGGATGCGGATTGCGGAAAATGCGCGTCGCAAGCGGGGTGGCTGATTTTATAGCCGCGCTTGAGGCGTAACGCATCGAAAAGCCCGCCGATCGGAAGATCGGCGGGCTTTTTGCTAAGGGACCGACTGACGGTCACCCCAAAAACGCTTTATCAACCAACATGCCCGGCCCACGAGGCTCGCTCTCCCCCAATCATATAAAGCCTGTAGCCGTCGGCATTCTGAACGGCATGATTCGGATCGGTTTTACCGAGATTATGAGAACCGAGGCCTCCATATGCATAGTCCTGCGTAGATGCCACGTCATTCATATGACTGACTTCGTGAATAATACTTCCGTAGTGGTCGTTCTTAGCGAGATTGGGATTGAAATAATGCGGCGTGAAATAAATCGTGTGGTTCGTTTGATCCGTAAACGCTGCGGTATTTTCCTCTGGCACAATGTGCGGATGCTGTGCTGCGGCTAGTCTTCGGATTCTCCTGCACCTGATTATCGTATTGCCGCGAAGTCCGATTGCTTACTTGCGTAGTCATGCCAAGCCTCACGAAAATGATTAGTGAAGAACACGCAGCCAGCATCCCGGCCAGAGGGCTATTGCATTTGTCCCGGCCCTGACGCCGATGCGATGCGAACCGATGGCTGCTGCCACCCGGCTCGCATGCAGTGATATTCAATTAACCGTTCGCGTGAGGGTCATACACTGTTGCTACAAGCAACGTCCCGAAAAAACGCAGGGGAATTCTTTTCGGCAAACCGGATTTAATAAAAGATTAAAGCCGACGGACATCTGTAAAAAATGGGGATGTTTCTTTTCGATTATCTATTCGAGTGCCGGTGCCATCAGTTTGGAATGGCGGCGCAGAAATTCAGCATTCGCCACGGCGCGCATTGAATTAGCAAAAGCGCCATTAGTCGTCGAAATAGTGATTCAAAAAATGCGCGGGGCGCAAACCCCGGCCGTCAGCTACTACAGCCACCAAAAGCCTGATCAAAGACAAACCGGCTCGGCCTCCAACTGGACACCGAAATGCTCGAACACATCCCGCCGGATCGCGTCCGCAAGTTCGAGCACTTGCGCACCCGTCGCGCCGCCGCGGTTTACGAGCACGAGCGCCTGACGATCGTGCACCGCCGCGCCGCCGATCGCGCGCCCTTTCCAGCCGCAGCGGTCGATCAGCCAACCCGCCGCCAGCTTGGCCGATCCATCCGGCTGCCGATACGACACGACTTCAGGTTCGCGCGCCCTCAGCGCGTCGAAGGCTTCAGCGCCCACCACCGGATTCTTGAAGAAACTTCCCGCGTTGCCGAGCACCTTCCAGTCCGGCAGCTTCGCGCGGCGCACGGCGACGACCGCATCGAAGATAGCCTGCGCGTCGTGCTTGCCCGAATTTTCGAGCGCGCGCGCGACGTCGGCGTAATCGGCGCGCGGCGTCCACGCTTTCGGCAGTCGGAATACCACCGACGTGATCAGAAACCGCCCGCGCCCTGCCCGCTTGAAAAAGCTGTCGCGGTAGCCGAACGCGCACGCCTCGCGATCGAACTCGTGCGCCTCGCCCGTCGCCAGTTCGATCGCTCGCAGTCGCTCGAAGCGTTCGCCCATTTCGAGGCCGTACGCGCCGATATTCTGAATCGGCGCCGCGCCGACCGTGCCCGGGATCAGCGCGAGGTTTTCGAGGCCCGGCATGCCAACGGCCAGCGTCCACGCGACGAAGTCGTGCCAGTTCTCGCCCGCGCCCGCTTCGACGAAATACGCATCGTCGTCTTGCGCGATCAGCCGCTTGCCGAGGATCCCGACCAGTAACGCGACGCCGTCGAAATCGCGCGTCAGCACGACGTTGCTGCCGCCGCCGAGCACCAGTTGCGGCAGGTTCGCGATGCGGCCATCGTTTGCAAGCGCTGCAACTTGCGCTTCGCTTTCGAGCCTCATTGCGAAGCGGGCGCGCACGTCGAAGCCGAACGTGTTGTGCGCGCGAAGCGGGTAGTCGGCGATGAGAGGCTGAGGCATGAATAACCGCGTGGGGAAAAGAGGCGTCCTTGGGAAAATCGGGACGGCGTCGGTAGAATGATGACCGGTCCGTGATTATAGCGAGAGCGCACCCGCGACCCGCGCCTCGCCTCAACGAAGGGGAATACAGATGCCATCGTTTGACGTCGTCAGCGAAGCAAACATGATCGAGGTGAAGAACGCGCTCGAGCAGTCGAACAAGGAGATTGCCACGCGCTTCGACTTCAAGGGTTCCGACGCACGCGTCGAGCAAAAGGAACGCGAACTGACGCTCTATGCCGACGACGATTTCAAGCTCGGCCAGGTCAAGGACGTGCTGCTCTCGAAGCTCGCGAAGCGCAACGTTGACGTGCGTTTTCTCGAATATGGCAAGATCGAGAAGATCGGCGGCGACAAGCTCAAGCAGGTCGTGACGATCAAGAAAGGCGTGACGGGCGATCTGGCGAAGAAGATCGTCAAGCTCGTGAAGGACAGCAAGATCAAGGTGCAGGCGAGCATTCAGGGCGATGCGGTACGCGTAGCGGGCACCAAGCGCGACGACCTGCAAAGCACCATCGCCATGCTGAGAAAAGATGTCACCGACACGCCGCTCGACTTCAACAATTTTCGCGATTGACGCGCGGGCCCTGAACCACGAAGCCGCCCTCGGGCGGCTTCTTTCATTCTTTCATTCCGCAGCCTGAGCCGCGCGTTTCTTCTCGCCGATCCGGCTTTCCTGCCCGTTCAGCAGCTTCGAAATATTCCCACGGTGCCGCCAGATCAGAAGCGCGCTCATCACGGCGACCGCGAGCGAAATTCGGCTCGGCCCGAACAAAAAAACTTGAAAGAACGGAGCGAACACCGCTGCAACGAGCGCCGCGAGCGACGAATAGCGGAAAAAAAACGCGATGATGAGCCACGTAAGCAGCGTGGCGAGCCCGAGCACCGGATGGATCGCGAGCAGCACGCCAGCCGCGGTCGCGACGCCCTTGCCGCCCTGGAACCGGAAGAAGACCGGATACAGGTGGCCGAGAAACACAGCGATGGCGGCAAGCGCGATCGCCGTGCCGTCGAGCCCGAAGCGCGCGCCGAAATGCACGACGAACCACACCGGCAGCCAGCCTTTGAACGCGTCGCCGAGGAGCGTCAGGACGGCCGCGAGCTTGTTGCCGGTGCGCAGGACGTTGGTCGCGCCGGGGTTGCCCGAGCCGTACGAGCGAGGATCGGCGAGGCCCATCGCGTGGCTCACGACGACCGCAAAAGAAATCGAGCCGATCAGGTAAGCAACAACGGCGACGATCAGATTGTTCATGGATTCAGCTCAGTCATTCAACGGTTCGAAAGTGGCGCGCATTTTAATCGACGCTCGCGCACTGCACGGGTTTCGCGTGCAGCAGTTCAGTCAGCACCGAAGGCCGGATACTCACCAGATAGCCGCGCCGCCCGCCGTTCAGATAGATCGTATCGAGATCGAGAATGCTCGATTCGACGTACACCGGCATCGCCTTCTTCGTGCCGAACGGCGACGTGCCGCCGACCAGAAACCCCGAATGCCGGTTCGCCACCTCCGGCTTGCACGGCTCGATGCGCTTGGCTCCCGTCTGCCGCGCGAGATTTTTCGTCGATACCGTGCGGTCGCCGTGCATCAGCACGATCAGCGGTTTCGCGTGCTCGTCTTCCATGACGAGCGTCTTGATCACGCGATGTTCGTCGACCCCGAGTTGGCGCGCCGATTCCTCGGTGCCCCCATGCTCGACGTACTCATACGGATGCTCACCGAATTCGACCTTGTTGCGCCGCAGGAACTGCGTCGCGAGCGTTTCGGATACGTGTTTGGCCTTGGACATGTGCGCATTGTAGCGGCGCCGATCCGCGCTCACCATCGGCCGGACGGTCTATTGCGGGCGTCGCCGCGAGCGTGGCACGATCGTTCGCAGACGATCACGAGAAGCGATTCACCCGCGCGGATGATGCTGCTGGTGCAAGGTGCGCAGACGTTCGCGCGCGACGTGCGTGTAGATCTGGGTCGTGGAGATATCGGAATGGCCGAGCAGCATCTGCACGACGCGCAAATCCGCGCCGTGGTTGAGCAAGTGCGTGGCGAACGCGTGCCGCAGCGTGTGCGGCGAGAGCGGCACGGTCACCCCGCCGACGATCGCGTGCCGCTTGATGATGTTCCAGAACTGCTGGCGCGTCATGCCCTCGCCGCGCGCGGTGACGAAGAGCGCATCGGCGGCGCGGGCGCCCAGGAGCGCTGGACGCGACTCGCGCAGATACCGCTCGATCCAGCCGTGCGCCGTCTGGCCGAACGGCACGAGACGCTCCTTCGAACCTTTGCCCATCACGCGCAGGACGCCGTCGTTCAGGCTGATCTCGACCGTCTTCAGCGTGACGAGTTCAGTTACGCGCAGGCCGCTCGCGTACATCAGCTCGAGCATCGTGCGGTCGCGCAGGCCGAGCGCCGTCTCGACATCGGGTGCGTGCAGCAACGCCTCGACTTGCGCTTCGTTGAGCGTCTTCGGAAAGCGCGGCGGCTGTTTCGCGGAACGCAGCTTCAGCGTGGGATCTGCGACCGCGCGATGCTCGCGGATCGCCCAGCCGTAGTAGCGGCGGAACACCGACAGACGCCGGTTCGCCGAAGTCGCCTTGTCGCCGCGGCGCGCGGCCATGTAGGCGTTCAAGTCGGCTTCGGTGACGGTATCGATCGTGCCGCCGCGCGTCTTCGCGAGCCAGTCGGCGAAGAGCGTGAGGTCGCGGCGGTAAGCTTCGAGCGTGTTCGCAGCGAGCCCGTGTTCGAGCCACAGCGCGTCGCAAAATTGATCGATCGACGTGTTGCTCGCGACGAATTCGGGTGCCTGGGGCGGTTCAGTGAAGTCGGTGAGTTCGGTGCTCATGCTCGTGCGATCAGTACGCCTTCATGCGCCAGCAGCCAGCGCTTGACGTCGGTGAAAAAATTGTCGCCCGCGTGATGCGCGAATCCACCGAGGCCACTCGCCGCCACGACGCGGTGACACGGCACCACGATCGGCAGTGGATTCGAGCCGCACGCCTGCCCGACCGCGCGCGGCACGCTGCCGATCGACTGCGCGAGCTGCCCGTAGGTCAAGACGTCGCCAGGCGGGATGCTGCTGATCGCGCGCCACACGCGGCGCTGGAACGCCGTGCCGCGCGAGGCGAGCGGCAAGTCGAAATGCATCGAAGGGTCGTCGAAATAGCGGTGGATCTGATCGGCGGCGGCCTGCGCGAGCGGCGTGTCCGGCTCGACGCAATGCGCCGATAGCGGCAAATAGACGATTTCGCGCACGGTCGAACCGTCGGTCCGGATGCCGACCTTGCCGAACGGCGCATCGATTATCGCGTTGAATGTCATCGCATCATTCTCCGGGAGTTTCACCGTAGCGGAGCGCCCATTCGACATGTTCGCGCACGACCGGCGACGGATCATCGGCCCGCGCCTGAAGCGCCTCGATGATCCCCGCGCGCTCGTCGTCCTCGATTTCTGCGCGGAGCGCGTTGCCCATCGCCACCGCGATATTGCGCAGCCACCGCTCGTGGCCGATGCGCCGTATTGCGCTGCCCTGCATCCTGACATCGAAGTCGTCCGCGCTCCAGCGGAACAGTTCGACGAGCGACGCGCGGTCAAGTCCGTGCCGCACGTCGAAGTCGGCGACCGGCGCGGCTCGCGCGAACTTGTTCCACGGACACACGAGCTGGCAATCGTCGCAGCCATACACGCGGTTGCCGATCAGCGGCCGCAAGTCCTCGGGGATGCTGCCTTTCAGCTCGATCGTCAGGTACGAAATGCAGCGCCGCGCGTCCACGCGATACGGCCCGACAATCGCGCCGGTCGGGCACGCCGCGATGCAGCGCGTGCATTGGCCGCAGTGAGCGCCGTCGTGTTCCGGGGCGCCCAGCGGGTTCGTCACGGTATCGGGCGGCAGCGGCATATCGACGTAGATCTCGCCGAGGAAGAACAGCGACCCGGCATCGCGTTGCAACAGCAGCGTGTGCTTGCCGCGCCAGCCGACGCCCGCTTTCTGCGCCAGCGCGACTTCGAGCACCGGCGCCGAATCCGTAAAAGCGCGATAGCCGAAGCCGCCGATCTCGCCTTCGATCCGCTCCGCCAGTTGCTGCAGCCGGTTGCGCATCACCTTGTGATAGTCGCGTCCGCGCGCATAGATCGACACGACCGCGGCCGTCGGATCGGCGAGTCGCGACCACTCGATCGCGCGCCAGTCGTTGCGCTGACCATCGGCTGTCATGACGCTTTCGTCGCCTGTGAGACCAAGTGTGGAAGCCGGCAAATAGGCGATGCGGGCCGTGATGACGCGTCGCGTGCCGGCCACAAGCTCGGCCGGCCTCGCGCGTTTCATGCCATGTTTCGCCATATAATCCATTTCGCCGTGATAGCCTGCTTCGAGCCATGAAGCCAGGCCTTCTTCGGCATCCGTCAGGTCGGCGTCGCTGATGCCGACAGCACCGAACCCCAGCTCGCGCCCCCACGTCTTGATGCGTTGCGCGAGTTCCGCCAGCGCGGCTTCATCGTGGATATCGAAGGCGCGCGAGTCAGCGGCGGCGTTCCCGGACGCGGTCGTGACTTCCATAGAGTGTTCCGGCAATCGGTTCATCACGACATTTTACGAGCAATGCCCGCAGCCCAAGCACGATCGACGCCTACCCTTCCCGCCCCTCAGCTCGAACGCCGCTTCGAACTGCCGGACGAAGACGCGACGCTCGCCTTCGGCCAACGCTTCGCACAGGCGCTCGACTCGCTGCGTGCGGAATCTGAAGCATCGCAATCCATTCATCACGAACGTTTCACCGGCTTGCAGGTCCAGTTGATCGGCGACCTCGGCGCGGGGAAGACCACGCTCGTGCGCGCGACGCTACGCGCGCTCGGCCACGAAGGACGCGTGCGCAGCCCGACTTACACACTAGTCGAGCCTTATTCGCTCGATACGAAGTCCGGGCCGCTCGACGTCTATCACTTCGATCTCTACCGCTTCGCCGATCCCGCGGAGTGGGCCGACGCCGGCTTTCGCGAGTATTTCGATCGCGGCGCGGTGTGTCTCGTCGAATGGCCGCAGCAGGCGGGCGGCCTGCTCGGCGTGCCCGATCTCGAGTTCGCGCTGGAAATCGAGGGAGAAGGCCGCGCTTTGATTGCGCGGGCGTTTAGCGATACAGGAAAGACATGTCTCGAAAGATGTTGATCAAGCCGTTCCATTCGATCGAATCGACGGCGACCGCCTCGCACAACTGGCGCCGCCGGCAAGTGCTGCGCGCGGGCGTCTCGACGATCGCGCTCGCGCTCGTCGCCCCGCGTCTCGCACACGCGAGTTCCGTGCTGGGCGTGCGCGTCTGGCCCGCGCGCGACTACACGCGCGTGACGATCGAATCCGATCAGCCGCTGCAGAACAACCAGCAATTGCTGCAGGGACCGGACCGGCTCGTCGTCGACCTGAGCGGGCTCGATCTCGATCAGGAACTGAAGGATCTCGTCTCGAAGATCACGCCGAACGATCCGCAGATTCAGGCCGTGCGCATCGGGCAATATCAGCCGCACGTCGTGCGCATGGTATTCGACCTGAAAGGCTCCGTGAAGCCGCAGGTTTTCACTCTCACGCCGATCGGCAGCTACAAGTACCGGCTCGTGTTCGACCTGTATCCGGCCGTCGCCCCCGATCCGCTGATGGAACTGCTCGCCCAATCGGAGCGCAAGCAGGAAGCGTTCGACAAGACCAACCCGAATCCGAATCCGCCGCCCGCCACGTTGAGCGGCCCGGCGACGGCGCCCAAGCCGCTTGCGCAGGACAACTCCGACGACTTCTTCCAGAAGTACGCGGACAGCACCGATCTGCCGCGCGCGCCGGTCGCGTCCATCCCGCCGATGCCGGCGCCCGCGCCACGGCCGACGGTGAAACCCGCCGTGCCGCTCGCGCCGCCGCTCGCGAAAAGAGAGGACGACGACGACAACTACGCGTTCTCCGCGCCCAAGTCGAACAGCAAGCCGGGCACGACGCGCCTGCTCACCGTCGCGATCGATCCGGGCCACGGCGGCGAGGACCCCGGCGCGATCGGCGGCAACGGGACGTACGAGAAGCACATCGCGCTCGACATCGCGAAGAAACTGCGCGCGAAGATCGACTCCCAGCCGAACATGCGCGCGATGATGACCCGCGACGCCGACTTCTTCGTGCCGCTCAACGTACGCGTGCAGAAGGCGCGGCGCGTCGGCGCGGACCTCTTCGTCTCGATCCACGCGGACGCTTTCACCACGCCCGACGCGCGCGGCTCGTCGGTGTTCGCGCTGTCCGACCACGGCGCGTCGAGCGCGGCCGCGCGCTGGCTCGCGAACAAGGAAAACGAGTCGGATTCGATCGGCGGGATCAACGTGCGCACGCAGGATGTCAGCGTGAACCGCGCACTTTTCGACATGTCGACGACCGCGCAGATCCGCGATTCGATGCGCTACGGCAATTTCGTGCTGAACGAGATCGGCGGGATCAACAAGTTGCACAAGGGATCGGTGGAACAGGCCGGGTTCGCCGTGCTGAAGGCGCCCGACATTCCGTCGATCCTCGTCGAGACCGCGTTCATCAGCAACCCGGACGAGGAATCGCGCCTGAACGACGACGCCTATCGCGACAAGATGGCGAACGCGATCATGAAAGGCATCAAGCGCTATTTCGCGGCGAATCCGCCGCTCGCGAAGAACCGGATGACGTGAAGCTGAAGCGTTCTAGCGCGCCGCCGCCAGCCGCTCGACGATCCACCCGCCGAACACGTTCACGGCGAGTCCGGCCATCACGAGCGCGGCGCCGGCGATCTGCATCGGCGTGAGCGCCTCGTCGAGCAGCAGCGCCGCCGACGCCAGTCCGATGATCGGCACCAGCAGCGAAAAAGGCGCCACCTGGTTCGCCGGGTAGCGCGCCAGCAGCTTGCCCCACAGGCTGTAGCCGATCAGCGTCGCGACGAACGCCAGATAGGCGATCGCGAAAATCGAGAGCATCGGAATGGAACGCAGGCTCGACTCGATCTTCTCGGGGCCCTCGAAAATCCACGACAGCGCGAAAAACGGCAGCGGCGGAATCAGGCTCCCCCACACGACGAGCGACACCAGATCGACCTTGCCCATGCGCTTTGTCACGACATTGCCGAGCGCCCACATCGCGGCGGCGACGAGCGTGAACATGAAGCCGGCTAAGGTCATCGCGTGGCCACCCTGCATGCCGATCAGTGCGAGCCCGCACGCGGCGATCACGAGACCGGCGAGGTTCGAAGCCCGGACGCGTTCGTGCAGCAATATCGCGGCGAAGATCATCGTGAAGAACGCCTGCGCTTGCAGGACGAGCGACGCCAGACCGGCGGGCATCCCGACATACATCGCGTAGAAGAGAAAGGCGAACTGGCCGAGCGAAATCGACAGACCGTAGGCCAGCAGCCAGAAGAGCGGCACATTCGGGCGCTTGACGAAGAGCACCGCCGGGATCGCGGCGAGTGTGAAGCGCAGCGCGCCGAGGAGCATCGGCGGAACACCGTGCAGACCGACCTTGATCACGACGAAATTCACGCCCCAGGCGAGAATCACGACTAAAGCAAGCAGCAAATCCCTGGGCGACATCGCCGGCTCCGTTTCTTAGGCTTTTGCGGAAACGGCAGTTTAACGGAGGTCTTTGCAGCCGGCTTGTCTGAAACTGCGCCGACGCCCGCTCAAGGCGGACGTCCGCGCGGGCCTTGCTTACTTGCTCTGGCCGTTCTCCGTCCCAGCGGCGCCGCCAGCGGTGGTCTGATCAGGCGTCTTCTTGCCCGTCGACGACGTATGGCTACTCGTGTGGTGCTTCTTCGACTTGTGCTTCGAGGTCATGCCAGTAGCCGAGTCGTCCTGCGACGGGCCGGCGGTCGGCGCGGCCGTCGCGTTCGACGAGTTGCCCGACGAGGTCTGCGCCATCGCGCCGGTAGCTGCAAAAAGGCCAGCGGTCAAAGCGATCAAAAGCGTGTTCTTTCTCATTTCGAAACTCCTTTCAAGTTGCTCAACGATGCTGCAAGCGGTAGAGAAAAAGCGGCAATAACGCGAATCGAACAGCGTGAACGGCACGGACGCTGCGCCCGCCGGAACCGACCAGTAGAATCGGTCATTCCAGGACTCGAACGCGGCGGACCCCATGTCTTTGACCATCAACGTGCTTCTGAAGCCTCATCAACACGACGTCGGCGGGCTCACGGTGCGGCGCGTGCTGCCGGCGCTCGCCGTGCGGACCGTCGGTCCGTTCATCTTTTTCGACCACATCGGACCCGCAACGCTCGTGCCCGGCGCGGGCCTAGACGTGCGTCCGCACCCGCACATCGGCTTGGCAACCGTCACCTATCTCTTCGACGGCGCGATCATGCATCGCGACAGCGTCGGCTCCGTGCAGAAAATCGTCCCCGGCGACGTCAACTGGATGACTGCCGGCCGCGGCATCGTCCATTCGGAGCGCACGCCCGATAAGGAGCGCGCGTCCGGCCAGTCGATGCACGGCATCCAGACGTGGGTCGCGCTGCCCGTCGCCGACGAGGAGGTCGAGCCGTCGTTCGAGCATCATCCGGGCGCGACGCTGCCGCAGATCGAACGCGACGGCGTCACGCTGCGCGTGATCGCCGGCAGCGCGTTCGGCGAGACGGCGCCGACCACCACGTTCTGCCCGACGCTCTATGTCGCCGCGCATTTCGGCGCCGACGCGGAAATCACGCTCGACACCGAGCACGAGGAGCGCGGCGTGTATCTCGTCGAAGGCGATCTGACGATCGACGGCGTGCCGCTTCCCGGCCAGCAGATGGCGGTGCTGACGCCGGGCGTCGCGGCGACGCTCGCGAGCGCGAACGGCGCGATCGCGATGCTGCTCGGCGGCGCGGCGCTCGACGGGAAACGCTTCATCGAATGGAATTTCGTGTCGAGTTCGCGGGAGAAGATCGAGGCGGCGAGGCTCGCGTGGAGCGAGCAGCGCATGGGCCATGTGCCCGGCGAAACCGAATTCATCCCGCTGCCGCCGCCGCGCCGCGAGGACAAGGCGCCAGAGGCGTAGCCCGGGCGCGAGGGCATGAATATTGAGAAACGCGTGACACGCCCCCACATAGGCGTGAATCAATGCGCCAAGGATCAAGGAGAACATCATGGATACGACCATCGCCACCTTTGAGAACGACGTCATCAACGCATCGATGCTCGCGCCGGTGCTTGTCGATTTCTGGGCCCCGTGGTGCGGCCCGTGCAAGACGCTCGGCCCGATGCTAGAGCGGCTGGAGGCCGAAGCCGCAGGCAAGTGGAAGCTCGTGAAGGTGAATGTCGATGAAAATCAGGAACTTGCGCAGCACTTTCAGGTGCGCAGCATTCCGCATGTGATCGCGTTCGCGGACGGCCAGGCCGTCGATCAGTTCATCGGTGTGCTGTCGGAAGGCCAGTTGCGCGAGTTCCTCGACAAGCTCGTCCCCGACGGCGCCGACGCCGAGCGCCGCGCCGCGCATGCCGCGTGGGAAGCGGGCAACAAGGCCGAGGCGATCGATCTGCTCAAGACCGCGCTCGCGATCGACCCCGGTTTCGACGAAGCGCGGCTCGACCTGATCGGCTGGCTCCTGGCGGAACAGCGCATCGACGAGGCGCGCGAGGAAGACAAGCTGCTGTCGCCGAAGACGACGCAGGGCATCGACGCGCGCTACAACGCGCTGAAAACCGAGCTCGACGCCGCCGATGCCGCCGCCGACCTCCCTCCCGCCGACGCGCTGATCGACGCGGTCAACCAGAAGCCCGACGATCTCGAAGCGCGTTTCGCGCTGGCCAACCGGCTGATCGCCGGGCGCGACTACGCGGGCGCGCTGGAGCATCTGCTGGCGATCGTCGTGCGCGACCGCAGCTTCATGGACGACGTCGGCCGCAAAACGATGCTGTCAGTTTTCGAACTGGCCGCGCATCAGCCGGAAGTGGTTTCGCAATGGCGACGGAAATTGAGTGCGGCGATGAATTAACAGTCGCCTTTCAAATCGATTAATCGATGCTTTTAGAATTAAAAACGGCCGGCTTTAAAAAGCCGGCCGTTTTTTTGGAAGCGATTTCTTTAAGCCTTTTTCGCCAGATCGCGTAAAACGTACGCGACCGCGGCAAATCCGAAAGCCGCCGTCACGCACACACTCGATCCAAAACCCGCGCAGTTCAGTCCGACCGGTCCCGCGTAGCCCGGCGCCGTCTCCAGATGCTCGGCCTCCTCGCTGATATCGCAGGCCGGCGCTTCCGGGTAGATCAGAGGCTCATCCGAATACACGGCGCTCACCTTGAACTTCGACTTCGGCCCGCGCGGAAAGCCGTGCACCTTGCGCAACTGGCCGCGCACCTTCGAGAGCAGCGGGTCCTGGATCGTCTGCGCGAGATCGTCGATGCGAATGCGCGTCGGGTCGAGCTGGCCGCCCGCGCCTCCCACCGTGATCAGCGGCTGGCGCCGCTCCACGCACCACGCGATCAGCGCGGTCTTGGTGCGCACGCTGTCGATCGCGTCGATCACGTAGTCGAAGCCGCCGCCAAGCACCGCGTCGAAGTTCGCCGGCTCCACGAAATCCTCGACCTGACGCACTTCGCACGCCGGATCGATCAGGCGGATGCGCTCGGCCATCGCGTCGACTTTGGCCTTTCCGTAGTTGCCGTCGAGCGCGTGGATCTGCCGGTTCGTGTTGCTCTCCGCGACGTTGTCGAGGTCGATCAGCGTGATCGCGCCGACTGCGCTGCGCGCCAGCGCCTCGGCCGCCCACGAGCCCACGCCGCCGATGCCGATCACCGCGACGTGCGCACGTTCGAACGCGGCGAGCGCGGGTGCGCCATACAGCCGCGCGACGCCGCCGAAGCGCCGCGCGCGATCGGCTTCTGCGTCTCTGTGTCGAGCAGACTCGGGCGATGCGGAGTTAATATTGGAATCAGATGTGGCGGTCATAGTGCTCGAAGATGGAAACGCGTTCCTGAAACATACTTGAACGAACGATGCTCAATGACAACGATAGCGAGCATTGTCTGCAGGATTTCATTGGATTGCGTATTCTGCCTTATCGGTCAATTATCGTTCGATGCGCGGGCGATCATGAAACCGTGACCCTGATCAAAAGCACGAACGACTGCCCTTGGATATACTGGTGCGACTGTAGCGTTCGCTTAAAAAAATGACGACTCTCGCCGATCTCCGTAAGAGTTATACCCTCGGCTCGCTCGACGTAGCCGATGTCGATTCGAACCCGGTTCGCCAGTTCGAAACGTGGTTCGCGCAAGCGCTCGATGCGAAGCTGCCCGAACCGAATGCCATGACGCTCGCCACCGTCGATACGCGCGGCCGCCCCTCGGCGCGCATCGTCCTGATCAAGGGCGCCGACGAACGCGGGTTCGTCTTCTTCACCAATTACGAGAGCCGCAAGGGTCGCGAACTCGCCGACAATCCTGCTGCGAGCCTGCTGTTTCACTGGATCGAACTCGAACGCCAGGTGCGTATCGAGGGCTCCGTCGTCAAGACGAGCGCCGAAGAGAGCGACGCGTACTACGTGTCGCGGCCGCTCGGATCGCGCATCGGCGCGTGGGCGTCGGAGCAGAGTCAGGTGCTTGAAAGCCGCGCGGCGCTCGAAGCCCGCGAGCGCGAACTGATCGCGCAATACGGCGACCACCCGCCGCGCCCCCCGCACTGGGGCGGCTACCGGCTCGTACCTGACACCATCGAATTCTGGCAAGGCCGTCCTTCACGGCTGCACGACCGTATCGTGTACACGCGCGAAAGCGCGGGCGGCGAATGGAGCATCGTCCGGCTCGCGCCTTGACGACGCTTTGCCCCGCGTAGAACGCGGACCATGAAGTGGCATGCGCGCGCCGGCCTCGGGCGGTTGGAGCGCGCGTGTCCGGTTGACCACATGGAGCGTGTGAAAGCAGCGCCGCAGGACGAACATGAAATGCGAGCCTTCCCTTAATTTCATCTAAGCGCGGAGAAACAAGCATGTTCTGGGAGAAGAAGCTGACGCAGTGGGTGCAGGACGTTCGGGACCGGGCGAACCTTCCGGCGCGTCTTGTGCTGTGGGACGGCCAGCAGCACGACTTCGGCATTTTCGCCGCGCCGCAAGTCACGCTGCACGTGAGAAGCGCGACCGCGCTGCCCTATCTGCTGGAACCCAGTCTCGACAACCTCGGTGAGGCCTACATCAAGGGCAAGATCGACATCGAAGGCAAGCTGTCGGACATCATCAACATCGGTTATTCGCTCGCCAAGAGCACCGTCACCAACGCGAGCAAGCTCGCCCGCGTGCGACGCTACTTCCACCACTCGAAGGCGTCGGACAGGAAGGCAATCCAGTATCACTACGACGTGTCCAACGAGTTCTACGAGTTGTGGCTCGACCGGAACATGCTCTATTCATGCGCGTATTTCGAAAACGGCGACGAAGACCTCGACACCGCGCAGCTCAAGAAAATCGACCACATTCTCACGAAGATCCAGTTGCAGCCGGGCCAGCGCCTGCTTGATATCGGCTGCGGCTGGGGCGCGCTCGTGATCCGCGCGGCGCAGAAGTTCGGTGCGAAGTGCGTCGGCGTGACGCTCTCCCAAAACCAGTTCGATCTCGCGACCCGACGCGTGATGGACGCCGGCCTCGAAGGCCAGGTCGAGATCCGCCTGCAGGATTATCGCGACGTCGACGGCACGTTCGACCGCATCACGAGCGTCGGTATGTTCGAGCACGTCGGGCGCAAGAATCTGCCGGTGTACTTCGGCAAGATCCGCGATCTGCTGACCGACGACGGCATCGCGATGAACCACGGCATCACGTCCACCGATGCCGACAGCGGCGAAACCGCTTACGGCGCCGGCGAATTCATCGACCGCTACGTGTTTCCGGACGGCGAACTGCCGCACATCGGCCTTGCACTCGAATCGCTGCAGCGCGGGGGGCTGGAAGCGGTCGACGTCGAGAGCTTGCGGCGGCATTACGCACGCACGCTCGGCTGCTGGGCGGAGCGTTTCGAGGCGAACGCGGGCGAAGCGAAGCAACTCGTCGACGATGAAAAATTCCGAATCTGGCGGGTGTATCTCGCGGGCTGCGCATATGCGTTCGAGAACGACGACGTATCGATCTACCAGATCGTGTGTCGAAAGGCGGGACGCAGCGCGCAGACGCTGCCGTGGTCGCGCCGCTATATGTACGAGAAGGCGCTCTGAACGCGACGGTTCCAGGGCTTTTCCCCGACGATGACGACCTGTTCGGCGCGTCTGCATTGCCTTCGCCGAAAAACCCGCGCGGCGTGCTGCCCGCGCCCGTCGCGCCCGAACTCGCCGCCCTCGCGCAACGCCTGCCCGCCGCCGTTCATCTCGGGACATCGACGTGGTCGTTTCCGGGGTGGCGCGGCATCGTCTACGGCGACGATTATCCGAACGCCAAACTCTCCCGCGACGGCCTGAACGCCTACGGCGCGCATCCGCTGTTGCGCAGCGTCTCGATCGACCGCTCGTTCTACGCGCCGCTCCCGCTCGCCGACTACGCGCGCTACGCGGCACAGGTGCCCGCGCATTTCCGCTTCATCGTGAAGGCGCCGGCCACCGTGACGGATGCCGTCGTGCGCGGCGAGCGCGGCATTCCGGCCGGTGACAACCCGGCGTTCCTGAACGCGCGGATCGCCATCGACGAATTCGTGCGGCCGTGCATCGACGGCCTCGGCGCGAAAGCGGGCGCGCTCGTATTCCAGTTCTCGCCGCTGCCGGACGCTCTGATCGTCGAGCCGTCGAGGTTCATCGACCGGCTCGCGGAATTCCTGCGCGCGCTGCCGCCGCTCGAAGGCGAAACCTGCTACGCGGTCGAATTGCGCGACGCCGTGATGCTCACGCCGCGCTTCATCCGCGTGCTGCGTGATGCGAAAGTGCGCTACTGCATCGGTGTGCATGCGCGGATGCCGGCGATCGAACGGCAGGCGAAGGCGCTCGCGCTGCTGGACGAAAACGGCCTCGGACCACTGATCGTGCGCTGGAGCCTGCACAGCGGCTTCAAGTACGAGCAGGCGAAGGCGAAGTACGAGCCCTTCGACAAACTCGTCGACGAAGATCCCGACACGCGGCAAGCGCTGGCCGAACTGGCCGCGCGCTACGTGTTCGCGGGTCAGCCGGTGGTGATCGCGGTGAACAACAAGGCGGAAGGCTCGGCGCCGCTCACCTGCTTCGAACTCGCGCGCGAGATCGCGGCGGCGTGCGAGCGGAACTGAAAACTGCGCCGTTTTTCGTTACATCGACTCGGGCAAGAGCGAACTTTAATGAGACGATTCCGCTAGAATCGAAACAATTCGCCCATTTTTAAATGACTTCAGCACAGTCCTTCCGACTCATGCGCGACGCGCGGCCGGTCCGGTAGCACACGACACACTCGCCCGATGAAACGCGCCAAATTCCCGAATTTCGATCCTGCCGCCTTTCGCGGCGCGTTGAGCCAGTTCGCTACCGGCGTGACCGTCATCACGACGCGCGCGGCGTCCGGCCAGTTGATCGGCATCACTGCCAGTTCCTTCAATTCGGTCTCGCTCAATCCGCCGCTCGTCTTGTGGAGCCTCGCGACCAAATCGGCGTCCATGCCGGTGTTTCAGGCGAACAGCCACTACGTGGTGAACGTGCTGGCGGCGTCGCAGATCGACTTGTGCAAGCGCTTCGCGACGGTCAAGGGCGACCGCTTTGCCGGCGTTTCGCACGCAGCGGGCGACACCGGCATGCCCGTGCTCGACGGCGCCCTCGCGTGGTTCGAATGCCACAACCGCAGCCGCTATCAGGAAGGCGACCACGTGATTTTCGTCGGCGAGGTGGAGCGCTGCGGCGTGCACGAGGACGCCGCTAGCATCGCGCCGCTCGTGTTTCACTCGGGCGCGTTCCACACGCTGCGATCGGTCGAATAACTACGGACGCGGCTGTTCGATCAACGCAACGGGCACGCCGCCTTCGTCCTTCATCGTTTGCAGGACAATGTTCGAGCGGATGTCGATCACGCCCGGCGCCTTGTACAGCTTGCTCAGGATGAAATCCGAATAGTGCTTGAGGTTGTGCGCGAGCACGCGCAGCACGTAATGCGTGTCGCCCGTCACGACGAACGCGCTCACCACCTCCGGCCACTCCCGCACCGCCGACGCGAACGTCTCGTGCCAGTTTTCCTGGTCGTTGCGCATCGACACGTGGACGAACGCCTCCAGTTCGATGCCGAGCCGCTCGCGATCCAGACACGCGCGATAGCTCGCGATCACCCCCTCTTCTTCCAGCAGCCGCATCCGTCGCAGACACGCGGACGGCGAGAGCGAGATGCGCTCCGCCAGATCCAGGTTGCTGATCCTTCCGTCTTCCTGCAGCACAGACAAAATACGGCAATCCGTTGCATCGAGCGTGAACCCAGTCATTTTTTAGTCTCCCTGGCCCGTTTCATCGAATTATGTTCTAAGACGCGCGGTTTTGGGTGGTTATTTCGCAAGCACTTTTCAGGGCATGGCGACTATGATTTGACGCATGTCCACACTTTCCGCCAAGCCCCGCCAATGACACCTCTCTGGGACATTTCCCCTCCGATTCGCCCCGAAACGCCGGTCTGGCCGGGCGACACGCCGGTCGGCATCGAGCGCGTGTGGCGCATGGAAGCGGGTTCGCCCGTGAACGTCGCGCGGCTGACGCTCTCGCCGCACACCGGCGCGCATGCCGACGCCCCGCTGCATTACGACGCCGACGGCGCGGCGATCGGCGAAGTCGCGCTCGACACCTATATCGGCCGATGCCGCGTGATTCACTGCATCGGGGCGAAACCGGTCGTGACGCCCGATCAAATCGCCGATTTTCTCGCCGACGCCCCGCCGCGCGTGCTCCTGCGCACCTATGCGCAGGCGGCGCTCGACGCCTGGGACCCCGATTTTTGCGCCGTCGCGCCGGAAACCGTCGATTTGCTGGCGGCGAGCGGCGTGCGGCTGATCGGCATCGATACGCCGTCGCTCGATCCGCAGGAATCGAAGACGATGGCCGCTCACCAGCGTATCCGCGAGCATCGGATGGCGATTCTCGAAGGCCTGGTGCTCGATGCCATCGCGCCGGGCGACTACGAACTGATCGCGCTGCCGCTGAAATTCGCCACGCTCGACGCGAGCCCCGTGCGCGCGGTCCTGCGTCCACTTTCCTGATTTTCTTTAGTGCAATCAACCGGATATCAAGATGAACCATCGTGACGATGCAGCGGCGCTCGACGGCGACGACCCGCTTCGCGCCCTGCGCGACCAGTTCGCGCTCGGCCGGGACGTGATCTACCTCGACGGCAACTCGCTCGGCGTGCCGCCGAAAGCCGCCGCCGCGCGCGCCGCCGCCGTGATCGCCGACGAATGGGGCGACGGCCTGATCCGAAGCTGGAACACGGCCGGCTGGTTCGCGCTGCCAAAGCGCCTCGGCAACAAGCTCGCGCCGCTGATCGGTGCGAGCGCGGACGAAGTCGTCGTCACCGATACGATTTCGAGCAACCTCTTCAAGCTGCTGTCGGCGGCGTTGCGGCTCGCCAACGAACACGATCCGAAACGCCGCGTGATCGTCTCCGAGCGCTCGAATTTCCCGACCGATCTCTACATCGCGCAGGGTTTGATCGAGCAACTGGACCGCGGCTACGAGCTGCGCCTCGTCGACGATCCCGCCGAACTCGCCACCGCGATCGACGAAAACACCGCGATCGCGATGATCACGCACGTCAACTACCGCACCGGCTACATGCACGACATGGCGGCCGTCACGCAACTGATCCACCGCGCGGGCGCGCTCGCCGTGTGGGACCTGGCGCACTCGGCGGGTGCGGTGCCGGTCGACCTGAACGGCGTCGGCGCGGATTACGCGGTTGGATGCACGTACAAGTATCTGAACGGCGGGCCGGGTTCGCCCGCGTTCGTCTGGGTGCCGAAGCGCCATCAGAACGCGTTTTCGCAGCCGCTTTCGGGCTGGTGGGGCCACAAGAAGCCTTTTGAGATGAGCCCGTCCTACCGTCCGGACGATGGCATCGGACGCTTCCTGTGCGGCACGCAGCCGGTGATCTCGATGGCGCTCGTCGAATGCGGGCTCGACGTCTTCCTTCAAACCGACATGGCGACGCTGCGGCGCAAGTCGCTCGCTCTGAGCGATCTGTTCATCAAGCTCGTGGAAGAACGCTGCGGCAAGTTTCCGCTCACGCTCGTCACGCCGCGCGAGCACGGCCAGCGCGGCTCGCAGGCGAGTTTCGAGCATCCGAACGGCTATGAGGTCATGCAGGCGCTGATCGCGCGCGGCGTGATCGGCGATTATCGCGAGCCGCGCGTGCTGCGGTTCGGCTTCACGCCGCTCTACACGCGATTCGTCGATGTCTGGGACGCGGTCGAAGTCCTGCGCGACGTGCTCGAAACCGAGGCGTGGCGCGCGCCTGAATTCGCCGAACGCGGCGCCGTGACCTGAGAGGTATCGAAAAATGACACAAATTTCTTCTGGCTGTCCGATGGGGTATGGCGCTTCCGACCAGCAGCCCTCGAAAGAGGAAGGCTGGCACGACGCCAAGCTCGATTTCTCGGACGCGATGAGTTACGGCGATTACCTGTCGCTCGATTCGATCCTGTCGGCGCAGCATCCGCTCTCGCCCGATCACAACGAGATGCTGTTCATCGTGCAGCATCAGACGAGCGAGCTCTGGATGAAGCTCGCGCTGTACGAATTGCGCGCGGCGCTCGCCGCGGTTCAGCGCGACGAGTTGCCGCCAGCGTTCAAGATGCTCGCGCGCGTGTCGCGGATTTTCGAGCAGCTCGTGCAGGCGTGGAGCGTCCTCTCGACGATGACGCCCTCCGAATACACGGCGATGCGGCCGTATCTGGGGGCGTCGTCGGGGTTTCAATCGCATCAGTATCGGCAGATCGAGTTTTTGCTCGGGAACAAGAACGAGCAGATGCTGAAGCCTTATGCGCATCGGGAGGCTGTGCTGGCCGAGGTGCAGGCAACTCTGGAAGCACCTTCGTTTTACGACGAAGTGATTCGGCTGTTAGCGCGACGCGGCTTTCCGATCGCGCCGGAGCGCCTGAACCGCGATTTCACCCAGCCCACGACGCATGACGCGTCGGTCGAGGCGGCCTGGCTGAAGGTTTATCAGGAGCCTTCGCAGAATTGGGAGCTTTATGAGATGGCGGAGGAGTTGGTCGATCTGGAGGATGCGTTCCGGCAATGGCGCTTCCGGCATGTGACGACGGTCGAGCGGATCATCGGCTTCAAGCAAGGCACAGGCGGGACAAACGGCGCGCCCTATCTGCGCAAGATGCTCGATGTCGTGCTGTTTCCGGAGTTGTGGCATGTGAGGACGGTGCTGTAAAAATGAAGCTAACGCATCAGCCATTCTAGCCACACTGCTATTTCATCCTGATTTGATAGCGCCTCCGTTTTAAACCGAATGAAGCGGAGATGCGCGGTTTTTCTCAAACGCCTGACGAGCCTGAAATACGTGCAACCCATGCACTTATACGCAAACCGAATGGGATAGCGTTTGCGGCCCGATTCACTAACAGTTAAACCGCCTCCCATCAACTCTCGTCAAAATCACGCCAGCCGCCCCGCCAACGCCCGCAACTTCGGCCCAATAACCTCACGAAAATAACCCTCCCCCATCGAAGACGCCGGTCCGCTGCTGCTCAGCACGAGCCATCGACCGTTGCGGACATCTCGAAACGGCGCGGCGATTGCGTTGACGTCGTCATGCCAGTCGCGAAACGAATAGCAGCAGCCGTCGCGGGCAAAATCCTCGACGGCTTGTTCCGCCGCATTCACTAGCGCCAGCCCATCGGCACCGGCCGCGCCGCCCAGCTCCTCCAGCATCGCCGCGCGCACCGCAGGCTCCTGCACCGCGAGATACGCGCGGCCCATCGAACTCGTCAGCATCGAAAGACGCGAACCGGGCGCGAGACCAAGCGTCAGCGCCGTCTCGCTGCGAATCGTTTCGAGATAGATCATGTCCATCCCGTCACGGCATCCCAGCGACACCGCCGCCCCGATCTCGCGCGCCAGCTCGCGCATGTGCGGCCGCGCGAGTTCCAGCGTGTCGGCGCCCGCAAGCAGTGCGAATCCTAGCGACAGCACGCCCGTATCGAGCGCGTATTTGCCGGCGGCTTCATCGAAACGCAGGTAGCCGAGCGTCGTGAGGGTATAGGCGAGCCGGTTGACCGTCGCCTTCGGCAGGCCGGTGCGCTCGGCAAAGTCGCGGTTGCCGAGCAGGACCTCGCCCGGCCGGAACGCCCGCAGCATGTCCAGCCCACGCGCCAACGCAACGACGAACTTGCGCTCGTCGATTGCAGTGTCCGGCGGCAGATTGCGGTTGGAAGCCTTCAGCATCAAGTGCTAAACTCCATCGTGATTTGCAAAACATTGTTCCGCATAGCGGAACTTAAGTCAAGGAGAACGCACATGGCCGACGCCGCCCGATTCAACTGGGAAGACCCCTTGCTGCTCGATCATCAGTTGAGCGACGAAGAACGCATGATCCGCGACGCCGCGCGCGCCTACGCGCAAGACAAGCTCCAGCCGCGCGTGACGGCGGCGTTCCGCGAAGAGAGAACCGATCCTGCGATCTTTCGCGAGATGGGCGAACTCGGCCTGCTCGGCCCGACGATCCCCGAGCAGTACGGCGGCCCCGGCCTGAACTACGTGAGCTACGGCCTGATCGCGCGCGAAGTGGAACGCGTGGATTCGGGGTATCGGTCGATGATGTCGGTGCAGTCGTCGCTCGTGATGGTGCCGATCAACGCGTTCGGCACCGACGCGCAAAAGGAAAAGTACCTGCCAAAGCTCGCGACGGGCGAATGGATCGGCTGCTTCGGCCTCACCGAACCGAACGCCGGTTCAGACCCGGCCAGCATGACGACTCGCGCAAAAAAGGTGAACGGCGGCTACTCGCTCTCGGGATCGAAGATGTGGATCTCGAACTCGCCGATCGCCGATGTGTTCGTCGTCTGGGCGAAACTCGAGGAAGACGGCCGCGACGAGATCCGCGGCTTCGTTCTCGAAAAAGGCTGGAAGGGCCTGTCGGCGCCGGCGATTCACGGCAAGGTCGGTTTGCGCGCGTCGATCACCGGCGAAGTCGTGATGGACGAAGTCTTCGTGCCCGAGGAAAACCTGTTTCCGGAAGTGCGCGGCCTCAAAGGCCCGTTCACCTGCCTGAACTCGGCGCGCTACGGCATCGCGTGGGGCGCGCTCGGCGCGGCTGAAGCATGCTGGCACACGGCGCGGCAATACACGCTCGACCGCAAGCAGTTCGGCCGGCCGCTCGCTGCCAACCAGTTGATTCAAAAGAAACTCGCCGACATGCAG
This sequence comes from Caballeronia terrestris, assembly GCF_001544515.1. GTDB lineage: Bacteria > Pseudomonadota > Gammaproteobacteria > Burkholderiales > Burkholderiaceae > Caballeronia > Caballeronia terrestris. The sequence goes on from NZ_FCOL02000026.1 coordinate 61,629, forward strand.
ACCGAAATCACGCTCGGCCTGCAAGGCGTGCTGCGCCTCGGCCGCATGAAGGACGAAGGCACGGCCGCCGTCGAAATCACGTCGATCATGAAGCGCAATTCGTGCGGCAAAGCGCTGGACATCGCCCGCCTCGCGCGCGACATGCTCGGCGGCAACGGTATCTCCGATGAATTCGGCGTCGCGCGCCACCTCGTGAATCTGGAAGTCGTCAACACGTACGAAGGCACGCACGATATTCACGCGCTGATCCTCGGGCGCGCACAGACGGGCATTCAGGCGTTCTTCTGACGTCCTGCGCGCTTTCATGGGAGGCCAACGCGAACGTCTGCGTTGGCCTTTTTTGTTAAACATCGGCTTAACCGTTGTAATTTTAAGTCGCTCGCGGAAACTTTTGCGGGCCAGATCGTCTCCATTCATGGACATGCGTTTGACACGGCCGCGCAGCGCTGTTCGGCGCGGCGGGAACGAAACATGCGTTCCGTGGTTTTCATGAACCCGGAGGGTGCTCGTCAGCGACCGCATCTTTGGTTACGATTCCCGTAGCCTCACCCCGATTGGAGTCATCAATGTCAGAAATCAATAAGGAGCGATTCATGTCGGATATCAAAACCGTTCTCTCCGATGCAGAAGACCTGCTGAAGCAGGCTGCCAGCGCGACCGGCGAGCGTGCGTCCGAACTACGCGAGACCGCTCTGACGAAGTTGAAGCAAGCCAAGGAAAAGGCAGCGGACGCGCAGGTCGTGGTCGTCGAACGAGGCAAGAAGGCCGCACGTGCTACCGACGATTACGTGCACGAGCATCCGTGGGCGTCGATCGGCATCGCGGCGGGCGTGGGCGTCGTGATCGGCTTGCTGATCAATCGCCGCTGAAGCTGATGCAGCGGGCATGGCCTGTCGATTGCTCAGGTTCTTGCCAACGATAGCGGCAGCCAAGCGCCTTTGGTACGCAGCGGCCCTGTCATCCGCGCCGGCCGGTCCGCATCTGGACCGGCCGGTCCCACTCAGCGCCACCCAACGCGCCTCGCGCCCACGCCATGACGACTGAAAGGCCATCGCAGCAATCGTCCCCCGGACCCTTGCGCCGCATTCTGAGTTCCACATTCGCCATCTTCGAGACGCGCCTCGAGTTGCTCGGCATCGAGTTGCAGGAGGAAAAGGAGCGCCTGATCGGCGTGCTGTTCCTGGGTCTCGCGGCAATGATGCTCACCATGATGGCCCTGATCACCCTGACGGTCCTGATCGCCATCTTTTTCTGGGACACCTATCGGTGGCAGTCGCTCGCGGGCATCACGCTGGCCTACGTACTCGTTGCCGCGTTCTGCGGAATAAAGGCGCGCAACGGCCTGCGCGACGCTCCGAACATGTTCGACGAGACGCTTTCCGAGTTCCGCAAGGATCGGGATACGTTCCGCTGAAGCCGCCTTTCACGAAACCGCCGACATTCAACGAGCCCGCACCGACATGAGCCAATCCGACGACACCTTCAAAGCACAAAAACGCGCCCAGGCTCACAAACTGAGCACGCCGCACATGCGCGCCCTGCGCAAGGAATTGCTGATCGCGCGCGCGGACGTCGAGCGCATGGAGATCGCCCAGGCCACGACCGACCTGCGCTATTCGGTCACGCATTTCAGTTTTCTGAAGATGCTGATTCCCGGGCGCAAGGCGGGCGGCTTCGGCAAAGGCCGCGCGGCAAGCAGCGGCGGTGGCATTTTGTCGCTGCTGACCGGGCTTCTCTCGGGCGGCAATCTCGGCAGCTTCACCACGCTGCTGCGGCAATATCCGATCATCGGATCGGTCGCTTCGCTGCTTCTCACCAAGCCTGTCCGGACCAAAATCCTGCGCGGCGCCAAGCCCGCGCTCAAGTGGGGTGGCCTCGGGCTCGTCGTCTGGGAAGGCTTTCGCGTGTGGCAGCAGATGAAGGCCACGTCCACCGAAACATCGACCGACGCCGTCGATCCCACTGTCTTCTGAGCTTTTCATCGGCTGCCCCAGCAAGTTGCTGTCTGTGACGGCCCAATTTCGGCCGATGTGCGATTCGAGCGCGCACCCGTTGCATCGATGACGAAGACGCCGCACGCGTCGTTCTGCATCGGGCCGGGCGCGAGCGGCTCCGCTTCGATCGCATAGCCGCCGTTCGTCGACGATTCTGCCAGAAGCTTCAACCGATACACTGCCTCACCGTTCGCCGGCGCCTGATCGAAGCCCGCCGGCAACGACGGCCCTTCGGTGCTGGCCGCCGTCTGCACAACCCGAGCCGTCTCGACGAACTGCGCCGCGCGATACAGCGCCGTCGCCGCCTCAACGCGATGCGCTTTCGCGACATGCGTCCGGTACGCCGGAATCGCGAACGTAGCGATGATCGCGGCCACGCCGAGCGCGATCATCAATTCGAGCAGCGTAAAACCTCGCTGTGCCGGAATCATTTTCGATTGTCCTCAAAAAGGTTTTGCGACGACGCGCCGCCACCGGCGTGTAGTGCCGCTTTCCGCGATTTCGATCTGCAATTGCAGCCACGCCTCGGAATCTTTAGTCGATCCGAAACCTCGCGCGGTGAGCAGATAAGAAGCGCCTTTGCCCGGCCGCGACCACGCTTCGATCAGGCATTGCGGCGTTCGAGCGGCGTGAGGCCACGTTACGAACGGCGCAATCGCCAAGGCGCTCGCGCCCTCAAACGATGCCTTCAGCCGCCATCGAACCGGCTCACCAGCCGGCGCGTCCTGCGTCAACTCGGGCGAATCGATGACGATCCGGCTGCATCTCGCGAGCGCGCTGTCCGCGCCGTGAAACGCCTGGATGCGATCGCGCAGGCTTGCTGCAGCGCGCGTCGCGACGATCGACGATTCGAGCCACGCGCCGGCCGTGACCAGCATCATCGACGAGAGGAGCAGCACGATCGGCAGGACCATGCCGCGTGACCTTGCGCGCCGCTTCATGTTTGGCTCCCGTTTCTTATCGCGACGCGCCGCCAGAACACTTGGCGCGTGCGGGCGTCCGGGGCGAGCACGATCGAGCCGTCGCAATCGACGTAATTTCGTTTTGCCGCCCCGAGCACATCTCCGCGCACCACTACGCAGACGTCGGCCGCGAATACTCTGGACCAGCGGTCGCGCGGGACGGCGGCGGAGTCGACGGAACTTGACGCGTCCTTCAGCCACCAGCCGATGCGCAGCCGCTCGATCCCTTCGACGACCGGTTGCGCCTGCTTGCCCACGCCTTCGCAATACAGCTCAGGCTCGCTGGTGGAACTGCTCGCCTTCGCGTAGAAGCGGTTGGTGACAGTCGCGCCCGCGGCCTGTCCAAGACAATCGGTCGGCGCGCCGGACGACGTCGGCCACGTCGAAACGGCATCAGCGGCGTAGCGGATCGAGACGCCATCCGAGCGGCTCGCGAGCGATTCGCAGGCGGGCGCATCGTCGGTTCCGTACGCGCGGCCCTGCGAGCAGCCGAAGAGCGCCGGCCCGGCATCGGCGCCGAGCGGCGCGAACGCGGCCATCTGCAACTGCTGGCCAATGAGATCCAGCGCTGCGGTCGCGGCGTCGTGCATGCGCGCGGCGTCGGCGGCGCGCTCGTGCGACGCGCGCTGTCCGCGATACAGCGAAAGCGCCGCGACTACGACGAGGAGCCCGAGCGCCATCGATATCGTGAGTTCGAGCAGCGTGTGGCCGCGAGTTTTGGGTTGGAGTCTGGTCATCGCGCGAAACTCAACACGACGCATGCTTTTTTGATCTGCGGCTCGGCGCAGGTATCGTCCGCATGCCAGCTCACCACGGCGACGCGCACGCCGTCCGCCTGGTCGAGCACGGCGACATCGCCCTGCGGCAGCATCGACGCCGCCCGCGAACGCCACTGCGCGATGACCGGCCCGCGATCCGCGTCGCGCTGTATGGCCTCGGCTACGGAATCGGCGATCAACGCGGCACGCTCACGCGCGAGCACGTTGCGCTCGCTGCGCGCAATCCACGTCTGCACGGCGATCAGCCCGAGCGCGGTAATGGCGGTCAGCGACAGCGCGATCATCACTTCGATCAGCGAATCGCCCCGCTGCTTCCAAAGCAAGGCGCTCATGCCGCCGCTCCGCACGCGCCGGGCGTCATGCGCGCACGTCCGCCGGCTGCGAGCCGGATGCAGCGGTTCGCGCTTGTCGTCGCCAACTTTCCGTTCCGCGCGCTGAAGTCGAAGCTGCGAAAGCCTCCGATCACCTGCCCCGAAGGCGGCGTGAACGACAGATCGGTCGTCGCGCCCGCGATCGCAATCGATGGCGACGCGGCCTGCGCACGCAGCAGCGTCGGCGCACCATCGCGTTCGACGAAAAGTGCCCAGCCGCACGACCAATCGGCCGCTCCGCCGTCGCAGGGCTTGCCCGGCGTGAGACTCCGGCGCGCGGCGTCGATACGGCAAAGCGTCACGCGCGCGCCGCGCTTGACCGCTTCGGAACGCGCGAGAGAAAGCATCGAAACGAGCGCGCGCGCGGGCATCGACCTGGTCGCGCAGGTGCCACGCGACAAAAGAAGGCGTCGCGAACGTCGCGATGATCGCCATGACGGCGAGCACGACGGACAGTTCAACGAGCGTAAAACCGGGTGATTTGCGGCGAGGCGTCATCTGCATCCCTCATCGATCGAGTGAAAACAGCGCTCAATCTAGAGAGAAAATCTGGCCGCCGCCATCGGCCGAACGGCCGACTACCGGACGTGCGAAAACCTCGACAGACTGCTCGTCGACGTTTTTAACGCACGGGGAAAATGAAATGCAGAAACGCTCAGCGCTTGCGGGAAGTCGATTTCTTCGGCGCGGCGCGCCGGAATTCATCGAGCACGTCTTCGAATTCGGAGACGTCTTCGAAACGCTTGTAGACGGACGCGAAACGCACGTAGGCGATCGTGTCGAGTTGGCGCAACTCGTTCATCACGAGTTCGCCCAGACGGTCGCTGCGGACTTCGCGTTCGCCGCTGCCGAGCAACTGATATTCGATGCGGGCGACCGCGGCGTCGATCGCGTCCGCAGCAACCGGGCGCTTTCGCAGCGCCAGTTGCATGCTCGCGACGATCTTGCCGCGATCGAATTCGGTCCGGCTGCCGTCCTTCTTCACCACCGACGGCAACGCAAGCTCGACCCGCTCGTACGTCGTGAAACGCTTGTCGCAGGCCGGGCAGCGCCGCCGCCGGCGAATCGCCGCACCGTCTTCGGACACGCGCGAATCGACCACTTGCGTGTCGTCATGACGGCAGAATGGGCAGCGCATCGCGGCTTAGCCGTAGACCGGGAACTGCTTCGTCAGCTCCGCGACCTTCGCGCGCACTTGCTCGAGGTTCGCCTGGTCTTCCGGATTGTCGAGGACATCGGCGATCAAATTGCCGACGATCTCCGCTTCCTTTACGCCGAAACCGCGCGTCGTCATGGCGGGCGAACCAAGGCGCACGCCGCTGGTCACGAACGGCTTTTCCGGATCGTTCGGGATCGCGTTCTTGTTGACCGTGATGTGCGCGGCTCCGAGCACGGCTTCCGCCGCCTTGCCGGTGATCTTCTTCGCGCGCAGGTCGACAAGCATCAAGTGGCTTTCCGTGCGACCCGACACGATGCGCAGACCGCGCTTGACGAGCGTTTCGGCCAGCACGCGCGCGTTCTCGACGACGCGCTGCTGATATTCCTTGAACTCCGGCGACAGCGCTTCCTTGAACGCGACCGCCTTCGCGGCGATCACGTGCATCAGCGGCCCGCCCTGGATGCCCGGGAAAATCGCGGAGTTGATCTGCTTCTCGAACTCGGCCTTCATCAGGATCACGCCGCCGCGCGGGCCGCGCAGGCTCTTGTGCGTCGTGGTCGTGACGAAGTCGGCGTGCGGCACGGGATTCGGATAGACGCCCGCCGCGATGAGGCCAGCGTAGTGCGCCATGTCGACCATGAAATACGCGCCGACGCTTTTTGCGATTTCCGCGAGACGCGCGAAATCGATCTTCAGCGAAAACGCCGACGCGCCCGCCACGATCAGCTTCGGCTTGTGTTCCTTGGCGAGTTCCTCGGTCTTGCCGTAGTCGATGTCTTCGGCCGCGTTCAGGCCGTAGCTCACGACCTTGAACCATTTGCCCGACATGTTCACGGGCGAACCGTGCGTCAGGTGGCCGCCTTCGGCGAGGCTCATGCCCATGATGGTGTCGCCGGGCTTGAGCATCGCGAAGAAGACGCCCTGGTTCGCCTGCGAGCCGGAGTTCGGCTGCACGTTCGCGGCTTCGGCGCCGAAGAGTTCCTTCACGCGGTTGATGGCGAGCTGTTCGACGATATCGACGTATTCGCAGCCGCCGTAATAACGCTTGCCGGGATAGCCTTCGGCGTACTTGTTCGTGAGTTGCGAGCCTTGCGCGGCCATCACGGCCGGGCTCGTGTAATTTTCCGACGCGATCAGTTCGATGTGATCTTCCTGGCGGCGGTTTTCCTGTTCGATCGCCTTGAAGATTTCAGGATCGACGCTGGCAATGGTGCTTTTGGCTTTGTCAAACATACGTTTTCCGTAAGGTCTAGTCAGGTTGACCGGATCGCGCGTGCGCGAGCATGGCTGCGGCACATGGCGCAAGGTGCAGGATGGGTCCTGGCGTGGCGGGAGCAAGGCTCCGCTCACGCAGATGGCGCGGACAGGACAGCCACCGGCAGCGCAGCGACGGCGCGCGGATCTCAGCTGCCCAGGCGAACGGCAAAACGACACTCCGCGCTTCCCGGTGGGTCGTTCCACCTTGAATCCAAAGATTCTATCGCCAGTCACGCGGAGTTGTAGGGTAGCCCCTCTTCCTTATGGAAGAAGGGCCCCCTAAGAACTGTACGTGCGAGTTTCCCCGCATACAGCTCAAGCCTACTACAAAGTTCGCCCTATTGGGGAACCGGCTTAGTTACAGCAAGTTTACCCGCGTGCACCTTTTGGTGACAGTGGGGATGGAGCAACACACGGTTGGACAATGCGTCCGTACCACCATGCATCCGATACACCAGATGATGGTCGTGCCAGCGTGTTTCTTGAGTCAAGGCACAGTTACAAAGTGCACACAGCCCACTTTGCGACATGAACAACTTAACCAATTGCTTTTGATGGCGCAACGAGTGCAGCATGCGCTCCTGTCGCAATTCCTCCCCATACTGCTCCCATGCGGGATCAAAAGGGTTGTATTCCCCTTTGATTTTCGTCGGATACTTGATCGCCGTCCCACTGAGTGAGTAGAGCTCAAGCAGCCGCCGACCGCCATCCCCCGCAACGATGGGAACGCCAAACACCCAATTGCGGGCATTGACCGAGTGGAAGTACTTCCGTCTCACCCAATCAGAGCCCTTATTCGGATGTCGCCGTTTAGACCACCGCCAGAGTTTCTGGAAGACCAGATACTCCATGCGGCTGTACGCCTTCTTAGCGGATACGCGATGGTGATACTCGGCCCATCCACGTAATAGCGGGTTCAGCAACCGGATTAAATCCGCTTGCTTTGCCGCTTTGTTACCGCTGATCGTTTCCGCAACCTTGCGATAGAACGCTTGCGCGTTTTTCTTGCTTGGTTGAATGAGCATCTTTCCCGAGTACTTTCGGAAATTCCACCCAAGGAAATCGAAGCCCTGGTCAATATGTGTGACCCGCGTTTTCTCCTCAGAGAGTTGCGGACCCCGAACCGCGAGGAATGTTTCTATCCAAGGTCGGACTTCGCTGACCAGTATCTCTTGCGAGACGCCGGTGATCACGAAGTCATCCGCGTACCGCACCACATGAACCTTCAACTTCTTGGCCTTCCCAATTCCAAACTTCGCACGGAGGTGCGCGTCCAGTTCTCGTTCCAGCCCGTTCAACGTCACATTCGCCAACGTCGGGGAGATGATCCCTCCCTGCGGCGTACCGGCCTTCGTCGCCTGAAACTGACCTTCGTAAATCAGGCCAGCTCTCAACCATTTTCGGAGGATTGCTGTGTCCATGAGGACATTGCGCTCCAACCAGTCGTGGTCGATGTGGTCAAAGCAGCCTTGGATATCCGCTTCCAATACCCATTGGGCTGATCCCCCTTTGGACATACAGACGCGAATCTGACCCATGGCATCAGCCGTCGAGCGATGAGTCCGGAACCCATAAGAGTTCGGATCGCTCGCCGACTCAGCCACTGGCTCCAAAGCCAGCAAGTGCAGAGCTTGCATCGCCCTGTCATGCAGGGTCGGAATGCCCAGAGGGCGTTCTTTCCCATTGGCTTTGGGGATAAAGACCCTCCGTAAAGGCAGAGGCTTATAACCGCGCCGCTTCAACCGATCGACGGCGAGCCGTCGACTTTCAGGCGAATCCCATAGCTCGCGGTCGACTCCCGCCGTTCGCGCACCCTGGTTCTGTGTAACACGTCGTACCGCGTACAGCTTGGCGGACAACGTGCGAGTCAACATCCGTTGCAGGGCTTTCACTCTGCGCCATTTGCCTTCCCGCGTCGCCTTCGCAATTCGAATCTGCATTCCCCTCACGTTCCGTTCAACCCGACGCCAATCGATGGCGTACCAGTTGTCCGGCGCGTGGGAAAGCGCAGATCCAGTCTTTCGACCAGATACTTTCATGCTGCTCTCCTACTTGGAAAAGTCCCCAAGCAGAAGACGCATCTCCCCCAGCGGGGCAGATACGCCCCGCTGGGGAACAACAATTACATTCAGTACGGACGCAAGCATCCGTACCTCACCAAGTGAACAAGGGTCAGTCAGCCATCTTGCGACGGTAGACCAGACGGAAGTCTGCCCGCTTTCGCGTGGGGTGATGTCCCAACCCCTATCCGGACCATTACCGCCCGGCATTCGCTTTTTCCGTCGTCCCATACCCGCACAATCAACAGCGTTCCTTACGGTCCGCCTGCCAGCCAAACCGCACTGGCAACCATACGGGCTTACCACGTTCCCGATCTGTCACACGACTGGGTTAGGGTCTGCCTATTCGCCGGTGGCGTTTGAAACGACGTACCGCGACACTCAAGCGCGGCAGCTCACCACGTACCTGTTGGTTAGTGCCTACCAGCAGCTTTGGCACCTACTACTCACGACGTTTATCAGCAGTTCACATACGTTACCCATACCAGCCAGCCTAGCTCCTTACCCCAACGCTGCTCGGAGTTTCTATACAGCCGTCTCGCGACCGCCGCATACCCGCAAAATCGGGGGCTACATTGTCAGAAGGGCTTCACACCTCGCGGTTACCCACGACGCATGCCTTCATAGGCTACCGTTGGTCGTACAACGGGTTCACTGCCTCGGTACACTGAGGTCGAACAATGACAAATCGAGCTTCCGCTCGAACATTAACAAACCCCGCGTTGAAAGCACGGGCAACTGCAAACATCAATCCGCTCGGTAGGCGGAGTTGAAGCCGCGAACCAGGCGGAGCTTGATGGTAACCAAGCTGTTGCAATGCGATTCCCGACACTTCACCGGGTCTCGCTTTGTTACACAAGTGTCAGCGCAAGGGCCAACGATGGACAGCTTTCGCCGTCAAGGTTCGATGCGACGTGTCGCACTGAGCGTTGTAGTGTAATGGGCTGTCCTCGAATAGGCAACCGCGCGCAGGCGCCCGGCCCGCATGGTTCGGGCGGCAGCGGGCATGCTTTAATCACACGATCGTTCGTTCCCAATGAAAGCTGCGCACATGCATTGCCTTCGACTTGCCGCGCCGCACCAATGGAAGTACGCTTTGCGCCGTCGCCGAGAGCGCCCGTGCGCCGCGCCGACGTCGTTTCCCTCCCTCACAACCGGAATCCGCTCATGATCGTATTCGTCACTGGCGCGTCGGCCGGCTTCGGCGCCGCCATCGCCCGCACTTTCGTGAAAGGCGGCCATCGCGTGATCGCGACCGCGCGGCGCAAGGACCGTCTTCTCGCGCTGTCGAAGGAACTCGGCGACGCGCTCTTGCCGATCGAACTCGACGTCCGCGACGACGCCGCCATCGCCGCCGCCCTCGCCTCGCTGCCCGAAGCGTTCTCGCAGATCGACGTCCTCGTGAACAACGCGGGCCTCGCGCTCGGACTCGAGCCCGCGCAGCGCGCGAATCTCGACGACTGGAAGAAGATGATCGACACGAACTGCACGGGCCTCGTCGCGGTCACGCACGCCGTGCTGCCGGGCATGGTCGAGCGCAATCGCGGCCACGTGTTCAACATCGGCTCGGTCGCGGGCACCTACCCGTACGCGGGCGGGAACGTTTACGGCGCGAGCAAGGCGTTCGTGCGTCAGTTCAGCCTGAACCTGCGCTCGGACCTGGCGGGCACGGCACTGCGCGTCACCGACATCGAGCCGGGCCTGTGCGGCGGCACCGAATTCTCGAACGTGCGCTTCAAGGGCGACGACGAGAAAGCGGCCGGCGTCTACAAGGACCTGCAGCCGCTCACGGCCGAAGACATTGCCGATTCGATCTACTGGATCGCGACGCGCCCCGCGCACGTCAACGTCAACGCAATCGAGCTGATGCCGATCGCGCAGACGTTCGCACCGTTGCAAATTCATCGCGGCTGAATGCCTCATTTGGCGTCAGTTGCGTGGCTTCCGGTAAAATGCGCGGATGAATATGTCTAGCAGCGAGCCTCAGCGGACAACTGGGCAGGCGACTGAGCGCGCGAACGACCCGCAGATTTTCGACTGGCCGATTCGCGTGTACTACGAGGACACCGACGCCGGCGGCATCGTCTTCTACGCGAACTACCTGAAGTTCTTCGAGCGAGCGCGCACCGAATGGCTGCGCGCGTGCGGCATCGACCAGCAAAAGCTGATCGAGTCGGATGGCGTCGTGTTCGTGGTGAAGCGCACGGCGGTCGATTATTCGGCGCCGGCGCGGCTCGACGATGTCGTGCGCGTCGCGAGCCGGATCGAGCGGCTCGGCCGGGCGTCGGTGGATTTTCACCAGGAAGCGTGGCGCGACGGCGTTCTGCTCGCAGCCGGCGACATCCGGGTGGCATCGGTCGATCATTCGTCCTTCCGGCCCACCGGCATTCCGAAAGCGGTGCTCGAGGGATTGAAGCGCGGGCCGGCCGTGAATCACGCATGAATGCCGCGCAGCCCTATGAGCGCCGTCAGAAACAATGAACTCGTCGTGACCTGAACAACACCAAGCCTGCGGTGCAGGGCAAGCAACATCGAGCATGAGCCGGCGGAAGCCTGGACTTTCAACAGCGTCACGAAAGCCTGACACACCTCTGACCGGACGCCCCTTCCGGGACGTAACAGCGGACCTTTATGAACAACACACAAGACCTGTCGATCGTTTCTCTCGTAATCCACGCGAGCCTGCTTGCGCAGGCCGTGATGGCGCTGCTGCTGATACTGTCGCTGCTATCGTGGACTTTCATCTTCCGCAAGTGGTTCGCCATCCGGCGCGCCCGCGCGCAGACCGAGCGCTTCGAGCGCGATTTCTGGTCGGGCGGCGACCTCCAGGCGCTGTATCAGAGCGCCGCCAACAACCGTCACACGATCGGCGCGCTCGAGCGTATCTTCGAATCGGGTATGCGCGAATTCCTGAAGGGCAAGGAACGCCGCATCACCGATCCGGGCGCGATCCTCGACGGCTCCCGCCGTGCGATGCGCGCCGCCTTCCAGCGCGAGATGGACGTGCTCGAGGCAAATCTCGCGTTTCTCGCGTCGGTGGGGTCGGTGAGTCCGTATATCGGTCTATTCGGCACGGTCTGGGGGATCATGAATTCGTTCCGCGGTCTCGCGAACGTGCAGCAGGCCACGCTCGCGAACGTGGCGCCGGGTATTGCGGAAGCGCTCGTCGCGACCGCGATCGGCCTGTTCGCGGCGATTCCGGCGGTGGTCGCTTACAACCGCTACGCACACGATATCGACCGCCTGGCGATCCGCTTCGAGACGTTCATCGAAGAGTTCTCGAACATCTTGCAGCGTCAGGCGCACTAAGGAGCACGCGATGGCCGGAGGCCCCACTCGTTCCAGCATGCGCGGCAGTTCACGCCGCGCGATGTCCGATATCAACGTCGTGCCTTATATCGACGTGATGCTCGTGCTGCTCGTCATCTTCATGGTGACGGCGCCGCTCGTCTCGCCGTCGATCATCAACCTGCCGACGGTCGGCAACGCGCAGCCGCAGGAGCAGACGCCGCCGCTCGTCGTCAACATCAAGGCCGACGGCAGCATGAACGTCCGCTACAAGGAAGACGGCGGCGCGGCACAGCAGCAGAACATGACAAAGGATCAGCTCAACACATTCGTGCTGAACCGGCAGGAGTCGCATCCTGACCAGCCGGTCGTGATCGCCGCCGACAAGACGGTGAAGTACGAAGTCGTCATGAACGTGATGTCCGACATGAAGGCGCGCGGGGTCAAACGCGTCGGATTGCTAGTCAAATCGCAATGACCACCCGGCAGACCCGCGCCCGACCCATACGTCCGCCGCGCGAACGCGGCACGTGGAAAGCGTTCGCGCTCGCCGCGCTGATGCATCTGCTGCTCGGCTGGCTGCTGTATCACGGCATCAATTGGCAGAACAACACGCCGGCCGGTTCCGAAGCGGAACTGTGGACGGAGATTCCGGACCTGTCGACGCCGACGCCCCGCCCCGCTCCGCCGCCGCCCGTGCCTGTCAAGGTGCAGCCCGCGCCGCCGCCCGCGAAGGACGAAGAAGCCGACATCGCGTTGCAGGAAAAGAAGCGCAAGCAGCAGGAAGCCGCGGCGCGCGAGGCGCAACTCGCGGAGCAGCGTCGCCAGCAGCAACAGGAACAGCAGGAAGCCGAAGCGAAACGTCAGCAACAGCTCGCTGCGCAGCAGGCGGCAGCGGTCGCGGCGCAGAAGGCCGCGCAGGAAAAGCAGAAGCAGGTCGAGAAGCAGAAGCAGGCGGATCAGCAAAAGCTCGATCAGCAGAAACAGCAGCAACTGAAGGCGCAACAGCAGAAGGACGCTGAAAAGCTCGAGCAGCAGAAGGAACAGAAGGACGCCAAGGAGAAGGCCGACGCGCAGGCGAAATCCAAGGCGGACGCCGATGCGAAAGCGAAGGAAAAAGCCAAAGCCGATGCTGCGGCGAAAGCCAAGCTCGATGGTGAACGACGCGCGCGCCTCGCGCAGTTGCAGGGGCAGGCGGGCGGTGGATCGAGTGACAGCGGTGAAGGGCTTGCGAAGAGCGGTACGGGGCGCGGCGCGGGTGGGAATGCGACATCGGCCGGATATGCGGAGAAGGTGCAGCGGCTTGTGCGGCCGAAGATCGTGTGGAGCGGTGAAACGACCGGCCTCGAGACCGTGGTGACGGTGCGTTGCGCGCCATCGGGTACGCTGCTTTCGTCCAGCATCTCGCGTTCGAGCGGCAACGAGCAATGGGACCAAGCGGCTTTGCGCGCGGTACAGCGCTCGGATCCGATGCCGGTCGACATCAACGGCCAGGCGCCAGCGTCCTTTACCATTACGCTGCGTCCGGCCGGCGGCTGATGGCGGATTTGACCGTGTGGGAACGAATCGTGCAGCCGGCGGTCTGTTCTGCAGTTTCGAATAGTTTAAAAATCGCTTTTGGGAACGTATACAGCATGAGTTTGATGACAAAGCTTGGCCTGAGGACGCTGATCGCGTCTTGCCTGATCGCCGCCGGCACCGCGCATGCGGAGCTGAACGTGCTCGTGACCGGCGTCGGCTCGACGCAGTTTCCGATCGCGACCGCCAACTTCGCCAACGAGGCGAACTCGCCGCAGCAGGTGAGCGCCATCGTGCGTCAGGATCTGGCGCGCAGCGGCAAGTTCACCAACATCGAAGCGGGCAGCACGCCGGTCGCCGAAACCGATTCCGTCGATCTCGGGAGCTGGAAGGCAAAAGGCGCCGACGCGTTCGTCTCCGGCAGCGTGACGCGGCTCGCCAACGGCCAGTACGAAGTGCGCTTCCGCCTGTACGACACGGTCAAGCAGCAAAGCCTCGGCGGCCTCTCCCTCGTCAGCCCCGAGAGCGGCCTGCGCATGAGCGCGCACAAGGTCGCCGATTACATCTACGCCAAGCTGCTCGGCGGCCGCGGCGTATTCGCGACGCGTCTGTCGTACGTCATCCAGACGGGCGGCAAGTACCAGTTGCAAATTTCCGATTCCGACGGCCAGGACGCGCGCATCGCGCTCAACAGCCCCGAGCCGATCATCTCACCCGCCTGGTCGCCTGACGGCACGAAGGTCGCGTACGTCTCGTTCGAGAAGAAGAAACCGGTCGTCTACATCCACGACCTGCCGACGGGCAAGCGCATCGTCGTGTCGAACCAGAAGGGCAACAACAGCGCGCCGGCGTGGTCGCCGGACGGCCGCAAGCTCGCGGTCGCGCTGTCGCGCACGGGTAACACGCAGGTTTTCGAAGTCAATGCGGATGGCAGCGGCCTGCGCCGCCTGACGCAAGGCAGCTCGATCGACACCGAGCCCGCCTACTCTCCTGACGGCAACTCGATCTACTTCACGAGCGATCGCGGGGGCCAGCCGCAGATCTACAAGATGTCCGCGAACGGCGAAAGCGCCGGCGCGGCACAGCGCGTCACTTTCACGGGCAACTACAATACAAGCCCGCGCGTGAGCCCGGACGGCAAGCAACTCGCGTACATTTCGCGTACTGGCGGCGGCTTCAAGCTGTACGTGCAGGACCTCGGGTCCGGCTCGGCAACAGGCCTCACCGACACGACGCACGACGAATCGCCCAGCTTCGCGGCGAATGGTCAGTACATCCTCTACGCCACCCAGGTGAACGGGCGTGGCGTGTTGGCTGCCGTTTCGACCGACGGTCGGACGCGGCAAGTCTTGTCCGTGCAGGGTGGCATCGTACGCGAGCCGTCCTGGGGTCCGTTCATGCAATAACCTCATGCATTTAGTTGCGCAATAACACAAGGAGAGTAACCATGATGTCAAAACTTCGTGTCGGCTTTGCAATTGCGATGGTCGGTGCGCTCGCCGCCTGTCATTCGGGCGTGAAGCTCGATGAAGGCGCGAACAAAGGCGCCGGCGGCGCCACTCAACCGAACCCGAACGACGTGACCACCGTCAACGTCGATCCGCTGAACGATCCGAACAGCCCGCTCGCCAAGCGCAGCATCTATTTCGATTTCGACAGCTACGCAGTGCGCGACGACTACCAGCCGCTCGTGCAACAGCACTCGCAGTACCTGAAAGGCCATCCGGAGCGTCGTGTCCTGATCCAGGGCAATACCGACGAACGCGGCACGAGCGAGTACAACCTCGCGCTCGGCCAGAAGCGTGCTGAAGCCGTGCGTCGCGCGATGTCCCTGATGGGCGTCGCCGATACGCAGATGGAAGCCGTGAGCCTCGGCAAGGAAAAGCCGACGGCGACGGGTCATGACGAAGCATCGTGGGCCCAGAACCGTCGCGCCGATCTCGTTTATCAACAGTAACGTAACCAGTCACGGGTGAGTCGCCCTATGTTGTATCGCTTTCCCTCGCTGCGCGTTGCCGCAGCAGCTTGCGTGGTCGCGAGTGCAGCCGCTTCGGCGCTCGTCGTTTCGCCCGCGCACGCGGGTGTCTTCGACGACAACGAAGCGCGCAAGGCCGTGCTCGACCTGCGCACGAAAACGGACAGCCTGTCGAGCCAGTTGTCCGCAGCACAGCGCACCATCCTCGATCAATCGAATCGTATCGACCAGTTGAATCAGCAGGTCGCGACGTTGCGAGGCCAGAACGAGGACATGTCCAATCAGCTCGCCACAGTGCAGAAGCAGCAGAAAGACTATTACACCGACCTCGATGCCCGGATGAAAAAGTTCGAGCCGCAGCAGCAGACGGTCGATGGCATGCAGGGCACCGTGCAACCAGGCGAGACGGAAGCGTTCAACGCGGCGTCGACACAGTTCCGCAACGGCGACTTCAAGAACGCCGCGGCGTCGTTCAAGACGTTCGTGTCGAAGTTTCCGCAAAGCCCGTATCAGCCGACCGCGCAGTACTGGCTCGGCAACGCGCTGTACGCGGAGCGCGACTACAAGGGCTCGACGGCGATTTGGCAGAATCTGGTGAAGGCCTATCCCACGCATCCGCGGGCGCCTGAAGCGCTGCTCGCAATCGCGAACAACCAGATCGAACAGGGTCAGAAAGCCGCTGCGAAGAAGACGCTGGAGCAGATCATCTCGCAATACAGCGGCACCGAAACCGCGCAGACGGCACAGAGCAGGATGTCGCAGGTGAAGTAAGGCGAGCTTCTCTTCGAACTCGCGCCTCTCGCTGAAAGAAAGGCCTGCAGCTTCGCCGCTGCAGGCCTTTTCTTATGGACATTCGCGGTGCGCCGAGGTCCGTCCCGGTTGACAGGCAGCCGGGCGCGTGACTATAATTTCGGCTCTTTGGGTCGTTAGCTCAGCTGGTAGAGCAGCGGACTTTTAATCCGTTGGTCACAGGTTCGAATCCCGTACGGCCTACCAAAGACATGAAGGCTCCCGCGCAATCGGGGGCCTTTTTCGTTTGCGATGGGGTACGCCGGGTTCACTTTGGCGATGTGAATCTTCGCGATCGGTGCGCGTGATACCTGCAATTTCGGCCTCTGTTTCTTTACGCGCGTGATGGTTCTGATACCACGCCACGGCCACGGCGATTAGCACGGCGACAACCGCGCCGACTGACTGAATCCAGTAGTGATCTTTGGATTATCGTTAGCCCGTATCGGTGTGCAAAAAACGGCGCTGGAATTAAAGACGCCAACCAGAGAGGAGCAGTCCTGCATCATCGGTGATCTTGTTGTTGATTTCGCGCGCACTATCGCAGACCAAACGCTTGCTCAGTCGCCCGCGCCAGGCCACCGCCTGTGCCTTGTGATCCATCGCTTGTTGCCGGGAAATCGATATCAAGGCGCAAGTCCGCAAAGATACCCCACTTCCCCAAAAGGGAACGCCCTCCTTCCCCAATCGCCATCACGAACGCGTGCGCCAAGCACGATCATTTGATTCGTAGGCCCATTTCCCCGAGCATCGCCATCGAAAACCCAGCCGACACGCAAAGGACCCACCATGCCGTGCTCGTCATCGACAAAACGATATTCCGCCCTCGCAATCCTGCTCGCGGGTTTCGTCGGCATCGGGTCGGCGTTCGCCGTCTATCACAACAACCGAGGCCCCGCGCCGCTGACGCTCGGCGACGGCAGGACCGGTTCCGCCGACATGGTCTGGATCGCCGGCGGCGATTTCGTCATGGGCAGCGATCATCGCGACGCGTTGCCCAACGAAGGCCCCGCGCACCGCGTGCGCCTCGGCGGGTACTGGATCGATCGATACGACGTGACGAACGCCGAATTTGCGCGGTTCGTTGTCGCGACCGGCTACGTCACGACCGCCGAGCGCAAACCTGCCTGAGAAGAGCTCAAAGTACAGGCGCCGCCCGGCACGCCCGCACCCGACGACAGCCTCCTCGTCCCCAGCGCGCTCGTCTTCTCCGGCACCGACCAGCCGGTCCGGCTCAACGACTACACGCGCTGGTGGAAATACGTCCCCGGCGCGAACTGGCAGCATCCGGAGGGTCCGGGCAGCGATATCGTCGGCAAGGAGGCGCATCCGGTCGTCCAGGTGTCGTACGAGGACGCGCAGGCCTATGCGAAGTGGGCGCGCAAACGCCTTCCGACCGAAGCCGAGTGGGAATACGCCGCGCGCGGCGGTCTGGAACAGGCCGATTTCGCGTGGGGCGCCGAGTTCGCGCCCGGCGGACGCAGGATGGCCAACACCTGGGACGACGCCGCACGCCCCTTCCCCGTCGTGGCGAAATCGAACGAAAAGGTGCAGGTCGGCACGTCGGCGGTCGGACGCCATGCGCCCAATGGCTACGGTCTCTACGACATGGCCGGCAACGTCTGGCAGTGGGTCGGCGACTGGTATCGGGCGGACGCGTTCCGCATCGAAGCGACTGCGTCGAAAGTCCCGACGAATCCCGCCGGCCCGCAAGACAGCTTCGACCCCGAACTCGGTCCGACGGCCCATGCGCCGCTACGCGTGACACGCGGCGGCTCGTTCCTCTGCAGCGACACCTATTGCACCAGCTATCGCATGAGTGCCCGGCGCGGCACCGATCCGATGAACGGCATGTCGCATCTCGGATCAGGCTGGCGATGGATCAGTCCGCGTGGGAAGCGCGCCAGGGAACGGCCAACTAACACACGAGCACGATCAAAGCCACTGTGAAAGCGCTGCGGGGAGACGACATTGGAGTCACTTCCGGAACGACGCATCGTGCTGGTCGAGGACGATCGCGACATGCGCAACGCGCTCCTCGTGCTGCTGAAAACACTCGGGTACGCGCCGATTGAGTACGCGTCCGCGGAACGCGCACTGAGCGACGCCACGTTCGAAGGCGCGGGCTGCATGCTGGTCGACATCCATCTGCCGGGCATGAGGGGCACGGACATGGTCCGCCAGCTCAGGGCGCGCGGCTGCGACTGGCCCGTGGTCTTCACTACCGGCCACGACGACGAACGTTACCGGATCGAAAGCTCGAAACTGCACGCGCAGTTGCTGCGCAAGCCGTTCGGCGGCGCGGCGTTAAGCGAAGCGCTCGACCGCGCGAAAGCAGAAGAAAAGGACTAGGCCCGCTCGTTTTGCAGCACCTCATGCTGAACCATCGCAATCAAGCGAAAGGAGAACGCCATGATCGATAGTCACTCGCTCGATGAACACGGGCGCGCCGCGCCGCCTCCACCCACACGAAAGGCTCAGCGTGCATCGATCGCGTGGCTCGCAGGCAAGATCACGCTCGGACTCGCGCTGACGCTGAGCCTGGCGCTGCCCGGCTGGGGACAAGGCGTGCCGCAGGGCAATTACAAGATGGGCGAAGTCCTGCCGATCCAGCCGCCGGCGCAGGCGCCCATCACCGAGATGGACTGGCGCAAGGTCAAGCCGCCGGAACGCTTCGTCGTGAAGCCGCCGAAGGGCGCGCCCAACGTGCTCGTGATCCTGATGGACCAGGCGGGCTACTCCGATCCGTCGACGATGGGCGGACCGATCCACACGCCGACGATGGACCGCCTCGCCGCCAATGGCCTTACCTACACCAATTTCCACGTCAACCCGCTTTGCTCGCCGAGCCGCGTCGCGCTGCTCACGGGACGCAACTCGCATCAGAACAGCATGGCGGGCGTGACGGGCACCAACACGAACTATCCGGGCGACTCGGGCATCCGGCCGCTCACCATCTCGACCGTCGGGACGATGCTGCAAAGCTGGGGCTATCTCACGAGCTACTTCGGCAAGAACAACGAAGTGCCGGACAACGAGGTGAACATCAGCGGCCCGTTCGACCGCTGGCCGACCCGCAGCGGTTTCGACAAGTTCTACGGCTATCTCGCGGGCGAGCAGTCGTCGTTTCATCCGAATCTGGTCGACGGGACGACCTACATCGCCACGCCGCGCGATCCGAACTACCACTTCAATCGCGACCTGACGAACAAGGCACTGGACTGGGTCCGCGCGACGCATTCGCTCACGCCCGACCGGCCGTTCTTCATGTATTACGCGCAGAGCGCGAGCCACCCGCCTCACACACCGCCGAAAGACTGGTTCGAGCGCGATCCGTACAAGGGCAAGTTCGACCAGGGCTGGGACAAGCTGCGCGAGGAAACGCTGCAGCGGCAGATCAAGCTGGGCATCGTGCCGCCGGGCACCAAGATCGCGAAGAATCCGGACACAGTGTAGAAATGGGACTCGCTCGACGCGGATTCGAAGAAGGTTTTTTCGCGTGAGATGGAGGTCTATGCGACGCTGACCGAGAGCGCGGACTTCGAGGTGGGCCGCCTGGTCGATGGCCTCAAGGGCCTCGGCATGCTCGACAACACGCTGATCTTCTACATTTTCGGCGACAACGGCGGGTCGGTGGTGGGTGACCTGAACGGCACGTTCGTCGAATGGTCGAGCCTCAACGGCGCGCCGGAAGACGTGCCCTATCTCCTCTCACGCCTGAAGGAATACGGCACCGAGAACTCGTATCCGAACTACGCCGTCGGCTGGGCGATGGCGGGCAGCACGCCGGCGACGCTCGGCATCACGTTCTCGAGCGGCGGCGGGATCATGTCGGGCATGGTCGTGCAGTGGCCTGCGGGCATCAAGTCGAAGGGCGAGAAGCGAAGGCAGTACACGCATCTGATCGACGTCGTGCCGACGATCCTCGATGCGGTCGGCATTCCGGCGCCGAAGGTCGTCAACGGCGTCGAGCAATTGCCGATGCCCGGTGTGAGCATGCGCTACTCGTTCGACAACGGCAACGCGCCGGAGCGGCATCGCGTGCAATACACGGAAACCGCGGGCAACCGGAGCATCTACCAGGACGGCTGGCTCGCCGCGACGATCCACAGCGCCTTGTGGGAGCCCAAATTGCGCACCGATGACTTCTCGAAGGACAAATGGGAGCTCTACAACCTGCGAGAGGATTTTGGGCAGGCCACCGATCTCTCGGCGCAATTTCCGCAGAAACTCGAGCAGATGCAGGCGCTCTTCATCGAGGAAGCCCGCAAGAACAACGTCTTCCCGCTGGACGACCGCCGCGCCGAACGGCTCAATCCTGAAGTCGCGGGACGGGCCGACATCATGTACGGGAGGAAGGAGCTGACGTTGTATCCCGGCATGCCCGGGCTGACCGAGAACAGCTTCATCAACACGAAGTCGGTCTCGCACACGATCACCGCCGAGCTCGAGATTCCGAAGGGAGGCGCGACCAAGGGCGTGGTCATGTCGCAGGCGGGCATGTTCGGCGGCTGGAGCCTGTATGTAGTCGACGGCAGGCCGAAGTACACGTACAACTGGCTCGCCCGCGAGCATTACGTGATCGAGTCCCATGACCCATTGCCTTCCGGTCACGTGACGCTCGTCTACGACTTCAAGTACGACGGCGGCGGCCAGCACAAGGGCGGCACCGGCACCTTATACGTGAACGGGAAGAAAGTCGCCGAAGGCCGCATCGCGAAGACGATGGGCTCGCTCTACTCGCTCGCCGCCGAGACGGCGAACATCGGGGAAGATGCGTACTCGCCGGTCACGAACGACTATGACCCGTGGGACAACGCGTTCACCGGCACGATCGCCAAGGTGACGATCAAGTCGCAGTAAGTACGTTGGGCAGCGAAGGTTTCTTCCGAAGCCTTCGCTGCCCGCTCACGACGCTCCCGCTGGCTGCTTCAGCAGTTCGATCAGTTGCGAGATCGAACGGATGCCGAGCTTTTGCATGATGCGGGCGCGGTAGGTTTTCACCATGCGCTCGGACAGGCTCAGATCCGCCGCGATCGTCTTGTTGAGCTTCCCGGACGCGAGCCCCGCGACGACGCTCCTCTCGCGCTCCGACAGCGATTCGAAAAGACACCGGACATCGCTTGCACGCTCGCTTGCGCGCCGCGTCTCGCGATCGCGTTCGATCGCCCGCGCGACCGCGGCAAGCAACTCGTCTTTCCTGATCGGCTTGGTCAGGAAGTCGAGCGCGCCCGCCTTGAACGCCCGCGCGCACATCGGAACGTCGGCTTGCCCTGAGAGAAAAATCACCGGCAGCGGCGAGCGCCGTTCAGCCAGCGCTTCCTGCAGATCGAGACCGCTCGGGCCGCCGGGCATCCGCACATCGAGCAGCAGGCAGCCCGGAGCGCGCGTGGCATCCGACAGCAGGAAATGTCCGGCATCGGCGTAAGTGCGCACCTGATAGCCCGCGACGCGCAGCAGCACCGCGACGGCTTCGCGCAGGTCGTCGTCATCGTCGACGACGTGGACGATCGGGATGATCGAGGACGTCATGTTTCCAGCACTCCCTTACGGGATTGCCCCGTGCTTTCCGCGACCCGCAGCGTGACGCGGATCGTCGCGCCCGCGCCTTCGTTGTTGAGCGCCGCGAGTCGTCCGCCGTGCGCTTCGACGATCGAGCGGACGATCGTGAGGCCGAGTCCCAGGCCCGTCGGCTTGGTCGTGAAGAAGGAATCGAAGAGATGTTTCTGAGCCTGTTCCGACAGCCCGTGCCCCGAATCGGACGCCGCCAGCGCGACTTCGTGCGGACCGGCGGGCGATGTCGAGAGAGTCAGGCGGCGCTTCGTGACGGGCACGTCCTTCATCGCGTCGATGGCGTTCAGGATCAGGTTCAGCAGCACCTGCTGCAGCGCCGACTTGTCCCCGACGATGCGCGGCAGGTCGCTCGCGAGCGCGAGTTCGCAGGCTACGCCCGCATCGGAGAAGCTGCGGATCATCAGATCGTTGGCTTCGCGGACGACGTCGTTCAGATGCAGCGGACGCAGTTCCAAAGGCTTGCCGCGCGCGAGCGACCTCACCTTCTGCACGACCTCGCTCGCGCGGGCGCTCGCACGCTGGATGCTCGCGACGACCATCGCGGCATCGGCGGACATCGGCGGGCTTTTTTCGAGCATCATCTGCGCGGCGTCGGCGCTGGTCATGATCGCGCCGAGCGGCTGGTTGATCTCGTGCGCGATGCCCGCCGTCAGTTCGCCCAGCACGGCGAGGCGCGACGCCTGGTCGAGCGCGCTGCGCTGCTCTGCGGCGGCGTGTTCGGCGCGATTGGCGCGGCGCCGCTGGATCAGGAGCGAGGCGATCAGCCCGGTCTGCGCGAAGACCAGGAGCGCGCCGATGCCGAGCTCCACGCGATATCGCTTGAACAGCGGATCCGGCTTGTAAAGCACCTTCGTGCCGGGCGGGAGCAGGCTCGTATCGATATTCCAGCGTTGCAGTTGCCGCCAGTCGACCGTCATCACCGACGGCGGCGACGGCGGCGACGGCATGATCGACGACGCACTTCGTCCCGCATTGCGAAGGATGCGCAGTGCGAGTTCGCCGGCCATCGCGCCCTGCTCCTCCCAGTTCGAAATCGATCCGCCGATGATGCCCGCGCCGAGATACGTGCTGAAGAAGCTGAAGATCGGCGAATGCGCTCTATCGGCGAAGAGGCGGATGAGATCGCGTGGAATGAACGTGTTGCCGTTCGCATCGCGAAAGACGCTCGAATAGAGAATGATGGTGCGCGCGGGAAGCTGCGCGACGCGCTCCAGCATGCCGTCGAGCGGCGCGTCCGAAATCCAGGTGACGGGCAGACCATGCGTGCGCTTGGCCACCGTACTTTCGATGCGTCTGCGCCACGCCTGATCGTACGTCGAGGTCCCGGCGATCACCGCGATTCGATCGGCGTTCGGCTGCAAGCGCCGCGCGAGGTCGAGCGTGCCCGCGACATCGAACGACATCCGTACGCCCGATGCATGCGCGGAGAGCGCGTGGCCCAGAAGATCGTCGTCGGGGATGCCGCAGAAGACGATGGGGACATCGGGCCAGAGCGCGTTCGCGTTGCGCTCCAGGAAACCCAGTGCCGGTTGCCGCAGCGCAATGACGACGTCGGGCTCGCGTTGCGCAAACTTCGTTTTCAGATATTGCGTGATGACGGTATCGGGCGGCGGCGTGCCGGACTCGAGCGCATGCAGCGGCTCGGTGACGAATTCGACGGTCGCGTCCGACTCGCGCGCGAAGACTTCGCGGATTCCGCGATCCTGTGCGATAGCCGAGGGCAGATAGGGATCGCCGCCTTGCATGATGAGCACGCGCCAGCGGACGGCGGGGGAAGTGTCGGCGAAGGTTGAAGCGCTCAGCAGCACGGGAACTCCCACCGCGAGCGCGTTGAACATGCGCCTCGAGTAACCGGGAAGACGCCGATGACGTTGAACGCGTCGATGCACGTTATTCGTCTCCATGCGGCGCGAAGCGCGCGAGCCGAAGCGGCTCGTCTCGCGCCTCCGCCGCTCTCTGCGATCGAAGCCGAACGGACCTCGAAATCATCGCATTACTCCTGTCGGCGCGGACGCCGCGCTGGTCATTGTCCACAACAATTCTAGTGCGACAGACGCGCGGAATACGTCGAAATTAGGATTGGCTTTCGATAAATTACAAGTCGCGAATACTAATGGCGCGCGTTCCGGGCGGCGAAATAATCGAATTGCCGCGATAAAGGCTAGATCGCTGATCGAATCTGCAGACGGTTCATTGCCGACGACAATACCGTTGCCTGACAACACCCGACATACCGGGTATCTTTACGTTCCAGCGCACCTTGGCGCCATTTGAAAAACATACGAGAAAAGGAGAATCGCAATGAATGCACTGAAACCACTCAAGCTGGCGGCTGGCGTTCTGGTCGTCGCGGTATCGATGAACGCGGGAATCCTCAGCGCCTACGCACAATCCAGCGACGCCGCGCCCGCCACATCGGCGGCGCCGAGCGCGAAGTCGTCGAAAGCGGCGAACCGGGCGCTCGCCAAGGACGTGCGCAAGAGCCTGACCAAGACAAAGGGCTTGAGTTCGTCGAATATCACGGTCCGCGCGAACGGCGGCGCCGTGACCCTCGCGGGCACCGTCCCCGATGCCGCGCAGATCGACAAGGCGGGTGAGGCAGCGAAGGGAACGGCGGGCGTCACGTCAGTCAAGAACGCGCTGACGATTCGCGCGATCGGGCAATAAACGCACTCGGACCGGCAACAACCATCGCTGCCGGTCCGAGGACGCCGATTAAAGCACCTTGTTCCTGTCCAGCTTCTTGCCGGACTCGGCGTTATACCGCTCGACATATTCACCGAGCAGTTCCCGAATCGCCCGGCCGATCTGCAC
>NZ_FCOL02000027.1 GCF_001544515.1 Caballeronia terrestris
AAACGGAGCGCATACCACTCAGAGCAAGTGCGCGTTGCCACAGTGGGTCCGCGAGCCAAGCCCAGTTCCGCCGTGAGGGCGACACTTACTCTCCAGCGCCAATCCGCTTTTACGCGAGTGAGGGTTCGTTTGTACTAGCGGTTGGAAGCTGCTTTCTTTGCTTACTTTCTTTGCAGCAGCAAAGAAAGTGAGTCCCGCCCCGGACAGGGGCAGAGCAAATAGACCGACACCAAAGCAAGTTCCATCGAAGCCCAGGCGCATCAAACGGTTGAAACACCCCCTACGGGCGACGCCCGATTGCGCACCGCTTTTCGGCTTGATACGTTGACGAGTTGCCTCCTGGCGTTTCCCACTCGATGACCGAAGACTTCTGCTTCCTGCTGCTGCCCGAGTTCTCGTCGATCGGCTTCATGTCGGCGATCGAACCGTTGCGCGTGGCGAACCGCTTCAGCGGCGCGCTGTATCAATGGCACATTCTGAGCGCCGACGGCGGCCCCGTCGCCGCGAGCAACGGCATTTCGCTCAACGCGGAAGGCTCCTTCGATACCGTGAAGGACGCGAGCGCCGTGTTCGTCGTCGCGGGCTTCGAGCCGCTTAAGTGCTATACGCGCGAGATCGGCGACTGGCTGCGGCGGCTGGATCGCGCGGGCGTGACGCTCGGCGGCATCGATACGGGGAGCTTCCTGCTCGCCGAAGCGGGCTTGCTCGAACACAAGCGCGCGACCGTGCACTGGGAAGCGGCGTCGGCATTCAAGGAGCGCTATCCGTCGCTGGAGGTGAGCCAGGAGTTGTTCGAAATCGACGAGCGGCGCATCACGTGCGCGGGCGGCACCGCATCGATCGATCTGATGCTCGATGTGATAGCACGTCGCCATGGCGCGGAACTCGCGGCGCAGGTGTCGGAGCAGTTCGTGCTCGGGCGCATCCGGCAGCGCTCGGATCATCAGCGCATGGAGATCGCCGCGCGCTACGGCATCCACAATCGCAAGCTGATTCAGGTGATCGGCGTGATGGAGCAGCACATGGAAGAGCCGCTCTCGCCCGATGAACTCGCCGAATCGATCAGCGTGACGCGGCGCCAGCTCGAACGCCTCTTCTGCTCGGCGCTGAAGGATACGCCGACGCATTTCTATCTCGGCCTGCGCTTGACGCGTGCGCGTGAATTGCTGCAGCAGACCGACATGTCGATCATGGCGGTGTGCGTCGCGTGCGGATTTGAGTCGCCGTCGCATTTTTCGCGCACGTATCGGGTGCGCTTCGGCACGAGTCCGCGGCACGACCGCAGCGCATTGCGCACGACGGCTTCCGCGCAAGCATGGGAAGCCGCCGTTAGCGAGTAGCGTTTAAAACGAATGCCGCATGCCGATCCGCACGTCGCTCTGCGTGTTCGACGACGACGGCGTGAAGCTGTAGCCGATCACCGCGTTCACGCCATCCGATGCGCGCAGGTAGTCGCCGGAGATATAGACGTCGGTGCGCTTCGACAGCAGGTAATGCAGCCCGAGCGATCCCTGATTCCAGTGATTGCCTTCGAAACGCGTGTGCTGATAGCCGCCATAGAGCGCGAGCGCCGGCGTGAAGCTGTACGACGCGCCGCCCTCATACACCTGCATGTGCGAGGTCTCGCCCAAGCCCTTGATCGTCGTGTAGGTGAAGTTGCCCGAAAGCATCAAGTCGCCGAACGAGTACGCGGCGCCGATCGCGAACGCGCCCTGCTTGTCGACCGGAAACGCGTTGGTGCTGTACAGGTCCGTCACGGCGCCCGTCGCCGGATCGACGGAAACGGTCGGCTGGCCGAGGAACGTGCGCGTGCCGATCATCGCGTAGGGGTCGAACGCGTAGATGCCAAACGGGTTGTTCAACTGCGTATAGGCCGCGCCGATGTTGAACGTGTTGCGTGCATAGTGCGCGCCCACGCTCCACGCGCTGTTCTGATGGAAGTTGCCTGCCTGGTTGCCGAACGAATACATGCCGCCGAACGTGAAGCCGGCAAAATCGTTCGACAGGAACTTGACCGAGTTCGGCAGGCGGTCACCATTCATGCGGTCGAAATCGCCCTGGTGGATCGCGTAGCCGCTGCCCCACGCCGAGATGTTGTAGAGATAGACGAACTCCTCGGTCATGTCGAGCTGGTTGCCGAGCGAGAACGTGCCCCACGAATTCTTCAGGCCCACATACGCCTGCCGCCCGAATTCTGCGCCGCCGAACGTGTAGCGCCCGGTGCCGAGGCGAAAGCCCGATTCGAGCACGAAGACCGCTTGCAGGCCACCGCCGAGATCCTCTACGCCCTTGAAGCCGATACGGTTGCCGTATGAAATGCCGTCGTCGAATCTCCAGGCATGCGCGCCACCGGTGTTGTTCACATAGGTGATGCCCGCATCGATGATGCCGTATAGCGTGACGCTGCTCTGCGCATGGACGATCGCGGGCGCGCTGGCGGCGCCAGCCGCGAGCGTGAGTCCTGCGAGCCGGGCGGCATTTCTTTTCTTCATCTGGCTTTCCCCTGCTGGACCTGCGTGTTTGAATGGACGAAGCGAAAGCCGCCGCGCGACGTTGGCGGCCTTCGTCTGACGTGGGGCTTGGGGTTGCAGTGCAGCTTGAGCGACGTATTTACATTTACGCATGCGTCGATGACGTAAAAGTAAGGGTTCATATTGATGGCCGCTCGACCCATTGCGACGCGAATCTGTCCAGTTGCGACTACGCCGCTATTTCACGCCAAGCGCCGTCTGCACCGCCTGCAGGCCGTTCGCGCCGCTCGCGGTATTCACGCCGTCGAGCCAGGTCTTGAGCAATTCCGGATGGCGCTTCAGTGCATCGGTCGCGGCCAGGTCGAGGTTCGCTTTCTTATCGAGCACTTCCGTTATGACGCCGTTCTCCAGATCCACGTTGAACGTGAGTTGCTTAAAGAGCCGCGCGACGTTCGGGCATTGCGCCTCATAACCCGAACGCGCGACCGTGTTCACAGTGGCGCCGCCGTAGTTCGGGCCGAAGTACCGGTCGCCGCCATCGAGATAGGTCAGCTTGAACTTCGTGTTCATCAAGTGCGGTTCCCACGCGAGAAATACGATCCACCTCTTGTCGCGCACGGCTCGATCGACTTGCGTCAGCATGGCCGTCTCGCTCGACTCGACGAGCTTCCACCCGCCCATGCCGAATGCCTTGTCGTCGACCATCTTCTTGATGTTCTGGTTCGCCAGCGCGCCCGGCTCGATGCCGTAGATCTTGCTGTCGAACTTGTCGGCGTTCTTCGCGAGGTCAGCGAACGTATGGACGCCCGCCGCTGCCACATAGTCGGGAACGGCGAGCGTGAACTTCGCGTTGCTCAAATTCGGATGCACGACTTCAATCGATTTCTCCTCGACGAACGGCTTCACGAGCGGCGCCTGCGCTGGCATCCAGTTCCCGAGGAACACGTCGATCTGCCCTTTCTTCAAGCCCTGGTAAGTGATCGGCACCGAGAGGTTCGCCACGTTCTGCTTGTAGCCGAGCGCCTTCAGCACGACGCCGGTCATTGCATTGGTGGCGTCGATGTCGGTCCAGCCTGGGCCCGCCATGCGCACTTGCGTGCAGGCTTGCGGCTCGGCAGCCGACGCGATCGTCGCCGCGCATAGCAGGACCGCGCCGAATACCGCTTGTTTGAAGGGCTTTTTCATGTCGGCTTCCTTGGTGTGGGTAGGTGGGGTTCAGGAATGAGCGACGGCGGGAAAGCGAGCCATCGCCTCCAGCGCATCGAGATCGATGTGATTGCGCATATAGCGCTGGCTCGCATCGACATGCGGCTGCCAGTCCCACGATTCGATCACGCCGCGTGTGGTCGCTTCGAAGTGGAAGTGGCGGCGGCGCTGGCTCGTGATGACTTGATCGTGGAGCGCGGCAAGGTCCCAACGTTTTGCTATCTCTTCACGGAACGCGGCGGTTTCCTTTGCATGGTCCGCGTTCGATGCCAGGTTGTTGCGTTCGAGCGGATCGGCTTGAAGATCGTAGAGCTGATCGGGGTCGGCGGGCGTGTGGATGAACTTGAAGCGCCCGCGCCGCAGCATCACGATCGGCGCTATCGCACCCTCGCCGAGATATTCGCCAATGGCTTCGTCGTGCGCATCGCGTTCGCCGCGCAGATGCGGCAAGAGGCTTTGACCATCGGGCGCATCGGGCCATGCGTCGCACGGCTTGCCTCGGCCGAGTTCGACGAGCGTCGGCAGCAAGTCCAGATGCGACACCGATTGACTCACGCGATGCGCATCGAATTGCCGCGGCGCATGCACGATGAGCGGCACGCGGCAGCCGCCTTCGAAGAACGTCATCTTGTACCAGAGGCCACGCTCGCCGAGCATCTCGCCGTGATCCGACGTGACGACGACGATCGTGTCCTTATCGAGCCCCGAGTCCTTCAGCGCTTCGAGGATCGCGCCGAACTGATCGTCGACGTAGGAGATCGCGCCATGATACGCGCGGCGTGCGTTGCGAATCTGCTGGTCGGTGGGTGGCGTGCGGTCCGTCTCACAGACGTAGCGCAGGCGCTTCGAATGCGGATCACTGGCTTCGAGCGAATCGCGATGCACGGGCATATCGATGTCTTCGTCGCGATACATATCCCAGTACTTCTGCGGGATCGCGTACGGGTCGTGCGGATGCGTGAGCGAAGCGATCATGCAGAACGGCCGCGCGTCGCGGCCGGCGTTGCGTTCGCGCGCGATGTCGAAAAGTTTTTGACGTGTGGTGAACGTGACTTCATCGTCGAAGTCGAGCTGATTCGTGCGCACGCAGGGACCCGCGTCTATCACCGAGCTCATGTTGTGATACCACGTCGGGCGCTTTTCGAAGTGCTCCCAGTCGGGCGTCCAGCCGAAATCGGCGGGATAGATGTCGGTGGTGAGGCGCTCCTCGAAGCCATGCAACTGATCGGCGCCGCAGAAATGCATCTTGCCCGAGAGCACCGTGCGATACCCCTCCGCGCGCAGGTAATGCGCGAACGTCAGCGTTTGCGACGGAAACTCTGCAGCGTTGTCGTATGCGCCGATTTTGGAAGGCAGCTTGCCCGACAGAAACGAGAAACGCGACGGCGCGCACAACGGGCTCGCACAATAGGCCGAATCGAACACGACGCCCTCTTTCGCGAGCCGATCGAGATTCGGCGTCTTCGTCAGGCGATGCCCGTAAGCGGCGAGCGCGAACGGTGTCATCTGGTCGGCCATGAGGATAAGGATATTTTGTTTCGTGCTGAGCATGTGAACGTGCCTCGAATAGAATCGAACAAGCGGCCGCGCGCGAGCGTGGCCATGAACGCCACTATTGCCGGTCATAACCGCGCTGTGAAGACGGCAATTCGTTATGTGCCCATAAGGGGGAGTTATGCCGAGGCAGGACCGCTTGCCGCCGATGCAGGCGCTATCGATGTTCGAGTCCGCTGCGCGTCTCGCGAGCTTCACCGCGGCCGCGCGCGAACTCGGCTCGACGCAGCCGGCCGTCAGCCAGCGCGTCGTGCAACTCGAGGAAGCGCTCGGCGCGCCGCTCTTCGAGCGCGGCCATCGCGGCGTCACGCTGACCGAAGACGGCACGCGTCTCTTCGAAGCCGTGCGGCAGGCACTCGACACGATCCGCGTAGCCACCGCCGGTATCCGCGCGCGCCACACGCCACGCACGCTCACGCTCTCCACCGATTTCGGCTTCGCCACGTATTGGCTGATGCCGCGGCTCTCGCAGTTCAAGGCGCTGATGCCCGATGTCGACGTGAAGATCATCACGTCGCAAAACGTGTTCGATACGTCGCACGATCATGCGGATATCGCGATCGCTTTCGGCGATCTAACCGCGGACTGGGGCGCGCATGATGTCGTGAAGCTGTTTGCCGAGGAAGTCACGCCGGTGTGCAGCCCGTCGTTTCTCGCGGCCAATGCGAAGCCGCGCGTGCCCGCCGATCTCGCGACGCTCCCTTTACTGCATCTCGAACCGACCTCGCCCGCGCGCTGGCTCTCGTGGAATGGCTGGTTCGCCGCGCACGGACTTGATGCGCCGCCCGCGCATCGCGGCATCACGTTCAACAGCTACGCGTTCGTTGCGCATGCGGCGATCATGGGGCAAGGCGTCGCGCTCGGCTGGGCGCCGCTCGTCGATGAACTGATCGCGACGGGACAACTCGTACCGCTCTTCGACGCGCCCGTCGTGACCGAGCGCGGCTATTTACTTGCCACCCAGCGCGCCCCGACTCCCACGATCACAGCGTTTCGCCAGTGGCTGCTGGACGAATGCGGCATCGAATGACGCTTTGACGCTCCCGTTCCAGCGTCACGGCGTTTAGCTTCTATCCGCGCGTGCCCTGCATTTGCTCTACTGCGAACATGCGCGCCGTATTCGCGGCGCGGTCCTATCCGATAGTGGAGAGCGCATGTCCGCCGATTCCCGTCCTCATCAACTGGTGCTTACCGTGGCGTGTCCGAGCGCGGCGGGGCAGGTTGCCGCCGTCGTCGGCTTTCTCGACCGGCATCATTGCTACATCGACGAACTGACCGTCTTCGACGACGATCTTAGCGAGCGCTTCTTCGTGCGCTGCGTGTTTCATGGCGTCGAGCGCGACGAGACGTTGCAGATCGAGGCGCTCAAGCGCGAGTTCGAATCGATCGCGGTGCGTTTTCACATGACGTGGGCGATGCACGACGTCGGCGCGCGGCCGAAGGTGCTGATCATGGTGTCGAAGCTGGAGCATTGCCTTGCCGACCTGCTGTTCCGCTGGCGCATGGGCGAGCTGAAGATGGATATCGTCGGGATCGGGTCGAATCATCGCGATCTCGAACCACTTGCTGTGCAGCACGGTCTACCGTTCCATCACCTTCCGATCACCGCCGATACCAAGCAGCAACAGGAAGCGCGCCTTATTGACTTGTTCGAGAGTTCAGGCGCCGAGCTGATGATCCTCGCGCGCTACATGCAGATCCTTTCCGGCGAGACGAGCCGCAAGCTCGCGGCGCGCGCGATCAACATCCATCACTCGTTCCTGCCTGGCTTCAAGGGCGCGAAGCCCTATCACCAGGCGCATGCGCGCGGCGTGAAGCTGATCGGCGCGACGGCTCACTTCGTCACCGACGATCTCGACGAAGGCCCGATCATCGAGCAGGAAGTGGAACGCGTCGATCATTCGTACAGCCCGGAGAGGCTGCTCGCGACAGGACGCGACGTGGAATGCATCACGCTCGCGCGGGCAGTGAAGGCGTTCATCGAGCGGCGGGTTTTTATCAATGGGGATCGTACGGTCGTGCTGTAGGCGCTGGCGCTTGGGGTTGGGGTTGGGGTTGGGTTGGTGTTTCAACCGTTTGATGCGCTTGGGCTTCGGTGGAACTTGCTTTCTTAGCGGTCTATTTGCTCTGCCCCTGTCCGGGGCGGGACTCACTTTCTTTGCTGCTGCAAAGAAAGTAAGCAAAGAAAGCAGCTTCCAACCGCCAAAGCTAACCAACCCTCACTCGCGTAAAAGCGGATTGGCGCTGGAGAGTAAGTGTCGCCCTCATGGCAGAACCGGGCTTGGCTCGCGGACCCACTGCGGCAACTCGCAGTACAGCGGACAGGTGCAGCAGTCATACATCCGTCCTCGCGCTACGCGCTCAGACGTGGGGTGCACGACGCAGGGAATCAAGGCTCGTAGGAGCGCAAGCAAGAGATGGCTTTTGTGAACCCGACGTCGGAGCGAAGCGAGGACGGCGCCAAACGGAGCGCATACCACTCAGAGCAAGTGCGCGTTGACACAGTGGGTCCGCGAGCCAAGCCCGGTTCTACCGTGAGGGCGACACTTACTCTCCAGCGCCAATCCGTTCTTACGCGAGTGAGGGTTTGTTTGTACTGGCGGTTGGAAGCTGCTTTCTTTGCTTACTTTCTTTGCAGCAGCAAAGAAAGTGAGTCCCGCCCCGGACAGGGGCAGAGCAAATAGACCACTAAGAAAACAAGTTTCATAGAGGCCCAAGCGCATCAAACGGTTGAACCCCTAACCCGACCCCCGAGCGCCAGCGACCCCCCTACTTCACCCAGCTATCCACCCGATCGCCATGCGCGCCGATCCATGCATCGGCGGCGGCCGTCGGCTTCTCGCCGTTTTGCGTCGCGAGCATCACGCTGTCGATCTCGCCCGGCTTCCACTGGAACTTCTTCAGGAACGCGACAACCGTCGGCGCCTTCTTCTCCAGCTCCGGATTCACGACGCTATCCACATGCTCGGCCTCACCAAACACCTTCTTCGGATCTTCGAGGAATTTGAGCTTGTACTTCGCGAACATCCAGTGCGGCTTCCAGCCCGTCACGATGATCGGCTTGCTCGCCGCTTCCGAACGCGCCAGTTCCGCCGTCATCGCGCTACCCGAGCTCGGCATCAACTGGTAGTCGAGCTTGTAAGCCTTGATCGCTTCGCTCGTCTTCTGCATGACGCCCGCGCCCGCATCGATACCGACGATGCGCGAACCGAACTCCGCCTTCTTCGCCTGCAGATCGTCGAGGCTCTTCACATCGACGCTTTCCGGCACGATCAGGCCGATCTTCGCATCATTGAAGTTCGGACCCAGGTCGACGACCTTGTCCTTGAAGTTGTTCCAGTACGCGCCGTGCGTGATCGGCAGCCACGCGGACAGCGTGGCGTCGAGGTCGCCACGCGCCACGCCCTGCCACATCACGCCGGCTGCCACCGGCACGAGCTTCACTTCGTAACCCAGGCGCTTCTCGATGATGCGCGCCGCCACGTTCGAGGTCGCGACGCTGTCGTCCCATCCTTCCACGTAGCCGATCTTGATGGTGGGTTTCGTATCGGCCGAAACGCCGACGCTCACTGCCGCCAGCGCCGCGCTCATTGTGCTCAAGACGAGCAGTTTCTTGATCAGTCTCATCGTCGTTCTCCCGTTCCCGTCCGTGCCGTTGAGCACTCAGAATCGCCAGCCAGAATTGGCGTGTAACGTTGTTTTGCGACGTCCAGTTGTCTTGTTGCGACGTCGCCTGTCATCAGTAATTGTCTTACTTGTCGACGACGAGATCCGTCTTCGGCTTGCTACAGCACAGCAGCACCATCCCCTGATCGATTTCGCGCTGGCGGATACCGCCCGCGTGCTTCATCTCGACTTCACCCGAAACGAGCTTGACCTTGCACGTCCCGCACATGCCCTGCGTACACGATGCCGCGAGTCGCACGCCCGCTTTCTTCGCGGCATCGAGCACGTGCTGCCCGCTGCCACATTCGATCTCGCGATTGCTCTTCGCGAAGCTCACCTTGAACTTCGTCTCGACCGGCGCGGGCGCCGGTGCAAAGCCGACGACCTCTTCGGTCAGCGTTCCCTGCAACGCATCGGCGACATGCGCCGTCGTCAGTTGCGCGGCGACTTCCGAGATCGTTTCGAACGAGAAACTTTCTTCGTGATACTGCTTGCGATCGAAGCCGCCTTCGTCGAGCAGATCGCGCACGGCCTTCATGTACGGTGCAGGCCCGCAGGTAAAGATTTCGCGTTCAAGAAAGTCCGGCGCGATCAGCTTCAGGAGCGGCAGCGTCAGAAAGCCGGTGACGCCCGGCCAGCTCGTACGCGCCCCAACGCGCTCGCACACGAACGCCGTGCGGAAATTCGTCTGGTTCGACGCGATCAGATCGAGCTCGCGCGCGAAGATGATGTCGTCGGGCGTGCGGGCGCTGTGCACGAACACGATGTCGCTGTCTTCGCCCAACTCGTGATGCGCACGGCTCATCGACATCAGCGGCGTGACGCCCGATCCCGCCGAGAGAAACAGGAACTTGCGCGCCGGATGCCGCGCGCAGGTGAACTCACCCGACGGCCCGAGCACGCGGACGCTCGAACCCGGCTGCAAGTTGTCGTGCAGCCAGTTCGAGACCTTGCCGCCCGGCACGCGCTTGACCGTGATCGAGATCGTGTGCGGCCGCGTCGGCGGCGAGGAGATCGTGTAGCAGCGATTGATCGTCTCGCCGTCGATGTCGAGTTCCAGCGTGATGAACTGCCCCGGCTCGAAGACGAACGCGCGTTCGGCCGGCGCACGGAAGAAAAAGCTCTTCACGTCGTGCGTTTCCTGCCGGACATGGCAGCAGACGAGGGTGTCGTCGGTATCACTGTCCCAGCGCGCCGGCAGCGCCCCCCAGAATTGCGGCTGGGTGACACGGCTCGTACTCTGAAAGACCGCCTGATCGCGCATCATCTGTTTCTCCTGCTTCCTGTTTCAGGCGGCGCCTTTAGCGCATGAAGGACACGACTTTCTCGCCGTGCGGAGCCGTCGCTGGATCGGCTGGTTGTTGAGCTTCGGGTGCTTCGGCGTAGTCGGAGAGACGCGCGATGTACCACTCGCAGAACTTCTCGACGAGGCCTTCGGTGAAAGGCGAATACGGGCCCGGCTCGTATGCGCTGCTCGTTGCGCCGCGCTGCGAATACTCGACGAGCGTGCGGTCCTGATCGTTCGTCGCGCGCCACACGGCCGTGAGATTGTTCACGTCGTAATCGATACCTTCGCGTGCGTCCTTGTGCACGAGCCACTTCGTGCGCACGAGCGTTCTGCCCGCCGAGAGCGGGATCACGCAGAACGTCACGATGTGGTCGCTCATGAAGTGATGCCACGAGTTCGGCTGCGTCCAGAACGAAAGCCCGCCCAGATCGGCCTGCTCGAAGCCGCCGAGCAGTTTCTTCGATGCGACCTTCGCGTCGAGCGTCTGCGATTCGCCATCGCGGTCGAGCGGCAGGCGCTGCGTGCGAAAGCCGGTGACGAGATCGGCGAGCCGTTCGATTTCCGCCGACGGCAGGTTCATCGCTTCCCACTGCGCGGTGCGGCGCGCGACGGTTTCTTCGAACGCGGCCATGCCTTCTTCGTTGGCAGGTGTGCGCTGATAACCGAAGCCGTATTCGTAGAGCGAAATCGTGAGCTCGGGATGGTTCGCGACGCAGTGATAGCACTCGCGGTTGTTCTCCATCGTGAGCTTCCAGTTGCCTTCCTCGACGATATCGATCGACGCTGCGATCTTCGTGTTGGCAAGGCCGTGCGGCAACATGTACGGTTCCATCGCGGCACGCATCACGCTGAAATCGGCAGGCGGTTCTTCGGCGAGACAGATGAAGATCAGGCCCGCGAGATTCTCCACATGCACCTTCTTCAGGCTGTGCTTGCAGCGGTCGAACTGGTCGCCCATGTGCTCGGCGAACATCAGGTCGCCGTTCAGGTTGTAGGTCCAGCTATGGTACGGACACACGATATTGCCGAGCGACCCCTTCTCCGAGTTGCACAGGCGCGCGCCGCGATGGCGGCAGACGTTGTGGAACGCGCGGATCTGCATGTCGTCGTCGCGCACGATCAGGATCGAATCGTGGCCGATTTCGACGGTCGTGTAATCGCCCGGCTCGGGCACGTCCGGTTCGACCGCGACCTGGATCCAGTGGCGCCGGAAAATGGCGTCGAGATCGAGTGCGTGGATATCTTCGCTCGTGTAGAACGGCGCTTCGAGCGTATGGCCCTTCTTGCGGCGTTCGATCATCGCGCGAACGTCTGCCGAAACTTTCATCGTGTGCTCCGTTGTGCCTAGGTGAGCTCTCGAGCCTTCTGAAGGCCCGCTTTGTGGGTTCGAAAAATCAGTAATCGACGAGTTGATGCTCGCGCAAATACGCCAGAATCACTTGTGCTTTTTCGACGGAACTCCCTTCAATTACGACGCTGCCGCCGCGGCTCTCGGTCGTCGTTGCCGAAAGCATGCGCGCATGGCCCGAGCGCTTTTCGGCGGCGGCGAGGCGCACCGGTTTTGCCGTCGCCGGCTTGACGGTCCATTGCAGGTTTTCAGCGTCGGCCGGGGCGCGTGTGACGACCGGCACGACCGTGCCTTCGCGCAAACGCGCGTAGGCGTAGCGCGGCGCAGCGTTCGCCATCGGATGGACGGCGACGAGCGCGGGGAGCGCGGCCTGCACGCGGCGGCGCAGTCCCTTCGGCATGAATTGCCGGACTTCGACGCCCGCCTCTTTCACCGATACGTCGACCGCCGAGCCCACGAGCGCGATGCCGAGCGCGTCGGCCAGGCGATAGGGCAGCATGCCGCTGTCGAAGGCGCCTTCGGCACGCGTGCCGGTCACGACGAGGTCGTAGCCTTGCAGGCGTGCGGCGAGCGCAGCGATTGCGTCACCCTCGACGTCGAGCACTTCGACGCGCGACGCGCCCAGCGCGAGATATTCCTGCAACGCGGGATTGGACGGATCGCCCGCATGTAGCACGTCGAGCGAGGCGCGGCGTTCCTTAGCGATCGACAGGGCCATCGTCAGCGCGGCGGCGTCGTTGCGGCTGTAGCGCGCAGCGCCACTCACCGGATGGCGCCCGATCGAAACCAGTACGGCGATCTTCATGCGAGTGCTCCTTCTGCAACCGGCTTCGTGCTCAACAACGCGGCGCCCGTGCCGCGCGCGCTGCGCGCGCCGGCCGCGGCATCGGTCAGGGCGGCGATCGTTTCCTGCGCGTCCGCGATGATCGTGAGGTTCGCGCGCTTGGCGATCGGCGCGCTGGCGTCGAGGTTCACGGCGATCACATGCCGGCAATCCTTGATGCCCTGCAAGTGCTGCACCGCGCCCGAGATACCGAACGCGATGTAGACGCTCGCATCGACGGTCTTGCCGGTCGCACCGATCTGCTTGTCGCGCGTGAACTTGCCGTCGTCGACCGCGACGCGGCTCGCGCCGATCGCGGCGCCGAGCGTCTGCGCGAGGCGTTCGAACGCGGGGACGTCGCCTACGCCGTTCCCCGCCGACACGATGAAATCGGCTTCTTCGAGCGCGACCTGCGCGGCATCGATCTCTTCGATGCCGAGATCGCGATAACTATCTGCCGATGCCGCCACGCCGATCGGCTCGACGCGCTCTCCGGCGCCCAAGAACGGCAGCTTCGGATCGACGGCGTTCGGCGCGAGCAGGATCACTTCGGGCAGCGTGCGCGAGGCGAACGCCTTGCCGCCTTGCACATACATCGCGACGTGCTTCGCATCGATTTCGACGACGTGCGTCGCGACACTCGCATTCGCCCGCGCCGCGTAACGTCTGCCGAGGTCGCCGTCGCCGGTTGCGTTGTCGGGCAGGAATATATGCACCGGCGCATACGCGGCGACGCACGCGGCGAGCGCGTTCAGCTCGTCCCCGGGCGCGAAGCTGCGCCGGTCGAACGCGGGTAGCGCGATCAGCTTGTCGGCGCCGAGCGCGGCGGCGTCGTCGCTGAATTCGCCAAACGCTAGCAGAACCACTTCGGTTTGCGCGTCCGCGATCAACGCGGCGGCGGCGAGCGCCTGGCGTCCGTGGTCATCGAGCGCGCCGCGGTCCGTGTGCGCCGCGACCAGCAGCGTGCGCTGCGGTGCGGCGTTCGTGCGGCGCGGCTTCGCTTGCTCGCGATGGCCGCCGAACGCGGCTGCTAGATTCATCGCGCCGCCGCCCGTGCCGATTGCGCCCAGTGTGATGCGCTTGAGCCCTTCGGCCGTGATCGTGAACGGACGGCGCGGATCGATTCGTTTGATGTTGTCGTTCATCGCGTTACTCCAGCGCTGCGGCAACGAGTTCGGCCACATCCAGCACTTCAGGACGCGGGCCCACGACGCCTTCCAGCATCGCCGTGCAATTCGGGCAGCCGACCGCGACGATCTCCGCGTTCACCGCGCGCGCATCGGCGATACGGATGTCGGGGATGCGCTGCTTGCCCGGGATGTCGGTGAGCGGCGCGCCGCCGCCACCGCCGCAGCAGCGTCCGCGCATGCCGTTGCGTTCCATCTCGACGACCTTGATGCCGATCGTCTTCAGCAACTGGCGCGGCGCCTCCGTCTCGCCGTTGTATCGGCCGAGATAGCACGGATCATGGTACGTGATCTTCTTCTCAGCTAGCGCGGCGGTGGCACGCGGCGAGAGCTTGCCGCTCGCGACGATCTCCGCGATCAGCGACGTGTGATGCTGCACCTCGTAGAACCCGCCGAGCGCGCGATATTCGTTGCGCAGGCTGTGCATGACGTGCGGATCGGCGGTGACGATCTTCCTGAACGAATACTGCGAGAGCGTATCGATCAATTGCTTCGCGCATTGCTGGAACGTGGCTTCGTCGCCGAGACGGCGCGCCGTGTCGCCCGTATCGGTTTCCACGCCGCCGAGCACCGCATAATCGATACCGGCTTTGTTCAGCACCTTGACGAGCGCACGCAGCGTGCGTTGATAGCGCATGTCGAACGCGCCTTCGCCCGCGATCAGCAGCACGTCGACCGGACGTCCCGGCTGCGCCACCTGCACTTGCAGGTCGACGGCCCAGTCGTAGCGCGCGCCTATGTCGTAGCCGTTCGAACTGCCCGTCTCACGCAGGTTCGACAGCGTGATCGGCCCCTTGCCCGGCACGATGCCTTCGACGAGCGTCTGGTTGCGCCGCATGTCGACGATCGCATCGACATGTTCGATCAGCATCGGGCACTCCTGCACGCAGGCGCGGCAGGTCGTGCAGGACCAGATCGTGTCCGCTTCGATCAGGCTCGAAATCAGCGGCTTGCCCGGTGCGCCGCCGTGCTTGCCGAGCGGAATGCCAGGCGTCGGGCTGCCTGCATACGCCGCATCCGTTCCGCCGACCATGCCCGTCACGAGATCCTGAATCAGCTTCTTCGGGTTCAGCGGCTGACCCGCTGCAAACGCCGGACAGGCCGCTTCACACTTGCCGCATTGCACACAAGCATCGAAGCTCAGCAACTGGTTCCAGCGGAACTCCACCGGCTTGCCGACGCCGTATTCCTTCGCGTCGAGCACGGGCATCTTGAGCGCCGTCGGCGGGACGACGTCATGTTCGTGGCTCTTGCCCGTGAAGCGCTCCTGGCGCGGATGAAACGCGAGATGCAGCAGGCCCGCCATCGCGTGCTTCATCGGACCGCCGCGCGCCGCGCCGAAGGTCATCGTGAACGCGCCCGCCGCGATCAGCAACGCGACGAGGATCGCAAGCGCACCCGACATCGCCGAAGCCGGCAGCACGATAAAGAGCGCGAGGCCGAGCGCGAACGAACCGAGCAGGAGCGGAAGGCTGTCCCACGGTCCACGCGAGAGGCGTGCAGGCACCGCTTTCGCGCCATGACGCCGGCGCCATACGAACACCGCGCCCACCAGCATGATCAACGCCGCGAGAAAGATCAGCTTGTCGAGCCACGGCGAGTAAATCGCGAGGCCGTAGTTGAGGAACACGAGCGCCATCGCGAGGATCGCGCCGCCCGCGGTCGCGACGTGCGTCTTCGCGATATACGGATCGCGCGCGACCACGTGATGCAGGTCGACGAAATAGCGCTTGGGGATCGTGAACAGGTTGGCCCAGCCGTAAGCGCCCGCGGCGGTGGCCCGCCCTTCGCGCCAGTACGCTGCGCGCTTCACGAGCGCGAACGCGAGACCGGCCACCGATACCCACAGCAAGACGGTGATGACAAACACGGGGCTCATCGTCAAAAGTCCTTGCAAAGACGCAGCGCGTCGTAGATCGCGCCGTGGATGTTGTGCATGGAGATGCAGTCGCCGACGCGAAACAGCAGGAAGCGTCCGTTGCCGAGTTCTTCGGAAAGCGACGGCTGCGGCTCCGATGCGAAGAGCTTGTGCACGTCGACCTGACCGAGGTTCAGCGACTCCGGCTTCAGCTTCCAGTAGAGTTCGTCGTTGGGCGTGCTGCCGTTCTCGATCACCACCTGATCGACCGCCCGCTCTTCCTGCTCTTCCGTGTACTCGTTGCGGATCACGGCGATCTTCTTGCCGTCTTCCTCGTACACCTTGTCGAGCCAGTAGTTCGGCGTGTGGATCACGCCCTGTGCATACAGCCTGCGGTAGAAGATCGGGAATGTAGTGCCGCCGACATCGTCCGCGACCTTCACGTCCGGCGTCACGATCTCCACGTTCGAGCCGCGGCTCGCCATGAAATCGGCGACGCCTGCGCCCGCATGCGTGCTGACACCGTCGTAGACGAGCACGTTCTTGCCCGGCTCGACCTTGCCCGAGAGCACGTCCCATGCGCTGACCGCCAGGCCCTCTTCGACACCCCACGCCGGCACCTGCTGCGTGAACGCGGAGCCACCCGTCGCGAGCACGATGATGTCCGGCTTCTCGGCCATGATCATCTTGTCGTCGGCGGCGACGCCCAGGCGCCGGTCGACGCCCAGGCGCTTCGTCTCCATGTCGAACCAGCGTACGATGCCCGCCATCTGCTCGCGCTGCGGCGCCTTCGCGGCCAGCATGATCTGACCGCCGACGTAGTCGTTCTTCTCGAACAGCACGACATCGTGCCCACGCGACTTCGCCACGCGCGCCGCTTCCAATCCGGCCGGACCCGCGCCGACGACCACGACCTTGCGCTTCGGCCCGCGCGTCTTTTCGATCACATGCGGCATCGTCTCTTCGCGCGAGGTCGCGGCGTTCTGCACGCACAGCACGTCGAGGCCGTTGTACTGCCGATCGATGCAATAGTTCGCGCCGACGCACTGCTTGATCTCGTCCTCGCGGCCATCGCGGATCTTGATGACCATGTGCGGATCGGCGATCTGCGCGCGCGTCATGCCGACCAGATCGACCATGCCGTTCGCGAGCAGCCGCTCGGCCTGACCCGCGTCGCGGATGCTTTGCGCGTGCATCACCGGCAGCTTCACCACCGACTTGATGCCCGCTGCGAGATGCACGAACGGTTCGGGCGGCAACGCCATCGGCGGCATGCAGTTCGCGAGGGTATTGTGCGTATCCGCGCCCGAACCGATCACGCCGACGTAATCGATCAAGCCCGACTCCGACATTGCCTGCGCGATCTCTTTCAGTTGCTCGTGATTGAGACCGTCTTCATGGAATTCGTCGCCGCACATGCGCAGGCCGACGCAGAAATCCGCGCCCACCGCTTCACGCACGGCGTTCAACACTTCTGTGCCAAAGCGCAGACGGTTTTCCAGTGACCCGCCCCATTCGTCCGTGCGGAAGTTGGTACGCGGGCTCCAGAACTGGTCGATCAGATGCTGGTGAGCCGCCGAAATCTCGATGCCGTCCATGCCCGCGTCCTTCACGCGCTTC
Organism: Caballeronia terrestris; assembly: GCF_001544515.1. Classification (GTDB taxonomy): domain Bacteria; phylum Pseudomonadota; class Gammaproteobacteria; order Burkholderiales; family Burkholderiaceae; genus Caballeronia; species Caballeronia terrestris. The sequence continues at coordinate 17,022 of NZ_FCOL02000027.1, forward strand.
GCGGCCGTGGCGAAGTCGGCGATGATGCGGCGAATCTCTTCCACTTCGATGATCTTCGCGTTCCCGCGATGCACCGGCTCGCGCACGCCCGAAGGCGACATCAGATGCGGCCAGCTCTCGCCATGCCACGCGGAACGGCGGCCCATGTGCGTCGCCTGGATCATGATCTTCGCGCCATGACGATGCATCGCTTCGGCGAGACGCGCGAGCGGATCGATGATCTTGTCGGTCGAGAGATTGACCGACTTCCACCAGCCTTGCGGGCTGTCGATCGATACCGGGCTCGAACCGCCGCACACGGCGAGGCCGACACCGCCCTTCGCCTTCTCTTCGTAGTAACGGATATAGCGGTCGCCCGGCAGGCCGCCCGGCTCCGCATACACCTCAGCGTGCGCGGTACTGACAATGCGGTTGCGCAGGGTCAGCTTGTTCAGCGTGAGAGGCTTGAAAAGGTTGGGGTAACGCATCGCGATCGACCTCGGAATGGATATGCTTTACGCGCTTAGGACGCGAGCGGCGACACTTCGAACACGCAGTGGTCGTGCCCTTCGGCGGCGCACTGCGTTTCGATGGAATGCGAACGCGGGCCCTTCTTCGCTTCAGGCGCGGCCGTGTCGTTCACCCAGTCCATCGCGCCCGCGAACCAGCCCGCGAACATGTAGCAGAGCTTGCCCTGCTTGCCCGGCTGCGCGAGCACGAACGACGAGTTGTGCAGTTCGATGCGCGCATGCGAAGTCGAGGGATCGGATTCGACGATCGTGAAGATGCCCCAGCCGCGTTGCGACAGGCGCTTCAGGTAGTGCTCGAACACGGCCATGCCGGTCAAGCCATGCTGCTTCGCTTCCTTGTCGCACCAGTGATACGCGGACTTGTAGCCGGCCTTGTAGAGGATCTCGGCGTAGGCGTCTCGGCCGAGCGCTTCCTCGACCGCCGTGTGGTTGTTCGTGAAGAAGTGGCGCGGCACGTAGAGCATCGGCAGCGCGTCGGTGGTCCAGACGCCGGTGTTCGGATCGACGTCGATAGGCAGTTGGGGTTGCATCGTGAGGGTCCTTTTTATATTGGGTCGATCAGACGTTCCAGACTTCGCCGAATACGCGCAGCCAGTTCTCGCCCATCACCTTCTTGATGCGCGACTCGCTCCAGCCCGCCTTCTGCATCGCGGCGGTGAGGTTCGGGAACTCGCCGATCGTGCGGATGCCTTCCGGATTCACGACCTTGCCGAAGTTCGTCAGACGGCGATAGCGGCCCTTGTCGTGCGTGATCCAGTCGAAGAATTCGGTGGAATAGCCTTGCGTGAAATCGGTGCCGATGCCCACCTTGTCTTCGCCGATCACATTGATCACATAGTCGATGGCTTCGAGGTAGTCGTCGACATTCGCATCGGCGCCGCGCTTCAGGAACGGCGAGAACATCGTCACGCCGACGAAGCCGTTCGCATCGGCGATCTCCTTGAGCTGTTCATCCGACTTGTTGCGCGGATGCTCCTTCAAACCTGACGGGCAGCAGTGCGAGTACGTGACCGGCACCTTCGAACAGGCGATCGCGTCCGACGACGTCTTCGCGCCAACGTGCGACAGATCGACGAGAATGCCGACGCGGTTCATCTCCTGAATCACTTCGCGGCCATAGCCGGAGAGGCCGCCATCCGCTTCATAACAGCCGGTGCCGACGAGATTCTGCGTGTTGTAGCAAAGCTGCACCACGTTCACGCCGAGTTCCTTGAACACTTCGATATAGCCGAGGTTGTCCTCGAACGCATACGAGTTCTGGAAGCCGAAGATGATGCCGGTCTTGTTTTCCTTCTTCGCGCGCAGGATGTCGTCGGCGGTGCGCACGAGCGTGAGGATCTCGCTGTACTCGCGGATCTGCTGCTTCATTTCAGCGATGTTGTCGATGGTCTTCTGAAAGTCTTCCCAGACCGACACCGTGCAGTTCACCGCCGTCACGCCGCCCTTTCTCATGTCCTCGAACACCGAGCGCTCGAACTTCGAAATGTTCAGGCCGTCGATGATGATGCTGTCGTCGTGCAGGTTGCTCATCTGTAGCTCCAGAGTTCTCAGTAGATGGGGAAGCGTTCGCACAGCGCGAAGATTTCGCGGCGCACGCGTTGTTCTGTAGCGGCGTGGCCCTCGGGATGGTCACGCAGCGAATCGAAGACTTCGACGATCAGGCGCCCGATGTCGCGGAACTCGTTCACGCCGAAGCCGCGCGTCGTGCCAGCGGGCGTGCCCAGGCGAACGCCGGACGTGACGGTCGGCTTCTCGGTATCGAACGGAATGCCGTTCTTGTTGCAGGTGATGCCCGCGCGTTCCAGCGCCTGCTCCACCTGATTGCCCTTCAGGCCCTTCGGACGCAGATCGACGAGCAGCAAATGGTTGTCGGTGCCGCCCGTCACGAGATCGGCGCCGCCTTGTTTCAGCACGTCGCCGAGTGCCTGCGCGTTGGCAAGCACGTTATCGATGTAAGTCTTGAAGCCCGGCTGCAGCGCTTCGCCGAACGCGACGGCCTTGCCCGCGATCACATGCATCAGCGGACCGCCTTGCAGACCGGGGAACACGGCCGAGTTGATCTTCTTCGCGATGTCTTCGTCGTTGGTGAGCACGAAGCCGCCGCGCGGGCCACGCAAAGTCTTGTGCGTGGTCGACGTCACGACGTGCGCATGCTCGACCGGATTCTGATGGCGCCCCGCAGCGATGATCCCGGCGATGTGCGCCATGTCGACCATCAGCCTCGCGCCGGCGTTGTCGGCGATCTGGCGCAGGCGCGCGAAGTCGAGCTTGCGCGGATAGGCGGAGAATCCCGCGATTAACAGCGACGGCTTGTGCTGTTGCGCGAGTTCCTCGATCTGGTCGTAGTCGATCAGCATCGTGTCGCGGTTCACGCCGTACTGCACCGCGTTGAACCACTTGCCGGAAAGCGCGGGCTTCGCACCGTGCGTCAGATGCCCGCCCGCATCGAGCGACATTCCGAGAATAGTGTCGCCCGGCTTGGCAAGCGCGAGCATCACGGCGCCGTTCGCCTGCGCGCCCGAATGCGGCTGCACGTTCGCAAACTTCGCGTCGAAGAGCTGCTTGATACGATCGATCGCGAGCGTTTCGACTTCATCGACGAATTCGCAGCCGCCGTAATAGCGCTTGCCCGGATAGCCTTCCGCATATTTGTTCGTCAGCACCGAACCCTGAGCTTCGAGCACCGCGCGCGACACGATGTTTTCCGACGCGATCAATTCGACTTGCGACTGCTGGCGTTCGAGTTCCTTCAGCACGGCGCCGCGTACCGAGGCGTCGCGCGTCGCCAGAGACTCTTCAAAAAAAGGATTCGGATTCGACATGAGGGAGGTCCGTGGTCAGGAAAATGGATCGTTTCCGAGGCGCCGGTCGTGGCCTTGAAGGCCTTTCGTTACCGCGCTTCGATTGCGTCTATTCTTGATCCACGCCCCGCGCGTCAATTTACGAATTCAGACGCGTTCTTGGCCTTTTCCGACATGGGCGTCTGTTTTCGACAAGTGGCGTGCCGCGATTTGAGGTATCGGCAATGTGTTTGAAACGCGCACTGCACTGCGGCGGAGCGTGCGTGCTTTTAAAACGTGCGTTCTCTATTTCGTTGCCCCAGAGCCGGGCGCGCTTGACCCGGCGGCTCAGGGTTTAGCCTTATGGCACGCTAGTTGCAATCGTCATCAAATGCGTAATCCGCTGCTCCCCACGGCGGACTCCAACTATAGATTCCAAGGAATCACGGCCCCCATGTCCCCCGATCGCACGGCGTCGCTGTCGCATTTCGCTTTCATGCCGCTACCCAACTTCACGATGATCGCGTTCACCAACGCCATCGAAGTGCTGCGCATGGCGAACTATCTGACAGGGCAGCCGCTGTATCGATGGTCGATCGTCAGTCCCGAAGGCGGACCGGTCACGGCGAGCAACGGCTTGTCCGTCGATACCGGCCCGGTCGATTGCGTCGGACAGCCGGATATCGTGTTCGTGGTGGGCGGCATCGACGTGCAGCGGGAGACCACGCCCGCGCACCTCGTGGCGCTGCGCCGCTTCGCGCGGACGGGCAGCGTGCTCGGCAGTCTTTGCACCGGAACGTATGCGCTCGCGCGCGCCGGCTTGCTCGCGGGCTACGCGTGCGCGATCCATTGGGAGAACATGTCGGCGCTCAAGGAAGAGTTTCCGGACACGCGTTTTCTGAAGGAGTTGTTCGTCGTCGATCGCGACCGGGTGACTTGTACCGGCGGCGTCGCGCCGCTCGACATGATGCTGAACCTGATTGCCGCGCGCGTCGGCACGGCGCGGGTAACGCAGATCGCGGAGCAGTTCATCGTCGAACACGTTCGCGATACCAGCGCGCAGCAGCGCATGCCGCTCGTCGCACGCTTGGGATCGGCGAACAAGTCGCTATTCGAAGTGATCTCGCTGATGGAGAACAACATCGAAGAGCCGCTTTCGCGCGAAGAACTCGCGCGGCTCGCGGGGATGTCGCAGCGGCAGTTGCAGCGGATCTTCCGGGAGCATCTCGGCATGACGCCTACTCATTATTACCTGACATTGCGTTTGCGCCGTGCGCGCGAACTGCTGCTGCAAACCGATATGTCGATCATGCATATCACGATGGCTTGCGGCTTTCAGTCGGCTTGCCACTTCTCGAAGAGCTATCGCGATGCGTTCGGTACGGCGCCTACCCGCGAGCGCAGGAAGCAGGCGCCATCGCTTGCTTCGGTGCCTGCGGGCGGCGGTCTGCGCGTCGCCTGAAGCGCACGCTTCAGGAGCCTTCCCGCGTCGGCGCCTGCACGCGCGCCTTCCACTGACCGCCCTTGCCGCGCCAATAACGCACGGCCGAGCCGATCGTCGCGCTGACGTAGAACAGCGCCACGAGCGGCAACAGCGGCGCCCACAGCAACGAACGGCGGTAGTAGCGCAGCATCGGCGCATAGACAATGCACATCAGCGCCCACGCGACGCATGCGGGCCACGCGCGGCCGCCGAGCCACAGGGCGAGCACCGGCGGCACGAGATAGATCAGCACCATCCCGGCAACGGTCCCCGCGAGCAGCCACGACGAGTAGCGCAACTGCGTGAACGCCGTGCGCGCGATCATGTTCCAGATCTCGCGCCAGTCGTCATAGGGGCGCAGCGACTCGCTGCGCCCGGCGAGATCGAGCCGGATCGGCCGGGCATCGCCGCGTCCGTCGCGATGCTTGAGACGCGCGGCGAGACTGCAATCGTCGATGAGTTCGCCCCGGATCGATTCGATGCCGCCCGCCTCTTCCAGCGCCGAGCGCCGCACCATCATGCAGCCGCCGGCGGCGCCCGCGGTCGGCTTCTTCACGTCGCCGACCCACGAGAACGGATAGAGCTTGGCGAAGAAGAACACGAACGCGGGAATCAGCGCCTTCTCCCACAGCGAATCGCAACGCAGCCGCACCATCAGCGAGACGAGGTCGCGATCCTCGAGAATCGCGCGCGCGACGAGTTGCGTCGCGGCATCGGCGGGATGGTGGATGTCGGCGTCGGTGAGCAGCAGGAAGTCGGCGGGAATGCCGAGCTTCTCGATCGCGCCGATGCCTTGCGACTGCGCCCACACCTTGCCCGACCAGCCGGGCGGCAGCGGCTCGGCGGCGAGCACAGTCAGGCGGTCTTCGAGGCCGAGCGCGCGCGCGGCGGACTGGGCGGCGTCGGCGGTGCCGTCGGTGCTGTGGTCGTCGACGACGACCACGCGGAACGATCCCGCGTAGTCCTGCTTCAGCAGCGAGCCGACCGCCCGGCCGATCGCGTCGGCTTCGTTGCGCGCGGGCACGACGGCGACGAGCGCCGGCCACGCGCCGCGGCGCGCGATCTCGGCTTGACCGACGGCGTGCAGGGTGGTGTCGGAGAGCGGCGCGGCGGGCTGCACGCGCCAGAAGCCGCCGCGCGCGAACACAAGCACGAGCCAGATGAGAAGCGAAAGCCAGGCGATCAATAACATGATGGATGGGTCTTCGACTAAACGGGGTTGTACGGCGATTACGATTCGCGCGGACGGAGTTTGGACCGCCGCAACGCAGCAAAAGGGCCACTCCGGGCCGGAACGCCGCACAGTCTACCGGTTTATTGCACTTTTCCGCTTTGGAGGAAATTGTCTCAAACCCCGCTCTGCGGCCCGCCCAGCACGCCCTTCCAAGCATCCTAAAAGCGAACGAGTTAGAATACGCGGTCAACTTCGACGCGAAGTTTGAACGATTCATTTCTTAATTACCGAACGTTTCCGTGAGTCCGTCAATCGCCCTACAAGTTGACGTGACGGACTCGACGGCCTGACGCGATGCGTCGGGTCCACTCGAAACCCGCGCCAGTCGGAGTTCGCCCGAATATGCGTATCATCCTTGCTCAACCCCGCGGCTTTTGTGCGGGCGTAGTCCGCGCGATCGAAATCGTCGATCGCGCGCTCGAACGGCATGGCGCGCCCGTCTACGTGCGCCATGAGATCGTTCACAACCGGCACGTCGTCGATAACTTGCGGAACAAGGGCGCACGTTTCGTCGAAGAACTCGACGAAGTGCCGCACGGCGCGGTCGCGATCTTCAGCGCGCACGGCGTCGCGCAGACGGTCGAGGCGGACGCCCAGGCGCGCGGACTCGACGTGCTCGATGCCACCTGCCCGCTCGTGACGAAGGTTCACGTGCAGGGGCGCCAGTATGTGTCGCAAGGGCGCACGCTGATTTTGATCGGCCACGCGGGGCATCCGGAAGTGGAAGGCACGATCGGCCAGATTCCCGGCAAGGTCGTGCTCGTACAGAGCGAGGCCGAAGTCGCAACGCTCGAACTGCCGGTCGATACGCCCGTCGCGTACGTCACGCAAACCACGCTTTCCGTCGACGACACGCGCGGCATCATCGACGCGCTGCAGCGCCGCTTCACCGATATCGTCGGCCCCGATACGCGCGACATCTGCTACGCGACGCAAAACCGCCAGGCCGCCGTGCGCGAGCTGTCGACCCAGGTGCAAGTGCTGCTCGTCGTCGGCGCCACCAACAGTTCCAACTCGAATCGCTTGCGCGAGATCGGTGCCGAAAGCGGCGTGCCGAGCTACCTCGTCGCGGACGGCTCGGAAGTGAAGCCGGAGTGGTTTGCGAACGCGCAGACCGTCGGCATTACCGCGGGCGCATCGGCGCCCGAGGAAATGGTCAACCATGTCATCGACGCCCTGCGCGCGTTCGGCCACGTCGAAGTCTCGACGATGGACGGCCGCGAAGAGAAGGTCGAATTCAAATTGCCCGCGAAGCTGACGCAACCGCTTGCCGCGGTCGATGCCACAGCCGCACGCCAAGAATAAGGAGCACGCACTTGTCTATTCCGATGCTGCAAAAAGTCCGGGTTGGCGCGTATATCGCGCGCCAGCATTTCACGCGCAACAAGCGTTATCCGCTCGCACTGATGCTGGAGCCGCTGTTCCGCTGCAATCTCGCCTGCAACGGCTGCGGCAAGATCGACTATCCGGATCCGATCCTTAACCAGCGTCTGTCGCTGGAGGAATGCTTAGGCGCCGTCGATGAATGCGGCGCGCCGGTCGTCTCGATCGCGGGCGGCGAGCCCTTGCTGCACAAGGAAATGCCGCAGGTCGTGAAGGGCATCATCGCGCGCAAGAAGTTCGTGTATCTCTGCACGAACGCGCTGCTGATGGAAAAGAAGATGGACGACTACGAGCCGAGCCCATACTTCGTGTGGTCCGTCCACCTCGACGGCGACCAGGCGACGCACGACCATTCGGTCTCGCAGGAAGGCGTCTACGACAAGGCGGTGAAAGCGATTAAGGAAGCGAAGCGCCGCGGTTTCCGCGTGAACATCAACTGCACGCTCTTCAACGATGCGAATCCGGAGCGCGTCGCCGCGTTCTTCGACACGCTCGGGCCGATGGGCGTCGATGGCATCACGGTGTCGCCGGGCTACGCGTACGAACGTGCGCCGGACCAGCAGCACTTCCTGAACCGCGACAAGACCAAGACGCTGTTCCGCGAAATCTTCAAGCGCGGCAACAACGGCAAGAACTGGTCGTTCAGCCAGTCTGCGATGTTCCTCGATTTCCTGGCCGGCAACCAGACGTACCAATGCACGCCGTGGGGCAACCCGGCGCGCACAGTGTTCGGCTGGCAGCGTCCGTGCTACCTGCTCGGCGAAGGGTATGCGAAGACCTTCAAGGAACTGATGGAAACCACCGACTGGGATAAGTACGGCACGGGCAACTATGAGAAGTGCGCCGACTGCATGGTGCACAGCGGCTTCGAAGCGACGGCGGTGATGGATACCGTCGCGCATCCGCTGAAGGCGCTGGGCGTGTCGATGCGCGGCCCGCGCACGGAAGGCGCGTACGCGAAGGACCTGCCGATCGACAAGCAGCGTCCGGCGGAATATGTGTTCTCGAAGCACGTCGAGATCAAGCTGGAAGAGATCGGCCGCGCGAAGAACAACAAGGGCGCCAAGCCGACGGCTGCGGCCGCGCACTGAACGGCATCTGATTGGTGGCGGGCAGGTGATGTCGCTCAGCGGGCGATACATCTGCCCGTTTGCTTTTTGGCTCGTCGGATTTCGTGCTTTTTTGTCGATGCGCAGGGTTGGCGCGCATCGACCGTCGTACGATTCGCGGCTCTTCGACAGGACGCGCAGGAAGTCTTACTCATGGCTCAATTCAACGTACTCATCAATCTCGGCAAAGCCGATCTCGACGACTATTCGCTGCTCGGCAGGACGTTGCGCAAGCTCGGCTTCAGCGAGACGAAGGCGGCGCAGGTCGGCGGGGATTTTCGCTTGCTGCCGGCGAGTTACCGGTATTCGAGCGAGGTCGAAGATATGACAGCGGTGAGGGATAAGGCGCTGCGGTCGGCGAAGAGTGTGTCGTCGACGGCGGTGGTGCTGGTTTCGGAGGTTTGAGGGCGGTTCTGCGCGGCTTCTTGATGCGCATAAAGCGTTACGGAAAGTTCACGCGTCGCTGGAGGCTTCCCAATCTTCCTCGGCTACCGGTTCCGTCGGTTTTCCGTAACGAATGCCGAGCCGCGTAGCAGGCTCAACTGATCTCCATGAGCAAGTTTCGCGGGTTCGAACAAGTCGGCCGCGCGCTCAATTGGCAAGTCACTTTTCTGTTGCATCCTCAAATTCTCTACACAATCTGTCGGGCAACCGGCCCGATTCAAAAAAAGCGCGACAGCCTCCGCCATCGCGCTTTTTTCACGCCTAAGAAGGCCCTAAGCCCTCAACAACACTTCCCCGCCCCCGACCCATACCTCGCTTCCTGCCGTTCGCGGAAAAATTCCTCATACGTCATCACATGCCGGTCGGGGTGCGTCGCCTGCATGTGCGACACGTAATTATCGTAGTCGGGCAGGCCGACCATCAGGCGCATCGCCTGCCCGAGATACCGTCCGGCTTGCCGAAGATCGGTGAACATGATGTCCTCCAGTTGCTCGCACCGGAGCCGCAACCAGGTTAAAACCCGTCACGGCCCCAGCCGATGGTCAATGCATCAATGCCCCGAGCGAATCGCCGCGCCCGTCGGCGTACCGACCGGCATGGCTTCGAACGGCGTTTCGCGCACGGTCGGACGCGTTTCGCGACGGGCGCGAATCACAGCCAGCACGCCATAGATCACGATACTCACGACGACGAAGATGAACAACCCCGCCAGCGCGGCATCGATATAGTCGTTGAAAATGACGCGGTCCATCTGTTCCAGCGACTTCGCCGGCGCCACGATCTTGCCCGCATCGCGCGCCTGGCTCAGCACCGACGCATGCGACAGGAAGCCGATCTTCGGGTTCGAGTGGAAAATCTTCTGCCAGCCCGCCGTCATCGTGCAGATCAGGAGCCACACGGTCGGCACGGCCGTCACCCAGGCGTAGCGTTCGCGCTTCATCTTGAACAGCACGACCGTGCCGAGCGTCAGCGCGATCCCCGCCAGCATCTGGTTCGAGATACCAAAGAGCGGCCAGAGCGTATTGATGCCGCCGAGCGGATCGACCACGCCCTGATACAGGAAGTAGCCCCAGGCCGCCACGCACAGCGCCGTCGCGATCAAATTCGCCGGCAGCGAATCCGTGCGACGCAGCGCCGGCGCGAACGTGCCAAGCAAATCCTGCAGCATGAAACGTCCGGCGCGCGTACCCGCATCGACCGCCGTCAGGATGAAGAGCGCCTCGAAGAGAATCGCGAAGTGGTACCAGAACGCCATCATCGCCGGGCCGCCGATCACCTGATGCAGAATCTGCGCCATGCCCACGGCCAGCGTCGGCGCGCCGCCCGCCCGCGCGACGATCGTCGTCTCGCCGACCGCTTTGGCCGTCGACGTCAGCATGTCGGGCGTGAGCAGGAAGCCCCAGCTCGACACCGTCTGCGCGACCGCTTCAGGCGTCGTGCCGAGCACGGCGGCCGGGCTGTTCATCGCGAAATAGACGCCCGGCTCGATCACCGAGGCGGCCACTAGCGCCATGATCGCGACGAACGATTCCATCAGCATTGCGCCATAGCCGATGAAGCGCATGTTGGCTTCGTTGTCGATCAGCTTGGGCGTCGTGCCCGACGAGATCAGCGCGTGAAAGCCCGACACCGCACCGCACGCGATCGTGATGAACAGGAACGGGAAGAGGCTGCCCGCCCAGACCGGGCCGCTGCCGTCGATGAACTTCGTGAACTGCGGCATCTTCAGCTCGGGCGCGACGATCAGGATGCCGATCGCGAGGCCCATGATCGTGCCGATCTTCAGGAACGTCGACAGATAATCGCGCGGCGCGAGCAGCAGCCACACCGGCAGCACCGAAGCGATGAAGCCGTAGCCGATCAGGATCCACGTGAGCTGCGTGCCGGTGAACGTGAAGTAGGGCGCGAGGGTCGCCGATTCGGCCACATGCTGGCCGTACACGATCGCGAGCATCAGGCCGATGAAGCCGATCACCGACACCTCGCCGATCTTGCCCGGCCGGATGTAGCGCGTGTAGATGCCCATGAAGATCGCGACCGGAATCGTCGCGCCGACGGTGAACGTGCCCCACGGCGAGCCGGTCAGCGCCTTCACGACGATCAGCGCGAGCACCGCGAGAATGATCACCATGATCAGGAACGCGCCGAACAGCGCGATCACGCCCGGCACGAGGCCGAGTTCCATCTTGACGAGGTCGCCGAGCGAGCGGCCGTCGCGGCGCGTCGAGATGAAGAGCACCACGAAGTCCTGCACCGCGCCCGCGAACACGACGCCCGCGAGAATCCACAGCATGCCGGGCGTGTAGCCCATTTGCGCGGCGAGCACCGGGCCGACGAGCGGACCCGCGCCCGCGATCGCTGCGAAATGGTGGCCGAACAGCACGTACTTGTTGGTCGGGACGTAGTCGAGGCCGTCGTTGTGACGTACGGCCGGCGTGGCGCGCAGGCCGTCGAGCTGAAGCACCTTGCTCGCGATGAAGCGTGAATAGAAGCGGTACGCGATCAAATACACGCAAACCGCGGCGATGACGACCCAAAGCGCGCTGATGCGCTCTCCATGCGCGAGTGCAATTGTTCCGAATGCGAACGCGCCGAGTAGCGCGACCGCGATCCAGACCAGGAATCCGGAAGCCCGATTCATGGTGTCTCCTGTCTTTTAGTTTGAAATACCCGCCGCGGTCTGATTGACAAAAGCGGGAGCATGGCGTCAAGGACGCTATGGGCGTGTAGTATTCGCCTTCGCCGCAGGCCTTACAAGCGGACAACTACGTAACCGCTCTACGTAGAATTACGTAACCACCGCCTTTTGCCGTCATGAAGTTCGACATGAATCTCAAAGCGAAGATTTTCTTGCTGGCGATCGTGCCGTTCGCCGTCGCGATCGGCGGGATCGAATACGGGGTTCACCAGCAGGCGACCACGCTCGCCGAATCGCAGCACGCGACGACGCAGGCCGCGTACCTCTCAAGCAAGGAAATCGAGCTGCGGCATTACGTCGAACTGGCGCAGAGCACGGTCGCGCCGTACTACGACGCCCCCACCGGCACCCCCGACGAAGAAGAAGCGCGCAAGAAGCAGGCGCTCGATGCGCTGCAGCGTCTCGACTTCGGCGCGGACGGCTATTTTTTCGTCTACACGATGCACGGCACGTCGTTGATGCATCCGCGCCAGCCGGATCTCGTCGGCCGCGACCTGTGGCTGATGCGCGACCCCGCCGGCGCGCTGACCCTCCAGAAGCTGATCACCGAGGCGTCGCGCGGCGGCGGCTACGTGCGCTACGTGTGGCGGCGTCCGTCGACGGGCAAGCTCGCGCCGAAGCTCGGCTACGTCGTGCCGCTGCCGCGCTGGGGCTGGATGATCGGCACCGGTATTTATATGGAGGATGTCGAGACGACGCTCGCGCGCATCGACGCGCAAGCGCACGCGAACATCGATCGCACGATGGCGTGGATCGGCGCGATCGCGCTGGCGGCGCTCGGCGTGATCGCCGTGTGCACGGCCGTGCTGAACATCAGCGAGCATCGCAGTTCCGACGCCAAGCTGAAGCGCCTCGCGCGGCAGGTCGTCGATTCGCAGGAGCAGGAACGCGCGCGCCTCTCGCGCGAACTGCACGACGGCATCAGCCAGATGCTGGTTTCCGTGAAATTGCTGCTGGAATCGGCGCTTGCACGCTTCGAGCGCGCCGAAACGCGCGAACCCGCCGCCGAAGCCGCGCTTGCCACCGGGCTCGGGCGCCTCGCCGGCACGCTGCGCGAAGTGCGCCGCATCTCGCATGCGCTGCGCCCCGCGATGCTCGACGACCTCGGGCTCGCCGCCGCGCTCGACCAACTCGCGCGCGAGCTGAGCGAACAGGGCGTGCTCGACGTACGCTTCGAATCGGTGACGAAAGACGCGCCGCCGGGCTTGCGCGCGGCGCTCCCCGATCCGGTCAACACCGTGCTTTTTCGCATCGCGCAGGAAGCGCTGACCAACATCGTCCGCCACTCGAAGGCGACGCGCGCCGCGCTCACGCTCGAGCTCGCGCCGCACGCCGTTTCGCTCACGATCGCGGACAATGGCGAAGGCTTCGACGTGAGCGCCGCGCTCGCCGATCCGAAGAGCGGCGTCGGCCTGCGCAACATGCGCGAGCGGCTCGACGGGCTCGGCGCGACGCTCCAGATCGTGTCGCAGGTCGGGCGCACGGTGGTCGCCGCCACGGTGCCGCTGCCGCTCGCCGCCCCCACCCTGCAAGGACTGACCGATGACTTCTGAACCCGCGCGACTCGTCCTGATCGACGACCACCCGCTCGTGCGCGACGGCCTGCGCGCCCGGCTGGACGCCGCGCCGCACCTGCGCGTGATCGGCGAGGCGGGCAACGCGGCCGAAGCGCTCGCGCTCGCCGCCGACGAAGCCAATCCGCCCGACCTCGCGCTGATGGACGTCGGCATGTCGGGGATGAGCGGCATCGAGCTGGCCGCGCTCTTTCACGAGCGTTTTCCGGGGATTCGCGTGCTGATGCTGTCGATGCACGACAACATCGAATATGTCGCGCAGGCCGTGCGGGCGGGCGCGAGCGGCTATGTGCTGAAGGATTCGCCGGCGACGGAAATCATCCACGCGATCGACGCGGTGCTCGCCGGCAAGACTTTTTTCAGCGCGGGACTGGCGATGCGGATGATCCAGGCGCAATCGATGCAGACGCCGTTGGAACGCCTGACACCGCGTGAGCGCGACATTCTGGACGCGCTCGCGCTCGGGCTGTCGAGCAAGCAGATTGCGCTGCAGCATGGGTTGTCGGTGCGCACGGTGGAAACGCACCGATTGAATCTGAAGCGGAAACTCGATATCGACGGTCAGGCCGAGCTGATCAAGTACGCGGTGGAGCACCGCCGCACCTGACCGTCGCAGAAGGGATCAACCGGCCGTGCGCGCGTTGTGCTCGGTCAGGAACTTGATGAGGCCATCGACGCCACCGGACGAGAGCTGACCCGCGAACTGTTGCTGATAGACCTGGATGAGCCAGGCGCCCATCATGTCGATGTCGTAGATTTTCCAGCCCTGCGCCGACTTGCTGAGGCGATAGCGCACGGGGTTGTCGCCGCCGGTCGAGATTACATGCGACTCGACGACGACGTCCTTTGTGCTCGCATCGACCTTCGGGCTGTCGAAGACGAACTTGACGTCCTGGTCGCGCAATTGCAGCAGCGACGAAGCGTAAGTGCGCACGAAGAGCTTCTGGAACTGCTCGTAGAGCTGCTTCTGCTGCTCGGGCGTCGCCGTGGCCCACGCCTTGCCGACCGCGATGCGCGTCATGCGCTCGAAGTCGGTGGCGGGCACGAAGCGCGTCTCGACGAGCTGCGTGATCTTCGACATGTCGCCGCCGCGCGCTTGCGGGTCGGCCTTCATCGCGGCGACGGTGCCTTCGACGGCGTTTTTCACCACCGCATCGGGGCTCGCCTGGGCGAAGGCGTTGCCCGAAACGAACAACGCGGCGACGAGGAAGGTGAAGCAAAGGGACAAATAGCGTTTCATGGAACCCGTTCTCTGTATGGTATGGAAGCTGATCGCGCGGATTTGATGGGTTTTCAAACCGGCGGCAAGCCAGTATATCGACTCGCCGATGCGCTGACAGTTCAAGGAAGCGGCCGCGCCTTGGAGCACGGCCCCGGTATACTTGCGCGATCCCCGGCTGTGGACTTCCCCCGGTTTTGTCCTCTACAGCCCGCACTCAAAACAGGACCTCGACGGTACTCGTCTTCATGCTGACGTCCCACCTTACCCGCCTCGTCACCGTTGCCATCCGCCGGCCGGCGTGGATCATCGCCGTCTCGCTGCTGCTCGCCTTGCTGAGCTCGATCTACGTCGTCCATCACTTCAAGATCAGCACCGACGTGAGCCAGCTAATCGAGACGGAGCCGGAATGGGCTGCCCGAAGTCACGCGATGGACGAAGCCTTCCCGCAACGCGGCTCGACGCTTCTGGTCGTAGTCGAGGCGCAGGCGCCCGAATTCGCCGATGCCGCCGCGAGCGAACTCGCCGCCGCGCTCGCGAAGCACCCGGACCGGTTCAAATCGGTGACGCAGCCATCGGGCGGTGAATTCTTCGAGCATAACGGCCTGCTCTATCTTTCTTCCGACAAAGTCGCGCAAACCACGCAGCAACTCGTGCAGGCGCGCCCGCTGATCAACACGCTCGCCCACGATCCCACGCTCACCGGCCTTGCGCAGACGCTCAATACGAGCCTGAACCTGCCGCTGCAACTCGGGCAGGTGACGCTCGGGCAGATGTCGAAACTGCTGAATCAGAGCGCGAACGTGCTCGACCGCGTGCTCGCGAACGAGCCGGCGGCGTTCTCGTGGCGCAATCTCGCCGATCCGTCGCCGACGGGCGGCCCCGCGCGCGCGTTCGTCACGGTTCAGCCGGTGCTCGATTTCAACGCGCTCGAAGCCGGCGCCGGCGCCTCCGACGCCATCCGCGCGACCGCCAAAGAACTCGGCCTCGCGCAGAAATACGGCGCGGCCGTGCGGCTGACGGGCGCCCAGCCGCTCGCCGACGAGGAATTCGCCTCCGTCAAGGACGGCGCCGAGGTGAACGGCATCGCGACCTTCATCGTCGTGCTCGTGATCCTGTGGCTCGCGTTGCGCTCGGGGAAGATGATCCTCGCGGTGTTCATCACGCTGTTCGTCGGGCTCGCGATCACGGCCGCGCTCGGCCTGATGATGGTTCACGCGCTGAACATGATTTCGGTCGCGTTCATGGTGCTGTTCGTCGGGCTGGGGGTCGATTTCGGGATTCAGTTCGGCGTCCGGTATCGCGAGGAGCGTCACCGGCACCGGCGGCTCGACGTCGCGCTCGCCGAAACCGCGCGGCACGTCGCCGTGCCGCTCACGCTCGCCGCCGCCGCGACCGCCGCGAGCTTCTTCTCGTTCCTGCCGACCGCCTATCGCGGCGTGTCGGAACTGGGGCTGATCGCGGGCGTAGGCATGATCATCGCGTACGTGACGAACATGACGCTGCTGCCCGCGCTGCTGAAGGTGTTCGCGCCGCCCGGCGAGCCGAGCTCGCCCGGTTTTCCCGCGCTCGCACCCGTCGACGAATACCTCGATCGCAACCGCAAGCCCGTCCTGATCGGCACGCTGATCATCGTGATCGGCGCGCTGCCGCTGCTCCTGAACCTGCGTTTCGACTTCAATCCGCTGCATCTGAAGGACCCGCACACCGAGTCGATGGCGACGTTGCTTGCGCTGAAAGACGCGCCGGAAGCGGCCATCAACAATGTGTCGGTGCTCGCGCCGTCGCTTGCCGACGCAGAACGCATCGAGGCGCGTTTGGCAAAGCTGCCCGAAGTCGGCCGCGTGACGACGCTCGCCTCGCTGATTCCCGCCGATCAGCCGAAGAAGCTCGAACTGATCGCCGCGGCCGCCGCGCAATTGCTGCCGGCGCTGAACCAGACGGTGGCTTCTCCCGTGACGGATGCGGTGAGGGTCGCGACTTTGAAACGCCTGTCGAACCAGCTCGCGCTCGCCGCCGACGAACACCCGGGCCCCGGCGACGCCGAAGCGAAGCATTTGTCGCAGACGCTCGCGAAGCTCGCCCAGGCCGATGCCGCCGCCCGCGACCGCGCCGAGGTCGCGATGGCCGAGCCGCTGCGCCTCGCACTCGCCCGTCTGCGCGCACTTTTACAGCCGTCGGAGATCACGCGCTCGACGCTGCCGCAATCGATGGTCGACAACTGGGTGACGCCCGATGGCAAGGCGCTCGTCGAGGTGTCGCCGAAGGTGCCGCCGGGCGTCGACCAGAACGACGACCGCCTGCTCGCCCGCTTCGCCGACGCTGTCCAGAAATCCGAGCCGGACGCGATCGGCGGACCGATCTCGATTCGCCATTCGGCCGAGACGATCATCAAGGCGTTCCAGCAGGCCGCGGCGCTTTCGCTGATCGCGATCGCGATCCTTTTGTGGATCACGCTGCGCCGTCTTGGCGACGTTTTAAGAACTTTGATACCTTTGCTCGTTTCCGCGATCGTCACGCTCGAGGTGTGTGTTGTGTTCGACATGCCTCTCAATTTCGCGAACATCATCGCGTTGCCGCTGATGCTGGGCGTCGGCGTGGCCTTCAAGATTTATTTCGTGATGGCGTGGCGCTCGGGACAGACGCGGCTTTTGCAGTCGAGCCTCACGCACGCCGTGATGTTCAGCGCCGCGACGACGGCGACCGCTTTCGGCAGCCTGTGGTTTTCGCATCATCCGGGGACGTCGAGCATGGGGCGGCTGCTCGCGCTATCGCTCTTTTGCACGCTGATCGGCGCGGTCGTGTTCCAGCCGGTGCTGATGGGCAAGCCGCGCAAGGTGCAAGCGGCCGAGCGCGCGCGGCTGCGGGCGGCGCGGCGGCACGATAACTTAAGAGGAATTGAAGAATGAGAAGGGCTTTGGCCGCCGGACGTGTCCGGACGCTCGGGGTGAGTTTTGCCGTGGCAGGCGTGCTGGCGACCGCCGGCTGCGCGACCGGGCCGGATCGCCGGCCGGGCGATCCGCTGGAACCGATGAACCGCGCCATCTTCAAGTTCAACGACGGCCTCGACACCTATATCGCCCGGCCGGTCGCGCAGTTCTACGTCGACTGGACGCCGAGCCCGTTTCGCACGGCGGTCAGCAACTTCTTTTCGAACCTCGGCGACGTCGGCAATTTCGCGAACAATCTGGTGCAGTTGAAGATCACCGATGCCGCGCAGGATCTGGTGCGCTTCGCGTTCAATTCGACGTTCGGCATAGGCGGTTTGATCGATATCGCCTCGCAGGCCGGGCTGCCGAAGCACCACCAGGATTTCGGGCTGACGCTCGGGCATTACGGTGTGCCGTCGGGGCCGTATCTGGTGCTGCCGGTGTTCGGGCCGAGTTCCGTGCGTGACGCGACGAACTGGCTGGTGGCGTATCGGCTCGACCCGGTCAGCTACACCGATCCGGCCGTGCGCAATATTCTCTTCGGCGTGAATTTCGTGAGCTCGCGGGCGGATCTGCTCGGCGCGACCGATATTCTGTCGCAGGCGGCGCTGGACAAATACGCGTTCGTGCGCGACGCGTACACGCAGCGGCGGCAGTATCTGCTCACGGGCGGCACCGGCGCGGCGCTGCCCGATTACGGCGACGAGCCCGATGCAGCTGCGCCCGACGGCGCGAGCGCGACGCCGCCGGGCGGCGCGGGCGGCGGCAGCAAGGAGCAGGGTTTGCCGACTTATGATGATCCTGCGTCTTCATCCGGTTCGAGCGGCGGCAAGGACGTGCCGAAGTATGAAGATCCCGGTGCGGCGCCGGCTAGCAAGTAGGCGGCTGTCCCTTTCAAGATTAAAAAGCCCGACCGGCCTGCGCCAGTCGGGCTTTTTGTCGCGCCACGCGGTGTATCAGTGCATCAATTCTTCTAACCGCGCTTCGTCTTCCGAAGCCGTCGGCGCCTCGACCTTGCCGCGCCGATACGCTTCGAAAAGCTCGTCGGCGTAGCGAATCTGCGTGCGGCCGTGCAGTGCGGGCTCGCCGTTCTCGTCGAGATTCACAAACACCATCTTCTCGACCGTGAGAATGCTCTTACGCGTGATCTTATTGCGCACTTCCGCGCGCAGCGTTAGCGACGTGCGGCCGAAATGCGTCGCCGTCATGCCGAGTTCGATCACGTCGCCCTGACGCGCCGAACTGACGAAGTTGATCTCCGACATGAACTTCGTCACGACGCGCTGATTGTCCAACTGGCTGATCGCGTAGATGGCGGCTTCTTCGTCGATCCAGCGCAGCAAACTGCCGCCAAACAGCGTGCCGTTGGGGTTCAGGTCTTCGGGCTTGACCCATTTGCGGGTGTGAAAATTCATTTCGATACCTCTCTCTGCCGGTGGACGCGCGTTTTTCGGCGCGCATCTCGAATAAGGGTTTTCCCTTATTATACAGACATAGGGGTTAACCCGCAGAAAGCAAGTTCTCCCCTCGCCTAAGGGCAAATCCGGACATTACGTTTGCTCATATCCGTGTTGAGAAATCATCGATTCAGCCTGCGTCGCGCGTTCTCGCACAATCGGTTCGTCGTTCACTTTTAAACGAAACCGGAACTCGCGATGCAAGCAAATCTCTTTATCGGCGAGGGCTTCGAGGGCCCTGGCGTCAACCTCGCTCACATCAACGTGCTCGTCGGCCCGCGCAGCGGCCCGGCGGGTCAGGCGTTCGCCACCGCGCTCGCGACGCCAACGGCGGGACATGCTCCGTTCGTCGTGATCGCGCGGCCCGGCGTGCCCGCCAAAACCGCTCACTTTGTATGTGAATAAAGCGCAAATCGAAGGCGAATTCCACGGCAACGCCACTTGGGGCGCGTCGCAGGCGGGGATTGCGAAGGCGGTTGTCGAGTCGCTCGAGGATGGCACGCTGCCGCCGGAAGCTGAGAACGAGTGGGTGGTCGTCTCGGCGAACTGGGTCAATCCCAAGACCGACGACCTCGACACCGTCTACCGGAACAACTATCGCGCGGCGAAACACGCCATTCAGGCCGCGATGCTCGGCTTGCCCGGCAAGGAAGAGGTATTCGCCGCCTCGCGAGACGTCTCGAACCCCTTCTACACGCCGAATCAGCGCTAAATCACAACGCGCCGGACCGCGCGTCCGGCCAGGAGATCGACAATGGAATACGTTCGCCTCGGCCAATCCGGCCTGAAGGTGTCGCGCTTGTGCCTGGGCACGATGAACATGGGGACGCCGCAATGGAAACCCTGGATCTTCGATGAACGGCAAAGCGAACCGATCGTGCGCCACGCGCTGGAAGCGGGCGTCAACTTCATCGACCTCGCGGATTTCTATTCGACGGGTGTCGGGGAGGAAGTCGTCGGCCGGATTCTCGGGAGGCTCGCGCGCCGCGAGGAAATCGTCGTCACGACGAAGGTCGGCTACGACATGGGCGCGTATCAGAACGCAGGCGGCCATTCGCGCAAGCACATCATGGACGGCATCGACGGGTCGCTGATGCGGCTCGGCATGGATTACGTCGATATCTACATGCTGCATTACTTCGACGTGAACACGCCGGTCGAGGAAACCATGGGCGCGCTCGACGACGTCGTGCGTTCGGGCAAGGCGCGCTACATCGGCGTCTCGACGATGTACACGTGGCAATTGGCGAAGATCATGCAGGCGTGCGAGCGCCACGGCTGGCACAGGCCGATCAACATGCAGTTGCAGTTGAACCTCGCCTATCGCGAGGAAGAGCGCGAAATGATGCCGTATTGCGCCGACCAGGGGCTCGGGGTTTCCGTGTTCAGTCCGCTGGCGCGCGGTCTTCTCACCTGCGACGCGGCATCCGCACGCAATCAAACCGACTTCTTCACTGCGCAGATGTACGGCGATCCGGCTTCGCGGCAGATCGCGGCATCGGTCGCTCGGGTCGCCGCGCGGCGCAATGTGAGCGCGGCGCAGATCGCACAGGCGTGGGTGCTGCAGAAGAGCGGCGTGGCGAGCATGCTCGTCGGCGCGGATTCGCCGGCGCAGTTCGACAGCGCGCTGGCCGCGCTCGACACGCCACTCGACGCCGACGAACTCCACGAACTCGAGCGCAACTACACGCCCTGCGATCTCATCAACGACTACACGGCAGGCCGCCGGATCGCGCGCGAACCGCGCCCGACGCGCGGCGCGTTCTGCGACGCACTGGAGCAGGCGGCATGAGCTTCTTGCGCAACGGTTATTACATCGACGGCGTCTGGCACGCGGGCAAAGGGACCTATCCGGTCCGCAATCCGGCGACGGGGGAAGTCATCACGGAGGTCGCGAAGGCCGGCGCGCGTGAAACACAGCGCGCCATCGACGCCGCCGAACTCGCCTTCCCCGTTTGGCGTGCATTGACGGCGAAGGAACGCAGCGCGCGTGTGAAGCGCTGGGGCGAACTGATGCTCGCCCACCGCGACGCCCTCGCCGAACTACTCACGCGCGAGCAGGGCAAGCCGCTTGCCGAAGCCAAAGGCGAAGTCGCGTATGCGGCGAGCTTCCTCGAATGGTTTGCTGAGGAAGCCAAACGCAGCTACGGCGACGTGATTCCGAACCCGAAACCCGATTCAAAGATCGTGGTGACGCGCGAACCGGTAGGCGTCGTTGCCGCGATCACGCCGTGGAACTTCCCGCTTGCGATGATCACGCGCAAGGCCGGCCCCGCGCTCGCGGCCGGTTGCACGATGGTGCTGAAGCCATCGGAGGAAACGCCGCTTTCCGCGTTCGCGCTCGCCGTGCTTGCGGAAGAGGCCGGTATTCCGCCGGGCGTGTTCAACATAGTGTCGGGCGATGCCGTCGCGATCGGCGAGACGCTCACGTCGTCGCCGGTTGTGCGCAAACTGTCGTTCACCGGCTCGACGCGCGTCGGGAAGCTGCTTGCCGCGCAATCGGCTGCGACGCTCAAGAAGCTCTCGCTTGAACTCGGCGGCAACGCGCCGTTCATTGTCTTCGACGACGCCGATCTCGAAGCCGCCGTCCAGGGCGCGATGGCCTCGAAATTCCGCAACACCGGACAGACCTGCGTGTGCGTGAACCGCTTCTATGTACAGAACGGCATCTACGACGCGTTCACGCGGCGCCTGGCGGAAGCCGTCGGCAAACTGCGCGTCGGCGATGCGTTGAAGTTCGAGGTCGACCAGGGACCGCTGATCAACGAAGCCGCGCTGAACAAGGTGCAACGTCACGTCGACGACGCGTTGGGGCACGGTGCGACGGTGCTGACAGGCGGACGGCCGCATCTGCTTGGTGGGACGTTCTACGAGCCGACGGTATTAACCGACGCGAGCGAGGACATGCTCGTCGCGCAGGAAGAGACTTTCGGCCCGGTCGCCGCGTGCTTTCGGTTCGTCACGGAAGCGGAGGCAATTTACCGCGCCAACGACACGCCGTTTGGCCTCTCCGCGTACTTCTACACGCGCGATCTGGGCCGCGCGTGGCGCGTCGCGGATGCGCTCGAAACCGGCATGGTCGGTATCAACGAAGGAATCATTTCGACGGAGGTCGCGCCGTTCGGCGGGGTCAAGCAATCGGGACTGGGCCGCGAAGGCTCGAAGTACGGGCTCGATGAATACGTCGAACTGAAATACATGATGATGAGCGGCCTCGGCCGTTGATTTGCCCGCCGAGGACGCTGCGCGGCGCGTGGCGTCCTTGGCGATCTAAAAAAAATGAGACGCCGATGACCCAACACGACATACAAACCGCCCCGCCGGGATTGATCGCACAGCCTGCAATCGCAACAGATCAACCGCACCACCCGCCACACCCCGTCGCCCTTGACGACATTCCGCTCAACCGCTTTCACGTCAAGATCGCGGGCCTGACTTTCGGCGCGCATTTCACCGAAGGCTATGCGCTGGGCACCGTCGGCTATGCGCTATCGTCGCTGGACCGGCAGATTCCGCTCGATTCGTTCTGGATGGGCGCGCTCGGCAGTTCCGCGCTTATCGGCATCTTCCTCGGCAGCCTGTTTTTCGGCTGGCTGTCGGACCGGCTGGGCCGCCAGCGGATCTTTCTGACGAGTTTCGTGATCATCACCGTCGCGGCATTCATGCAATTCTTCGCGACCTCGCCGCTCGAACTGTTTCTGCTGCGCGTGTTGATCGGCATCGGAATGGGCGGCGACTTCACGGTCGGCCACGCGATTCTCGCGGAGTTCTCGCCGCGCAAACATCGCGGCGCGTTGCTCGGCTCGTTCAGCGTCGTATGGACGATCGGCTACGTGGCCGCGAACGTGCTCGGCCTACACTACGGCGATACGGTTCCGGACGCCTGGCGTTGGCTCCTGGCGTCGGCGAGCGTGCCCGCGCTGATCGTGCTGCTGCTGCGCATCGGCACGCCGGAGTCGCCGCGCTGGCTCCTCGGAAAAGGGCGCGCCGCCGAAGCGCACGCGATCGTCCGCAAGCACTTCGGGCCGCACGTCGCGCTTGATGCAGACGGCGCAACGAACGAACACGGCAGCAAAGGCGGCTATGCGCGGCTCTTCTGCCCCGACCTGATCCGGCGCACGCTGTTCAACTGCGCGTTCTTCGTCTGCCTCGTCATTCCCTACTTTGCCATCTATACGTTTCTGCCGGACATTCTCAAGATCGTCGGATTGAACGACGGCTTCGGCGCCGATCTGCTGTTGAACGCGTTTCTGGTCATCGGCGCGGTGATCGGCATCGGGCTCACGATCAAGTTGCCGCGCCGGAGTTTCCTAATCGGCTCGTTCGCTGTCACGTGCGCGATGCTGCTTGCGCTGAGCGTGCTGCCCTCGTCGGCGACGCTTGCGATGATCCTCGCGTTCGCCGTCTTCACGCTGACGATGTCGGCGTTCAGCAATCTCGTCGGCGTGTTTCCGCCTGAGTGCTTCCCGACCGACGTGCGCGCCTGCGGCGTCGGACTCGCGATCGCGTGCAGCCGGCTCGGATCGGCGCTCGGCACGTTCTTGCTGCCGGTCGGCATCGCGCGATTCGGCTTCCCCACGACGATGATTGCGCTCGCAGGCGTTCTGCTGATCGGCATGATCGTCTCGATCGCCTGGGCGCCGGAGACGAAAAACCTCACGCTGCGCGAAGCGAGCGGCGCCTGATCACGCATAGTGAGGACGCGCGCCGGCCACTTCCGACAGCAGCCACGCGGCCAACGCGCTCACATGCCTGGACTCGACGTGCCTCTCCGGCACGTCGAGCCAGTATCCGTAAGGGCCGATAACCTCCACGTCCGACATCTTCACGAGGACGCCGTCCGCAAGTTCGTCAGCGATCATGTTCAGGTCCACGACCGCGAGACCTACGCCGCGCCGGGCCGCGTGAATGGCCAGCTCAAGACTCGAGAATTCGATGCCGTCGTCGGCGAAACGTTGCGGCAGGCGCGCGGCGGCGAGCCAGTTGGGCCAGAGATCGAGGCGGATGTCGTCGTGCAGCACGTGCAGCGCCGGCAGGCGTTCAAGAAGCGGCGCGATGTCCTGGCCCTCCAGCGTCGCCGCACCGACGAGCGCATGGCGCTCCGTCATCAGCAGTTCCGAATACCCCTGCGCGAGCGGTTCACGGCCGAAGCGTATCGCGCAGTGGCAGGCGTCGTTCGGTTGCGTGCGCAGCGAGAGTTCGACGCCGGGCAACCCGACCGCTAAGGCGTTCAGGCGCGAAGACAGCCATTGTGTAGCGAAGGTCGGTGGCAAACAGACGATGAGCCTCTCGCGACGGGGGACGCCTTCCAACTGACGCGTGCCGCGCTCGATCAGATCGAAAGCTCCGGAGACGCACGGCATCAGCACGGCGCCCGCTGGCGTGAGGCGAATGCCCTTGTGGTCGCGCTCGAACAGCTTCACTTTGAGCGATTCCTCCAGCGCCTTGATCTGCCGGCTGACGGCGCCTTGCGTGACGCAAAGCGTCCGGGCCGCACGGTTGAAACTGAGATGACGCGCTGTTTCCTCGAAAAAACGCAATGCAATCAATGATGGCAATCGCCGCATGTCCGACCCTCGCTTGCCAGAACGTATCGCTCAATCCGGACCGTTAGTCCTATGGGATGAGCTTCGCATGGCTCAGCTTTGTTGTCGCCTCGGCTGAATGGTATGCGGGATGGGGGGAAATGTGGCGGGGTTTTGTGAATCGGGATTCGAGATTCGAATGCTTTTGAAGGGAGTTGGCCGTTGGTGGGCTGAAGCTGTTTGAGCCGCTTGGACCACTTGTGTCCTCAGATTGTTCGGGTCGCACGAGTTACCTCAAACACTCGCACTCCCGATCCATCTAAAGCTCGACCGTTATCGATCTTGCATTTGCTGACCACTCAGAGTTTTGTATGCATGCAGTGAGCAGAAGGAAACGCTTGATGCGCTGCTGTATAGACACAAAAAGCCGTGACGGATTCAACCGGTCAACGCATCACGCAAGTTTTCCGCAAAAGTCTCGGTGGTGTCAAAAGAATCCGCCTACCCGCTCCTGCAGCCGAATTATATTCGCGCCAATTGTGGAGTGCCCGTTCCTTCATTCTATTTTGCCTAAGCCGTTGCGCCGCGGCCAAACTCCTCAGTCAAATCTTCGCTTTACTCTTGAGATAATGAAACGCGTCTGTATCCGGTAAGGACCGCAGTGTCGCGTTAATGAATTCCCGGGTTACATCCGGGCTCCAAGTCGCTACCTCTGCGGTGTCGATAAGCCCCAACCAGCCTGATCTGTTCAAACCCGTTATCTGAATTTAAAGATTTTGCTTAACTTGGCTAGAGAACGAGGCAAAGCATCGGCTTCATTTATCAACGAAGTACGGGTCCAGCCCCGACGATTTGTTTTGGGTGACATTCCTGAAGGCAATGACGCTAGACTCTTCAATAGCGTCCAGGGGAGATATGGCTGAGGTGGTGAATATAGCCTGCTTCTGCTCAAAACTGCTGCGTGCCTGCTGAGATCTTTCACGATCACTATCCGCGACGTCTTTTCGGGCGATCAGGCACAGCGCGATGTCGCCAACTAAAGCCTCTATCGCGGCAGCACAAAGAATCACGCACGCGACGCCTGCCCTCGTTTTGCATTCTTTCTCGGCCAAGTCGAACATGAAGCTCGAGTGAAAGTACAAACGATTGTTTCGGGCGTGCTGTCATGGGTTGTATGCTCCGCTACGCGATTAAGAGTCGAGGGATGCGCGTCGGGCATATTTTGAAGACGAAGTTTTCCTCCGCTTCCTAACTTGGAACAGCGGTGTTGTATCAACCAGTTGTATCCGAAGTCTCAATCAAACGCCAGCGCCCCAGCAGCACCCATCGCCTGCCGCGCCTGCACGAGCGACGTCCGCGCCGCGCGCGCATCACCAGCGAGCCGCAGCAACGCGCCCAACTGCGACGGTTGCCGCAACAACTCGCGAAGAATAGGCGCGATAGCCGTATGCCCATCGTCACGCAAACCGGCGGTCGCAGCAGTCGGCAAAGTCCGCCAAGCCGGATCGACGATTGCGCGACAGACCGCAAACGGCAAGCCACGCGCGGAAGCAATCGCCCCCGCAATATGCGACTCCATATCGACAGCAAGCGCTCCCGTCGACTGAAACAACGACCATTTCTCCTGCTCGCTTGTAACCGGCGCCGTCACCCCAGCCATCACCCCGCGCAGCATCCGGAAGCCAACAGGCAAAGCACCGGCGATACGATTCGACCAAGTCACATCGGTAGCAATCCGACCCAACGGTCCAACCACCGCATCCGCCACGATCAACGTCCCTGCTTCGAGATCCGGCGCTAGCCCCCCCGCCGTCCCGAAACTGACGATGCCCGAACACCCGCGCGCCACCGCTTCGCTCAGCGCGCGTTCGAGCCAGTCGGCGCGCGCGGCGAACACGACATCGATGCCGCGTCCGCGAACGATTTTCGCCTCGAACGCCATGCCGGTAACGGCGAGCACGGGCACGCCCGTCCGCGCATCGCTCACATCGCCGCCGTCACGCGCGATAAACCTTCGCGCGTCATATACCGATAACGCGTCAGCGCCCACAGCGGGAAAAACTTGCGATACCCGTGATAACGCAGATAGAAAACCCGCGGAAAACCCGTCGCGGTGAACCGCGTTTCGTCCCACAGACCGTGCTCGCGCTGCGTCGCTTGCAGATACGCGACGCCGCGCGCCACCGCCGGGTGATCGATCTCGCCCGCCGCCATCAAACCGAGCAAGGCCCACGCGGTCTGCGACGCGGTACTTGGCGCCGCTTCGAATCCGCGATAGTCGAGCTTGTAGCTTTCGCCGTCCTCGCCCCAGCCGCCATCGGCGTTCTGGATGCCGATCAGCCATTCGGCCGCGCGCCGAACGCGCGAATCGGTCGG
Organism: Caballeronia terrestris; assembly: GCF_001544515.1. GTDB lineage: Bacteria > Pseudomonadota > Gammaproteobacteria > Burkholderiales > Burkholderiaceae > Caballeronia > Caballeronia terrestris. The sequence goes on from NZ_FCOL02000027.1 coordinate 43,743, forward strand.
CGTAAGACCCGCCGCGTTCAGCGCGCAAAGCGCCGACCACGTCCCGTAGACGTAGTTCATGCCCCAGCGGCCGTACCAGCTTCCGTCGCTTTCCTGCGCGCGCAGGATGTAGTCGAGCGCGCGGCGGGCCGGCTCACTGTTCGCGGGCGTTTCGCCGAGTTCGGCGAGCATCGACAAACAGCGCGCCGAGACGTCGACGGTCGGCGGATCGAGCAGCGCGCCGTGGTCCGAAAACGGGATGTTGTTCAGGTACAACTGCGTGTTTTCGGGTTCGAATGCGCCCCAGCCGCCGTCGCTGCTCTGCATCCCGACGACCCATTCACGCGCCCGGGCGATCGCGTTTCCATAAAGCGCGGTGCCGTTTTCGCGGTCAGCGCGCTGCATCGCCATCACGACGACGGCCGTATCGTCGACATCGGGGTAATGCGGGTTCGCGAACTGGAACGCCCAGCCGCCGGGCCGAACGTCCGGCCGGCGCGAGATCCAGTCACCGCGCACATCCAGAATCTGCAGCGGACGCAGCCATTCCAGCCCGCGCGCTACCGCCGCCCGCGCCTTCGGCATACCAGTTTCGAGCAGCGCATGCGCCGCAAGCGACGTATCCCAGACAGGCGAAAGACACGGCTGGCAATACGCCTCCCCTTCCGGCGCTTCGTCGATGACGAGCAGTTTCTCCAACGATCGTCGGGCAATCGCGCGATTCGGATGATCTTCCGGATAGCCGAGCACGTCATACATCATCACGGAATTAGCCATCGCGGGATAAATCGCGCCGAGACCGTCCTCGCCGTTCAGCCTCTCGTCGACGAATTCGACTGCCTTGCGAATCGCCCGCTCGCGCGTCGTGCGCGGAAACAGGCCGTCCACGGTGCGCAGCACTTCATCGACGACACGAAAAAACGCAAACCATCCCTTGCTCTGGTGCGGCGCGCGCTTCAGCAAGCCCACATTTACTGGCGCCTCGTGAAACAACTCATCGATCCGCACGCCGCGCGGATTGCGCGCGAGCGGTCGCTTCGCGTTCAGCACGATCATCGGGACGATCACCGTGCGCGCCCAGTACGACACCTTCGTCAAATGGAACGGGAACCACTGCGGCAGCAGCATCATTTCGACGGGCATCATCGGCACCGCGCGCCACGGCAGCGCGCCGTACAGCGCGAGTTGCAAACGCGTGAACACGTTGGACTGCTCTGCGCCGCCCGCAGCCAGGATCGCGCGTCGGGCGCGCCGCATGTGCTCGGCATCGGGCGAATCGCCGATCATCTTCAGCGCGAAATACGCCTTGACGCTCGCGCTGATGTTCATCGCACCCTCGGCGAAAAGCGGCCATCCTCCGTCATCGAGCTGAATACGTCGCAGATAACGGCCGATCTTTGCTTCGAGTTCGAGGTTCGGCGTCTCGCCGAGGTAATGCACGAGCAGCACGTACTCGGCGGGAATCGTGGCGTCGGCTTCGAGTTCGTAGAGCCAGTAGCCGTCGGCGAATTGGGCGTCGAGCAGCGTGTCCGTCGCTTTCGCGACCGCTGCGTCGAGCCGGGCCCCCTGCGAGGCAACAGGAGCGAGCCGCTCGAGGCCCGGCATGGTGGTGTCGTTCATGATCTTTCCATCGATGGGTTCATCAGCGCATCCGCGGCCTGCTGTCCGGAGCGGATCGAGCCCTCAATTGTGGCGGGCAGGCCGGTGGCGGTCCAGTCGCCCGCCAGCATCAGATTGGGCCAGCGCGTGCGCGTCGCGGGGCGCAGGCTTTCCTGGCTTGGGATGGCGGCGAAAGTCGCGCTCCGTTCAATGACAATTTGCGACAACGGCATCGGCGCGGCGGGCAATCCGGCGACGGCCACCACCTCGCGCCAGAGCATTTTGGCGAGTTCGTCGTGCGGCGTGTCGATCAAACGGTCGGCGCTGCTGACCGTCATCGACATCCGGCCGTCGTAGGCGAAAAGCCAGTGGCCGACGCCGTTCAGCACGCACGTCATCGGCGGGAAGCCATGCGGCGGATCGACCGCGAAATGTGCTACCAGAATCGCGCGGAATTCATTCGGCGCCGTCAGTTCCGGCACGAGCGTCTGCGCGACGTCCGGCGGCACGGCGAGCACGACGCCGTCGCTCGCCGCGACCGCGAGCGGCCCGCTGCCGAAATCGAGCGAACTCACGCGCGGCTGAGAATCGCTGCCGGTAAAGCCGATGCCTTCGAGCCGCGCGCCGAGCCGGATATCGGCGCCGCCGTATTGCAGAAGCCTCAGCGCCGGTTCGACGAACGCGCGGCCCAAGGCAGCCTTCGCCGTTAGCGGCCGGCACGCCTGCCCACCCGCCGCGAGCGTTTCGCGCAGCACTTGCGCGGCGAGCAGCGCACTCGCCTCGGCGGGCTCGGCGTTCATCGCCGCGCGCAGGAACGGCCGCGCGAGCGCGTCCCAGACACGGCCCTGCGCGCGCATCGACTCCGCGACCGTGCGGCCTGGCTTCGCCCACAACAGCGACGCGAGCGGCAGATAGTCGGCCGGCTGCGTGCCGGGCACGCGCGCTTGCGGGTCGAAGATCCACTTCGGCAGACGGCCGGACGACAGACGCAGCGTCCAGCGCGCGCTGTCCTTCAAATCGAAGAACGGATAGTCGGGCTGCGTCGGGCCGACCAGTTCTTCGGCCGCGCCGATCGCGCGCGCATACGCGAGCGTCGCGTAATTACCGGACACGATGAAGTGGTTGCCGTTGTCGATCGTGGCGTTGAGCGTCGCGTCGAAATACGACCGGCAGCGCCCGCCCGCGTGCGGCGCGGCTTCGTGCAGCACGACGCGCGCGCCGCGCCGCTGCAATTGGACCGCTGCGGCGAGGCCCGACAGGCCGGCGCCGATCACGTGCACGAGTCGGGACATCAGAAAACGTTACGCGCGACGATCCACAACAGGCGCGAACGCGGCGTACGGACTTTCGTGCGCGGCAGGTCGAAGCCGCGCTTGAGATTGGCGTCGAGCACGCACCGGTACGCGCCCGCCATGATGCGCGGCGCGCGCACCTGGGCGCGGGGCGACGCGGCCATGATCGCGTTCGATTGCGTGAAGTGCCCGCGAGCGCGTTCGGCGAGAAGCGCGCAGACGGCCGGCAAGCGCGCATCGGCGATGATCGATGCGGGATCGGTCGTCGAGATGCCTTCGCGCGACAGCAGTTCGCGCGGCAAATACACGCGGCCGATGCCGGCGTCTTCGTCGATATCGCGCAGGATGTTGGTCAGTTGCAGCGCGCGGCCGAGATGATGCGCCAGGCGCCGGCCGGCGTCTTCGTGCATCCCGAATATCCTCACCGACAGCCGCCCGACCGCACTCGCGACGCGATCGCAATACACGTCGAGCGTGGCTTCGTCGGGCGCGACGATATCGCCGGCGGCGTCCATCGCCATGCCGTCGATCACGGCGTGGAAGTCGTCGCGGGAAAGCTGGAAGGCGTGGATGTGGCGCGTGAGCGCTTCGAGCGACTTCTTAGGCGTGCCGGTATAGCAGGCGTCGATGTCGGCGCGCCAGCGGTCGAGCGCGACCGCGCGCTCGCGGCGGGGCAGCGTGCCTTCGTCGGCGATATCGTCGACTGCGCGGCAGAACGCGTAGATCTGGTACATCGCGTCCCGCTGCGCAGCCGGCAGGATGCGCATCGCGAGATAGAACGAGCTGCCCGTGCTCACCTTGGCGGCATCAGGGGCGGCATCGTCGACGCTCAGATTGGAAACGGCCAAGTCGAACTCCGCTGTGGCGCCCCCACGGGCAATTTAAGGGATCGCGCGCTGCGCTCACGCGTCCCGAAGGCGGGGGCAAATTGCCGAAAGCGAACAGATAGACCAGCGCGCGCCGGTCCGCACAGCACCGGAAGCGGCGAAAAGTATAGCAATAATCGGCCCTTTTCGCGCTCATCCGGCCGGTGCTTCGGCCGCGCGCGCAATCAGACGAATCCGACGCTGCGGTTGCGTCCCTGCCGTTTCGCGCTGTAGAGCGCGGCATCGGCTTCGTTGATGAGCGCCTCGTAGGACGAGGTCGCGTCCTTTCTCGCCTGCGTGCCGCCGAAACTCGCCGACACGGTCACGCGCGTGCCGTGCACGTCGATTGGCGTCTCGCAGATCGCGCGCCGCACTTTCTCGGCGACGAACATCGCGTCGTCGAAGCCGGTGCACGGCAAGAGCAGCGCGAATTCCTCGCCGCCGAAGCGGCCGAACACGTCCTGCACGCGCACCGTCTGCGCGACGCGCCCGGCCATCACGCGCAGCACGGTGTCGCCGACCAGATGGCCGTGTTCGTCGTTGATGCGCTTGAAATGGTCGATGTCGAAGAGCAGCAGCGACAGCTCGCCGCCGTAGCGATGCCAGCGCGCGAATTCGTCGGCAAGACGCAGCTCGAAATAGCGGCGGTTCGCGATGCCCGTCAGGCCGTCGCGATCGGCGTATTCCTGGAGTTTCGCGACCGCTTCGTCACGGGCGCGCTGCATCATGCTCGCGTGCGTGGCATCGGAAATCGTGACGCAGACCGCCACCACGTCGCGCTCGCGCGTGAGCGGCATGAACGTGCAGTCCTGCTGCATGAAGTCGACGCCGCCCGTAATCGGCCGGTCGTGGTCGAATTTGAAGAGATACGGCCGCTGCTCCCACGAGCTGAACGCGAAACTGCCGAGCTGGAACACGCTTTCGACCTTGCGCGTGAGCCACACGCGCGGAAGCTCGGGAAAGCTCGCGAAAATCGATTTGCCGATCACCTGCTCGGCCGTCTTGCCGCTGTGGTCCTGCATGAAACGGTTCCACATCACGACGTTCAGGTCGCGATCGAGCACGAAAATCCCGAATCCGACCCGCTCGACGACCAGTTCGCTCAGCACGAGCCGCAGTTCGTTCATAAGCTGGAAAGAAGCGCGTCGAGCGCTTCGTTCATGCGCTGGATCGCGTCTTCGGCCATCAGCATGACGAGGTGCGCGCGGAAGCTGTGATCCTCCAGCGCGAAATTCACTTCCAGCAGCAGCGCGGTTTTCCAGGCGAGCATGTCGGGCTGGAAGACGTCGTCGAGGGCGAGATCGGTGCCGAGCATGCCCGGCGGCGAAAAGATCGGCGCGCGGCCGAGCCGGTCGAAGATGCACGACACGCAGGCGCCCATCAGCACGTTGGCGACGTCGAAGATCAGCTCGGTCTGCGAGGTCGTCTCGTAGGTCGACTTGGCGTACGGATCGTCGACGAGCGCGCACAGTTGCTCGACGCTGCCGCTCTTGCACAGCACGATCGCCTCGCCCTTGATGTCGGAGCGAAAGCCCTGACGCACGGCGGTGACGGTTCCGGTGATGCCGGTCATCGCGCGCAACGCCGCCGACGCCTCGGCGACGCTCACCACGCGCACCCGCGGCACCGACAGTTCGATGAAGGTGCCGAGCAGTTTCGACAGACGCGTCGCCGCCTGGCCCATCGCCATGTTGGCGACTTCCTGCAGCGCGTCGCGCTGGTCTTCGTTCATGGCTGGATCAGGCATGGAGACCGAACTCCTTCAGGACGGGGCGCAACGCCTCGGGCGTCACGGGCTTCGGCAAGAACGCGACCGCGCCGAGCGCGCGCACGCGTTCCTGCGCGAGCGGCTGCACATCCGCCGACACGACGATCACGAACGTGTTCAGGTCCTCGTGCTGGAGGGCGTCGAGCACCTGATAGCCCGTCATGTCGGGCATCGTGAGGTCGAGAAACATGACCGCCGCGCGGCCCGCGCGATAGTGGTCGAGCGCTTCGCGGCCGTTGGTGGCGTAGGAGATCTCGACGTCCCAGTCCTCGGGCAGCGCGCGCGTCAATACCTTGCGGGCGAGCAGGGAATCGTCGGCAATAACAATCGGCAAGGGCATGGTCGGCGGGATCGATAAAACGGTTTATTTGGCCGTGCGCATTCATTGAGTGCGTGCGACGCGCATACGGAGACGTTTACGGCGGCACTCGGTGCGGTCTTTATGAAACGCCCGGAAATTGCGTAGATGAAATCGTCTAGAAATGCGCGGGAAATGCGCACAAAGCCCGCTCGTGACGATTCGGCCGATTTTCCAGGGCGCTTTTCGGCGCGCTTGAAATGATCGGACGCTGTCGGCGGCGCGTGCCGGCGGCAGCCGGCAAGGTGCGGCGCAGGTGCGCGTAGGCACGCCAGGCGGCGATGGTGCGCGGCGTGGTCGGCGCGCGCGCAATAAGGGTGTCGTTCGGCATCATGAAGCCAGCCCCGTGCAGGATTCGCGCCAATCGGCCGAATCGTTCTTGGTTTTGCCTTTGTACAGTCGTGGCGCTGGCGGCTCGTGGCCGCTTTGCCCGTGTCTTCCCCGGAAGAACGCTGCGCAAAGGTCCTTGGTCTGCGGCTGCGCTCTTTAGGGCGCGAGTCCATCAGACGATTGGATTGTCCGATCAATGAGATATCAAAGCAACTCACCAAAACCCCGACATTACGCAATTTTTACGTTTTTTTACGTCAAACGAGAAAATACTTCTCAGTTTTTTTATGAGTGATATTCTTCATTCTTTTGTGTACGTTTGCGCTTATGGAAATCTCGCTGATTTCGATTTGTTGCGGAGGGGAAGCAATCGGAAATAATCACCGCTCTTGAATCGGCAGCCGATTATCTTTCGGCATGTTTTATGCGGCGGTCAGGGATTCGGCGTGGTTAAATCGCGTTATTCATTCGATATACCGCGCCAAACGTTTGCAGTAAGGGCACGCCAATTCTTTTAACTCCAGATGACCGCTTTCTGCCCGTTAAAAATTTCAAAACGTTCTTTCCATGACGTCGCTACGTGAGGAGCCCGACGGCGGGCCTGCCGCCGAGCAATGGCAGGACGAGCCGCCGTTCCCGGTCGTGCCCGAGCCCAACTTCGCCGCCCAGCGGCTGACGCTTTACGCGCTGCTGGTCGCGGCGATCGTGCTGCCGTTCATCTACGTCGCGTTCACGTCGTTCTTCGACTACCGCTCGCGCGTTGCCGCCGCCACCGACCTCGCCACGCGCAACGCGCGCGTCGCCGAGGAACACGCGCTCAAGGTCTTCGACATGAACGTGATGCTCAACGAGCGCGCGGTCGATCTCGTCGATGGCCTCGACGACGTCGCCATCCGCCGCGACGACCTCACGATCTACAAGAAGCTCAAGGCGATGGGCGGCAGCTATCCGCAGGTCGCGTCGGTGTCGATCTTCGGCGCCGACGGCACGCTCCTCGCGACGAGCCGCGCCTATCCGACGCCGTCCGTCTCCGTCGCCGACCGCCCGGATTTCGCCGGTTTGAAGGGCGGCGAGACGCTCGAGCAGGTGTCGCGCGTGATGACAGGGCGCGTCGCGGGCGAGCAGGTATTCAATACGGCGGTCACGCGCTTCAAAAGCGGCGGCGGATTCGGCGGCATGGTGTCAATCGCGCTGCGGCCCGCGTACTTCAATGCGTTCTACCGCGAGCTCATCGGCGACCAGCCGACCGTCTCGCTCGGCCTGTCGCGCTCGGACGGCGAAGTGCTCGCGTGGTATCCGCCGCGCCCGCCCGACCGGATGAGTCTCGCGCCGCATTCGCCGCTGCGTGCGGCGTACCGCGAAGGCACGCGAAGCGGCACCGTCGAAATGCGCTCGGGGCTCGATAACGAGATGAAGATCGTCGCGTTCCGGCGGGTCGGCAAATATCCGGTGTACGTGTCGAGCGGCTATCCGATCTCGACGATCTGGGCCGAATGGTATCGACATCTGACCGTGCTCGCGGTGTCGCTGTTCGCGCCGTGCATCGTGCTGTGGGGCGTGATCGGGCTGTCGCTCCGGCGTTTGGCGACCGAGGAGGAAGCGTGGGAGCGCTGGCGGGCGGAGGCGTCGATGCGGCGCTCGATTGAATCCGCGTACCGGCAGGCGCGCAAGATGGAAGCGCTCGGCAACCTGGTGGGCAACGTCGCGCACGACTTCAACAATCTGCTGATGATCGTGTCCACCAACGTGCAGATCGCCCGCCGGCGCGGCGCGCTCGGCCTCGACCGCGAGCTTTCCGCGATGGAACGCGCGCTGAAGGGCGGCCAGTCGCTCACGCGGCAATTGCTCGGCGTCGCGCGGAAGCAACCGTTGCGCAGCGAGACGATCGCTCCGGCCAAGTGGATCACGGCCGCGCGCGAGTTGCTCCGCGCGTCGCTCGGGGCGAAGGTCGCGCTGAGCGTCGAAGTGCGGCCCGACGCCTGGCCGATCCGCGTCGATCCCGCCGAACTGGAGCTCGCGCTCATCAACGTCGCGGTGAACGCGCGCGACGCGATGCCCAACGGCGGCACCTTCACCGTGCTCGCCGACAACATCACCTTCCGGCAAGAGGACGGCTTTCCGCTCGTCGGCGAGTTCGTGCAACTGACGCTCGAGGACACTGGCGCCGGCATGAGTTCCGACGTGCTCGGCCGCGCGTTCGAGCCGCTTTTCACGACCAAGCCGAAAGGCATGGGCACGGGCCTCGGTCTGCCGCAGGTGTTCGCGTTCTGCGAGCGCGCGGGCGGGCTCGCCACGATCGACAGCGCGATCGGCGCGGGCACGTCGGTGCGACTCTACCTGCCGCGCGCGGGCGCGGTGAATCCGCCGAGCGTGGCCGTCGAGGAGGAACCGGCGGCGCGCGTCGAAACGCACGGGCTGAACGTGCTGCTCGTCGAAGACAACGAGGAGGTCGCGGCGGGCACCGAGGCGCTCCTCGCGATGATGGGCCACCGCGTGACGTGCGTCTTCAACGCCGATGCCGCGCTCGTCCTGCTCGAAGCCGCGCGAGACGCCGATCCGCCCGCCGACGCATTTCCGTTCGATGTCGTGCTCTCGGACATCCACATGCCGGGGCGGCTGAACGGTATCGATCTCGCTGAAATCTTGCAGACGTTCGCGCCGCCCGTGCCGACGATCCTCGTCACCGGCTATGCGGAAGAGCTCGACCGCGCGCGCCAGGTCGATGCACGCGTGCTGTCGAAGCCGTTCGACATCGCACTGCTCGACTCGCTCCTGCAGGCGATCCGGGAAGGCGGCGAGGCGGCCCGCCGCGCAACGCGTTCCGCCGATCGCGCGACCGGCGACGCGGCTCATTGAAGCCGATCGTGGAAGTCGCTTCGTTTCTACCGATTTTGTAAAAAAAGCGCGCCGCCGATACCGCACGCCGCGCGCGTCGATCGCCGGGCGGCATCCGGCACGCGAGTTGCGTGAGGGTTGTGACATGCGCCGCACCGGTTTCGCGTGTGCCGCGTCCAGAGACCACATCCCTTTGCAGGAGGCATCATGCGACACACCGTCATCGGCGTTTTCGACACTTACGGCCAGGCCGATAACGCGCGTTCGGCCCTGACGGCCGCCGGCTTCTCGCACGGCGACATCGAATTGCAGGCTAACCCGCAGCGCGACGATGCAGCCGAACCGTCGCTCGCACCCGACGCCGAAACACACGCCGAACCGGGCGTGCTCGCGAACATCGAGCGCTTCTTCTCGATGCTGTTCGGCGGGCGCGACCAGCCGCCGGAAGTCGCGCATTATTCGGAAGCGGTTCGGCGCGGGGCGGTCCTTGTCGCCGTCGATACCGACAGCGAAGCGCAGGCCGACATCGCCCGCACGACGCTCGCCGACCAGGGCGCGATTGACATCGACGAACGCGCCGCCAGTTGGGGCACGCTCGGCCATTCGCCATCGGCGCCAGCATCGGATACCCGCGATCATTCGCTGCTCGACGAACTTGGCCTCGGTAGCGGCAGCGCCGTGCCGGGGACTCGGCCGGTGGATGAGGATTCCGTGTATCGCACGTCGTCGGAGGTGAATCGCGCGCGGGCGTATCCGCGCGCGGACGTCGGCGATCCGTCGGTCGCAGCGGCGCAGCCGGTGCTCGATCCGCTCGCCGATCCGCTCGGCAACCCGTTGCGTGCGCAGGACCCCGCGACCCTCGCGCCGCGTGACACCTTCACCGAAAGCCCCGCCGCCGATCCGCTCGGACCGCTCGACATGCCCGCGACGCGCGAAGATTCACTCGCTCGCGGCGCGCCCGCCGGACGCGATCCGCTGACGGCGAGCGACATCGGCTCGCCCGCCCAGCGCGATCCGCTTGGGGCCGATTCCGTCTCTGAACGCGATGCGCTCGCCGGCCACGGTGCGCTCGGCGCGAGCCCGGCGGGATCGGCGGTGCGCGACGCCATCGCCGATAGCGATGCGCTCGGCGGGCGCGATGCGACGTATGAGTACGATCCGGAAAAGAATCGCGACGCAGCCGCAGCAGCCGCCCGCGATCCGCTGCCCGGCACGCGTAGCGATACGGCGGCCGACTGGCGCCCGGTGAACGCGCTCGACGGCACCGACGCCGCCGCCAACGATTCCTTCGCGACGCGCGGTGCAGTGCCCTCTGCAACGCCGGTCGGTGCGCCGGGAGCGCTCGGCCCGCAAACCGTCCCCGACGAGTACATGGAATACGAGGGCGATTTCCGCACGCACTATGACTCGAAGTACGCGGAGTCGGGCTTGCCGTACGAGGATTACGAAGGCGCGTATCGCTACGGCGCGACACTCGGCAACGACGATCGTTTCCGCAACCGCCAGTGGGACGACCAGATGGAATACGAGCTGCAACGCGACTGGGAAGGCCGCCATCCGGATGGCGGCGGCGATACGTGGGAGCGCTTCAAGGCTGCAGTACGTCATGGCTGGGACCGCGTGACGGGGCATCACCACGTTTGACGTCGGAAGCAAGCTCACAATGAACGACGGCCCGCTAGTGCGGGCCGTTTTTTCTGAGATGCGTTGAGCGGATCAAACGTTCGCGTGATCCTTCACCCACGCGACGTATTTATCCATGAACCCCTGCAGATACTTGCGCGTGTCCTCACTCACGATGTTTCCGTTCGCATCGATGCGCGTCTCGTCGTGCTTGATGAACATCTCCGGCTGTCCCAGCAGCGCGACATCGAGATAAGCGCAGACGTTGCGCAGATGCGATTGCGCGAGCGCCGTCCCGATCGCCCCGACCGAAGTCCCGATCACCGCGCCCGGCTTCCCGCCCCAAGCGCTTTGTCCCCACGGCCGCGAGCCCCAGTCGATCGCGTTCTTCAGCACGCCCGGAATCGAGCGGTTGTATTCCGGCGTGACGAACAGCAGCGCGTTCGCCTCGGTGAGCTTCTGCTTGAGCGTGCGCGCGGCTTCGGGGAAATCGGCGTCGTAGTCCTGGCTGTAGAGCGGCAGGTTGCCGATATCGAGGAACTCGAACGTGAAATCGCCCGGCGCAAGCGAGACGAGCGCGTGCGCGAGCTGCTTGTTGAACGACTCACGACGCAGGCTTCCGACGACCACCGCAACTTTGTAGGGCATGACTTGGTTTCCTGTGAATGAGTGAACAAAGACATCGGGCGGCGGCGGATATCGACGAACGCTTCGGCACATCTCGCCGCATGAGGCCGCCGACGAACCGCTTATACGACTGCTTATCATAGGCGCCGGATTGCGAACCTGCATGCGCGCCAAGTGTGCAGTGCGCAATAGCGGTGCAACCCGGGCGATGGCGCATGCCCTCGCCCTTCCGACCGCGATTTCCACAAAGTTATGCACAGAAAATGTGGATAAGTTGAGGAGATGGTGGCATCACGTTTAGTTTTGAAACGGTAAACGTGGAAAGAGCGCCCTCGGGCGCTCTTTCTGGTCAAACGCGGCCAACTCGTCGCGCTTACTGTCCGAAAAATACGTTGCATTGCGATGCCGGGCCCTGGCACGACGTCGACGATGCATCGGCGGCTTGCGCGGCGCCCGCGGCGGCCAGCAGAGCGACAGAAGCGATGAGTGCGGAGAGGATGCGTTTCATGAGACACCTTCGGGAAGTTCGTTGAAACGATCGGAATCGATCGAGTGGAACGAAGCTTAACTATGGAGCGTTCGCAGAAAAATCCCGATACCGCCAACTAATTCTTACTGAATTCACAATAATTAGAACGATCGGACGCTCGCGCACCAAAGCGCTGCATGCCAGCATTTCCACGATTAACGACAACAATGTGTTGGTTCAATCGATATTAATGTCCGATAGCTTTTCTCCTAGACTGCATTCAACCGATGCACTTCCTCTGCATGGGACTGCATGGGCCAAAGGAGACTCTTGATGAAACGCACTCTGATCAAAGCATTGCTGATTTCCACCGCTCTCGTCGCCACCGCGCCCGCGTTTGCCGCCGAATACGTGCAAGCGCAAGCGACCGCCGATGGCGCCAAAACGCGCGCCGAAGTGAAGGCCGAATTGGCCACCGCCCGCCGCAATGGCGACCTCGACGCCGTCAACATCAGTACGTACCCGCAATTGCTGCCGTATCAGCAGCGCCATGCGCAGACCGTCGCGATGCGTGCGCAACGCACGCAGTGACCTGAAGCCTTAGCGCGAAGAACAGGCCTCCTCCACCCATCAGTCAGATGGTGGTTTCGCCCGGCGTCTCATCCCCGCCGGGCGCTTTTTTTGCGTTTTCACGCAAGCATCGCCGCGAGACAAAGCGTGACCGTGACCAGCGAGACGAGCGTCGAAAAAAGAATCGCCGTCGATGTCACCGCCGCCTCCCGTCGATAAAACTCCGCGAGCATGAAGGGGCCCGTGCCCGTCGGCAGCGCGCTCAGGAGCACGGCCGTCTTCGCCCACATCGGCGGCAGCGTGAATACATGGAACGCGAGCCACCACGTCAGCAAAGGCTGCGCGACGAGTTTCGCCGCGACCAGCGCGCTCGCCGTCCTGGCATCGCGTGCGTGAGATTTCTCTCCAAGGAAAAGTCCGAGCGCGACCAGCGCGCAGGGACTCGCCGCACCGCCGAGCAGTTTTAGAAACGCCTGCGCGCCGCCCGACACATGCAAACCCGCCCCACTCCACAACGCGCCCGCGAGCGGCGCGATCAACAGCGGATTCAGCATCAACGATCTGGCGACGCGCCGCATCGTCGCGCCGATGTGACGCTCGCTCTGCAAGCCGAGTTCGATCATCACGATCGCGACGGCGAACAGCACGCACACGGTCATGATCGTCGCGATGACGGCGGGCGCGAGGCTCGGCTGTCCGAACGCGAGCAGGCAGAGCGGCAGGCCGATGTAGCCGGTGTTGGGATAGGCGGCGTTGAGGCCGTCGAGGCTTGCGTCGGCGAGATGGCGCGACTGCTTCAGCCGCACGAACACCGTCGCGGCAAAGACGACACCCGAGCCGATTCCGAACACCGCGATGAACGACGGCTCGTCGAGCATGCTCCACGGCGTCTTCGCCATGATGTCGAAGAGCAGCGCGGGCAGCGCGAGATACACGACGAAGCGGTTCAGTTCCGACGACGCATGCGGCCCGAGCCAGTTCAGCTTGCGGCATGCATAGCCCGCGAAGATCAGGCCGAAGATCGGCAGGATGATCGTAACGAGCGGCGTGAAGAACGATGACAGCATGTAGACGGATCGCGCTAATGGTTGGATGAGGCGCGCAAAGCATAGCCTGTCGAGACGCAAAGGTGAGACATTGCGGGAGCCGGTGAAGGGTGAGTCGCGATGGACCGTCGAAGCTCACGATTGCCCGATTACCAGTATTTCTAAGCATCGTTCGTCTTCAATGAGCATTCTCAACGAAAGCTTGCAAAGCCTTGTTTCATATAGCTTTGCGCGGTTTATCGGGATGCGCTGATGAAGCTGGAGAGTAGATCGTTGCATACGCAACAGATGATTGCGCACACAATTCCCGTTCGTTCCCATGCCGCTCAGGTGAGCGAATACGGGACCCGCGAAAAGGTCTCTGGAGAAGCTCGACACCGGCGCATCAGCCTTTTGTATAAACGCAATTGCATCAATGGCTTGCATCATGGATTCGAAGTGCTTTCCTCATTGTGCGTTTGAAACCAAACGTCCTAAAGGTGAGCGCTTTCGGGACCAAGGCTTGCTCTCTCGCTTGGCTCCAACATCACGGAACGGCACATCGATGACCATCAAACGACCCTGGATCTATGGTGCCGCCGCACTGCTCGCCGTCGGCGGAATCGGGCTGATCGCCGCCTGCGCGACGCAAGGCAAGAGCGGCAACGCAAACGTGCCGCAGCCGGCGAAAGCCGTCGACCTCGATCGCTACCTTGGCCGCTGGTATGAGTTCGCGCGCTATGAGAACCGCTTCGAGCGCGATTGCGAAGCCGTCACCGCCGACTACAACACGCGAGACGACGGCCTCATCTCCGTCGTCAACGCATGCCGCGCGGGCGGGCTAACCGGGCCGTACAAATCGGCGGAGGGGCGCGCGAAGATTGTCCCGGAATCGGGTAACGCGAAGCTGAAGGTATCTTTCTTCGGGCCGTTCTATGTGGGCGACTACTGGGTGCTCGATCACGCCGACGACTACACCTGGTCGATCGTCGGCGAGCCGAGCGGCTGCTATCTCTGGATACTGACGCGCGAGGCGAAGCCTGCGGCGGCGGCGCGCACGGCGTTGGTGGAACGGGTGCGCGCGCTCGGCTACGACGTCACGATGCTGCGCGAGACGCAGCACGAATAGGTCACTCGATCAGGAAACGCTCTTTGTTCTTGCCGGTGAGCCACGCGGGCGCGCGGCCGCGTCCGCTCCACGTTTCGCCCGTCTTTGGATTGCGGTATTTCGGCGGCAGCGGCGGCCGCTTGATGGCAGCGGCGCCCTTGACGCGCACGTTGCGAAAGCCGAGTTCCTCGGCGGTCAGTCCGTACTCGGCGATCTTTTGCTTGATCTCGACGATGGCGTCGGCGACTTCCTTCTCGCGCGCCGCCACCACTTCGGCCTGCAGCTTTTCGAGTTGCGCGGTGAGTTGCTTGTAGGTGGGCATCGAGCGCCTCCGTAGTGATTCCTCACACAAGAGACCTCGAAAACGGAAAAAAGTGCCGCTAAAGCTAATCGTCGATGGCGTCGTACAGCAGACGCTCGAATTCCTGCGCGATCGGGAACGGATCCTCCGCGCGCCGCTGGATCATGAAGAGCCCGATCATGTCCTCGACGGGATCGGCGAACCAGCTCGTACCGAGCGCGCCCGGCCAGCCGAATGTCCCCGCCGACCGATAGCCGCCACGCAATTGCCGCGCGGCATCGTCGACGATGGAGAGGCCGAGGCCAAAGCCCTGGCTCGCCCACACCGGATAGCCGAACGCCGGAATGCGGCGCTGCTCGGCGGTCAGGAAGTTCGAGCGCATTAAATCGACCGATTTGTGCGACAGAAGGCGCGGACCGTTCATGCGCTCGGCGGCAGCGCCTTGCAAGCGGCCCCGGCCGAGCAGCACGCGCGCGAATCGCAGATAGTCGTCGACCGTGGAGACGAGTCCGCCGCCGCCGCTTTGAAAGCGTTCCGGCTTGATCCAGCGGCTCGTCACCGGATGATCCTCGACGACGAGCCGCTTGCTCGCGGAATCGACGGCGTAGGACGTCGAGAGCCGCGCCGCCTTCTCCGGCGGCACGACGAAGCCGGTATCCGGCATGCCGAGCTGCTCGAAGATGCGCGTGCGGAAAAACTCGCCGAGCGGCATGCCCGATACGCGATGGATCAGCGCGCCGAGCACGTCGGTCGTGATGCCGTAATGCCAGCGCGTGCCGGGCTGGAACATCAGCGGCAACTCGGCGACGTGGTCGAGCCAGACGCCCGGATCGACCATCATGTCGAAGCCGTTGAACACGCGCTCGTAGGCTTCGGACAGCGCGCCGAGCGCCGTGAAGTGATACGCGAAACCCGCGCGATGCGTCAGCAGGTCGAGCAGCGTAATCGGCGTGTTGAGCGGTTCGGTGAGGTCGAGCGGACCGTCGGGCGAGGCGAGCACGGCGAGGTTCGCGAGCTCGGGCAGCCACTTCGACACGGGCGTCTGGAAATCGAGCCGCCCTTCCTCGACCAGCATCAGCGCGGCGACGCTCGTCACCGGCTTGGTCATCGACGCGATGCGGAACAGCGTGTCGCGGGTCATCGGCTGGCGCGATTCGAGATCGCGGACGCCGAGCGCATCGATGTGGCCGATCTCGCCGTGCCGCCACACCAGCGTGACGATGCCGGCGACGTCACCCGCATCGACGTAGCGCTGCATTGCTTGGCTCAGGCGGGCGAGGCGGTCTGGATCAAAGCCGGCTGCGTGCATCGGTTCTCCTTGTTCTTGCCACGCCTTTCATTGCGTTTTGCAGGCGATCAGCAGGCCGTTCTGGCCATTGTCGGTGGATTGTTCCAGCACGTCGTAGCTCGCGCCCTGGCAGGTGGCGCGCGCGTTCTGCTGGCAAAGGGTCCAGCCGCCGTACGCGGGGCACTGGATCAGCGTGGTCGGGCGGCCGTCGGAGGAAAAAAGCGGCGGCGCGCTGCTGCAGCCGGTGAGCGCCGACACTGTTGCCGCGAAAGAAATAGAAAGGCTGAGTGCTCGTCCGATCATCCTAACCCCTTGTTCACGTTGTTTTTTTTGATGTTTGGAGTATGCCATGCAGGCGTGCGCTTCATACGTCGATGCCGAGCGCCACGATCTTTTTGTAAAGCGTCGCGCGCCCCATGCCGATGCGTTTCGCCGCTTCGGTCACGCGTCCGCCGCATGCGGCGAGCGCATCGGCCAAAAAGGATTTCTCGAAGGCGGCCATTGCGTGGGCGTAGGACGTCACCGGTTCGTCCGCGTTTGGCTGCAAGTCCGACGGCGCCTGCACCCGTGCCGAGCCGATGAACGGCGCGAGCGCGCGGGCATCGATATGTTCGCTGTCTGAAAGCATCAGCGCCCGTTCGAGCGTGTTGCGCAACTCGCGGACGTTGCCCGGCCACGGATACGCGCAGAGGAGCCGCAGCGCGTCGTCCTGCAGGACGACGTGGCCGGCGTCGCCGGGACGCGCCTGCGTCGCCAGGTCTTCGAGGATCGCGTAGGCGAGCGCCTCGATGTCGGCCAAACGATCGCGCAGCGGCGGCGCGTGGATCGTCAGCACGTTCAGCCGATAGAACAAATCCGCGCGAAAACGCCCCGCCGCGACGAGCGCGGGCAGATCGGCGGAGGTCGCCGCGATGATCCGCACGTCCGCGCGCACGATACGGTTCGACCCGAGCGGCTCGAACTCCTTGTCCTGCAAAACGCGCAGGAGCTTGCCCTGGAGCGGCAGCGGCATGTCGCCGATTTCATCGAGAAAGAGCGTGCCGCCGTCCGCGAGTTCGAATTTGCCGACGCGTCCCTTGCGATCCGCGCCCGTATAGGCGCCCGGCGCCGCGCCGAAGAACTCGACTTCGAGCAGCGTATCGGGGATCGCCGCGACATTCACCGTGACGAGCGGCTTCGCGGCGCGCGTCGACGTGCCGTGGATCGCGTGCGCGAGCAGTTCCTTGCCGGTGCCGGTTTCGCCGAGCAAGAGCACCGGCGACTCGACTTGCGCCGCCCGCCGTGCCTGACGCTTCACTTCAAGGCTCGCCGCGCTCGTGCCGACGAAGCTCGCGAACGTGTATTTCGCGCGCCGCGCCTGCGCGAGCGACTGGCGCGTCGCGATTAGTTCCTGCTGCACGCGCGAGTAATGCGCGAAAAGCGGTGTGAGCGCCTTCATTTCGTCGAAAAGCGCGAAGCCGATGGCGCCGACGGTCGCGCCGTGGTCGTCCTTCAGCGGCAGGCGCGTGACGACGAGCGGCTCGCGGTCGGTTTCGAGCACGTCGAGCAGGATCGGCTTGCCGGTCATGACGACTTCGCGCATCAGGCTGTGCGGGATCACGGCTTCGCAGTCGCGGCCGATCGCGTCTTCCGGGTCGGAAAAGCCGAAGCGCGCCGCGTAGCGCTTGTTGATCCACACGACGCGCGCGTCCGCATCGACGATGAAGGTGCCTTCGCTCAGGTTCTCGAAGGTCTTGAAGAGCGACTCCATCGCGCGGCGAAGGACATCGCTGTAGTTGGCGGGTACGGTTGTCCAGTCGTTGTGCATCACGTCTCCTGTCGACCAGAGTTGGCGCTTTTGCGCTTAACTCTGGCTCCATGCAACGAAGTTGCGCCTTGGTCTCTTTATTGAGACAGAATATCTCATAAATGAGACAGCCCGCAACGCCCCGTTCATTCTATGCAGCGAGCATTGAAGAGTGAGATTTAGTGCTCGAAGGGTGTCTCTCGCGGTAGACGTTTCTGTACAATTTCGCGTCAAAGCGTTCGATCTCGGCGGCCCAGCTGGCGGGAGGCCTTTAAAACCGGTGCTGGCACGAAACCTGCGTTTCGCCACGCCCGTCGCGTCATCGTTTCGCGCACGTCCGGCTTTCACGAGAAGCCTGCCTCACAAAAACATCAACGGAGACTCAATGTCCTTCATCATCGTGCTCGCCGCCCTGGCGTTCCTGATGCTGGCCGCTTATCGCGGCTACAGCGTCATCCTGTTCGCGCCGATCGCCGCGCTCGGCGCCGTCCTCCTCACCGATCCCGCCGCCGTCGCGCCCGTCTTCTCCGGCATCTTCATGGAGAAAATGGTCGGCTTCGTAAAGCTGTATTTCCCCGTGTTCCTGCTGGGCGCCGTGTTCGGCAAGGTGATCGAACTCTCGGGCTTCTCCGAGTCGATCGTCGCCGCCGCGATCCGCTACATCGGCAAGTCACGCGTGAATGCGGTGATCGTCGCGGTGTGCGCGCTGCTCACCTATGGCGGCGTGTCGCTGTTCGTGGTCGTGTTCGCGGTGTATCCGTTCGCGGCCGAGATGTATCGCCAGAGCAATATCCCGAAGCGGCTGATGCCCGGCGCAATCGCGCTCGGCGCGTTCTCGTTCACCATGGATTCGCTGCCCGGCACGCCGCAGATCCAGAACATCATCCCGACGACGTTCTTCAAGACCACCGGCTGGGCCGCGCCGTGGCTGGGCGTGATCGGCTCGGCGTTCATCATCGTGGTCGGGCTGACGTTCCTCGAAGTGCGCCGCCGCCGCGCGATGGCGACGGGCGAAGGCTACGGCACGTCGCTCGTGAACGAGCCGGAGCGCGTCGAGGCGAAATCGCTGCCGAATCCGCTGCTCGCGATCGCGCCGCTGATTCTCGTCGGCGTGGCGAACTTCGCGCTGACGAAGTGGATTCCGACGTGGTACGGCGCGAGCTACACGGTCGCGCCTGAAATCCTGCCGGGCGTCCACGCGCCGGTGACGACGGCGGTGAAGACGGTCGTCGCGATCTGGGCGGTCGAGGGCGCGCTGCTGCTCGGCATCGTGCTCGTGCTGCTGACGGCGTTCAGCCGCGTGAAGGAGCGGTTCGCGACGGGGACGCGCGTCGCGGTCGCGGGCGCGCTGCTCGCGGCGATGAACACGGCGTCGGAATACGGCTTCGGCGGTGTGATCGCGGCGTTGCCGGGGTTCATCGTCGTCAGCGATGCGCTGAAGAGCATCCCGAATCCGCTGGTGAACGCGGCGGTGTCGGTGAGTTCGCTCGCGGGGATCACGGGGTCGGCGTCGGGCGGGATGAGCATTGCGCTCGCGGCGATGTCCGATACGTTCATCAAGGGCGCCGAGGCCGCGCACATTCCGCTGGAAGTGCTGCATCGCGTGGTCGCGATGGCGAGCGGCGGCATGGACACGCTGCCGCATAACGGCGCCGTGATCACGCTGCTCGCGGTGACGGGGCTGACACACCGCCAGTCCTATCGCGATATTTTCGCCGTCACGATTATCAAGACGCTGGCCGTGTTTTTCGTGATCGGCGTGTATTACGTCACTGGACTGGTTTGAGGATGGGCGGCATCGGCGGCGTCGTACGTACCGGCGCCGCCGTTGCGCTGTTCGATACCGTCGCCCAGCGCAGCCGCGTCGTTGCGAGCGAGAGCATCACGTGCGATTCCGCGTTGCCCGTATCGATCGATTGGGCGCGCGCGGCATTCTGCGCCATGCACGTCCAGTCCTTGCCTTCCTCGCACCAGTGGGCACGCTGCAAGGCGGCATCGCGTTCACGTTCCCGGCGCGTCAGCTCGTTCGAAAGCTGACGAAACTCTCCTTGAGACTGCGCGTTCGCAGGCAGCCGACGCAGTTGCGCACGGGCTTCCGTTATATCGGACTTCCTTAGTGCCGTGCGCGCGCTGTCGAGGATGCTTTTCTCCTGCGCAGAAATCACGTTTTTCACAGGCGGCGGGGCTTCGGGCTTCGGAGCGACGGCAACAGCAGCGGCAGGCGGTTGAGCCGGCATGACCGCATCGCTGCGCGCGGTGGTGTCAACAGGCGGCGGTTCGATCTTCGCAACAGGCGCGGGAGCAGGTGCGGGCACGGGAGTCGGCTTGGGTGCAACGCGCGGTGTCACCGCGACGACCGATCCCGCATCCGACGCACGCTCTTCGAGCTCCGGCTTCTGCGGCTGCCCGGCGTAATGAAAGACGGCGACGAGCGATCCCATCGCGAGAATCCCGGCGGCAAAAGGCAACGCGGCGTCGCGCAATCGCCGATGCGCGCCGACGCTCGGCAGCGGCTGCGGCTCGAAGTCCGGCTCCGGCTCAAATTTCGGCGGCGGATTAAACGCATCCGCGCGGGGCGGCTCGACGCGCGCCGCGGGCACGACCACGGTATCGGCGCCGCAAATCGGGCAGACGTCGGAGTCCGACGCGTAACCGGCGCCGAAGTTTTTACATCGAGGGCAGATACGCCGTTGTAGCGTTTCAGCGTGGCCCATTCTTATCTCCCGGTCGCTTGTGAAAAAAGAGCACCGCCCTCTCGGGCGCACTCGGAGATAAATATCCGCGGACGATATCGCCGGGGAACGGTTCAAACGCACGGAAAGCCGCTGCCCATCCGGCAGGCCGCGACCACTAGCTGAATGTTTTGTCGTCGGAATCGCGAGCCTGCCGAAATGCGGCGCTCGTCGCGCGGGAGTGAAGCAAGCGCTTGGTCGATGCCCACCCCCTACCATGCGGCCCCGTAAAAAAGGCCGACTGCAACGAAAGATTACCATTAGTGAGGACCCTACGTCCCGCACTTGGGACTTCCCGTTTCGAGATCGGCAACGCACCAAAGCCGGCGCACGGCGTCTGGCCAAAGCGCGACCGGTCACGCACAATTTGTGACCCGATGTAACACCCGCCATCCGTTTCCCAACCAAAGGACCGCCCATGACCGCTTCGGCTTCGAAACCCCTTACCGGCAAAACCGCCCTCGTCACCGGCTCGACGAGCGGCATTGGCTTAGGCATCGCGACGGCGCTCGCGCAGGCCGGCGCGAACCTCGTGCTGAACGGCTTCGGCGACACGCAAACCGCGCTCGCGCAAATCGAAGCCATCGGCGTGAAAGCCGCGTACCACCCCGCCGACATGACCAAGCCCGCCGAAATCGAAGCGATGATCGCGTTCGCGGCCGAGCGTTTCGGCGCCGTCGACGTCCTCGTGAACAACGCTGGCATTCAGCACGTCGCGACCATCGACACGTTCCCGGTCGAAAGCTGGGACGCGATCATCGCGATCAACCTGAGCTCCGCGTTCCACACGATGCGCGTCGCGCTCCCCGCGATGCGCGAGCGCGGCTGGGGCCGCGTGATCAACATTGCGTCGGTGCATGGGCTCGTGGGCTCGGCCGGGAAATCGGCGTATGTGGCGGCGAAGCACGGCATCCTGGGGCTCACGAAGGTCGCGGCGCTCGAAAATGCGCGCACCGGCGTGACCGTCAACGCGATCTGCCCGGGCTTTGTGCTGACGCCGCTCGTGCAAAAGCAGATCGACGATCTCGCCGCGCGCGAGTCGCTTTCGCCCGATGCCGCGCGCGCGAAACTGCTCGGCGAGAAACAGCCGTCGGCGCAGTTCGTGACGCCGCAACAGATCGGCGAAATGGCCGTGTTCCTCTGTTCCGATGCGGCGAGTGAAATGCGCGGCTCGGCGCTGCAGATCGACGGCGGATGGAGCGCGCAGTAGACGTGTCGCGGAGGCTGAAGCGCTCTCGCTCGCCCGGAGCGCCTGGCCGGACGGCACCGCCCGCTGAACGAGGCGGCGCCCTACGAACCGTCGCCGAGCCTCGCGCCTGACGTTCGGCCTATGTCGTCGGGCGTAAAGCCGGCGCCATCATCGCTTGGTACTATCGAAGTATTACAACCGAGGAGGCTTAGATGAGCGCCGAAAACAATCGCGTGGAAGAAGCGCGAGCGATGGAACGAATCGTCAACGCGACCAAGCAGGTGCAGACCGCTTTCACGGCGCTTCAGGCGCACTTTCCGCCCGAGGGCGACGGCCGCCCCTCCCAGATGGCGCTCCAAACCTTCGACGCCGCGCTGCAGGAACTCGAAGAAGCGCAGGCATCGTTCGACACGATGCTCAACGATCTCTTCGACGGCAACCGCTGATTTTCCGGCTCAGGCTCACGCCGGTACGCCCGGCGTTTCCGCCGGCTTGCCGTCGGCGGCGGGTTCTTCGTCCGGTGGGTTGAGACTCGTCCAGGAAACGCCGTCATTCGGCTGGCGGCGCGCGGCGGCCACGCACATATCGACCAGTTCCCGGAACGACGTCGCCGCCGCCGAACTGGTGCGCACGAGCGCCTCGCCCTGCAGCGAACTTTCCGGCGTGACGAGCCCGACGACCAGTTCCGCCGACGGCGCGCGCTGATGCAGGCGCCGCAAGAGATTGCGCATGTACGGCGGCGATTCGGCGGCATCGAACGAGACGACGCACATGATCGACACGCCCGACAGATCCACTTCGGCGAAGCGGTTGCGTGAGAATCGCTCGTACGGCCCGAGGTCGGCGCCCATGCCGTGCTTGCGAAAAAGCTGCACGGCGATCGTCGCGGCGAGATCGTCGAGTTCGCCTCGCCCCGCGATGCATAAAACCGACGCCGTGTGCCCTTCCTGCGCGGCATCGAAGCGCTCGGCGGGCGCTTCGTGCGGCGGGCCCGCACGGTCGGCCGGGCTTTCAAGGCTTGCGGGGAGTTCGTCTTCCACTGCGCGCGTCGTGATGAAATCGTCGGCGTCGTCGAGGCCTTCGATGATGTCCAGCGCCGATTCGTTGATCCGCCGCAACTGGTCCGCCGTCACGACGCCGCGCAACACGTCGTTGTGCGCGAGCCGCAGGCCTGAGAGCGCAACTTCGTCGTAGTACGCCGTCAGCGAGCGCTCTTTCAGCAGTGATTCGGCCTGTACGAGAGCTTCGTCGGGATCATTCGCCAGCAGGCGCTGGTAGAAGTTTTCCGCTGGAGTCAGCGCTGGCCGGTCGCCGAACAATACGTCCAGGAATTCGAGACGATCCACGTGGCGGCCGAGAATCACGAGGCAGAGCGTGAGCGGCGTCGAGAGCACGAGGCCGACCGGCCCCCAGATCCAGCTCCAGAAAATCGCCGCGACGATCACCGCGAACGGCGAAAGCCCCGTGCTGTGGCCGTACAGCAGCGGCTCGACGACCTGACCCGCGACCACATCCGTGACGCCGAAGAGCACGATGGTCCAGATCAGCATCGTCCAGCCGGGGCCGACGGCTGCCGCGAACACGACCGCGATCAGCGCCGCGATCCACGTCCCGACGTAGGGCACGAAGCGCAAGAGCGTCGCGAGCACGCCGAACAGCAGCGCGCCCGGTACGCCGATGATCGCGAGCCCGATCGCGATGACGATCCCCACGCCGACGTTGATCCCGAGTTGCGCGAGAAAGTAGCGCGAGAGGCGCCGCGCGGCTTCGTCCATCGCGGTGGTCGCGCGGTGCAGGTCGCGCGAGCCGAAGAGGCGGATCAGCCGGTCGCGCAAATCTTCGCGCTGTAGCAAGATGAAAATCGCGACGACCAGCACGATGCCGGTCGTCTCCAGCGGACTGATCACCGGCGACAGGAAACGCTGCGCCAGTTCCAGCGGCGACGGCGACGGCTCGTGGACTTCCACCGGCATCGGCTGGTCGATCGGGGACGCAGCCTGGTTGTTCTCGTCCTTGCGCGCTTCCTGCTCGCGCGCGGGCGACAGGCGCTTCAGCGCGCGCGACGCCTTGCCGAGGAACTCGTCGGCGCGTCCGACCGTCACCTTCTGCACGCTTTCGATCTTGCGCTCGACGGCTACCTGATACTTCGGCAGATCGCCGGCAAGCTGCGCGACCTGCGCGCCGATCAGCGCGCCGACGGCCGTCAGCACCGACAGCGCGATCAGCACGGCGACGATCACCGACGGCACTTGCCCGAAGCGAAAACGCCTCAAAAGATCGACGAAAGGCGCGAGCAGAAAGCTCATCAGCACGGCGAGGATGATCGGGATCATCACTGCGCGGCCGAAATACAGCGCGCAGATGACCACGACCCCGGTGATCAGCGAGGTCAGCGCCCGGATGCTGGGTACTTCGGGCGGCAGGACTTTGGCAGGCGGGCGGCGCGGGCCGGACGGTGGGGGCATGGACGCGTTCTCGTTGGACCGGGCGGTTTATTACCATCGAGGAAGCAAGGCGCGTGCCGTTCAAAGCGAACGGTGAGGCGATGCAAGAGATGTGGCCTTACCGCGCAGGTGCCGCGACGATCCGCCGAATGCGGCTCGCCATCGATTCGAGCGTGAACGGCTTCGTAATCATTTCCATGCCGGTGTCGAGAAAGCCGTTCGCGCGCGTTGCCGCTTCGGCGTAGCCCGTCATGAACAGCACCTTAAGGGTGGGCCGCGTGGCGCGCGCGGCATCGGCGAGCTGGCGGCCGTTCAGTCCCGGCAGGCCGACGTCGGTCACGAGCAGGTCGATGCGTGCCGGCGAATTCAGCACCGCGAGGCCGCCGGGGCCATCGACGGCTTCCATCACTTCGTAATCCAGGTCGCGCAGGATCTCGCAGACGAGCTCACGCACGGCGGCATCGTCCTCGACGACGAGAATCGCGTGCCGCTCTTCCGCGCGATGCGCTTCCGTCAGCTCGCCCGCGACTTCCTCACGCTCGGCGCCGCCCATGTAACGCGGCAAGTAGAGCCGCACCGTCGTGCCGAGGCCGAGCTCGCTTTCGATCGTCGCGACGCCACCCGACTGCTTCGCGAACCCGTAAGCCATCGACAACCCGAGCCCCGTGCCCTGCCCGAGCGGTTTCGTCGTGTAGAACGGGTCGAAGGCGCGGTCGCGAACGTCGTCGGACATGCCACCGCCCGTGTCCGATACCGATACCACCACGTAGGAACCCGGCAATACGTCCGGATGGCGCGCGGCGAAGTCGGCGCCGAGTTCGGCGTTGTCGGTTTCTAGCGTGAGACGGCCGCCGTCCGGCATCGCGTCGCGCGCGTTGATCGCGAAGTTGAGCAGCGCGTTTTCGAGCTGGTTGGCGTCGCAACGGGTGAGCCAAAGATGGTCGTTGCGGCTCACCGTCACTTCGATCGCCTCGCCCATCGTGCGTCGCAGGAGATCGTCGATGGAATTGAGCAGATCGTCCGCGTTGACCGGCTTCGGGTCGAGCGGCTGGCGCCGCGAAAACGCCAGCAGCCGATGGGTGAGCGCCGCCGCGCGATTCGCCGCACCGGTCGCCATCGTGATGAAGCGCTCGATTTCGTCGATCCGGCCGAGCTGCACGAAGCGCCTGATCAGTTCCAGCGGCCCGGTGATGCCTTGCAGCAGATTGTTGAAATCGTGCGCTATGCCGCCCGTCAATTGCCCGAGCGCTTCCATCTTTTGCGCCTGCCTGAGCGCTTCCTCGGTCTGCCTGAGCGTGCGCTGCGTCTCCTTTTCGCGCGTAATGTCGCGGCCGTTGCCGTAGAGCGCGTCGCCTTCGCGCGTCACGACCCATGACACCCAGCGGTGCGAGCCGTCCGTATGCCGGTTGCGGTTCTCGAAGCGCGCGAAACCGGCGCTGTTCGCGGCATCGAGCGCCGCGCGCGTCACGCCGGCGTCCTCGGGATGCACGATCTCCTCGAACGACTTGCCGATCAACTCGTCTTCCTGGAAGCCGAGAATCGAGGTCCAGGCCGGATTGACGGCGCGCAGCACGCCGTCGTCGCTCGCGACGATGAAGAGATCGCGCGAATTGCGCCAGATGCGGTCGCGCTCGCGCGTGCGCGCCTCGACTTCGCCCGCGAGCGAATCGTTCAGCCGCAGCAGTTGCGCTTCGCTCACGCGCAGGCGTTCCTCGACGCGCTTGTGGTCGGTGATGTCGTAGGACACGCCGAGATACCGTATCGCCGACGCCCCTTCCACCGCCTCGCCGCGCCGGCCCATCCAGCGTTCCTCGCCGTTGTCGGGGCGGCGGATGCGGTATTCGAGATATTCGAGCGCGCCGCCGGGAATATCGCTCGCGCCGGTCAGCACGCGGGCGCGGTCTTGCGGATGAATCAGCGCGATCAGTTCGGAGATGTCGAATTCCGCGAGCACCGGCAGGCCCCATTGACGGCAGAATTCCTCCGATACCGCGACTCGCCTGCGCTCCGGAAACAGCTCGAACGTGCCGACGCGCCCCGCCTGCTGCGCGATGCGCAGGCGCTCTTCGCTTTCGCGTAGCGCGCGATCGGTCTTGTGGCGCTCGATCGCGAGCGCCGTCACGCTCGCGACGAAGGCGATCTCTTCGAGATCGTCGTTCGAGGGGCTTTTGGGGATTGGATAGTAGTTGGCGAAGGTGCCGAGGACGCTGCCATCGGCGGCGCGGATCGGCATCGACCAGCAGGCGCGCAGGCCGTGGCCGAGCGCGAGATCGCGAAACGGCTCCCAGAGCGGATCGGTCTCGATATCGTCGACGATCACCGGCACGGCGTTGTACGCCGCCGCGCCGCAGGAACCCGTCAGCGGTCCGAATTCGACGCCGTCGATCGCTTCGTTGTAGCTCGCGGGGAGGCTCGGCGCGGCGCCGAGGATGAGGCGCTTGCCGCTCGCATCGACGAGCAGGATCGACGCATACAGGCACTCGCCCGACAGCGCCTCGACGCGATGAATCACGTGTTCGAGCACCTCCGCGAGCGGCATGCCGGCGACGACGCGCCCGAGCACCGCGCGTTCGAATTCAAGCTGACTCAACGTGGAGAAGACTAGGGGTCGCCGCATGTTCTGGAGCACGTTAGCGCATCGATCGGGCCGCATCGCGCGTGGATGCGGGCATCTTAGCATTCGTAAAACGGCTGACCTATCGATGCCATTGGGAGAAACAGTTGGCCGGGCGGGCACGCCGCATGCGAGATTGAAGCGTTTGTAGCACCTTGCTGCACACGCACACTGGACATGTCATGGCCGTGGAATCGCCCTGTATCAGCATCTGTAAATTCGACGACAAGACCGGGTTTTGTATCGGCTGCCTGCGCACGAAGGACGAGTGCAAGGAGTGGAAGAAGATGAAGGACAAGCATCGCGTGAAGATCATCGATGCGCGCGGGGAGCGGAAGGCGAAGCTCAAAAAGAAGCATAAACAGTAGGTCCCCCACTGTTCGCGTTACCAGAACAGTCATTTGAATTTCCCTGCTATTCAACTCCTGAGCGCACGACTCTACACTTCGATTCATGGATTGCCCCATGAACCCCGATCGAAGGAGAGTCGTGCATGAAGCTCTATCACCACCCGCTGTCCGGCCACGCGCACCGCGCCCGCCTGTTCCTGTCGCTGATCGACGCGCCGCATGAAGTCATCGACGTCGATCTCGGCGCCGGCGCCCACCAAACCCCCGAATTCCTGCGCCTGAACCGCTTCGGCCAGATTCCCGTGCTGGTCGACGGCGACACCGTCATCGCCGATTCGAACGCGATCCTCGTCTACGCCGCGAAAAAGCTCGGCAAGACTGAGTGGCTGCCGGAGTCCCCCGCCGAGGCCGCCGCCGTACAGCGGTGGCTGTCGGTCGCGGCGGGTCAGATCGCGTTCGGCCCGGCCGCCGCGCGCCTCGTCACCGTGTTCAACCGGCCGTTCGACGCGCAGGAAGTGATCGGCCGCGCGCACGTCGTGCTGAAAGTGATCGATGACGAACTCGCGGGCCGCGACTGGATCGCGCTCGACCATCCGACCATCGCGGACGTCGCGCTCTACAGCTACATCGCGCGGGCGCCGGAAGGCAACGTCGATTTGTCCGCGTACCGCAACGTGAACGCGTGGCTGAAACGCATCGAAGCGCTGCCGGGCTTCGTCGAATTCCAGCAGACGCCCGCCGGGCTGAGCGCTGCCGCCTGAGCCTGAAATCGAAACCGTGCGGAGGCACGTCATGTCCAGTCCATCCCAAGTCGAACGCCGTTCACCGTGGCACGACGGAGAACTCACGATGCAACGCAGCGTCGGGGTCGTCGAGCGGATGGACGGGCCGGGCCGCCGCTTCGTGCGCGACTTCCTGCTCGATGAACATCGCCAGTTCTATCCGCTGCTGCCGTTCATCGTCGCGGGCGCGGTCGATACCGCCGGCGACGCGTGGGCGACGCTCATCGCCGGCAAGCCGGGGTTTATGCAAGCGCCAACGCCCGCGATGCTGCACGTCAACGCGATGCGCGATCCGTCCGATCCCGCCGACGCCGGTTTCAACGACGGCGCGGCTATAGGGTTGCTGGGCATCGACTTGCGCACGCGGCGGCGCAATCGCCTGAACGGCGTGATCCGGCGCGAAGGCGCGGCGGGCTTCGGCGTGGAAGTCGCGCAGAGCTTCGGCAACTGCCCGCAGTACATCCAGTTGCGCGACTTCGAGCGCGTGCGCGATCCGGCCGTGCATTCGCCGGTCGCGCCGGTGTGGGAAGACGGCCTGTCGGCGCGCGCCACGCAAATGATCGCCAACGCCGACGCGTTCTTCGTCGCGTCCTACGTGGATCGCGGTGAAGGCGTGCGGCAAGTCGATGTCTCGCATCGCGGCGGCCGGCCGGGCTTCGTGCGCATCGGCGACGACGGCGTGCTCACGATCCCCGATTTCGCGGGCAACCTCTTCTTCAACACGCTCGGCAATTTCCTCGTCAATCCGAAGGCGGGCCTCGTCTTCGCCGACTTCGAAACTGGCGACTTGCTGCAGCTTTCCGGCGACGCCGAAGTCCTCCTCGATTCGCCGGAAATCGCCGCGTTCCAAGGCGCCGAGCGCCTCTGGCGCTTCACGCCGCGCCGCATCGTGTATCGTGAGCAAGCGCTGCCCCTGCGCTGGCACAAGGACGCGCGAGGCCAGTCACCGAATGCGCGCATGACCGGCACCTGGGACGAAACCGCCGATCGTCTCAAGGCCGCGACATTCGCTAAAGCGTGGCGGCCGTTTCGCGTGTCGAAAGTGGTCGATGAAAGCGCCGTCATCCGCTCGTTTTATCTTGAACCGGCCGATGGCGCGGGCATCGCCAGACACGCGGCGGGACAGCATCTGCCGATTCGCGTCCAAACGGCGCCGGACGGCAAGCCCGTGATCCGCACGTACACGCTGTCGGCGGCGCCGTCCGATGGGTTCTACCGCATCAGCGTGAAGCGGCAAGGCGTTGTGTCCGCGCATCTGCACGACACGTTGCGCGTCGGCAGCATCATCGAGGCGCGCGCGCCGGCGGGCGACTTCACGATCGACGCCCGTGAGCGGCGCCCCGCCGTGCTGCTCGCGGCGGGCGTCGGCGTGACACCGATGCTCGCGATGCTGCGGCATATCGTCTACGAAGGGCGGCGCACCCGGCGCACGCGACCGGTGTGGTTCTTCCACTCGTCGCGCTCGCTCGCGGATCTCGCTTTCGCCGCCGAAATCGACGCCCTCGCGCAAGCCGCGAACGGCGCCGTGCAGGTGATCCGCTCGCTGACCGATACGGCAGGCGCGCGCGAAGGCCTCGACTATGACGTGGCGGGCCGTATCGATGTCGCGCTGCTGATGAAGACGCTCCCCTTCAACGACTACGATTTCTACCTCTGCGGCCCGGTCGCGTTCATGCAGTCGATCTACGACGGCCTGCGCGGCCTGAACATCGCCGATGCGCGCATTCACGCGGAGGCGTTCGGTCCCGCTGGCTTACGGCGTACGAACGAGAAGGCCGGAGCAGCCGAGCCCGCCACGAAACCCGTCCCCGTCGCGTTCGTGAAGTCGGCGAAGGAAGCACGCTGGACCCCCGCGTCCGGCACGCTGCTGGAGCTCGCCGAAGCGCGCGGCCTCACGCCCGACTTCGGTTGCCGCGGCGGCAGTTGCGGGACGTGCAGCACGCGCATCGTCGAGGGTGCGGTGGCGTACCCGGTCGCGCCGTCGTTCCAGGCGCCCGAAGGCGAAGCGCTCATCTGCTGCGCGATGCCCGCCCAATCCGAAGCCGGGCGGCTCGTGCTCGAACTCTGAGCCGCCTTATTGTCCATCGACCGCTTATGCCCGAGAATGCACGTCACCGCGGCTACCTCGAGCATGAGATGGATCGATTCCAGGCGATGGCAACGTTCGTGACGGTCGTCGAAACCGGCGGGTTCGCGTCCGCGGCGCGCAAGCTCGACGTGTCGCCGTCGGTGGTGAGCCGCGTCGTCACCGATCTCGAAGAGCGGCTCGGCGTGCGGCTTCTCACGCGCACGACGCGCGTCGTGCGTCTCACCGACGCCGGCTCGGCCTACTTCGAGGACTGCCGCCGCATCCTCGGCGAAGTCGATGACGCCGAACTCTCCGCCACCGGCACGCACTCGTCGCCGCGCGGCCAGTTGACCGTCACGGCGCCCGTGCTGTTCGGCAAGTACTACGTGATGCCCGTCGTGATCGATTACCTCGCGCGCTACCCGGAAGCCAACGTGACCGCGTGGTTCATCGACCGGGTGGTGAACATGGTCGATGAAGGTATCGACGTGGCCGTACGCATCGGCGAGCTGGCGAGTTCGTCACTGCAGGCGATCGGTGTAGGCAGCGTGCGGCGCGTGCTGTGCGCATCGCCGGAGTATCTGGAGCGTCACGGCGTGCCGCGTCGCCCGCAAGACCTCGACGGACACACGACGATCCTCGTCAGCGGCATCTCGACCACGCCCGAATGGCGGCTCAACGAAGGCACCAAGCAAGTCACCGTGCGCCTGCAGCCGCGCCTCACGACCACCACCAACGACTCCGCGATCGCCGCCGCAGCCGCGGGCTTCGGCATCACGCGGCTGCTGTCGTATCAGGTGGCGCACCATCTGCGCGACGGCACGCTGCAGATCGTGCTGCCTGAATTCGAGCCGCCCGCGCTGCCGGTGCAGGTCGTGCATCGCGAGGGACGGCACGCCGCGCAGAAGGTGCGCGCGTTCCTCGATCTCGCCATCGATACGCTGCGCGCGGACCCGTCGCTGAATTGAACGGTCGCGCTATTTCGGGCGGTTTTTGAAAGTATCGAAGTTGCCCGGCGCCCGTTCGACGCGTTACGTGCAAAAAACCTACAAAACATGCACCATAGGCGTCTTCGGAAAGTCTTGCCTTCTGCTTCACGCATTTGCCTCCAGCGGATGCTCCATCAACCGGCAACCCTCTACGCACCATGACGACCCAGACCTCATCCGCCAACGAAAAGCCCGTCGACATGATCATCTTCGGCGGCGGCGGCGACCTCTCCGCGCGCAAGCTGCTGCCCGCGCTCTACATGGCGCATCTGCACTGCAACCTGCCAGCCGAGACGCGCATCATCGCGATCGGCCGCAAGGACTGGTCGCGCGACGACTTCCTCGCCTTCATGGAACAGCAATCGAAGCCGTTCGTCGACAAGAAGGCGCTCGATCCCCAGGCGTGGGACAAATTCCTCGCGCTCTTCGACTACGTGCGCATAAACATCGATTCCGCTGACGACTTCCGGCGCCTGGCCGAAACCTCGCGTCCGAACGCGCTGCGCGTGTTCTATCTCGCGACCGCGCCCGATCTCTTCACGACGATCTGCGACAACCTGACGAACGCGGGTCTCGTCGACGAGCATTCGCGCGTCGTCCTCGAAAAGCCGCTCGGCCACGATCTCGCCTCGGCGCAGGCGATCAACGCGTCGGTCGGGGCGCATTTCAAGGAACAGCAGATCTATCGCATCGACCATTACCTCGGCAAGGAAACGGTGCAGAACCTGATGGTGCTGCGCTTCGGCAACGCGATCTTCGGGCCGCTGTGGCAGGCGCCGTACATCAAGAGCGTGCAGATCACGGTGGCGGAAACGGTTGGCGTCGGCAGCCGCGCAGGCTTCTACGACCAGACGGGCGCGTTGCGCGACATGGTGCAGAACCACTTGCTGCAACTGCTCTGCATCGTCGCGATGGAGCCGCCGGTGTCGCTCGATCCCGACGCCGTGCGCGACGAAAAGCTCAAGGTGCTGCGCTCGCTGCGGCCGATGTCGGTCGCGGACATCGCGCGCGATACCGTGCGCGGCCAGTACGCGGCGGGCGCGATCGGCGGCGAGCCGGTGAAGGGCTATCTCGAGGAAGCGAACGTTCCCGCCGAGAGCCGCGCGGAAACCTTCGTCGCCCTGCGCGCGCATATCAACAACTGGCGCTGGGCGAACGTGCCGTTCTTCCTGCGCACCGGCAAGCGGCTGCAGAAGCGCCAGTCGGAGATCGTGATCGATTTCGCCGACCTGCCGTTCTCGATCATCCCGAGCGGCCCGCGCAACTACGGCAACCGGCTGATCATCCAGTTGCAGCCGGAGGAATCGATCCAGCTTCAGATGCTCGCGAAGGAACCGGGCAGCGGCATGCACATGCTGCCGGTGAACCTGAACCTCGACTTGCAGCAGGCGTTTACCGAGCGTCGCGCGGAAGCTTACGAGCGGCTGCTCATCGACGTGATTCGCGGACGCCTCACTCATTTCATGCGGCGCGACGAACTGGAAGCGGCATGGGCGTGGGTCGAACCGATCCTCAACGGCTGGAAGGAACTCAACGACCGTCCGCGCAGCTATACGTCGGGGACGTTCGGGCCGGCGGCATCGTCGGCGTTGATGGCGCGCGAGAACATGGCGTGGGCCGAAGAGGCTTGACGATCCTGTAATGCGTTGAACGGCGGCGGCGTGCTTCAGAGCGCGCCGCCGCTTTGCCGTGCGAGCGGCAGGCGGCTCATCGCGAGGATCACGACGGCCAGAACGACGATGCCCGTCAGGATGCCGGAGAGGCGCATCAACGCCGGAACGGGATCGGCGGACCAGTGATGATCCTGCACGAAGACCATGATGAACGCGATCGTGAACTGCCGTCCGACGTAGCTCGCGCCTTCCTTGCCGGTCTGCACATGGCAGCCGAACCACACGCCGAGCGACAGCGCGAGCATGCAGAGCCACGCGTGATCGCCAAGGAGCGGCAACAGCGCGATGCTGATCACGCCCGCCAGCAGACAGCCTGCGAAGCGCTGCACCATTCGCTCGGCGACCGGCCGCCGCGTGTTCGTCGCTAATGACGCCGCCGGCAGGATCAGCACCGCGATTGCCGTGACCATCGCCTGCGCGAAGCCAGGCAATTTCAGGATGTAGGTCAGCGCGGCGAGTATCACAATCGACGCCGCACCTTGCCACGCGAGGAGCTTGCGCGCGGCGATGTTCGCATCCGGCGTGAGCAATGCGCTCGCCGCGTTGCCCACGGGTACGCTACCCCGCCGATACCGCCCCGCGACGTAAAACGCCCCCGAAACAATCACGCACGCGAGTGTCCCGACGACGACCTCCGCCACGCGCAGCATCGCGAACGATGCCGTCGCCGATGCCGAGCCGAGCGTATGCGCCTCGAACGTCACCATCAGCGCGGTCGCCGCGCCGAGCACCCACGCGTAACCGGCCTCCGACGCAAGCGCCTGATACACCGCGACGCCGCCGATCACGCCCATCGCCGGGACGAAGACCCACGGCAAATTGCCGATCGCCGGCCCGGCGACCGCCCCCAGCGCCGCGCCGACCACCGTGCCGAGGATGCGCAGCAAGCCGCGCCGCGCGGACGCCGCGAAGCTCGACTGCATCACCGCGAAGCCGCTGATCGCCGCCCACCACGTATTCGACAGATGCAGCGCGTAGGCGAACGCCACCGCGAGCGCGACGGAGAGCATCGCCTGAGTCGCGAAGCTCGCGCGTTCGGTGGATGGCTTCCACGCCGCCAGTTCCCGCCCGAGCGCGAACGACGCCTCGCGGACGATCTGGGCGAGCGTGTTGAGGGAGTCGGCCATGGCGTTGGTTTGGGGGTGGTGAGCTAGAGGTTATATGCCCGAAAGAAAGACATCAAAATCTTGTAATGAGACGAATGTCTCACTAAACTGGATTTTGCCGAGCGGTCGGACCGAGCGGCAATTTTTCAGACTTGAGGAGCGATCATGGCGCTGACCCGCAGCGAAATGGACAGGAAGATCGACGAGCACTTCCGCTTCGAGAATCTCGACGACGTCGACGGCGTACTCGAAACGCTCTCGCCGGACGTCGAGCACGACATCGTCGGCTGGCCGGCGGGGCCGACGCACGGCCGCGCGGCGGCGCGCCCGTTCTACGAGGCGTTGTTCGCGGATTTGTCGGAGAGCCGTGTCGAGTGCCTGCGGCGGCTTTACGGCGATGCCTTCGTCATCGACGAATCGCTCTGGCGCGGCAAGGCGCCGGGCCGGCCGTTCGGGCTGGAAGGCCACGGACGGCCGCTCGAATTCCGCCTGCTGCACGTCGTGGAATTCGCCGAAACGGGCGATATCCGCCGCGAAAACGTGTGGGTCGACCTCGCCGCCATCATGCGCCAGTTGCCGCCGGAATCGCATGGCGGACGCTGACCTCACCCGGCGCCGGAACCAGAAGCGGCGCACGCGCAAGGATTTGCTGGAGGCCGCGTCGCGCTTGATGAAGGCGGGGCAGAAGCCGAGCCTGGAGGAGATCGCCGAGGAGGCGCTCGTCTCGCGCGCGACCGCGTACCGGCATTTTCCGAGCATGGACGCGCTGCTCGCGGAGGCGTCGATCGATGTCGCCGTGCCTGACGCGGCCGAGCTGTTTCGCGCGCGGGCGTCGAACGATCCGGTGGCGCGGCTGGAACGCGTCGATACCGCGCTGCACGACATGATCCTTGCCAACGAGGCGCCGCTTCGGATGATGCTTGCGCATTCTCTGGAGCGCGCGGCGCGGGGCGGGAGCGCCGATGGCATCCCGCCACGGCAGAACCGCCGCACGCCGCTGATCGAAGCCGCGCTCGAACCTGCTCGCGACCAGTTCGACCCCAACGCGCTGGCGACGCTTTCCCAGGCGCTCGCGCTCGTCATCGGGACAGAGGCGATGGTCGTGTTCAAGGACGTCCTGCAACTCGACGATGCCCGCGCGCGCAAGGTGAAGCGCTGGGCGATCCGCGCGCTCGTCGATGCGGCGCGGCGCTCCGACCCGGCCGATTGATCGCGTTCAGCGCAGCACGAGCGCCGCGATGGCGACGTAGCGCCCCGTCTTCGCGATCGCGACGATGATCAGAAACGACGCGAGCGGCTCGCGCATCACGCCGGCGATCATCGTGAGCGGATCGCCGATGACGGGCGTCCACGAGAGCAGCAGCGTCCAGCGCCCGTAGCGGTGATACCAGCGTGCGGCACGATCCAGCGCGGCGGGCTTGATCGGGAACCAGCGGCGCTCGCGAAACCGCTCGATCGAACGCCCGAGCCACCAGTTGATCGTCGAACCGATTACATTCCCGACGCTCGCGACCGCGACGAGCAGCCACGCCGGATGGCTGCCCGCGAGCAGCAAACCGACTAGCAGCGCTTCGGATTGCAGCGGGAAGATTGTCGCGGCAATCAGCGCGACGGCGAAGAGCCCGGCGTAAATCGATAAATCGGCCATGGTGAAAGGTTATTGTCGGGATTGAGCACGATACACGTGTTTTTAATATATCGGGTTAACTCCAATTTCGCGTCGATTAATGATCCTGGTTTGAAACATCGAAAACGTTTGCGCGATTAATTGCCGGGAAAATGTTACCGGGCTTGGTTTGCTACCCCACTAAACAGTTCCGCTGAATGACTTCCCGGGAATTGCCCCGATGCTATTCTGATCGCTCAGTTTCACGTATCGGACGCCGAACTCGAATTCCAACAAGCCTTGAGTTTTGGGAGAATCGCGATGCTGCGAAAGGTGGTCGATCGAGTCAGGCAATTTCGACGCAGCGAGGGGTTCAAGCACTCCGTCGCCACGCCCGTGCGCCTGAAGCTGCATGCGCGCCAGCGGCTGAACAAAAGCGTGTTCGCGATCGAGATACAGGAAAATTCCGGCTTCTTCTCCGTCATGCAGATGGTGCTTTTCATCCTGATGCATTGCGAAGAGAAAGGGCTGACGCCGCGCATTTCCGCGCGCGGCGGGCTTTACGGCGATGCGGCCGGAGAAATCGACTGGTTCTCGACTTTCTTTGAGAGCATCCGGCCGGCGGCTGTATCGATATCGATGCAGAGAGTCCGGACCTCGACGGTTCGCGATCTCGTGCAATTGGGCTTTCGGCAGCGCTATGAATCGCGGTTGCGGCTTCGCAGCGCGAGCGAGCTTTTTCTTTCGCATTACCGGCCGGCGGCGCCTGTCGTCGATGAAGTGAGCGCGATTTGCAAGCGGCTCGATATCGGTAGATCGACGCTCGGCGTTCACTTCCGCGGCACGGATAAAGTCATCGAGGCATTGACGGTGCCGTGGGCGGATTTCTGCAAGACGGTGGAAACGACATTGGCTGAAAATCCCAGCTTGACGAATATCTTCGTTTCAAGCGACGAGCAGCGGTTTATCGATTTCTTTTGCGCGTGGCCCTTCAAGCGGCCGATCAAAGTCGCACCCGCGAAAATGCTCGCGAATGGCGACCTGCCGATTCATTTCAGTGGTTATCCGGGAATGGAGATCGGGCGGGAGGCGCTGGTTTCTAGCTTATTGCTTTCGAACTGCGGGTATTTGGTTAAAACGGCTTCTTATCTGTCGGCTTGGTCGAAGATTTTTAATCCGCAATTGCCGGTCAAGCTCGTCGCGCCGCCGAGGCCCGATGCGTTCTGGTTTCCGGATAGCCAGATATGGGCTGAGCAGGATGTGCAGGTCAAGGCGGCGTAAACCCAAACAACCGCGCAGGCGTTTCCGCCAGCACCGCCTGACGCTCGCATTCATCGGGAACAGCCGCGCGCAGCACGTCCAGCGCGCGGCCGAAGTTCTCGACGCTTTCGAACTGCGTATGAGGCCAGTCGCTGCCCCATAACAGCCGATCGACGCCGAACTCGCCTTTCAGCGCATCGGTGGCTGAAAAAGCCAACCCCGCGCCATTCCGATAAGCCCCCGAAATCTTCACCCAGACGCGCCGCGTGCGCCCGAGCGTCAGCAGATGGCGAAAACCCGCGTCGAGCACGCCTAGCGCATGATCGGGCCGTCCGAAGTGATCGACGACGATCTTTACGTCGTATTCAAGCAGCGGTTCCAAAATACCCCGCAGCCGCCCTGCCTCCACATGCACCTCGACGTGCCAGCCGAGCCGCGCGACATGGCTCAACGTGGCGCGCCAAGCCGGATCGCCGAGACGCGGCGCGGGCGCATCGATCAGGTTCAGGCGAATCCCCACGACGCCCGCTCGACCCATCGCATCGATATAAGCCGGATCGCACGCCGGGTCGATCACCGCAACGCCGCGCAACCGCTCGGGCGCACGCGCCAGCGCGTCCAGCAGATAGCCGCAATCCGTGCCCAGAAAGCTCGGCTGGACGAGCACGCCGTGCGAGAAACCGTGAGCATCGAGTTGGGCAAGATAGTCGGAAAGCGGCGCGTCGTAACCGGGCGCGTACCGACGGCTCGCGGCAAGCGGCAGCCCGCGCTCGAAGACGTGCGCGTGGGCATCGATCGCCTTGACTGGCATCGACATATCAATGCCGATGCGCGCGCGGCATCGGCACGGCCGCCTCGCGTTCGGGCAGGTGATCGGCGAGCGTGCGTCCGCGCGTCTCCGGCAGCATCAAAACAGCCACGACGACGATCGAATAAGCGACGGCCGCATCGATGCCGATCGCCGTGCCGAGCGTCATGTTCGCCGACATATGCCCGACCAGCACCGGAAACCCCGCCGACACCACGCGCCCGAAGTTGTAGCAAAAGCCCACGCCCGTGCCTCGCGTGCCACGCGGATACATCTCGGAGAAGAGTGCGCCCATGCTCGCCGGAATGCCCGCCGCGAAGAATCCGAGCGGGAAGCCGAGCGCGAGCATCGCAAGATTGCCGAGCGGCAGGAACAGATAGACGATCACCGTGGCGACGCAGCAGATCGAGAACAGCAGAATCGTGCTGCGCCGTCCGATGCGGTCGAGCAACTGCGCGCTCGCGATGCATCCCAAAAAGAACGCGACGATGATCACCGCCAGATAACCGCCCGTCCCGAGCACGGACAGATGGCGCTCCGTTTTGAGATACGTGGGCAGCCACGTCATCAGCGCGTAATAGCCGCCGTGCGCGCCGACGCCAAGGAGCGCGCCGATCAGCGTCATGCGCAGCACTTTCGGCGCGAAAATCCCGACGAGCGGCACGCTTTCCATTGAATCTGATGGGCGCGCGGCCGGCGCGGGCGGCTCCTGAACGCCGCGCCGCACGTAAAGAATCAAGAGCGCGGGCAACAGGCCGATGCCGAACATCACGCGCCAGGCGGTATCGGCGGGGAGGAGCGAGAACATCAGCGCGAAGAGCAGCACGGCCGCCGCCCAGCCGACCGCCCACGCGCTCTGCACCGTGCCCATCGCCTTGCCGCGATGTTGCGGGCGGATCGTTTCGGCCATCAGCACGGCGCCCGCCGCCCATTCGCCGCCGAAACCGAAGCCCTGCAGGCTCTTGAGCACGAGAAACTGCGGATACGTCTGCGCGAACGCGCAAAGAAACGTGAAGACCGAGAAGAACGCGACCGTCCATTGCAGCGTCTTCACGCGGCCGATCCGGTCCGCCAGCATCCCCGCGATCCAGCCGCCGAGCGCGGACGCCACCAGCGTCACCCCGCCGACGAGTCCCGCCTGCGTCCGGCTGATCGACCACTCCGCGATGATCGCCGGGATCACGAGGCTGAACATCTGCACGTCGAGGGAATCGAGCGCCCAGCCGCCGAAGCACGCCCAGAACGTGCGCCGCTCGTTGCCGGAAATTTCCTTGAACCATCCGAACATCGGTTGTCTCCTGCGTGTAGCTGGCTTCTGACGATCAGCGAATCTCGGCCTGGTAAATGAATTCGCTCGCCGGCCCGCGCGAGCGCCGCCATTCGAGCGGCCGACGGTCGTAGCCGTAAGCCAGCCGCTCGATGACGACCGCCGGCGTGCCCGGCTCGATGCGCAAGAGCCGCGCATGCAGCGGCCCGATGGCTTCAACCGTCAGCGTCTCTGTGGCGGAGGCCACCACCTGATTGCATTTCGCCTCGTAGACCGGATACAGCAGGTCGCCGATATCGTCGATCGGCAGCTTGGCGAACGCCTCGAAGCGTTCGAACGGCAGCCAGATTTCCTCGGCGAGCAGCGGGACGTCGTCGATCAGCCGCAGCCGCGACACGCGGATCACCCGCGCATTCGGCGCGATCTGCAACGCGGCCGCCACCGCCGACGGCGCTTCGACCACCTCCCGCCGCAAAATCCGGCTCTCGGGAATGCGCCGCTCGCCCTGCTTGCTCTGGAAGCGGAAGAAGCGAAAGAGCGAGCTATCGAAACTGGCGCGGCGCACGAACGTGCCGCGCCCCTGAAAGCGTTCGAGCATTCCTTCCGCGACCAGCAGATCGACCGCCTTCCTCACCGTCCCGATCGCGACGTCGTGGCTCTTCGCGAGCGCCTGCTCGGTCGGAATGGCCTCGCCCGGCAGCCAGTGGCGCGCGGCGATCTGCGCGACGAGTTCATCGCGCAGGCGTTGATAGCGGGGGAGTCGGTTGTCGGCTTGCATGTCTGTGTCTGGTTAATTCATCTATATGTTTGCATGTGATCAGCACGTTCGTCACGACCGTACAAACCCGTATGAACCTTGCCAACGGGTTTTCACGGATGTTCACAAAGACCGATTCAACCAAACATATAGATGAATTTACCGGAGATTCGCATGTCGCACACCACCGCTCCCACCGAACAGCAAGTTGTCACGAAAATCGCCTGGCGGCTGATGCCGCTATTGATCGTGATGTTCCTGATCGCCTTCATCGACCGGCAGAACGTCGGTTTCGCCAAGCTGCAGATGGTCCACGACCTCGGCATGACGGAGGCGTCGTACGGGCTGGGCGCGTCGCTGTTCTTCATCGGCTATCTGCTGTTCGAGGTGCCGAGCACGCTCGCGCTGCATCGCTTTGGCGCGCGGCTGTGGCTCGCCCGGATCATGGTGACGTGGGGCGCGATCACCATCCTGATGGCATTCACCCATTCGATGGCGCTCTTCTACGTCTTTCGCTTTGCGTTAGGCGTGGCAGAAGCGGGCTTTTATCCGGGGGTCATCTTCTATCTGACGCTGTGGTTTCCGCAGAGCCATCGCACGCGGATGCTCGGGTTCTTCACGCTCGGCAGCGCGCTCGCGAACATGCTCGGAGCGCTCGCGGGCGGGCTCCTGCTGTCGCTCGACGGCAGTCTCGGCCTCGCGGGCTGGCAGTGGGTGTTCGTCGCGACGGGCGCGCCGGCAGTGCTGGTCGCGGGCGTCGCGTTGCGCTTCCTGCCGAATTCCGTCGACGAGGCGCCTTTCCTCTCCGATGACGAAAAGCGCTTGATGAAGCTCGCGCTGAAGCGCGAGGCGTCGCCTGAGGCGAAATCGGAGCATCCGTGGCGCGCGCTGATCGACCCGCGTGTTTTGATGTTCGCGGGCGCTTACATGCTGATGTCGACGTCGCTCTACGGCGTGACCTACTGGATGCCGACGCTTCTGAAAAGCGGCGGCGTGTCGCCGTCGATGAATGGCCTGCTGAACATGATTCCGTGGGCGCTCGGCGCGCTGCTGCTGCTGTGGCTGCCGGCGAAACTGAAGCGCGAGAGTGTGGTGCTCAAGGCGATGGCGATTGTGGCTGGCGTCGGCGTGGTGGGTTTCGCGTTGAGCCTGGCGCTGCCGACACTGCCGCTGCGCTTCGCCGCACTCGTGCTCGGCGGCGCATGCATTCCGCTGCTCTATCCGTGCTTCTGGTCGTTGCCGCCGCGCTTTTTCTCAGGCGCCAGAGCTGCGGCGAGCGTCGCGGCGATCAACTCGATCGGCAATCTCGGCGGCTTTTTCAGCCAGAACCTTATGCCTTATGTGGGCAAAGTCGCGGGCAATGCAGGCGCGCCGATGGTCGTGCCGATGGTTTGCCTCGCGACGCTCGGTATCGGTATGACGATTGCCTGGGCGCACAAGCAACGCGGCGCCGCGGTGGCCGCCGCGGGCCGTTAAAGCTAATTCGCAAACCCGAACAGCCTGCGCGGCGTGTCCCAAAAGACGCGCCGCCGTACGTCTGCATCTGGGACCATCTCTCCGAAAAGTTGCAGCAACGGCCCGTAATCCATTCGCGACGGCGCGCGCAGGAACGGCCAGTCCGAACCCCACACGCAGGCGTCCGGCCCGAAGACACGCAGTAGTTCCCTCACGTAAACGTGCACGTCCTCATACGGATGATCCTGTTGTGAAATCTTCTGCCAGCCAGAGAGCTTGACGACCGTCCTCCCGCCATCCGCGAGCCTGAGCAGCGCCTGAAACCCCGGCTGTCTCACGCCGTTCTGCACATCCGGCCGTCCGCAGTGGTCGATCAGAACCCGCATGCGCGTGCGCTCGATCACCGGTAGCAACTCGACGAGCTGCTCGCCGACCACCTGAATCTGCGCGAACATGTCCAGAGCGGCGAGCAGGTCCAGCAGCGGCCCCGCTTCCGTCACGACGGCAGCACCTTCCATCGCCGGATTGAACGCGACGCCCACGACGCCCGCCGCCTTCAACGCGGCAAGCTCAGCGCGGCTCACATCGTTTTCGACCACCGCGATGCCCTTGAACCGCCCCGCCGCCTGCGCGATCGCGTCGAGCATGCAGCGGTTGTCGGTGCGATAGCCGCTCGTCGGGCCGACGAGCAGCGCGTGACGCACGCCGTGTGCGTCCATCACGCGCAGGAATTGGGCGGCCGTGCCGATCTCCTGTCCCGAGGGACGATAAACCGTGTCCTCGCGATAAGGAAACCGGGCGGGATCGAACACGTGGTTATGGCAGTCGATTTTCTCTTCGCTAAAAATGTCGATGCTCACGCGCCCATTACCTCCGGAGGATGTTTCGCCACATAACGCCCAGGCGCCGGTTCGATCGGCTTGAACTTCGCGTTGCCCGGCTTCTTCGGCGCGGCGACCTGCTTGCCCGCGTGCGCCTGCAGCCAGTTGTTCCAGTGCGTCCACCAGCTTCCAGGCTGCGATTTGGCCGATTCGAGCCACGCCTGCGGATCGTCGCCGAGCGTGCCGCCGGTCCAGTAGCTGCGCTTGTTCTTCGACGCCGGATTGATCACGCCCGCGATATGCCCGCTCGCGCCGAGCACGAACTGCGTATCGCCGCCGACGAGCTGCGTCGACCGGTACGCGCCCTTCCACGGCACGATGT
>NZ_FCOL02000028.1 GCF_001544515.1 Caballeronia terrestris
GCCCGTGCCCACGTCAAAACCGCTTTCCAACTGGAAAATCGCCTTCAGGCCGCCGCCCAGGTCTTCCTGACCCTTCAAACCCCAACGGTCGCCCGACAGGTTGCCGTTGATCATGCCGTACAGATGGTCGCCATTCGTATTGGCGCGGCTGACATAACCGAGACCTGCGTCGATCACGCCGTACAGCGTCACGCTGGATTGTGCTTGTGCCGCACCAGCTGCGCCGAGCAAGGCCAGCGAGAGGGACGTCAGTGCGAGTCGTTTCATCGAATTCTCCACGCGAATGATTAAAATCGTTGTTGCCGGCGCTGAGAATAACGCTGTCTCATAATTTCCAGAAATGAAAAAAATAGACTGTCTCGAAAAACAGACACTCGGTCAGAAGGCCGTCAATAAAGGGTTTGAGGCGGATCGTTGCGCGACATAAGTGTCTCGGAAAAGTTCCGGACAGCGTTCGAGTGGGGCCTCGGCGCAACCCCTTTTACCAACGGCTTACGCGGATTGCAGTTACTTTTGGTAACAAAGAGGAAAGCGCCGGTAGGGCTTCCGCGCGATTTCATCAGACGTTAGCTTCGTTATCAGGCGTTCGGCGCGCATCTCGCCCTGACAGCATCGCCACCGCCATCCCAGCCGATGCCGCAAGCAGCACCGCACGCCAAGGATGCCGGCGCACCATCGCGTTCGCCTGCGTCGCCTTGCGGCTTGCGCCGATCAGCGCCTCGGCGGTGGCGCGCGTGGCCGTCGTTTCGACACTCACGACCTTGCGCGACAGCGTCAGCGCACGGCTCAGCGCGGATACCTTCTTGCGCGCCTGCTGCGTCAGTTGCTGCGAGCGCTCGGCGCGCGATCCGATCGAGCGGCGCGCGTCGTCCGGTACGGCAGGCGCGACGGCGGCGTCGCCCGTGACGGTATTGCCGTTGGCGCGCGTCGATGCCGCCAGCAGCGAGCCGATCTTCGCGCGGCTGCCGGGCGGCACGTTGCCGTTTTGCTGGCCCCACGCACCGCGCGGATCGTGCATGCGCGCGCGGGCGGCGGAGAACTCGGCGCCCAGCAGCAAAACAGCCGCCGAGAAATAGAGCCACATGAGCAGGACCGCAAGCGACCCGGCCGCGCCAAACGCGCTCGCCGTGCCCGCGTGCGTCAAATAGAAGGCGAACAGCTTCTTGCCCGCCGAAAACAGTACCGCCGACATGACGCCGCCGACGAGCGCATCGCGCCATTCGACTTTCGCGTCCGGCAAAAACATGAGCAGCGCGCCGAACGCCACCGACAAGATCGCCAGCCCGGCGACCAGTTGCACGATGTCGCCGATGATCACGAACGGCGAATCGCCCCAGAGCCACAGGCCGACCGCCTGGATCGCGGTATCGAGGACGAGCGAGACGATTAGCAGGAACGCCACGCCCAGCACGAGCCCGAACGAGATGAGGCGCACGCGCACCATCGCGAAGACGCTCGATTTCTGTTCACCGGTCTGCGGCCACACCAGGTTGAGCGCGGTATTGAGCGAAGAAAACGTCGCCGACGCGCCGACCGCCAGCAGCACGAACGAGATGATCGCGGCGATGCCGGTCCCGCGGCTGCGGTGCGCGTTCTCGACGATGCTCTGCACGCCCGCCGCCGCCTGGTCGCCGATCAGGCCATTCACCTGATGGAAGAGCTGTCCGCGGGCGGCCTCGGCGCCGAACACCCAGCCGGCGACGGCAATCACCATGACGAGCGTCGGCGCCAGCGAGAACGCTGAATAGAAGGCGATGCTCGCCGCCATCGCGGCGCAGCGGTCCTCGCCGAACTGCTTGAGCGCGCCGACGACCCAGGAAGCATCCTTTTTGACGACGGCCTGAATTTTTTGCGTGGACAACGTGCTCATTTCGGACCTCTGTTTTCTCTATGGTTGTACGTTCGTCTGATGTTCGTCTTATAAGTCTGCTTGCTTCGAGCACGATCCGTTCCAGTGGGACATGCATCTTTCCTATTAATAGAGGCAGCGCTTCAGCGGCACAAGGCGTCTGCCGTAGAATGCCCGCCGCCGCGCGCTCAGGCACTGCGCATGCGGGCAAATCCCCGTGCCAGTGCATCGGCGAACCGTAATCGATTTCCCTATAATTCAGCCACCCCCACACATAACGCCCGAGGCGACCATGCTGCAAATGTCCCGGCGCCAGTTCCTGAAGGTTTCCGCGAGCACGCTCGCCGGATCGAGCCTAGCCCTGATGGGCTTCTCGCCGGCGCCCGCGCTCGCTGAAGTCCGCCAGTACAAACTGTCGCGCACAACTGAAACACGCAATACCTGTCCGTACTGCTCCGTCGGTTGCGGCATCCTGATGTACGGCTTGGGCGACAACGCCAAGAACGCGAAGTCGAGCATCATTCATATCGAAGGCGATCCCGATCATCCGGTCAATCGCGGCACGCTGTGCCCGAAGGGCGCGTCGCTGATCGACTTCATTCACAGCCCGAGCCGTCTGAAGTATCCCGAGTATCGCGCGGCGGGATCGAACGAGTGGAAACGCATCTCGTGGGAACACGCGCTCGACCGCATCGCCAAGCTGATGAAGGAAGACCGCGACGCCAATTTCGTCGAAACGACGCCAGACGGCAAGAAGGTCAACCGCTGGCTGACCACCGGCATGCTCGCGGCATCGGCCGGTAGCAATGAAGTCGGTTATTTGACGCACAAGACTGTCCGCAGTCTTGGCATGCTCGCATTCGACAATCAAGCGCGTGTCTGACACGGCCCGACGGTGGCAGG
Organism: Caballeronia terrestris; assembly: GCF_001544515.1. Lineage (GTDB taxonomy): Bacteria > Pseudomonadota > Gammaproteobacteria > Burkholderiales > Burkholderiaceae > Caballeronia > Caballeronia terrestris. The sequence continues at coordinate 2,753 of NZ_FCOL02000028.1, forward strand.
TCTTGCCCCGACGTTTGGCCGTGGAGCGATGACGAACCATTGGGTCGACATCAAGAACGCGGATGTGATTCTCGTGATGGGCGGCAATGCCGCAGAAGCGCACCCGTGCGGCTTCAAGTGGGTGACCGAGGCGAAGGCGCATCGAAAGGCGCGACTGATCGTCGTCGACCCGCGGTTTACACGCACAGCATCGGTCGCGGATTTCTACGCGCCGATTCGAACCGGCTCGGACATTGTGTTCCTTGGCGGCGTGATCAACTATTTGCTCACGCACGACAAGATCCAGCACGAGTACGTGAAGAACTACACGGACTTTGCGTTCATCGTGCGCGAGGACTACGCGTTCAATGACGGCATCTTCTCCGGCTACGACGCCGACAAGCGCCGCTACGACAAATCGTCGTGGGACTACGAACGCGGCGACGACGGCTTCGCCAAGGTCGATCCGACGCTGCAGCATCCGCGCTGCGTCTACAACCTGCTGAAGCAGCACTACTCGCGCTATACGCCCGAGCAGGTAGAGAAGACGTGCGGAACGCCGAAGGACAAGTTCCTGAAGGTGTGCGAGATGCTCGCATCGACGGCGGTTCCGGGGCGCGCCGGCACCGTGCTGTACGCGCTCGGCTGGACGCATCACTCGGTCGGCGCGCAGATCATCCGCACCGGCGCGATGGTGCAGTTGCTGCTGGGGAACATCGGCATCGCGGGCGGCGGCATGAACGCGCTGCGCGGGCACTCGAACATCCAGGGCCTGACCGACCTCGGTCTGATGTCGAACCTGCTGCCTGGCTACATGACCCTGCCGAACGAACCCGAGCAGGACTACGAGACGTTCATCACCAAGCGCGCCGCGCAACCGCTGCGGCCGAATCAGCTCAGCTACTGGAAGAACTATCGCGCGTTCCATGTGAGCTTCATGAAGTCGTGGTGGGGCGACAACGCCACTGCCGAGAACAACTTCGGCTTCGACTTCCTGCCGAAGCTCGACAAGTCCTACGACATGCTCCAGGTCTTCGAGCTGATGGCGCAGGGCAAGATGAACGGCTACATCGCGCAGGGCTTCAATCCGCTCGCCGCGGCGCCGAACAAGGCGAAGATCGGCCTCGGCCTGTCGAAGCTGAAGTGGCTCGTCATCATGGACCCGCTCGCGACCGAAACGTCCGAGTTCTGGAAGAACTACGGCGAATTCAACGACGTCGATCCCGCCAAGATCCAGACCGAAGTCTTCCGCCTGCCGACTTCGTGTTTCGCGGAAGAGCGCGGCTCGCTCGTGAGTTCGAGCCGCGTGCTGCAGTGGCACTGGCAGGGCGCGCTGCCGCCGGGCGAAGCGAAGAGCGACCTCGAGATCATGTCGGGGCTGTGGCTGCGCATCCGTCAGGCTTATAAGGAGAAGGGCGGCAAGTATCCCGATCCGATCCTCAAGATGACCTGGCCGTACGCGGACCCGGAAAGCCCGACGCCCGAAGAAATCGCGATGGAGTTCAATGGGAAAGCGCTCGCCGACGTCACCGACGCAGTCGATAAAACCAAGGTCCTCGCGAAGAAGGGCGAGCAGTTGTCGAGTTTTGCGCAGTTGCGCGACGACGGCTCGACGGCTTCCGGCTGCTGGATCTTCTGCGGATCGTGGACGCAGGCGGGCAACCAGATGGGCCGGCGCGACAACTCCGACCCGACCGGCATCGGCCAGACGCTCGGCTGGGCGTGGGCGTGGCCGGCGAACCGGCGCATCCTGTACAACCGCGCCTCGTGCGACCTGAGCGGCAAGCCGTTCGACCCGACGCGCAAGCTGATCGCGTGGAACGGCAAGTCGTGGACGGGCGCCGACATCCCGGACTTCAAGGCCGACGAGCCGCCGGAGAACGGCATGAATCCGTTCATCATGAATCCGGAAGGCGTGGCGCGCTTCTTCGCCCGCGACGGCATGAACGAAGGGCCATTCCCCTCGCACTACGAGCCGTTCGAGAATCCGCTCGGGTACAACCCGCTGTTCCCGGACAACAAGCTCGCCGTCAGCAACCCGGCGGCGCGCGTGTTCCCGGACGATCGCGCGGCGTTCGGCGTCGCGAAGGACTTCCCGCATACGGCGACCACGTATCGCCTGACCGAGCATTTCCACTACTGGACCAAGCACGCGAAGCTCAACGCGATCATTCAGCCGCAGCAGTTCGTGGAGATCGGCGAGGACCTGGCGAAGGAAGTGGGCGTGGTCGCGGGCGATCGCGTGAAGGTGTCGAGCAATCGCGGGCATATCGTCGCGGTGGCCGTCGTGACCAAGCGGATCAAGCCGCTGATGATCGAGGGGAAGAAGGTGCAGACCGTCGGACTTCCGTTGCACTGGGGATTCAAGGGCCTCACGCAGCCGGGCTATCTCATCAATACGCTGACGCCTTCCGTGGGCGACGGGAATTCGCAGACACCGGAATTCAAGTCGTTCCTGGTCAAGGTCGAGAAGGCATAAGGGGATAGAGATGGCTCTGCAATCACTGGATATCAAGCGCGTCTCCGCCACCACGACGCCTTCGCCGCAGGTTCGCGAACCGGTGACGGGGACGGTCGCGAAGCTGATCGACGTATCGAAGTGCATCGGCTGCAAGGCGTGCCAGACGGCCTGCATGGAATGGAACGACCTGCGCGACGAAGTGGGCGATTCGATCGGCGTGTACGACAACCCGCGCGACCTGACCGAGCATTCGTGGACCGTCATGCGGTTCTCCGAATACGAGAACCAGGCGGGCGACCTCGAGTGGCTGATCCGCAAGGACGGCTGCATGCATTGCGAGGACCCGGGCTGCCTGAAGGCGTGTCCGTCGCCGGGTGCGATCGTGCAGTACACGAACGGCATCGTCGATTTTCATGAAGAGAACTGCATCGGCTGCGGCTACTGCGTGACGGGCTGCCCGTTCAACGTGCCGCGCATCTCGAAGCAGGATCATCGCGCATACAAGTGCACGCTCTGCTCCGATCGCGTCGCGGTCGGGCAGGAACCGGCCTGCGTGAAGACCTGTCCGACCGGCGCGATCATGTTCGGCACCAAGGAGGACATGAAGCAGCAGGCGTCCGAGCGCATCGAGGACCTGAAGGAACGCGGGTTCCAGAACGCCGGGCTGTACGATCCGGCGGGCGTCGGCGGCACGCACGTCATGTACGTGCTGCACCACGCGGACAAGCCGACGCTGTATCACGGCTTGCCCGAGAATCCGCACATCAGCCCGATGGTGTCGCTGTGGAAGGGGCTGGCGAAGCCGCTCGCGCTCGCCGGCATGGCGGTTGCGGCGGTGGCGGGCTTCTTCCATTACACGCGTGTCGGTCCGAACGAGGTGACGGCGGAAGAGGAACGGGAAGCGCAACGCGAAGCTGAAGAGGCGCTGGCCCAGCGTAGAGAGGAGCGTTCAGATGAAGCACGATAACTTGAAGCATGAACTCAGAGACGTCGAGGGCAATCGTCTGATCGTCCGCTATACGCCGAACGAGCGCAGCAACCACTGGATCACGGCGATCACGTTCGTGCTGCTGGCGCTGTCCGGGCTCGCGATGTTTCATCCGGCGATGTCGTGGGCGTACTTCGTGCTCGGCGGCGGGCAGTGGACGCGCATCCTGCATCCGTTCGTGGGCGTCGTGATGTTCCTGTCGTTTTTCGTGCTGATGCTGCGGTTCTGGCATCACAACTATCTCGACAAGAGCGACGTGCAGTGGATGAAGCAGATGAACGACGTGCTCGCCAATCGCGAAGAGAAGCTGCCGGAGATCGGGCGGTATAACGCCGGGCAGAAGCTGCTGTTCTTTACGATGGTCGCGTGCCTGTTCCTGCTGCTTGCGAGCGGGATCGTGATCTGGCGGCGGTATTTCTCGTTCTATTTTCCGATCGGGATCATCCGGCTTGCTTCTCTCGTGCATGCGGTGGCGGCTTTCGTGCTGATCATCGGCATCATCGTGCATATTTATGCGGCGATCTGGATCAAGGGATCGGTCGGGGCGATGACGCGCGGGACGGTCACTTATGGATGGGCAAGGAAGCATCATCCGAGGTGGTTCAAGGAGATTATCGGGAAGTAGTTATTTGCATGCTTCGCCTTGATTGGCGATCGGGGCCACTGTCTTCGTCGAAGGCAGTGGCCTTCTTGATTTCAAGCCGCTTTCCTGCCGACGATAAGCGACCGAAACTGCTATCCTTCAACCATTTTTCGGCCCGTGCGAATCGAGTGCTTCGCAGCAGGACAGCAAGGGTTTGCGCCGTGTTTGGCGAAACTTCCGCTGTGCGCGCTCTGTCAGTTTGATGGCCTGCGATGCAATCATCATCGCGCGCCTTCCGTCTTCCGAGGTACTCCGTGGTCCAACGCATTCTCGAACCCGAGCAGATTCAGTCGCTCGATCCATCAGCGATTCCGCGCATCCGCATGCCTGAGCGCGACGCCGTGTTTCCCGCGCGCGCCGCGCGTCTGCGCCAGCTCGCCGATGCCGCGAATCCCATTGCCGGCTATCTGCGCCTGATGGCCGTGCTCGCCGATGCGCAGCACCAAACGCTGACGAACTTCGAAGCCACGCCGCCCAGCGCCGAACTCTTGCTAAGCGCCCAACAGCATTCGATGCCGCTGATCCCCGCGCTCTCGGGCGTGCGCGATCCCGCCTGGCGCGACGTTCTGCTGCAATTGCTCGACAGGATCACGGCGGCCGGCCCGCTCACGCCCACGCTGTCACAACTGATCGCAAAGCTGCGCGCGCTCGATACCGCCGCGCTCGACGCCCAGGCCGACGCCATCTTCGCGCAGCGCTTCGCCGAGGTCGATCCGGCGAGCGCGCCGTTCGTCGCGGCTGCGCTGCAAGTCGTGTGGACCGACCTCGTGAGCCGCATCGACAAATCGCAGGTGCCGTACATCGATACGCCGGGGCTGTGCCCGGTCTGCGGCTCGCATCCGGTCGCGAGCGTGGTGCGCGTCGGCGGGCCGTCGGATAACTACCGCTATCTGCAATGCGGCCTGTGCGCCACCGAGTGGCACATGGTCCGATCGAAGTGCTCGAATTGCGACTCGACGAAGGGCATTGCGTATCACGCGATCGGCGCGGCCGATGCGGACGCGGAAGCCCGCGATTCGCAGGCGAAGGACGCGCCGCTCAAAGCCGAATCGTGCGACGAGTGCGGCACGTATCGCAAGATCGGCTATCAGAACAAGGCCTACGATTTCGAACCCTTCGCGGACGATCTCGCGAGCCTCACGCTCGATCTGCTGATGGGCGAGGAGGGGTATCGGCGGGCATCGCCGAATCCGTGGCTATGGCCGGAACACGCCGGCGAAAAGCAGGACCAGGAATAAAGGTCCGCATAAAAAACGGGGTAAAGCCGAGTGAGCGAAGTCACCAGTATCGAATTGAAGTCGCTGATGGCGAGGGTGCCGTCGGTGGAGCGCGTGATGGCGTCGGCGGGCATGGCGCCGCTCGTCGCGCAGCACGGACGCACGCAGGCGCTGGCCGCGCTGCGCCGCATCCTGGACGACTGGCGCGTGGAAGCGCAGGCGGGCCGCGGGTCCGTCGATGCGCTCGACGAAGCGCGTCTGGCGCAAGCGGTCGGCGCGGCGCTCGAAGCACGCGCGCGCAGCAAGGTGCGCGCCGTTTTCAACCTGACCGGCACGGTCCTGCATACGAATCTTGGCCGCGCGTTGCTGCCGGACGAAGCGGTGCAGTCGGTCGTCGAGGCGATGACGCGGCCGGCGAACCTCGAATTCGATCTCGCAACAGGCAGCCGCGGCGATCGCGACGACCTGATCGACGAACTCATCTGCGAGCTCACCGGCGCCGAAGCCGCGACAGTGGTCAACAACAACGCGGCGGCGGTGCTGCTCGTACTGTCGGCGCTGGCGTCGAAAAAGGAAGTGGTCGTGTCGCGTGGGGAACTGGTCGAGATCGGCGGCGCGTTCCGCATTCCCGACATCATGAGCCGCGCCGGCGCGAAGCTGCGCGAGGTCGGCACGACCAATCGAACGCATCTCAAGGATTACGACGAGGCGATCGGCGCGCGCACGGCGCTCCTGATGAAGGTCCATTGCAGCAACTACGCGATCAGCGGCTTCACGAAGGAAGTCGCGCTCAACGATCTTTCGGTGCTCGCGAAGTCGCGCAATGTCCCGGTCGCGGTCGATCTCGGCAGCGGCACGCTCGTCGATCTGACGCAGTGGGGCCTGCCGCGCGAAACCACGGTGCGCGAGACGGTCGAAGGCGGCGCGGACATCGTCACGTTCAGCGGCGACAAGCTGCTCGGCGGCCCGCAAGCGGGGCTGATCGTCGGGCGGCGCGAACTGATCGCGAAGATCAAGAAGCATCCGCTGAAGCGCGCGCTGCGAGTCGGCAAGCTGACGCTGGCCGCGCTCGAACCGGTGCTGCGTCTTTACCGTGCGCCCGAGTTTCTGCGCGAGCGGCTCACCACGCTGCGCCTCCTCACGCGCGCCGCCGACGACATGCGCCACGCAGCCGAGCGCGTCGCGCCCGCGCTGCAGCACGCGATCGGCGCGGATTTCGCGATCGAGGTCGAGCCGATGTTCAGCCAGATCGGCAGCGGCGCGCTGCCCGTCGACGTGCTGCCGAGCTATGGCCTCACGATCCGGCTCGCGAGCGGCAAGCGCGGCGGGCGGCAGATCAATCGCGTCGAAAAGATGCTGCGTGGCTTGCCGCGCCCGGTGATCGGCCGGATCGCCGACGATGCGCTGCGTCTCGACGTGCGCTGTCTCGAAGCGCACGACGAAGCCGCGTTCATCGCTCAGCTACAACCCGCGCAGGCGAACGACGCATGATCGTCGGCACGGCGGGGCATATCGATCACGGCAAGACGACGCTTGTGCGCGCGCTGTCGGGCGTCGATACCGATCGTCTGAAGGAAGAGAAGGCGCGCGGCATTTCGATCGAACTGGGCTACGCGTACGTGCCGCTGGAAAACGGCGACGTGCTCGGCCTGATCGACGTGCCCGGCCACGAGAAGCTCGTGCACACGATGGCGGCGGGCGCGTGCGGCATCGACTTCGCGCTGCTCGTGATCGCCGCCGACGACGGCGTGATGCCGCAAACGCGCGAGCATCTCGCGATCCTCGAATTGCTTGGCGTAGCGCGCGGCGCGGTGGCGGTGACGAAGATCGATCGCGTCGATGGAGAGCGCCTGGAGGAAGTGCGCGAGGAGATCAAAGCGTGGCTCGCGACGAGCCCGTTGAGAGACGCACCACTCTTCGATACCAACGCCACGCAGGAGCACGACCCCGGCGTCGCCGCACTCGATACGCATCTGCGCGAGGCGGCCGCGCACTGGCGTATGCGTCGGGACGACGGGCTGTTCCGGCTTGCCGTCGATCGCGTGTTCACGCTCGCCGGGCAGGGCACGATCGTGACGGGGACGGTGTTCGCGGGGCGCGTGAATGCCGGCGACACGATGCTGCTCGCGCCTAAGGGCGAGCCCGTGCGCGTGCGTGGCATCCACGCGCAGAACCGCGCGACGCAGGCGGGTCGCGCGGGCGAACGCTGCGCGCTGAATCTCGCCGGTATCGACAAGGACGCGATCGCGCGCGGCGACTGGATCGTCGATGCGCGGCTCAACGCGACGTCGGAACGTATCGATACCGAACTCACGCTGCTGTCGGACGCAGGCTCGACGCTCACGCACTGGGCGCCGCTGCACGTGCATCTCGGCACGACGCATCAGGTCGCGCACGTTGCGCTGCTCGACGGCGATACGCTCGCGCCGGGCGAGACGGCCCGCGTGCAACTCGTCTTCGATAAACCCGTGTGCGCGCTGCCGGGCGATCGCTTTATCGTGCGCAACGCGCAGGCGAGCCGTACGGTCGGCGGCGGGCGCGTGCTCGATCCGTTCGGCCCCGCGCGAAAGCGGCGCACGCCGGAGCGGCGCGCGTGGCTCGATGCGCTCGTCGACATGCTGGATACGCATCGTATCGATGATCTGCTCGCGCGGGCGCCGAACGGCTTGCGGCGCTCGTTGCTCGAACACTTGAGCGGAATGCCGGCGGCGTCCCTCGCGATGCCCGCCGACACGCATACGGTGCCGTTGCCGAATGACGTGCTGTACGTGGCCGGCGCGCGCTGGGTCGATCTGACGACGCGTCTGATCGAAGCGTTGCGCGTGTTTCATCAGCGCTCACCGGATGAGCAGGGGCCGGACACGGCGCGTCTGCGGCGCATCACGGCCCCGCTGGTTCCGGACGCGTTGTGGCGCGCGCTCGTCGATTCCTCCGTCGAGGAAAAGCGAGTCGCGCGAAGCGGTCGCTGGCTGCATCTGCCGGAGCACGCTGTCACGCTCGATGCCGCCGAACGCGCGTTGGCCGACGTGCTGCTGGCGTCGATCGAAGCGGGACGCTTCGATCCGCCGTGGGTGCGCAATCTGGCGGGCGCGCATGGCGTCGACGAGGGGCGGGTGCGTCAGTTGTTGCGCAAGCTCGCGCGACAGGGCGAGGTGTTCCAGGTCGTGCGCGATCTCTTCTATCATCGCGACGCGATTCGCGAGCTAGCGCGGCTGGTCGCGTCGGAAGCGGAGCAGCGTGACGGCAGGCTCGGCGCGGCGCCGTTTCGCGATGCGAGCGGGCTGGGACGCAAGCGCGCGATTCAGGTTTTGGAATTCTTCGATCGCGTTGGGTATACTCGCTTCCACCGCGATTTGCATGTATTGCGTAGTGATAGCCGGTGGCAGGAGCTGGGTTGAGTTTCTGCTGCCCGCACACGCGTTTTAGTTGCAGGAAGGCATCCGTATCCGGTGGTGCGGCTGAGCTTCAAACTCAGTAGGGGGCGTCAGCCGCTCCCTGGTAGGTTCGACTCCTGCTGCCTTCCGCCGCTCCAGGCTCTCAGACGTTCTCGTCCTTTCTCGATATTCCCGGAAGTCCCTTATTTGACGCAGGTTTGGGGATAGCAATCTACTTGCACCTTCTCGCACGGACTCGCACAATTTCAGCCAGAAATGCCAAGACGGGCAACACGCACGTGCGCGTTGACACTCGAGATCGCGGCGGCGAGAACGGTGCTCGTTCTGCTTGCAAAAACCTTCGCTTTGAACGCCACTGAATGCATCCGTTGGATTCTCTTCGTTATTTCCTCGGTTCCTTTTGCCAGCATTCTCGCTGGCTCAGGCCCCGGCCAAACCACTTATCCGACTGTCCGAATTTGCGAGGCCACCATACAGCCACGTTCACGGCGTGGACTGACGAAAAAACAATCATGCATTGCGCGCCGGCCATGGATTTCGCACGAAGAAGATTGACGCGTGCAACGCGTGATCCCAGGAACTCTCGAATGAGTAATTTGCTGTTGGGATACGAAAGGGCACCTGCTTTAGGTGCCAAAGGGTTTTAGCGACCGGCGCTCTGGCCGCCGTCGACGTGCAAAATTTCTCCCGTGATAAACGGTGCAGAATCAAGGAACAGAATCGCGTCGGCGATATCGCTCATCTCGCCCATGCGCCCAAGCGGATGAAAGGCTCCCAGCGCTTCGTAAGTTTCCGGCGCGTGCATCGGCGTCTTGATGATCCCCGGCGCGACGGCATTCACGCGAATACCTTTCCTGGCGCACTCGATCGCCAGCGACTTCGTGGCGGCGTTCAGACCACCCTTCGTCAGGGCGGCCAGCACCGAAAACACACCGCTGATTGCGGCGTCAACGGTGCTGGATGTCACGCTAACCACGTGGCCGCTCGAATGCCTTTCCATTTCGGCGATAGCGAGTTGCGTGATGTGAAAGAAACCCGCGATATTCACATTCACCACCGCGGCGTAGTCTTCGGCGGTATGTTGGGTGAATGGCTTTCCGATGTATATGCCAGCGTTGTTCACCAGCGTATCGATCCTTCCAAATCGTGCGATACCTTCGGAAATGACGCGCTGGGCAGTTGCCGGATCACCAATGTCACCCGCTACCGTGAGAATGTTCGGGTCGTCGGACGGCTTGATCGACCGTGCGGTCGCAACAATGCGATAGTCGAGTCTTCGAAATGACTTCACGACTTCGGCGCCAATGCCTTGCGATGCGCCGGTAACGACGACAACCTTTTGTGACTTGCTCATGTTTTACCCTGAAAATTTTGGTTGGACTTCAACGCCGATCGGGCCGGTGGCTCCGACCAACGCAAATGCAGAGACGCGTTGACTCAGGTTGCGTATGAACCTGCAATCAACCCTTTTCAGCCTGCGCCAGCCACTGGTCGAGACTGACGCGACCGATCCGCGCGTCGCCGAGCGGCACGAGCGACTGTTCCTCGACACGGCCGCCGTAGTACCGCGCATCTCGATCCGTCACCACCGGGCGCGCGTCGCCGACCGATTTCAGATAACGCGTGACGATCTCCGCGAAGGGCCTGCGGTCTGGCCCGGCGATGTCGACCGTTCCGTTCAGCGGCGCGGCGAGCGCGACCTGCACGAGGTTCGCCGCGACGTCGTCCGCGGAAATCGGCTGAAACAACCCGTCGCCGATGCGCACCGCGCCGCCGTCCGTGCTGAAGTCCGCGATACCGCCGATGAACTCCATGAACTGAGTCGCGCGCACGATCGCGTACGGCACGCCCGCCGCTTCGATCACTTTTTCTTGCGCAACCTTGGCAACGAAATACGCGTTCTCCGGCGTGCGGTCGCAGCCGACGATTGATAGCGCGACGTGATGGCGCACTCCTGCGGCTACTTCGGCCTTGCCGAGGTTGCGCGCCGAGGTGCGGAAGAAGTCGAGCACCGCCTGGGGCTCCCATGACGGCGCGTTCGTCACATCCACTACGACGTCCGCGCCCACCAATGCATTGCTCAGGCCCTCGCCTGTCACAGCGTTCACACCTGTACGCGGCGACGCAGGGAGCGCCTCATGGCCCGCTTCGCTTAGCAGCGTGACAACACGCGAGCCGATCAGGCCGGAACCACCAATTACGACTATCTTCATGGCAGATTCTCCAGATAAAAATAATTGAACGTGCGGGGCGCCGGCGGGCATCGTATTACGTGAAAGTGTTCGCCGCCGTCGCATCGTGTGAGGCTATTCTGGAAGGATCATGTTCTATCGAAAAGTGACAAGAATTGTCAAACCAACTAGTCCAAGTCGGTTCCGCGCCTTATGCCAGTGAGACCGTCTTGACAGTGCGACTACCACACTGACCGATCAAAATCGGCTGGCGGCAGCAATTGCCGATCTCTCTGCAGATCTGCGAGCGTTTCAGGACCGCGGTGCCCGAGGGGCATTTGCGTCCGGGCGATCGCGTGCCCGTGCTGCGCAGCCTCCTCACCCGGCTGAACACGCACGCGGCACGGCCGAGTTGGAATGCAACGGTGTGCGGGAGATGCGTCGTGTCTGTTCGCCGGCTTTCCAATAGGAGTTACTTGTGCGGCTCAGGGTCTTTCGCAAAACGGAGTCTCTGTCTCGGTATTGCCTCGGCACCGTAGCTAACCCGAGAAAGAGTCACTGGCTGCGCAACAAGGCCGCCTTAAACTGAGCTCCCAAAGAACTTCTGTATGTCGGAAAGTGCGCCGGAGCCGTCCGACCAAAGCCGATAGTTGAGTGACAGTAATGGCCGACAACGGGCCGACCGCCCCGAATGCGCGAGCGGCGGTTGTGCGCTGGAAGCGGTCGTTGCTGTGTCTAGAGTCCGGCGGGCGGCTCGGGATCGTGAGTGCGCTTTCATTCGCAACTGCAGAGGCGTGAATGGCCGGAATGTGTCGGGCAGCCGCCCTGACCGAGGCCAAGACCTGAACGGCGGCATTGGCCGATGAACCGACTTCGACGATGCATGAACCGGCGACAGGTCATCGGCCTTATGCGAAGCGTTCCGAAAGGCCGAGAATTTGCTCGCCGGCCCGGCCACGCGAACGGCCATCGCACGCCGGCTTCCCCAGACATCGAATTGATGAAAGGCCGCCGAGCCACGAGGCACGCGTATCAGATTCGCCCAAATAGCGCCCGCGGGCGGTCCTTGCGCGTGCTCGCCAAGACCCGCAATCCGCTCACCAACTGCTCGCGGCTGCTCGCGCATGCAAGGTTGATTCGCACGCCGTGCTCGATTTCCGAACGATCCACCGCAAACGCAGACGACGGCATGACAACGACGCCGCGCGCTTTGGCATTCGCAGCGAACGAGGCGCTGATCCCACACGAAGCGGACGAGGTGCCACGGCTCATTGTCGACGATCACTCCGCCGAGGCGTTCCACCGATAGCACCGCGCTCGCACGAGTCGCGACGGGCCTTACGCCGGAAATGGTCGCCGCCGTGGCCAAGCTGATGCGCAATCAGGATCTGATACTCGCGGCAAGGAAGCGGCCGGTCATCGTGAAATTCAGGAACACGGTCGGGCTGCCCGGGCACCTTTCGGTGCGTCTCCAACCGAACCATCCAACCGACGACATCAAGGAGATTGCAGCATCGATGATCGACGGCCTGATTTACGGCTGCGGCGACGCGATGATCGGATCAATCCCGCCTCGGACTTGCCGCACGCGATTACCGCGTTGCTCGAAATGATGGATCCGTTCCGTCAACGCTACGACGTGCCGACGCAGACCTGCGTCCTGACCCATGTGACCGATACGACGCCAGTTCGTACAAGTCGATTGTTCCAATCGCACCAGCACATAGCGTCTTTCATTCGAGTGGCGGGAATGGCGATTTGAACGGTTGCGCGGCGAGCGCATACCACGAGCCAGCCCATCCGCGAAGATAGCGAATGCCCTCCGCAGCCGACAAATCCGTCGCCACACAGGCCGATTGCTGACGAGTCGCGTTAGGCCCTCGCGCGCTCTCGCAAGCGGAGCGCGTCGTATGGCAATGGACGCCGTAGCGCCCCGGTCCGTCCTTGCGGACATCTTCCTGATAACAGTAGGCGGAATCCGGCGGACCCCCGACGTTGGCTTGCAAAGGTGGTATCCACACTTCGATCGTGCCGGGCCGGCCTTCGAGGCGAGCGGAAAGCGGAACGACCGACCACTGGGGCGCTGCGTCTTTCGGAGCGAGCTGGTCGGCGCACGGCTTCGAGTCGGGATCGTGGTAGATCACGGTCGGCACGGTGTACGGCTGAGGCGCCTTGCGTCCGCTGCGGCGCGCGGTATCCCATACATCCTCGACAGGCGGGACCGATGCGCCCAGCGCGCGCCACGGCTCGCGCAACGAGCGCACGCGATCGCGCAACTCCGGTCCGTAGATCTGAAGGTAGACCGTTCGGCCTTTGCAGGCTAGCGGCTGCGCTGCAGTCGCCGGTGGCGGGGGTTGGGTTGCTCCCGTGGCGACGGTGGATGAGGCGCCTTGTGCCTCGGATGCGTAAGGATCCGAGGCGGATTGCGGCGGGGGCGGCGATGTCTGCGGATTCGGTGCTGCGGGAACGTCGGAACCGATCACTGGCGGGGCCGTGGTCGATGCCGCCGTTTTCCAGATCGCGTGGTTCGGGCAGTTGACGGAGTTGTTGCTCGCGTTCGTGCCGTCGCCATAGCTTCGAATCCAGTATTGCTGTTCACATACCGCGCGCGGCTCAGTCTGTAAACAGGCAGGCAGTTTGTCGTCACTGGCAAGCGCGTCGCAGGCCGGATGGCGCTGCGTCGCGCGCCGGCAAGCATCCCTGGTGCTGCTCACCATGAGAAGAATCAATGGCGAATTCCGGAACGCCTGCGAATTCAGGTCCGTGCATTCCACTTCGCCAATTCGCAATAGCGCCGACGCCATCTCGCCGATGCGTGCATCGTTCAACGCCAACTGCGTGGTGTTCGTCGGCGCGATCTTGCCGAAGATGTCCGTGAGTTCCCTGAACGACGCTGGCTGGATGTGCGTGCTGCTGTCTCTCGCCTGAAGCTCGGCCTTGACCGCCTGCCACGTGCTGAACCCGAGTGTGGCGATGGCGCCTATGCTGAACGATGCCGTGACCGCGCTCGCGGCCGCGATGCGCGCGGGTATGCGTCTGGTCTGAACGGGAAGCCGGTTCGCTTCGGTTGCTGCGTCCGCCGAACCGGAGGCCGAAGCTTCGTCCTTGACGAAATTCTGGTCGACGAACTGTGGGAGATCGTCGAGGAGGCCTGCTGTCAGATGGCGTCCAAGCGTCTGTCCGAGCCGGAAGTAACTCTCCCATTGCGCTTCGCTGAAGAACTGATCCGTCGTCGGCTCTTGTGGAAACAGCGGATTGTCTCCCTTGAAGTTGACGAGATCGACAGGCATGTTCGCGCACATGTTCGGCTTGACGACGATCATGTGGGCAATTTTTGGCGTTCCCTTGTAGGTCACTTGCGCGAGGGCGAGACAAGCCGTGCTCTCTTCCGACGCGAGTTCATCGAGCGAGCCGAAGCCACAGATCGCGTGCGCGTCGCCCGGCTTCGGCCTCAGGAACGTCACCTCGGCTTGCAGATCGATGCGTGCCTTGCGCACGAGGTTCTCCAGATCACGGAAGCCATAGCGCGGATCCGCGCCGCAGTCGGCCACCACGATCAGGCTGCAGCGCTCCCGCAGCAGCGCGTAAGCGCCGGTATTCTCGATATGCCCGCCGTCGCTGAGATACCAGTACCGGCTTTCGTCGCCATTGAAGCGGCCGACCAGTTCACTCAGAAGCTGCTCATACTTGCTCGCACCGCCGCGATGCTTCGAGACCGGCGCGCTGTCAGCCTGCGTCTGCACGAGTGCGTCGCTGTCGCACCAGTAGCCGAGCCGCAGACCCGCGATCATCGAGAGCGCGGCGATCCCCGGGCGGGTGTTGCCGCCAAGACCGGGAGCCACGGCGGCGCCCGATATCGCCATCCACGAGCCAAGGCTCGGCGCGCCCTTGGGATCGATCCGCGCCCAGCCGCGCTGGCCCACACGGATCAGCCCGTTCGGACCGACTGTCATCAGCATGCCCTTGCGATCCTGATTGAACAGTCCCCCGCGCGGATCGTGCGTCTGATTGATGCAGACGTTCAACAGGTGGATCGGGCCACCGGCCTCATGGGGCGAATAGTCGCTGATGCTGACGTCGTCGAGAGGATGAACGTCGTCGATGCGCGACATCGGTCCGTCGGGACTCGAATCGAACGGCGTGTCGACGGTGGCATCGTTCGAATTCGGATCGAACCGCTTCGGATTTGCCGCGCCCAGGAAGCTTCTCACGAGCCGGGCACGGTAGAACGAATACAGCGAGGACCTGTTGAGCGAATCGAGGCTGTGAAACGAGACGAGCACGACGACGAGCGGCGCCGCAACCATCAACGCCAGCCAGAGCGCGCCCAGTTCGAAGTCGAGAGGCGCGGGTGGGCGGCTGAAAAGCGCCGCGGTGGCCGTGCGGTGAAGCAGGCTGATCCAGAATACGACGATCAGGGCGAGTACCGCGATGCCCGCCAGATTGACGAGAGCGAGCAACCTGCGGCGCGAGAGGGGCGCGAGGTTCTGCGGCAGGTCCGAAATTCTTGGCAGGAGCACGCGTAGCGCGATGACCGTCGTCGCGATCGCACCACCGACGATACCCGTGTTTGCGGTATCGCCCTTGGCGAACCACCATGCGAGTCCATCGATGACACCGAGCGCGAGGATCACCAGGACGATCCGCAAGACGTTGGCGAGACAGGTGGTCAAGGCGTTCCTGAGCGCGTCGGGCACGTCCGGCTTGCGACGTCGCAGGATGCTGGCGAGGACGATTCCCACCACCGCAGCGCCGAGTATGGCATCCGCGATGAGCACCCATGGCATCGGCAGCTCAAGCCTGCCGAACTCGACCACGCCTTCTATCCGGTCGAAGTTGCCGAAGTACGCAATGGCGGCGATGGACGCTGCGCTGACCAGCGCGATGAGCATATGCTGCACGTCGATTCGCTGGCCTGCCTTCTCGGGCGTGGCCCAGTAGGCGAACGCAAACATGCAGCCAAACCAGGCCGGTATCGGCAGGACGATCCAGATGGTCGGCCATAGCGAGAGCACTGCCAGCGCGCCCTTGCCGATCCCGAGCGGCGCCCAGCAGCCGCCGTTGGAGGTGATGCAGTCCGCCCAGGCCCAGATCGCCAGATCGAGACCTACCAGCACGCCGCCCAGCAGGATGCTCAGGATCGCGAGTTCCACGTGAACGCCGAGCAGGCTGCGGATGAAGTTCGCGGACGCGTACAGGATGTCTTTCGTACCGTTGGGAATGAGATAGCGCCCGTTGGCACGGAGCCAGACGGCGAATCGCCTGGAGTCGGCATCGGCCAGTGCCTGTTCGATCTCGATGGGATGCTGCCCGGTTTCGCGGGCGTTATCGAACAGCTTGCCGACCGTGCCTCCTATATATCCGCCTCCTGACACGGTGGACATCACGTCGAACCGGTGAAACACGCGGTTCTGCGCGAGCGCTTTCAACAGCCCCGCGCAAAACGTGGCGCTTCGAATTCCGCCGCCGGATAGCGCGATACCCCACAGTCCACTGTCGGTGTCCTTCGGGAGATCGCTGAAATGTTCCCGACGAGCATGAGCCTTCTCCACCATCATCGAGTCCGTGCAGCGGCTTGATTGCTCTTCGTTCATACCGGGTATCCCTGGTTCACGAGCACATGGTTCGACGCTTCAATCGTGGATTCGTATTCGACGGCGCACAATACGAATTCGCTCGGTAGACACCCAACGCGCAGGCGCCCGTCACGGTTCGGCGACGGTGGTGGACTTCGGGTCGGGTGCTTCGCAATCCGCGGCGAAGTCGGGCGGCGGCCCTTCAAGATCTCAGGTCGAATCGTTTCGAAACCCTGCAGCATCTTGAGCGGAATGCCGTCCGCGTTCAGCCTGGCTCGCAGGTACGAAAGCGTGTTGCCGGCGGCAGATCGGCGTTGAGCGGAGCGAACAGGCTGTCCCAATGCGGTGCATCCGCACGAACGCCTCACGATGCGCCCTTAGATGATTGGCGGAGCCTTCCACCAGCATCGTCTGCGTGCCGCGCGCGATCAGTACGGAGAACGACCCGACTTCGAAGTATTTCATTGCTCTCGCCGGTTCAGAACAACATAGGCGATTACCAAGCGCCTACGATGAGATTGCCGTTGTAAGTGTGGGATGGCGCACAAAAGCCGAAGGCTTGGGCTGCCTGATATGCGCTGACGGGGTCGATCAGTGAATGTCGGCCCCGTCCGGTTAATGATACGAAACGATCGAGCGTGTCTTCATCCCGCGAACAACTCCAGCGCCTGCGCATTGAAGCCGTCGACGAACGTGTGTTCGCCCGGACCCGGGTTCGCGCGCATGGGCTTCGCCACGTCGACGAGAATCTCGTCGGCATCGGTCGCGAGTACGTCGAAGGTCTCTTCGATGAAAGCATCGAGCGGCATCGCTTGTTGGGCTTCGCGGCTGTTCATCAGGTCGGTGCGAACCCAGGGCGGCGCGATCTCCAATACGCGCACCGAAGTGTCGCGCAGCATGAAGCGCTGCGACAGCACCTACGAATGCAGCGCCGCCTTCGTCGATGAATACACCGCCGTGACGGCCATCGGCACGAACGCGAGCACCGAACTCGTGTACGCGACGACCGCATCCTCCTTCGACTTCAGGTGATCGATCAGCGCGGCCGTCATGCGCATTGGACCCATCAGGTTGGTCTCGATGGTGGAGACCATCAGCGCGTCGTCGATGCGGGCGGCCGCTTCATCCGGCTGCATGATGCCCGCGTTGTTGATCAGCACGTTCAGGTCCGGATAGTCCGCGATGAGTTGCGCCGCCGCGCGCGCGATGCTCTGCGGATTCGTGATGTCGAGTTCGATCGATGCCATGCCGGGATTCGCCGCGATCACGTCGTCGAGGTGAGCGCGCCGGCGGCCGCCGATGATGACCTTATTGCCGCGTCGATGGAATGCTTCGGCCAGTCCGCGTCCGATACCTGAGCCGCCGCCTGTGATGAAGATCGTGTTGCCGGTGAGTTTCATGATGTTGCCTTCGGTGAATAGGGGAGATTTCATTCGGGGAAGCGGTCGCCGAACATCGGCAGGCCGCTGACGGATTGCGCGCGCGTCGCTTCGTCCTGCAGCACGTCCCAGTGCTCGGCAAGCTTGCCGTCTTCGAAACGGATGACGTCGGCGGCGATCCACGCGGCCGGCCGGCCGTTGCCGGAGAAGCGGCCGTGCGCGATCACGTAATCGCCCTCGGCGACGATCAACTGGTTTTCGTAGCGAAGCGTGTCGGGCAGTGTGCGGATCAGGTCGAACAGGCCATCGCGGCCCGGCGCGATGTGGGCGCTGTGCTGGATGTAGCGGTCGGACCAGAAGCGTTCGGCGGCGGCGTAGTCGCGCTGGTTGAAGAGCGTGTCGAAGGCTTCCAGCACGAAAGCCTTGTTTTGCTCGGTGGTCGTTGTGCTCATGTCGGTCTCGGTTGCAGGTTGAGAGGCATGAGACGAAAGATAGAGCCGACGCGAGCCGGCCGGTAGCCGGTGCTTTACGCTATCTCTTATGTATCGGATGCATGAATCACGCGGCGTCGAAACTCGGCAGTGAGGTGTTCGATGACGGCGCGGCCGGCGGCGCGGGTTGCGCGGCCCATCGGGAAATAGGCGTGGACGGGAATGTCGGCGGTTTTCCAGTCGGACAAGAGGCGCACGAGCGAACCGTCAACGAGTTCGCGGCGGCACGCCCATTCGCTCGTCGACGTGATGCCGAAGCCAGCCGCCGCTGCAGCGACCGCGCCTTCGTTTTCGTTCGTCGAGAAATGTGCTTCGAGATCGACGGCTATCTCAAGTTCGCCGCGCCGGAATTTCCACCCGCTCGGCACGACCGATGCCGGCCCGCCGACGATCCGGTGCTGCGTCAGCGCTTCGGGCGTGACGGGTTCGCCGTGCCGCAGCAGATAGTCCGGCGACGCGACGACGACGCGTTCGATCTGCGTCATCAGCGTCGCGGTGGCGCTGGAATCGGCCAGCCGGCCGAGCCGGATCGCGACATCGACGGCTTCTTTCACGAGATCCTCCGGGCGGTCGCCGAGCAGGAACTGAAGGCGCAGGCCGGGATGCCGTTCGACGAAACCGGCGAGGCGCGGAATGATTTCGCGAATCGCGACGCTGCTCGGCATGCTCATGCGCAACATGCCGCGCAACTCGCCGGTGTCGCGCACGCTGTGCTCGGCTTCGTCGAGCGCGATCAGGATCGGATCGATGCGCGAGAGGAATTCGGCGCCCGCTTCCGTCAGCACGACCGCGCGCGTGGTACGTGACAAGAGACGTACGCCCAGCTCGTTTTCGAGATCGGCGATGATCCGCGAAACCTGCGACTGCGACAACCCGCACTCCCGCGCCGCCGCCGAAAAGCTGCCGAGCCGCGCGACGCGTGTGTACAGCTTGAGCGAAAAGATGTCCTTCACGGGCGCTTCCGGTCGGCGGGTGAACCCGAGGAAGGCTAGCCGATTGATGCGCAATCTGCAAATGCGGGAGAGTCGCAACGTCGCATCACGGCGGCGCCTGCTTGAGCGCGACGATGCCAACGACGACCAGCGCCGCCCCGCCCACGCGAAGCGCGCTCAGCGATTCGCCGAACAGCATGACGCCGATGAGTATGGTTCCCAGCGCGCCGATGCCGGTCCAGACCGCGTACGCGCTGCTCACCGGCAACACGGTCAGCACCTTCCCGAGCAGAAAGACGAACGCGCCGAGCAGGACCAGCGAGAGCGCCGTCCATCCGGGTCGCGTGTAGCCCTGAGTGAACTTCATCGAGACCGCCCACGCGACGTCAAGCAATCCCGACAGGATCAGCACTAGCCAGGCCACGCTCTGGCTCACGGTTGCGTCGCTTCGGTTGCGCGAAGGAGATACGCGTTTCGCTCGATCAGAAAGGCGCGCAGGCGTTCGGCATAGTCGTTGGGGACGGCCGAAATCACACTGGCGCGGCGCGCGAGTGCCTGGCGCCACGCCGAGACCTTCGGTGTATCGACGAAGACGTTCAGGTCCGCGATCTCGTCGAACACGTCGAAATAGCGGAAGACCGGTGCGAACACCGCGTCGACCATGCTGAAGTCGCGGCCGGCGAACCACGGACCTTCTGCCAACGAGGATTCGATGATCCTGAACCGGTCTTTGAGCGTCTTGACTTGCGTGTGGTGAGTGGCGGCATCGGTGGCGATTTCCAGCTTCCAGATTTCATTCAGAATCGACGATCCGAACTCGACCCATCCGCGATGCCGCGCCCGCTCCAGTGGATCGGCGGGGTGCATCGGCCGGCCGGGCTGCGTCTCGTCCAGGTACTCGCAGATCACGGCGCTCTCGAATAGCGCTTTATCGCGCTGGACGATGAGCAGCGGAACCTTGCCGAGCGGCGAGATGGCTTCGAACCACGCCGGCTTGTCCGCGAGGTCGATGTAGCGCCGCTCGAAGTTCGCGCCTTTTTCTGCGAGGACGATGCCTGCGCGTTGCACGTAAGGGCAAAGCGGATAACTGACGAGCGTGAGCG
Source organism: Caballeronia terrestris (assembly GCF_001544515.1). Lineage (GTDB taxonomy): Bacteria > Pseudomonadota > Gammaproteobacteria > Burkholderiales > Burkholderiaceae > Caballeronia > Caballeronia terrestris. The sequence goes on from NZ_FCOL02000028.1 coordinate 23,088, forward strand.
ACTGCGCTTCGATTTTCATGAGAGATCCTTCGGGAATAAAGCTTGGACGAAGTCAGGTTAGCGATTGCGCCAAAGCAAGTCCATTGCCGAAGGGAAAGCTGCGCTTGCAACGATGCAAGCGATGAACTAGCCTAATTTCATGGACGATTGGAACGAACTTCGCCTCGTACTCGCCGTGCACCGCGGCGGCGGTCTCATGGCCGCGTCAGAGGCAATGGGGATCGATCACTCGACGGCTTTCCGACGCCTCAAGGCGCTTGAATCGCGGCTCGGCGTGCGTCTTTTCGAGCGATTGCCCAACGGCGTCTATCAGGCAACCGAGGCGGGCGCGCGCATCGCAGCGGGCGCGGAACGCATGGAAGATGAATTCCTCGCGCTCAACCGGGACGTCGCGGGCGGCGATCATCGGTTGAGCGGGCGGCTGTGCGTAACCTCGTCCGAGACGCTGGCCTACAGTCAGCTCACCTCGCACCTTGCCGCTTTCCGCCAAGCGCATCCGGGCATCGTTGTGGAGTTGTCGATCGACAATCGTGTTCTGAGCCTGTCGCGTCGGGAAGCCGATATCGCCCTGCGCCCGGTGCGGCCGAAGGAAGGCGAACTCTGGGGCCGAAAGCTCGCTGGCGTCGCATGGGCGCTGTATGCCGCTCCCGCGTATCTCGCGGGAAACAGCGGCTTGTCCCGATCCGGCGAACTCGACGGTCATGCGCTGATCGGCTGGGACGAGGCAGCGCCGGCTATCGCAGCAGCCGAGTGGCTCGCACGGTCGGCGACGTCGTCTTCAGTCGTGTACCGGACGAACAGCCTCGTGAATCAGCTCATCGCGGCCCGCACGGGCATCGGCCTTGCGCTGCTGCCGTGCTATCTCGGCGACAGCGATAGTGGCGTCGTTCGCGTGAGCGGCGAGCCGGTCGCGGAGCTGGAAGGCGAACTGTGGATCGTCACGCATGGCGATCTCAAGAAGACCGCCAGGGTTCGAGCGTTCTTCGACCTCGTGGGAGTTGGGCTCGCGAGCCAGCGCGATCTCTTCGAGGGCAGGCGCTCAAGGTGATCAGACGTCACTCAGCATCGAGGGCCCAGCGCAGGACCGGATGCTGCGCGCCCGCGGGCAGGACCCATGTGCCGGTCGGGCTGAAGTCCCAGGAAGAATCGAAACTCGACACCGTGCGCATCTGCACGGTGGTCAGTCCGTTCGCGGCAGGCAGCGGAGTGCCGCCGTAGACCGATTTGGTCGCCCCCGTCATCGACACATCCCAGTAGACGTTGTTCGCAATCGTCCCGGCATTGGAAAACGCCACGCCGCCTTTTAATGCCGGATCGGCTTGCGGCACGATTTGTGTCGTCGCGAACGACTCGCTGATCGTGCCCGTTCTTCTGTTGTCGAGTACGAGACCGCCGTTGTAGTACATCTGCGCGCTACCCGTCGCATACGACTGCGTGATCGACCCGTTGTTTTGCGAGACGAGGCCGGCGCCCTCCGCATGCGATCCGCCGTACACGACGCCGGTGGCGAACGACTGGATGATCTTGCCGTCGTTGACGCCAACTAGACCGCCGTAGTCGCCCTGGCCGCCGACGTTTGCGCTGCTCCACGAGCGCTCGATGGTGCCGTCGTTGCGTGCCGCGAGGCCGCCGCCGCCGGGTCCCGTCTCTTCGGGCGAGCCCGCGCTGCCCGTCGTATGGACGTTCGAGATGAGTCCGTGATTGAAGCCGGTGAGAATGCCGGCGGGCGCATTGTAGGAACCGGATGCGTTCGAGTCGATGATGCCCAGATTGCGCACGACGGCGTAGTACCAGATCGCGCCGAAGAGACCAATGTAGGTCGGATCGGTCCCGACCTGATATCCGTTGAAATGGCTGATCGTGTGGCCCATGCCGTCGAACTGGCCGGAAAACGCGAGGCCCCCGCCGATGACGTTGATCTTGCCGACGTCCCGCGCAAGATCGAGATCGCGTCCGAGCGCATAGTTCGAGAGGAAATCCTCTCCCATCTTCACCAGATCCGCGTTCGAATTGATGAGCTTGTACACCGTGTACTGCGACTGAAGGCCGCTGAAGGGCGCCGGCTTCCATGCGCCGTTTTGCAGCACCGTCGTGCGCGCGTAGGTACCGTTCATGTCGTAATACACAGAGACGATGCCCGTTCCCTGCGACCAGTCGATAGTGCCGAGATGCGATACGCTGCCGCCGTTGTCGCGCGCCAGCGAATCGGCGCGCAACGTCAGGTTGCCTGCACCGGTATTGGAGAACGTCGCGAGCGGGCCGATCGTCACGCTGTGCAGCGCGTTCAGCGTGAGCGATGCATCGCCGCTCCAGCGCACGGGCGCGCTCACATCGATGTCACCGGTGCCGCCGTTCGCGCCCGTCGCGTTCACGGTGATCGACGTACCGCTCGACAGATTGCGCACGAGAATCGCCGAAGTCAGCGGGCCCGAGTTGAGGACTGGCGCGTTGATGTCCCATCGCGCCGCATCGATCGCGGCATCGTCGAGATGGAGCGCGTTGCCGGTCGTGAAGACCGCGCCGCCCGTGCCGTCCGCGTTCGATGCTTCGACCTTCGAATGGATGTGCGCCGTGCCCTGATCGGCGACGAGCCACACCTTGCCGTCGCGCGTCGCGGTGCCGGTCGCGCGCAGATCGTCGTTATGCCCGGCGAGTGCGAACACATTGCCGTCCGCCGCGCGAAGATCGATTTGCGCGGCTTCGATCGTGCCCTTGTTCACCACGTCGCCACGCGTGCCTGCCTGAACGAAGACTTGCGGGCCGGTCGCCGAGTCCTTCAGCAGCACACGATTTCCGGTCGCGAGTTCCACCGATCCCTTGGCTGCGTCGATGCCGCCATCGTTCTCGACGAGCTTGCGGGAGATGAGAAAGACATCGCCGCCGGTCGAGCTGATCTTGCCGAGATTGACGACGACCGCATCGCTCGACCCGGTAAGATCGAGCGATCCGCCGTTCATGAAGTTGTCGTTGCCAATGTCCAGTGTCGATGCGACGAAGCGGCCGCCCGTCGTGACGACGCCATTCGAACCAATCACAACGCCTTGCGGATTGACGAGGTAAAAGCTACCCGTCGCATTGAGCTTGCCGTCGATCACCGAGCGATCGACGCCTGTCACGCGGCTCAGCGTAGCGCCCGTGCCGTTATACACGTTGACGGTGTTGCCGTTGCCGATAGAGAAGCTGCGCCAGTCGATCACGGCGCGCGGTGTGTTCTGCGCGATGTCGATACCGTTGCCGCGTGTTGCAATCGATCCCGTGCCGGCGACGAACTGGCCGCCCTGTGGCAGCGGTCCCGCAGCAAGCGCGCTGGCGCTCATCGCAGCGAGGATGAACGCCGTTGTTACACGATGGTGCACATGACGCGCCTGTTCCGTGCGGGCGAGATGATTAGGACGCTGCATGAATTACTCCTCGATCGAGATCGCTTGGCCTCTTAGTTTTAGAACAATCTCGACAGGAGCAGAAGGAGTTTGATTCTGCGCCGGCAACCGTTCGGTTCGCGACGCGCTGACTATCCGTGCAACACCTTCAGTAAATCCTTCGCAACGGATTCGGACGATGCTGGGTTCTGTCCCGTGATCAGACGGCCATCGATGATCGACAGGGGCTGCCAGTCATCCACCTTCTCGAAGCGGCCACCGAGACGCTTCAATTCGTCTTCGACGAGAAACGGCACGATCTCGGTAAGACCGACCGCCTCTTCTTCCGAATTGGTGAAGCCGGATACGCGCTTGCCTTTGACGAGCGGTTCGCCGTTCACCTTGACGTGACGCAGCACGCCCGGCGCATGACACACTAAAGCGACTGTTTTTCCGGAGTCGTAGAAGCGCTCGATGAGCGAGATCGAATGGGGGTCCTCGGCGAGATCCCAAAGAGGGCCGTGACCGCCTGGGTAGAACACGGCGTCGTAGTCGTCGGCCTTGATATCGGCGAGCACGGCAGTTGTGGCGAGTACACGTTGCGCGGCGGGATCGCCCTTGAAACGTTCGGTGAGCGCCGTTTGGCCTTCGGGCGTGTCGCTCTTCGGGTCCAAAGGCGGCTGACCGCCCTTCGGTGAGCTGACCGTGACATCGACGCCCGCGTCCACGAACGTGAAATAGGGCGCTGCAAATTCTTCCAGCCAGAAACCGGTCTTCTTGCCCGTGTTACCGAGCCGGTCATGCGAAGTAAGCACCATCAGTATTTTCATGGTCGTCGCTCCGTCCAAATAGTGGTTCCATCCACGCGAACCGCGTGGTGAAACTACTATAGGCGGCCAATACGATAGTTTAGGGTTGAATGCCGCGTACCTGATGCTATAAAAAGAACAGTGCCGAATACAGGCCAAGTGCAGGACGTATCGATGCGCTTACAACACTGCTTCCAAGGTCTTTCTTCCGCTCGCGTCCGTTTCGCCTGGACACGAAGCGTCTCTCCCCAGCCATTTCATTCGTTCTGATTCGCCAATCAGAAGGAGACAGACATGAACAATACACAGACGCAGATCGACATGAAACTCGAGGTCGTCGTCATACCCGTAGCGGACGTGGATCGCGCAAAGCAGTTCTATGCGAGCCTGGGCTGGCGACTCGATGTCGATATCGAAAAGGACGGACAGTTTCGGGTCGTTCATTTCACTCCGCCCGGATCGCAGTGCTCGCTTCTGTTTGGCAAGGGCGTCACGACAGAAGCGCCCGGCTCGTTGCAAGGGCTGCACCTGATCGTGTCCGACGTGGTTGCAGCGCGCGAAGGGCTCGTTGGCCGTGGCGTCGACGTCAGTGAAGTGTTCCATGACGTCGGCGGCTTGTTCCATCATGCCGGCGAAGAGGGACGCTTGAGCGGCCCGCATCCGGAGCGGGCGAGCTACGGTTCGTTCGCCTCGTTTAGCGATCCCGATGGAAACGGCTGGGTCTTCCAGGAAGTGACTACCCGGTTCCCCGGAAGAGTCGATGCGGCCAACACGACATTCGCATCGTCGACGGAACTCGCAGGCGCGCTTCGCCGCGCTGCGGCCGCGCACGGTGAGCACGAGAAGCTGACCGGCAAGCACGATGAGAACTGGCCGGACTGGTACGCGGATTTCGTCGTTCGCGAGCAGGCCGTCACGTAATCGTCCACATGAGCGGCTAGTCCGCTTCGGCGCGCAGCGGTGCCGAAGGAACGACTGTCTCCACGAGGCCGGTCTTTACATAATAGACGAGACCGGTCACCGTGAACGCGGCCGGAAGATTCGGGTTCGCCTTGAGCGAGGCGATATCGAGCGCGACCGCCTTGTACGGATCGGTGATCGCGAGGTCGTCGAGTTTGTCTTCCGCGACACCCATATGCTTCGCCAGCAACTTCGGCGCGTGATGGTAGCAGCCGGCGATGCCGCAATCGGTATGTTGAAGGACCACCAGGTTCCAGCCAGCGCCCACATCTTCGCCAGCCGATCGCGATACGGTGCGCAGGATCGCCATCGTTTCCAGGAGCGCCGGATTCACCCGCCCGCCGACGTTGCGAATGACCGCCGCTTCGCCTGGCGCGAGCTTGAGCACGTCCATCGGATCGACGCGAGGATCGACGCAGCCGACGATCATCGTGCGGCGCGACGGCAGCATTTTCAGGTCGGCGGAGAAGCCGGTTTGCGCGAACTCGGCATTGCGGCTCGCGAGCGTTTCGAGAAAGTCCATGATTGCCTCTATCGGTTGAATTTTCAGGCGCGCTGCGGCAGCCGTTGGGACATCATCGCCTGCAAGCCCTTCGGGTCCTTGATGAACGCCGCGTGAATGCCGCGCGACTGATTGCCTGCGACGATCTCGTCGTTGGTGCCGGCCTCGATTGCGTCGAGTGCATCACCGACGACTTCCTGTGGCGTCATCCGCGGCTCGGGCAACTTCGCGCCCATTTCGGTTTCCGTCTGAACGGCGAGCACGCCGACCACTTGCGTGCCTTGCGCGCCCAGTTCTGCGCGCACGCTGCGCGTGAGAGACAGGCCCGCCGCCTTCGAAGCCGAGTAGGTCGCGGCGACTGGCAGGCTGACCAGCGAGAGCATAGACAGCATGTTGATCAGCGCGCCGCCGCCTTTGCTCGCGAGGATCGGAGCGAACGCACGGGTCAGCGCCAGCGTGCCAAAGTAGTTGACGTCCATCTCGCGACGGGCGTCGTCGATGGAATGAGCCGAGATCGCGCCTTCGAACGCGGCGTAACCGGCGTTGTTGATGAGGAGCGTCACGTCCGATGCGATGGCTGCGGCTGCGGCCACCTGATCGGGATCGGTGACGTCGAGCGGCAACGGCACGAGGCGACGGTCGCCATCCTTGAGCAGTTCCTTGAGCGACGTGGTGTCGCGTGCAGCGACGTAAATCTTCGAAGCGCCACGCTTCAGCAGTTCGGCGACGTACGCGCGTCCGATGCCACGGTTGGCGCCAGTAACAAGAGCGACGGATTGAGCGATTTTCATGATGATGACCTTTTGAAGTTAAAGAGAGGTAAGGGGTGGTTCCGCTTGCTTGGGCTTAACTATCGTCTATCGCCGAAGCGCCCGGTAGCCGCTCTTTCTAGCTATGACTTATCCTGGAACAGCATGGATAACGTCGAGCGACGACCGGGCTGCGTTTGCTTAACGCTCGATGACAAACTTCGAGAGATTCGTCTTGATGAATTGCTCGACCGTCGTCAGCGGCTGGCCGATGATCTCGGTACCGGTGCTGTCAGTGCCCGCCAGCAAGCCTTCCTGCTGATCGATCGTGACGGCTTCGAAGTGTCGGCGCATCGCATCGGCGTCCTGGAGGCCGAACAGTTCGAGGAACGTCGAGACGGTGACATGCTCGTACGGCATGTTCTTGCCCAGCACGCGGCTCACTTCGGCGGCGAGTTCCTCATGGCTGTATTCGACGGGGCCGTGCAGCGGCAGCGCCTTGCCGACGTGGGGAGCCGGATTGGCGACGATGCCCGCGACGATGCGCGCAATGTCGCTGCCCGCGATCGGCGCAAAACGGCTGTCCTTGTTGTACGGCATCACGTAACGGCCGTAGCGGATTTGCGGCGCGATGTAGAGCAGCCATTCGGCAAAGAACGTCACCCGCAGATGCACGGACGGCACGCCGGACCAGTTGAAAATCTGCTCGGATAGCCAGTGGTTTTGCGTCGCCTTGCTGCGTGCAGCAGGCCGAGACTGCTTGTGCGACATGTTGACGATCAGATCCAGTTGCTGCTCTTTCGCGGCTTGCGCGAAAATCACGGCCGCTTCGACCAGTCCTTCGGCGAGCGGAAAGACGAAATACGCGCGCTGGACGCCATTCATGGCAAGGCGGATATCACGCAGGCTCTTCATGTCGCCGAATACGACTTCGGCGCCCAGGTCGCGCAGCCGTTGCGCGCGGTGATCGTCTTGGCGCACCAGTGCGCGGACATAAAAACCTTTTTCAAGCAGACGTTCGACGGTCGGACGGCCGGTGTCACCAGACGCGCCGGTTACGAGGACTGTGGTCATATCAATTACTCCGGATACGAAGTCGCGGCTTAAAAAAAGCGGCTGACTTCGGTTGCAGGGCTGTCGAGGCATCGGAATCAGGGCCCTTGCGTGACTCCGATCAAGGCTTGGCAATCGATGCCGAACCACGCCGACAATTTGGCGTCTGCGCTTCGATTTCGGTAGCCGGTGAATTCGGCTAACATTTATGCTGGCCGAGCATCGGTGCGGTGGCTCGCCGGCTCGCCGGCTCGCCGGCTGTTTCGTCGGAAGAAGGAGGGAGCTTGAAGGACGTCCTGACGTTCAGGCTTTACACCCGCGTCGCCCGGCTCGGCAGCTTTTCGGCGGCCGCGCGGGAATGCGGGTTGGCGCAATCGCAAGTGTCGCGGATGATCGCCGAACTCGAAGCGGGCCTCGGCGCCCGCTTGCTCACGCGGACCACGCGCGCCGTCGTGCCGACCGAAGCGGGCCTTGAGTTTCTCGCACGCATGGAGCCGATCCTGGCGGCGATCGACGACGCGGAGAACAGCGTCCGCGAGACGGGGGAACTGCGCGGCGTGCTGCGCCTCGCCATGCCTTCGACGATGGCCATATGCGTGATCATGCCGCGCCTATCGGCCTTCACTGAGCGTCATCCATTGCTCAAGGTCGAGATCATGCTCGACGACCGATGGCAGGACATGATCCGCGAAGCGGTCGATGTCGGCATCCGCGTGGGCAGCCTGCCGGACTCCGCGGGCACCGCTAAGCTGATCGGAACGATGCATCGCGTGGTCGTTGCTTCGCGTCGTTATCTGGACCGGCATGGCGCGCCGCTGCTGCCGGAGGACATTGCCAGGCATCGTGTCGTGGGCGGACCGGCCGGGTCGCATGTGTCGTCGTGGCAATTCGAACGCGAGGGCGAGACGACATCGATCGACGTGCAACCGCACGTTTCCACTAACGACACGGCGGGTGCGCTGGCCGCGGCGGCTGCGGGTCTCGGCATCGTCTCGACGACATCGTGGGCGTGTCGATCGCAAATCGAAGAGGGCACGCTCGTGCGCCTGCTGCCCGAATGGACCATGGCGCAACTCCCTGTGCATGCGTATTTCCCGATGGGGCGAGCCACGCGCATGGCGGCCCGCGCGTTCGTCGATTTCATCGCGGAAGAGCTCACGAACGGACCTCGCGATTTCGTAGCCGCAGCGTAGTCACCAACATCGGTTCGCCGTAACCCGGAGTGTCCATGTTCGACAAGTACTTGCGTATCGAAAGTGGCCCCGACTGGCACCACTTCTACGTCTACACGGACAGTTGGTTCGTTGCGATGTTGCTCGTGGTCGCCTTGCTGCTCGCGATCTTTCTGGCGAGCGCGATCTGCTATTACGTGACGCGCTCGGTCATGTTGTTGATCGTGAGCCGCCTCGCGCGCAAGAAAGGGCGCAAGTGGCTGAGCGCCGCCGAGCGGCATCGCGTGTTCCACCGGCTCGCGCCGCTCGTGCCAGCGGGGATCATCTATGCGTCGGCGCCGCTGCTTTCCGGCCTCACGTTTCCCTTGATCGCAGCGCTCGGACGGCCATTGGCGATCATCGCGGCGTGCTACATGGTCTACACGCTGCTGCGCGCGGCGCTTGCGTTGCGTGACAGTATCGACGAACGCTACAGCCACTTTCCATCCGCAAGCGAGAGGCCGATCAAGAGCTTCCTTCAGATCGCGACCATCGTCGTTTACCTGGTCGCGCTGATCGCTATCGTCTCGCTGCTGATGGAGCGTTCGCCCGTCTATCTTCTCACGGGCTTAAGCGCGATCACGGCGCTTCTAATCATTATCTTCCGCGACTCGCTGCTCGGCTTCGTCGCCAGCATCCAGCTCGCGGCCTACGACATGTTGCGCGTGGGCGACTGGATCGAAGTGCCGGGGTTCATCGCAGACGGCACGGTGATCGATATCGCGTTGAATACCATCAAGGTGCGCAACTTCGATAACACCATCGTGATGTTGCCGAGCCAGGTGCTTCTGGCGAACAGCGTGAAAAACTGGCGCGGCATGATCGAGTCGGGCGGAAGGCGTCTTCGGCATGCCATTCATTTCGACGCGGATACGATCCGCTTTCCCGACGAAGCGTTGCTCGCGCGTTTGCACGAAGCCATTCAACGGCCGCTCGTCTTGCCCGAAGGCGAGCTTCGCACGAACCTTGGCTTGTATCGACGTTACCTGAGCGCCTACTTCGGGGATCACCCGGCAGTGCGGCGCGACATGCCACTCGTGATACGGCAAGTGCAATCGAGGGAGCCGGTGGTCGCGCTGGAGATCTGCCTCTATATCGACGAGATACGCTGGGAGCTCTACGAGAGCCTACAGTCGGACATGCTCGATCACGCTTATGGGGTCTTGCCGCTTTTTGGCCTGCGGTGTTGGCAGCGGGAACGCGTAGTGTCTGTTATGCCGTAACGATATCGCTTCCCCAGATGGATGAATTTGAATTAGCCCGGCTGATACGTATGCGGCCGACTGGCTCCGGTATCTCGATTGTTGCTATGAAAGGCGGGTTCATGAGCGGGACAAGGAAAGCACGCGCGATGCAGGGTTCGATTTTCACCTTACCAAGCCGGTGGATTACGAAAGGTTGGGAGATATTGGCGCGGGCGGGGGCTGAGTGAAGTGAGAAGTTTTCATTGTCCTTGTTATCGAGCGGATCATGAAAACCGCTCGCTGCGAGGCACATCGTGTTTCGGTGCCGATAAGGACACGCGGCACGGTGTTTGCTCCACTCGTGATCAAGCAGACGACCTTTGTCTGCCTGTTTATTCCAGTCTGAAAGGAGGAACGGATCATGAGCAAGGCAATGAACACGTTAATCGCAGCCGTCGCTACAGTTGCGCTGTCAGGCAGCGTTTATGCGCAGTCAGCGGGAGGCTCGAGCGGCGCGGGTTCGGCAGGTAGCACGGCCAGCCCGTCGAATCAGATGAACGGTGCAACGGGCGGCTACGGCGCACCGAGCGGCACCAACTCGGACAGCGGCATGGGCGCCAAGGCGCCGAACTCGGGGCTGCCGAGCACGAACAGCAACTCGACGTCGGGCAACAGCGCTCCCAAGAGCAATAACACGCTCGCGACCCCGAGCGTAGTGTCACCGGCCGCGGGCCAATAGCGGCTGCAATCGCGTAGGGCGCAGGAGTAGTTTCGATCCGTCGTCCTGGCTACGAAATCGCCTCCCAGCAAGCCTGAAAGCGATAGGCCCTCTCCGCCGTAGTGTTGGAGGAGAGGGCCCGTCGAGTCCGGAATTCCGCTTAGGTTAAGGCGCCGCTACACCCTGCGTCTTCGGGCTATACGACGTATAGAAGCTAGCCCCGGCCCAAGTGGGCGCAGCCTCGTTATACAACGGCGCACCTTGCGTGTAATTGGCGCTGCTGTGCCAATCACCCGTGCCGGTGTACTTCGCTACCGCCGGATACGGATACACGGGACGCGAGGCCGTCACGACATTCGACGCATCCGTCTGGTAAGTCGTGACGGCATTCGGCGCGCTTCCTTGCTCGACCCACCCAGTGATCTGCGACACCAGGTCGATGTTAGGGAAGCCTTCGCCGCCGCCGCAGTGTCCGACGCCCGGTACCACGTAGAGACGCGCGAACTCGTCTGCAGCCGATTCGCCCATCGTGCTCATCAACGCTTGGTAATAAGCGATCGTGAAGAGCGGCGAGATGTGCTGGTCGGCCCAGCCGTGCCAGAGGATCAGCTTGCCGCCGGCCTGCTTGAACGCCGAGAGATCCGGGCTCGTCGCATCGTTGAGCGGGTGATTGGCCTGAAGATAATTCGCGTAGAAACTCGCATCGCGGTAGCCGAACGTGTCGATGTTCGGCATCGTCGGCGAACCCGTGATGATCAGGTTGTAGGCACCGGTGACGATCGTGTAGCTGAAGAGGCTCGTGACGGGCACGGGGGCGTCTGTCGAGTTCGTCGTCGGCACTTCAACGCCGACCCAGTTCGCTTCGGAACCATACTGCGGCGAACCTGCGAGCATCTTTACGCCGGTATTGGTATCCGTCGGGCCGCTATAGATCTTGGTGGCCGTGGCGACTTCCGCGGCGGTCAGGCAACTGCTCGTGTCGGATGCGCTCGCGCCGCACTGAATCGATGCGGGGTCGAAGTGGCAGTTGCGCGGATCGGCGAGGAGACCGTCGGGCACGCCGGCCTGGCCACCGCATGCGGCCACCACTGCCTTGTGGAGCACCAGTGCCTTGTCGGCATACAGCACGGCTTTGCCTGCGCTGGTGCCCGTCGTGCTGTTCGACTCGACGCTCCAGCCGTGATAGAGAGAGTTCTGAATCTGGAAGTGCGCGGCCGGGGCACCCACGACGATGCCGTTGTAGTCGGACGGGTAACGCTGTGCCGCCATCAGCCCTTCGCGCCCGCCATCCGAGCAACCGACGAAGTACGAATACTTCTGCACTTGCCCGTAGTAAGCCTGAATCAGCTTCTTCGCAGCGAGCGTCGTGATGTGCTGTCCGCGATAGGCGAAGTCAGCCTGCTTTTGCGGGTCCGTCGTCCACGCTGAACTCTGACCGGAGTGGCCCATGTCCGTCGCTGCGGTGACGAAGCCGCCTTGCTGCACGAGCGGGCAGGTGTAGCTGAAGCTGAACGAGGTTTGCTTGGTCGGGTCGCTCAGATTGCCGCACAGGCCGCCGCAGCCCAGTTCCGCGAAGCGCTGAGTCCAGCCGTTCACAGGCAGGGCGACCTCGAACGTGTTCGACGGCGCAAGCGTGCCCTTGACGGCACAGAAGGACACTGAGGCGCCGTTGATGGTGGCGGTCGTCACCGTAGCGGAGGTAATCGAACTGCCGGCTCCGCCGATGTCGGTGATGTCCACCGCGGCAAGCTTGGAACAATCGACGCTGGGCTTGACCACGGCCAATGGCGTATTGCTCGAACTGCTGCTACCGCCGCCGCACGCGGTGACGATGGCAGCCGTGACGCAAGTGACGGCTAGTGTTAGCAGCGAACCAACTCGTGCGGGTCTGCGCGAAAGGCGCGCGATGGAATCCAGAACTCTCATACTTTTTTCCTTGAAGTGATTCTTCTATGGGCTGCAACGGAATGACACTCGATTTCTAGATCTGCGACGACCTCATGTTTGAGTTTCGATAAGCGTCGGCCTTTGAGAGACGCTGTTCCGCTTAGGGACGATTCGCTGCTGGCGGATGTGAACGTACCCGTATGGAACGGGCGGAAAAGAGAGGGTTAACCATTGAGTTAGCTTCACGGCTGGCGGCAAGTCCTCCGGCGTGGCGGCCGATAAACCTTGCATGCGTGGGCTTCGGGATGCCTATAGGCGACGGTTCTTATCCACTGCCGATCGACTACGGCGATAAGCAAATTAGATAGGCGCGGAAAGCGTTTGAAAAAAGGAGGCGCCGCAGTCGCATGCTGCTTGCGATCCACTGCACTCTGGCATTGTGGGCCGTCCTGTTGCGAATTCATTCACGGCCTATCTGATCTGCTTATCGCAATGCGATCGCTCAAGCCATCGACAAAAACCTTTCGATAACCTGTCGGCATACGTCCGCGTCTTTGCAGGAACGGCTTGCTGGTCTTCATGCTGGACAGAGGTCATCTTTAATGGTTGAGGTTCTTGCCATTCCATCTGGTTAACCCGCTCTTTTGTGCTCCGAGGTCGTTTGGTTATCTTCGAAAGGTATCGAAGCCACATCCATCACGAAGGCAGGACCCGCGACATCATTAATCAGAGGGAGACACATATGGGCGGCAACATCAGAACGAGCGGCAACGACTTCGACAAGCGCTTCGCATCGAGTGCAGACGCTAAGCCGCGACGTGATGCGATAGTCCGTGCCGGCGTGGCGGGTGGACTGACAGGCGCGATCATCATCTGGATTTACGAGGCTCTGATCTGGGTGGGCGCGCAACACTTGATGCCCCTCGCAGGTATTCCGCGCAACGCTCCGGGCCTCGTCTTCGGCAAGGCGTTTCAAGAGTCGATCGGCGGGTGGGCGTATCTGATCGGCACAGGGATTCACTTTGTCTTTGCGATTGGCTGGGGCATCTTGTTCGCCATGATCTGGCCGTACTTTCGCCGCCGCGGATATGAAGCGACGTTCGTCGCTTTGTTCTACGCGATCCTTGCGTGGATCGTGATGCACGTCGCGATCGCCATCGCCTCTGACAATCATCCGAATTACCTCGATCCGGTCGTGATCATCGGAGGGTTCATGTCGCACTTTTGCTTTACGGTTCCGCTTGCGCTGATCGTCAAGAGAATGCTTGCTAAGGGCACAGCCTGATAAGAGAAACGCGAGGCGAAGTCCGGGTAGACTCGGGGCACGTCATCCTCGCAGGTGTCCGCGCATGAAAGACCCCCTTCGCTCGACATCGGAGACGCAAGCGCCGCCTCGGCCTTCGTTCGAGTTGCGCGCGCTGTTCAGCTTCCGCAAGTCGGGACCGCGATTACCTGTCGCATGCCGCGCTGCGTTCAGTATCGGGTTGCCTGTCGCCATCGGCTGGGCGGTTGGCGACGTATCGGCGGGACTGATGGCGACGATCGGCGCGCTCACGTCCTTGTACGCATCGGACCGGCCGTATGCGAATCGCGCTTGGGTCCTCGCGGGCATAGCGCTCTCGTTCAGCGTGATCGTCACGCTCGGCGTATGGGCTCAGCAATGGCCGGTCATGGCGGTGCCGCTCGTCGTCGTGATCGCAATGGCAGCCACCTTCGTCTGCCACTCGCTCAGGATCGGGCCGCCGGGCGCCTATATGTTCACGCTGGCGTGTGCCGCTGCCACGGCGATACCGGTTCCCGTCGATCGAGTAGGTTGGCTCGTGCTCGGCGGAGGGACGGTGTCATGGCTCGTTCACATGTCCGGGGCGCTCATCGCGCCGAGGGGACCGGAGACGTCGGCAGTTGCTGCCGCTGCGCAAGCGGTGGCACGGTTCGCGCAGACTTCGGGCATCGGCGCGAAAGATCGTCCCCGTCATGAGGCAGCGTTGGCGCTCCATGACGCCTGGGCCGCGCTCGTCACGTTTCAGCCTGCGGACGGACGCACAGATAACGCGCTCACGCGTTTGCGCGCGCTGAATCGCGAGCTGCACATAATCTTTGCAGCGTGCGTCAGCGCTGATGATTCGCTTGCCGCGACACCGGAGACATTGGCGAAGCGAGCCCGCGAAATTGGCGCAGAGACAAGAACCCTTGGCGAAGGCGTGAACGACGTTCAGGTCCCGCTAGGGCGTCTTCGAACGTCGCACTTGCTGCTGGAAAACCTGACGCTCTACTCGCCGGCTTCAGGGGTGACGATGCGGGTCGGAATAGCGGTGGCGATTGCCGGTGCGATCGGCGCGGCTTTGAGCCTGGAGCGCGCTTACTGGGCGATGGCGGCCGCCGTACTCGTGTTGCACATGGGCCTGGATTGGGCGCGAACCTTGCAGCGAGGATTGGAGCGAACTGTCGGCACATTGATCGGCCTCGTGCTGGCGGGTGCGATTCTCGCCGTTCATCCCACGGGCCTGTGGCTCGTCGCGACGTTGATGTGCCTTCAGTTTCTTATCGAGATGCTGGTCACGCGCAACTACGCATTGGCTGTCGTGTTCGTTACCTGTATCGCCTTGGTGATCGCCTCCGACGACCACGCATTGCGCGATCCAGCGGTTTTGCTCTGGGCACGTGCGATCGATACCGCCATTGGTTGTGGCGTGGGCCTGCTCGTTCATGCGCTCTTCGGACCGCGTGGTGCTCCTGTCTCGTTGCATCAGCAGATCGCCCGGACGTTGGTGACCGCGCAGACCGCACTCGATCACGTTGCCGCAGCCGATGTGACGTCGGATGAAGCACTGCACGTGCGGCGCGAACTTCAGCATGGCATTTTCAGACTAGTGACGTCCTATGAAGCGAATACCGGTGGCTTCGCGCGCGATCCAGCCATCGATGAGCGCATGTGGCCAACGGTCGTCGCCACGCAAAGGTTAGGCTACAAGATCCTCGCTGCTTGCTGGTCTATCGAATCGGTGGGCTCGTCTTCTCCTGCGCATCTCGCGCGGGAGGAACTCGCAAACGTCAACGCAGCGCTATCCAAACTCATCACGGCAGTGCATGACGGCACCGGCCCGATAACGCCTCACGAATTGTCCGATTTTCTAAAGGACGAAATACGTGATCTAAGTGACTCGCTCGTTCCCTACCGCTCCACACCCGCACGCGGAACGCGATGAAAATTCCGCCCGAAGTAGATCAAGCCATCGCCTTCGTCGCGCACGCTGATCTCGTTCGTCTGCACGAAGATCACCGAATGCGAACCCACTTCCTTCGCCTCGACGATGGTGCCCTGCAGACTCGCCAGCGCATCGCGCAGGACCGGCACACCATGCGAACCCTCGTCCCATAGCGGCAACGAGAAGCGCTCGTCCATCGAAAGCTGCGTGAGGCCCGCGAAGTGACGCGCCGTTTCCTCGCGATGCGCCGGCAGCACGTTGATGCAGACATGCCGATTGCGCACGAACGCTGCGTGCATCGAGCTCGACCGATTCAGGCACACGAGCAGTGTCGGCGGCGCATCGGTGACGGAGCACACGGCGCTCGCCGTGATGCCGCAGCGCCCGAATGGGCCGTTGGTGGTCACCACGTTCACTGCGGCGCCCAGATGCGCCATCGCCTGGCGAAACTGCTGGCGGGCCGGCTCGATGTCGGGGCGTGATGCTTGAAGGGGCAGGGCGGACATGTAATCGTCTCCGGTTTTGTTCGTATCCATGTTATTTATCAGATTGCGATTCAAGCGTACGCGGCGAAGCGCACGAAGGAAATCCGCATGATTGGCCCATGTGCCCGGCATCGCTACCGAGCGCACTAAAGGTTTTACCGACCCCTTGCGAGCAAGCCGTGGAAAGCGCTTTGCTAGCGGATTCCGGCTGGGTATCATGAAGCTCCAGAAAAACGAAGACCTTGTGAAGAGACCGCCGAACCCAACGGCGCGCACGGTCCCGATGCCAATCGAAAGAGTCCTTGCAATGAATCCTCCCGCTCCCGTGGTGTATATCGTCGACGACGACAACGGCATGCGCACCTCGCTTGCGTGGCTGCTGGAATCGGTGGGCGTGAAGTCGGAAGGCTTCGCGAGCGCAGCGGAATTCCTGCGCGCGTTCGACGTGAACAAGCCCGCATGTCTCGTGCTCGACGTGCGCATGCCCGAAGTCAGCGGCTTCGACGTGCAGTCCGAGCTGAACCGCCGCGGCGCGACCCTGCCGACCATCTTCGTCAGCGGACACGGCGACATTCCGATGTCGGTGCGTGCGTTGCAGCACGGTGCAATCGACTTCGTCGAGAAGCCCTACAATTCGCAGCAGATGCTCGAGCGCGTGCAGCGCGCAATGAAGCTCGCGACGCAGCGCCATGCGAAGGATCAGCGCAAGCGTGAGCTGCGCGAGCGCGTCGAGTCGCTTACTGCGCGCGAGAAGGAAGTACTGCGCGGTGTGATCGAAGGCAAGGGCAGCAAGCGCATCGCCGCCGATCTGTCGATCAGCGTAAAGACCGTGGACGTGCATCGCGCGAGCATCAAGGAGAAGCTCGGCGCGGCGTCGATTGCGGCGCTCGTGCGCGACGTGCTCGAAGTGTGGGGCCCGCTGGGCGACGAGCGTGCCTGAGCTCAACGCATGTAGAGGCCGCCGTTCACGTCCCAGCATGCGCCGTTGGCAAAGTACGCATCCGCTGAGGCTAACAGCACCGCGACGTCCGCAATGTACGCGGCCGAACCCAGCTTGCCCACTGGAATGCCCGCAATCACTTTTTCGAGTTTCTCCGCGGGCACGCTTTCGTGGACGATCGGCAGATCGAGCGGCCCCGGCGAAATCGCGTTGACGGTCACGCCATGCGGCGCGAGATCGCGCGCGAAGACTTTCGTGAGCGTGATTGCACCGCCTTTCGCGGCTGCGTAGTGCGCGCCGGTCGCCGAGCCGCCGTTCTGTCCCGCGAGCGATGCGATGTTCACGATGCGCCCCGCGCCGCGATTCGCGAAGTACTGACCGAACACCTGGCAGCCGAACAGGACGCTGCGCAAGTTGATATCGATGACCTGATCGAATTGCTCGGCGGTGATCTCCATCGCCGGCACGACTTTCGATGCGCCCGCGTTGTTGACGAGCGCATCGATGGCGCCCCAGCGTTCGAGCAGCGCATCGCGCGCCGCTTCGAAATCCGCTTTCGATGCAACGTCGAGCTTGATCGCGCATGCGCTCGATTCGTCCTTGCTCAACTCGCGTGCCAGTGCTTGCGCGGCTTCGACGGCGATATCGGCCAAAGCGACCTTGTAGCCCGCTTCGTGAAAGCGCCGGGCGACGACAGCGCCCAAACCGCGCGCTGCGCCCGTGACGAGCACGACTCTATTCGACATGATTTCCTTTGGGCATGTTGAGTTTCATTAAGCAGGCGGCGACAGCGCAGACTTTTTCGTCCGCACCCTTGCGTCCCACGATCTGCAAGCCTGCCTTGAGCGATGCGCCATCGACTGGCACCGGTATGCTCAACGCAGGATGGCCACTGAGATTGAACGGACGAATCAGCGACGACATGGCGATAACCGACGTCCCCGCGCGCGCGGCTTCGAGCGTAATGGGAAATGTTGGCAGCGTGGGCAATATGAGCACGTCCATATCTTCCAGCGCGCGATCCACTGACGCCGTGAACCTCCGTCTCACCTGTTCTGCGGCGTCAACATCGGCGGCCGTCGTGTTCGACGCGGCGCGCAATCGCGCAACGAGATCCGCGCCGAGCCTGCCCGTATCGGCGAGATGGCCGAACGCGCGCCACGTCTCTGCATTGATCACGGCGAGACCCGCGACGAAGGCGTCGCTCATCGCATCGAGTTCGACGGACTGCGACGCAAATCCCGCACAATGCACGGCCGATTCAATCACCTTCGATATACCCGCATCGGCTTGCACCGCGACGATACCCACGCGTGCATTCGACGCATCCGCGCGCGCGGCAAGAGCATCGAACGTCGGATCGATGGCCGCCATCACGTCGATCAACACACGCATCTCGCGCGCAAACGGGCCGACGCAATCGAGCGTCGTCTCTTTCGGTGCGACGCCGGCGCGCGACACGCGCCCGAACGTCGGCTTGAATCCAATCACGCCGCAGCACGCGGCCGGGCCGCGCACGGAGCCGCCTGTATCGGTGCCGAGCGCGGCATCAGCGAGACCAAAGCCGACGGCAGATGCAGAACCGCTGGACGATCCACCCGGAATGCGCGACACGTCCTGCGGATTCTGCGGCGTGCCGGTGAAGTCGTTGATGCCGGTCATGCCGAACGCGAGCTCGTGCATGTTGGTCTTGCCGTTGATGTGCCAGCCTGCATCGAGCAGTCGCTGCACGACTTCGGCATGCTTGGCAGCGGCGGGCTGGTCCGCGAGCGCGCGGCATGCGGCCGTCGTCGGATAGCCTGCGATGTCAATGCTGTCCTTGATGGCGATCGTCGGCGCATCGTGGTCTGCTCGCGTGCGCAGAACGAATTCGCTGATGTATGCGCTCATGCGGTAATTCCTCGTCTCGGGTTGACTTGCCAGGGCGCATCGAAAAGGCGCTCGGTGCGGAAGTGCTGAATCAGCCAGGCGTCATTCGATGCATGTGCGAAATCCACTTCCAGGCGCGCCGCGATCAACTCGGCCTTTTCATCGATATAGCCCGAGGCTTGCAGCATGATCCAGCGGCCTTTCGCGATGCTACCCTTGATCTCGATATGCTCGGACGTGAGGAAGTGCACATTGGTCGCGAAATGCGGCGTGGGCGGGAGATACCGCTGCAACATCCCGACGATTTGCGTCGGCCCTTTCAACCGGCCGAACTTGGAAGCGTATTGCGGACCGATGCCTTCCCACACTGCATCTTCAGCGAAGAGCTCCGCAAGCGTTTCACCAGCGAGCGCATGCACGGGCACGTCGCACAGCGCCATATAGCGGGCGATGGTCGCGCGCACCTTGTTCTGTGCTTCGAGCGCGTCGACGCGAGCCTGCAACGCTTCGATGGTCGATGAGTTCATGACGCCGCAGCCGGCGGGACAGCCAACGCGCGACCTACGCGCGCTTCGATCTTGCCGTAGCGCCACAGGTTGTACTCGCCGACTGGCGTCGTGCGATACAGATTGCATACGGCCACGGCCGTATCGAAATCTGCGACATCGGCCATGATGTAGAAGGTCCACGGCGCGCCGTCCGACTGACCGACGACAAGCCGGTCATCGTCCATCACGCCGAGAACGCGCACTTTCTCCATCGCTTCGACGGCGTTCAGCATCTTGCCGTACGCTTGCCACACTTCGCCGATCTGTTCGCGCGGCAAGTCGAAGAAGTTCTGCGTGACGCCGCAGCAGAACAGCACGCGCAAGGGCAGGGATCGATTGTCGGTCATGAAGAAAACTCCTTGTTTCAAGCGTTAAAAGTGGGATCAGAGATAACCGGGAAGCGGCGGCACGCCGACGAGCACGGCGCCCGCTCCGTCGTAATTGCCTTCGCCGAGGAAGGCATGCTGCGTGACGACCATCGCGTCGCGCATCAGGCGTTGCAGCGGGTGTGTGCGATAGATCGCCATCGTGCCGCCCAGGCGATAGGCGCGGCTCACTACGTCCGCGCCTTCACGCGCGATCTGCGTGGCCGACAGTCGCAACAGGCTCACTTGCTCCGGAGTCGCGTCGTTGCCCGCGAGAATCGATTGCCAGACGCTGTCGGTCGATTCATAGAAGAACGCGCGTGCAGAGCGGAGTTGCGCTTCGGCCTTCGCGAGTTCGATGCGGTAGTACGCGCGGTCCGCGAGTTGCGGCGCGCCGGTCGTCGTCTTGCGTCCGCCCGCCATGTGGTTCGCGACTTCGAGCGCGGCGCGCGCGAGTCCGAGGTTCACCACGGCAAGCACTTGCGCCGCGTAAGCGATGGTCGGATAGCGGTAGAGCGGTTCGTCGATCGTGGATGCGCCGCCGCGCACGAACGTCCAGTCTTCCGCTACGAACTGATCCGTCACGCGCAGATCGTGACTGCCCGTGCCCTGCATGCCGACCACGTTCCAGTTCTCGACGATCTCCACCTG
This sequence comes from Caballeronia terrestris, assembly GCF_001544515.1. GTDB lineage: Bacteria > Pseudomonadota > Gammaproteobacteria > Burkholderiales > Burkholderiaceae > Caballeronia > Caballeronia terrestris. The sequence goes on from NZ_FCOL02000028.1 coordinate 43,584, forward strand.
GCTCGGCCTGAACACGGCCGTACGCGGCTTGCCCGGCGCTTCACCGGGCTTGCCGGTGCCGATGCCCACGCCGAGCCAGTCCGCACCCTTGCAGCCGCTCGCGAACTTCCAAGTGCCGTTCACGCGATATCCGCCGGTCTCGGGCGCGGCATTCTGCACGGGAAAGAGTCCACCCGCGAACACCTGATCGGGGCCGTCGGCGTAGATGGCAGCTTGCGTCGCGACCGGCAATGCCGCGAGATAGAGATTCGCCGACCCGAAGCTCGCAACCCACGCGGCGGAACCGTCGGCGGTTGCGATGCGTTCGATCATCGCGAGGAATTCGCCGGGCGCGCGCGCATCGCCGCCGAAGCGCTTCGGCGTGGCCGCGCGATAGATGCCCGCGCGCTTGAGTTTGGCGATGACATCGCGCGGAACGTGGGACAGGCGTTCGAATTCTTCGCGGCGCTGCGCGATTTCAGCGATGACATCGTCGAGCGTGAGCGCATCGGTTTGAAGGGCGCATTGATCTTTGCGGGCGAGGGCGGTAGCGGACATGGCGGTGTCTCCTGTTTTGTTCGATTGGCTTTGATCGGTGGATGGTGATGCCAGTCTAGAAACGCAAAAACATCAAGACAATTGGGAAGGCGTGCGCGTTAGTCAGTGAAGCCTCCCGGCCCTCTAAAGAAATCTTTAGGGGCGCGACGCGCGAGCGGATGCTATGGTTAGGCAACGCACTCACGCTTGCTTTCCGTCGGATCATGGAATTTCCCGCACAAAAAGATTTCCGCCTGCTGCTAGATGCGCTGACGCATTGCGTGCTGCTGCACGATGCGCAAACGAAGGCTATCGTGTGGGCCAATCGCGCGGCGTGCGTCGCGCTGGGCTTTACGGTCGAGGAACTGCTGCCGCTCAAGGCACACGACATGACGCGCGACGACCTCAAGTACCGCCGCGAGATCGCCGTAAGCGCGATGGATCGATCGGTCACGCAAGGGCCGCAGTCGTACGAATGGTGCTATCGCTCGCGCGCGGGCGTCGACATGCTGTCGGAAGCGATAGCTACGTACGTGCCGCTTCGCGAGCGCGCGGTCGTCATGGTGCAGTTTCGCGACATCAGTGCGGAAGATGCGATGCGCCAGAAGCTGCGCGGCTACGAAACGCGCTTGCGCGAATACATGCAGGACCTCGGCGAGGGCGTCGCCGTCATTACGCCGCGCGGCAAGGTGGGCTACATCAGCGAGTCGGGGCGCCGCGTGCTCGGCCTCGCATCGGACGCGCCGCTCGGCACGGTGCTCGACTACGGCACGCCAGATGATCGCGACCGCCTCGCTGCCCAGTTGCGCAGCGCGACGAGCAGGCAAGCGACGCAGGCAGAGCGCTATCGCATCGTGCGGCGCGATGGCATCGAGCGCTGGCTGCGCATCACGTGCAGACGCGTCGAGATCGACGACGAACTGAATGGCGTGCTCGTACATTTCCGCGATATCAGCGACGAATACGCGATGGAGGAAGCGCGCCGCGTCGAGGCGCGCATGCTCGAATACGCGGGCCGTTACAACGCGATGGGTGAGATGTCGACAGCCATCGCGCACGAGTTGAGCCAGCCGCTTGCGGCCGTGCGTAATTTCATCGAAGGCGCGATCCAGCGCCTGAAGCAGCCGAACGCGGTCGAAAGCGCCATCTGGGGCCTGCGCGCCGCGGATCGGCAGGCGGAGCATGCGGCGCACATCATCAAGAGCGTGCGCGAGTTCATCGTGAAGCGCGATCCCGTCGAAGCGCAAGCGGACTTGCGCGACGTGCTCGCGGATGTCGCGTACTTCATCGAACTGCGTGCGCGCGACGAAGGGGTGCTCGTTACGATCGAGCAATGCGCAGAGTCGTTGCCGATACGGTGCGAACGCGTGCTGATCGGGCAAGTGATACTGAACCTGGCCTTCAACGCGCTGGAAGCATTGACGGGGGCGAGTGCGGGCGCGGGCGCGGTCACACTCGCTACGTCGATCAACGGCGACGTAGCGGAACTGCATGTGATCGACAACGGGCCAGGCGTGCCGGCCGATGCGCTCGAGCGCCTGTTCGACGGCTTCTCGTCTTCGAAGGCGGGCGGCAACGGCATCGGCTTGTCGCTGTGCAAGAACATCGTCTCGCGTCATGACGGGCGCATCTGGGCGCGGCGTGCGGAAACGGGCGGCCTCGAATGCTGCTTCGCGTTGCCTCTTTCGCCGCGCGTGTAAATGCATCAAAACATCAAAGCAGGAAGCCGATCGCGCTCAGCGCTTCGGTCGAATCGATCAGGCGAATGACCTTCTCGACGAGACGCGGCTCGCCGCTCGTCATGCTGATCCTGTGCGTGAGATCGGCGGCGAAGATGGTCGACACGCCGCGCTTGTACGCGATGATGATCTGCGACGACTTTACTTCGACGAGGTCCGCGCTATCGCTCGAGAGCGTAAAGCGCGACACGGTTCGTACAGTACGAGCCGCATCCGACGCGGACGCCGAATAGCCCGAGGTCATGCGCTGCACGCGCTTTTCGCGCATGTCGTGATCGTCGTAAGCGTAGTTCAGCGTAGCCGCGAAATCGGTCGTGTCCGGGTCGATCGGTACGACATAGAAGCCCGACGGCTCCCACAGATCGAGCCACGCGCGATAGTCGCGGCGATCGAGCAGTTCGGCCTCGCGCCAGATGAATCCGATGGCGCGCGTAAAGGTCTGGTGAGAAAAGAGTGCGTTGCGATCGTCCATCATGCCTGCTCCATCATTGCGCGCCATTGCCTGTAGGCTTCGCGCATGCCGGTTTCGTCGGTGGCGTGCGCGGTCTTCTCTCCGTTCGGAGCGGTCGTTTCGCGATTGAGTCCGCGGTTCACGAGGATCGGTACATCGGGGCCCGCGTGTGAGCCGCGCTGCACGCGCTCCCAGGCTTCCGCATCGTCGGGGCTGCCGAAGCCGAACGGACCCTGGAAATGCTCGTGAATGCGCAGACGCACGCGATTCGCTTCCTCGGGGCCGCCGTCCATCGCGAGCGCGACGTGACGAATCTCCGTTTCTTCCGCCGAGATGGGACGCAGCACGCGGAAAAACGCCATCGAGAGTGCGAGATTCGGAAAGAGGTTCAGGTTGAAGCCGACGCCCATCAGCGAGCGCACGATGCGGCGTACATCTTCCTGCGTGTGTTTCTCTGCGAGTTGCGCCGCGAGTTCGTTGAAGCGCTCGGGCAGAGGCGCGCCGTCGTCCTTGTCCAGATCGACGATCTCGGGCACGAGTACCGCAAGACTATGGCCGTTGCCGAGCGAGCGGCAGAACGCCTGATCGCTCGTCATGAAGCTCGTGATGGCGGCGGCGGTTTCATCGTCGATGGATTTCATCCACGACTTGTGCACGACGGGAAAGTGATACAGGTCCGTTGTGTTCTCCAACTGGATCTTCCAGTTGCCCTTGAACTTGAACCTGTGCTCGCCATTGGCCTTGATCGGATAGCCCGCGCCTTGCTTCATGAAGAGATCGATCCAAGGCTTCGCGCCGCCGAGAAAATCTTCGAGCGGTTCGATCGTTTCGTTGAAGCTCGCGAAGATCAGGCCTTGATAGACACCGACGCGCAGTTTCTTGAGCGGCAAGTCGCCTTTCTCGCAGACGCCTTCGTAGCCGTCGCCGTAGGGCAGCGCGCGCAACGTGCCGTCGAGCGCGTAGGACCAGCTATGGTAGGGACACGTGAAGCCCTTTACGTTGCCCTTGTGCTCTTCGCAGACAGTCGCGCCGCGATGGCGGCAGCGGTTTTGCAGCACGTTCACCGCGCCGGTCTTGTCGCGCACGACGATCACCGGCTGGCGGCCGATGGTCGTCGTCACGAAGTCGCCGGGCTTCGGCAACTCGCTTTCATGCGCGACCCAGATCCACGTCTTGTAGAAAATGCGGTCGAGTTCGGCTTCGAACAGATCGTGGTCGTAGTAGAGCGAGGGCGCGATGCGGTCGGCCTCTGCGCGCTTGCCGAGCGCGCTCGTATCGATGGTTTGGTAAGTGGGCGTACTCATCTTCGATGTGGGGGTGGGTTAATCGGCGCAACACGAGGACTACATGTTCAGCACATCCTCTCGTTGACATCAGTCTCGCTTTACGAAGATCATGCGTCAAATCGATTAAAAAACGGGTAGTCAATAAGCCCGGCCGATATCTCGAAGAGTTCGCCATGACATCCATCGACCACGTCGATCTCAATCTGCTGCGCGTTTTCCAGGCAATCGTGGAGGAGCGCAGCCTCACGAAAGCGGGCGAGCGCCTGGCGTTGTCGCAGCCCGCAGTCAGCTATTCGCTGGGACGCTTGCGGACGTTGTTCGACGATCCGCTCTTCATCCGCACGCGCGCGGGGATGCAGCCGACGCCGGTTGCATTGGAACTTGCGGAGATCGTCGGGCGCGCACTCGATACCGTGCGCGAAGCGTTGCGCTACGCGGAGCGTTTCGACGCAGCGACGAGCACGCGCACGTTTCGTCTGTCGCTATCGGACGCGGGTGAAATGGCGTATTTGCCCGCGATATGCGCGGCGCTGCACGACGCTGCGCCGCGCGTTAAGCTCTTCGTCGAGCCGTTGCCCGTGGAGGAAATCGAAGAGGCGCTGCGTTCGAGCCGGCTCGACTTCGCCATCGGCAATCTGCCTTCGCTGTTGCCGCACACGCGCCATGCGTTGCTGTTCGAGGAGGCGTACGTGTGCATGACGCGCAAGCGCAAGGGCTTGCCTGCTGGCAACACGCTCAGCCTCGATCAGTTTCTCGCTGCATCGCATGTTCAGGTGCGCTCGATCGAACACAGCCATCACGCGCTTGACGATGCACTGCGCGCGCAGAGCGTCGGCCGCAACATCTCGCTCGCGTTGCCGCATTTCGTCGCGGTGCCGGGCGTGCTGGCCGTCACGGATCTGTTTGCCACGCTGCCGGAAAGGCTCGCGCATATCCTCAATCGCGGCGACGCGTTTCGCATCTATGCGCTGCCGGTAGCATTGCTGAAAGCCGCCGTGACGATGCACTGGCACGAGCACTTTCATGAAGACGAAGGCATCGCATGGATGCGCGGCCTCATGACCGACATCCTCGCAAGCTTCGAAAAGATGTGAGCCCTTAAGGCCCTTCAGAGGTCGAGCACGAGCACGGGGGAGCGCGAGCGCGAAATGCAGCAGCAGATCACGCTGTTGCTCGCGCGTTCAGCTTTGCTCAGGCAATGGTCTCGATGCTCGGGCTCGCCGCTGACCACGTCGACCATGCACGTTCCGCAGACGCCTTCGCCGCAGGACGTATCGACTTCGATGCCGATGGAGGCGAGTGCGTCCACGATTGATGTCTTTGCATCGACGCGAACGGTTTGTCCGCTGCTCGCGAGCTTGACGTCAAAGCTTTCGAGCGGGGCACCGGCGGCGGTGACAGGCTCCGCTTTGAAGCGCTCCAGATGAATGGCATCGGCGGGCAAGCGCTTTTCTGCGCGTTCAACCACGCGATCCATGAAGGGCGCCGGACCGCACGTGTAGACGTGCGTGCCGGCGCTTGCTTCACGCAGGCACGTATCAAGTGCGGCCGGCAGGTCTTCGCGCTGCACGCCGAAATACAACTGTACGTGCCGGTTGAACGGGGCTTGGTTGAGCAGCGTCATGAAGGCCGCATGGCTCTCGCCGCGCGCGAAGTAGTGCAGCGTGAAGCGCGCTTTCCTTGCGACGAGCCGAAACGCCATCGACAGCAGCGGCGTGATGCCGATTCCCGCACCGATCAGGATGTGCTCGCTCGCACTTTCTTCCAGCCGGAACAGATTGCGCGGCGCGCCGATCGAAAGTTCGCTGCCGACGCTCACCTCGTCATGCAGCCAGCGCGATCCGCCGCGCGACTCTGCTTCCTTCTTGACCGCGAAGACTTGCGACTCGCGGCACTCGGGGTCGCCGCACAACGAGTATTGACGCGTGATGCCCGACGGACTCACGACGTCGATATGCGCGCCGGGCTCGTACCGCTCGAACGGCAAGCCGTCAAGGCGCGAGATACTGAATGACCGGACGCCGTGCGCTTCCTCGCGCAAGGCGTCCACCCGAACTCTGAGCGTTTGAGCTTGCATGATGCCTTCCAGTGCGTTTCTTAAGGACGATGCGTCGAGGTTAGCGTCGTCGTCCGGATAAGGGAAATCGATAAAAAATCGTGGGGCATATCAGTGCGATCGATTTATTGCGCTGTTTGCGGGGCGCTTGGTAAAGAGGCTTGCGGTTCTTCCACGTTGTCGACACTCACGCGCGAGTGAAGCGATTCGCGATCGAGACTCGCACTGAAATGCCTGCATCCGAAGAAGAGCAGTAACGCGGCGAGCAACGTCGAGAGGGCGTTCACGGCGGTCATCGAATGACCGACCGCGAGCGGCGAGCCGAATAGCTTGTCGGTGATGAGCGCGACCAGGGTCGTCCCGAGGCCGAGCCCGATCAGGTTCGAGACGAGCAGGAACAATGCAGAGACCTGTGCGCGGATCTGGTTGGGCGCAAGCATCTGCATCGCTGTGGCCGATGTGGGCAGCGGAAACGACGCGAAGAACATCGCCGCGACGAGCCATGCAAGCGACGCACCAAGGCTCGCGGTCTGCGCAAACGCGATGGCGGGCACGAACATGCAGGCAGCGCCGATGCAGGCCGCGCGCATCGGAGCATCGGCGTGGCCGCGGCGCAGCATCCAGTCGCTCAACCAGCCGCCGCAGAACACGCCCGCCGTGTTGGCGACAAGCATCACCGTGCCGAGCGTGTAGCCCGCTTCGACCGGCGTGAGGCCGAAGCGGCGCATATAGAACGCGGGCGTCCAGCTCATGAGGCAGTAGAGCGCCATCGCATAGAACGAGAAGCCAAGGTAATGGCAAAAAAAAGTCTTCCGATGCGAGCCGATGAAGCGCAATGAATCGGTCATCGATACGCGCTTCACATGTCCTGCGTCATCTTGCGCGAGGCCCTTGCGCGCAGGATCGCGCACGGTCAGCCTGAAGACGAGCGCAATCAGCAGCCCCGGCAAGCCGACGATGAAAAACGTAATCTGCCACGCGCGCACTTCGCCGAGCACGGGCAGCGTGAACGCGTTCGCATGCTTGAGCAGCGCGATCACATAACCACCGACGAGAAACGCAATGCCGCCCCCGATGAACGAGCCGAGCGAGTAGATGCCCACCGCGCGTCCGAGCTTCGATTTCGGAAAGAGGTCCGCGAGCATCGAGTACGTTCCCGGCGAGAGCGCTGCTTCGCCCACGCCCACGCTCATGCGTGCGACGAACATCTGCGCGAAGCTCTGGCTCGTGCCGCACGCGGCGGTCGCGACGCTCCACAGCGCGATGCCGCCCGCAATGATGCGCGGACGCGCGAAGCGGTCGGCGAGATAAGCGAGCGGCATGCCCATCACCGCGTAGAAGAGCGAGAACGCGAAGCCGTGAAGCAGGCTGAATTGGGTATCGGTGAGATTCAGGTCGCGCTTGATGGGCTCGATCATCAGCGCGAGGACCTGCCGGTCGATGAACGAGAACACATAAGCCAGCATGCAGATCAACACGACGTACCATTCGTAGGCGTATCGCTTGCCCACGGGCTTCACTGCGTTCGACGGGTTCATTCCTTGTCTCCGGTATGGGGCGTGGGAGGCAGTGTCGAGTGGTCGGATATCGGCGTCAAATTCGCCGAAAAGCAGGGCGGTTATCAGTGCGGTGGATATTCGCTCGCTTATTGGTTGATTTGCCTTCTTTAATGCTCGGTCGCAGAATTGCCTCCATCAGCAGGCGTTTCACTCGCCTATACACGCTCACGCACATTTTGCAATCGTGCATTCTTGGTATTGCGCACAAACCCTAATACAAAGCAAAATTTACGAGCTTGACGCTACGAAATATAAGAACTCAATGATTCGTCGCGTCGATGCGCCAAAGAAGAAGCCGTCTGAAGCGACGCGCATTGCTGGAGAACGCATGTACGTCAATTACGAAACTTTCGAGGATGCCGACCGGCACGCGCATGCGCTGTCCGGCTGGGATCAACGCTACGACCAGGTTGGCGAGGGCGTTTTTCGCAGCACCGTCAAGCAGGTTTCGGCAGGCGGAGTGCAGGTCTTTCAGGAATCCGCGAACGTTCGTGTCGTTCAGTGCGGACAGTTGCCGCCGGGCCGCGCCACGTTCGGCCTCGCACTCTCCGGCGGTGCGCCGTTCTCGTTTCAGGGCGTGAAGGTCGATCAAAGCGCGCTCATCTTCAGCGACGGCGCCGAGGAATTCCTGCTTCATACACCGCCGGACATGTCGCTGCTCGGCATCGCCGTCGATACGGATTTGCTCGAATCGTTGGCTGACGTGCAAGGCTTCGACTTCCCGCGCGACGCGCACGCCCAGCAAGTCCTGAGCATTCCGGCCGCAGCGGGCGCGCGGGTGGGGAGGCGCATCGTGGAGGCCGTCGAAGCGGCGCTCGCGAGGCCCGCGGAACATGGGGGTCCCGATGCGGAGCGGCGCTTTGCCAACACCGTCACCGAGAGCATTCTGGAACTGCTGACGTTCCACGTGCCGGATCGCGAGGATCGACTCACGCACGCGTGTCGCTCCGAGATCGTTCAGCGCAGCCATGATCTCTTGCTGTCGCGGCCCGAGCAGCCCGTCTCCGTGATGGATCTGTGCGTGGCGCTGCGCGTGAGCCGGCGCACGATACAGAACAGCTTCCAGTCCGTCACGCAGATGAACCCCGTCGCGTATCTTCGCGCGGTACGGCTCGCACAGGTTCGGCGGCTCCTCATTGCGACGTCGCAACAGGAAGTGCCGGTGCGCGAAGCTGCCATGCGCTGGGGATTTTCGAACCTCGGCCACTTCGCGAGCGATTACAAAAGCCATTTCGGCGAGCTTCCTTCGCAGACCTTGCGCGCTCGTTAACCCGTATTAAATCCCCTTAAACCAAGCGTTTTCCTGCTTCGCGGCGACTGTATTAGCACGCCTTCTGAAAGCGCCTGTCTGCGCGCTTTCGACTACTCCAAATCGGCACGCACGCGTTGCCGGTTCCGAAGTGCTCTTTTTTATTGACCTCTTTAGAGTCGGTTCGACGATAAACGAGGAGGAGCACACATGAAGCATCGACGGAGGGCCGCTGCGACGGCGGCCGCGATATTGGCCTTGACGTACGGATTGCTCGCGGGCCAATCGCAAGCGAGCGCCGCGGAAAAGCCGGAAGAACTCACCATAGCGAAGCTGCCAGCGTACAGCCCGCATCGCGTCTTCGTGGCGGACGTTTCGTTCGGCAGCATGACCGATGCGCGCGTTCATGTGTTCGATGCGGACGCCGGGCGTTTCATGGGCCAGATCGATGCGGGCTTCGCACCGGGCTTCGCGGTGTCGCCGGATCACAAGACGAGCTACGTCGCGACGACCTACTTCGCGCGCGGCGGACACGGCGAGCGCACCGACGTGGTCGAGATCATCGACAACGCGACGCTCGACGTGACCGGCGAAATCGTGATTCCGCCCAAGCACGCGCAAGCCGTGCCGACGCCCTACAACACGACGCTTTCCGCCGATGGCAGCCGCCTCTACGTATCGAACATCACGCCTTCGACCTCGGTCACGGTGATCGATACGGCGACGAAGGAAGTCCTCGGTGAAATCGACACGGACGCCTGCGTGCTCGCGTACCCGAGCGGCAACGACCGGTTCACGTCGCTCTGCGAAAGTGGCAAGGCGCTGACCGTGAAGCTCGATACAGTGGGCAAGGAAGCAAGCCGCCAACTGTCCGACGCCTTCATCGACGTCGATCACGATCCGGCCTTCGTCAACGGAGTACGCGACGGCCAGGGCTACGTGTTCACCACGTTCAACGGCAACGTTCGCAGCGCTGATTTCTCCGGCGACAAGGCGGTCTTCGGCGAATCCTGGTCGTTGGTCGGCGCGGCCGATCGCAAGGCGGGCTGGCGTCCGGGCGGCTTGCAGCAAACGGCACTGCACGCAAAAAATCATCGTCTGTTTGTAGCGATGCATCAGGGCGCGGACGGTTCGCACAAGGACCCCGCCACCGAGATCTGGGTCTTCGATACCCAGAGCAAGAAGCGCGTCGCGCGTTGGAAGCTCGCGAAGCAGAAGATCGATCCGTTTCTCTCCATCGAAGTCAGCGCGGACGAAAAGCCCTTGCTCTATGGCCTCACGCCGACGTCCGATCTCGTAGTGATGGACGCGGCCACCGGCAAGTTGCGTCACGTGAGCAAGCAGTTGGGCACGACGTCCACGCTCATCGTCAATCCTTGAGGTGACGCCATGATCGATCCTGTTGTTCTCATGGTGTGCATCGCGCTCGCGGCGATCATCGCGCTTTCGAGCGCGGCGCCGAAATGGCGCGAGCCGTCGCGCTTTCGCGAGTCGCTGGAGGCGTTTGCGCTGCTGCCTTCGTTTGCAGTCGCGCCGCTGTCTTACGTATTGCCGGTGCTCGAAGCGGCTGGCGCGATCGGCCTCTTGTTCGCAAGTACACGCACGCCGAGCGCCTGCATGTTGATCGCGCTCTTCAGCGGCTTTGCGTCGGCGCTCGCGATCAACGTATGGCGCGGCCACACCGATATCGATTGCGGTTGCTCGGGCCTCTTCGCCTCTCAGACTGACAAGGCTGCGCCCAAGTCGATCGGCTGGTGGCACGCGGGCCGCGCGGCGATGCTCGCGTTGCTCGTGGCGAGCACCTTGATGCCATCGACGGGCCGCTCGCTCGTCTGGTTCGACTACCTGAGCGCAGGTGCCTGCACGCTCTTCGCCGTTGCTGCGTGGTTCACGCTCGACGTGTTGCTTGTCAATCTTCCCAAGCTCGATTCTCTGAGGAATTCATGATGCAAACCACCCTGATGATTTCGGCCGCGCTCTCGTGGGCCGCACTTCTCGCGCTCGGCGCGATCTGTCTCGCCCTCGTTCGCCAGGTCGGTATTCTCTATGAACGCATGATGCCAGCGGGCGCGCTGATGATCGATAAAGGCCCGGCTGTCGGCACGATCGCTCCGACATTCGAACTGATGGACATAGCGGAACGTCCGGTGAAAGTCGGCGGCCTGTCCGCGAAAAAACGCAACACGCTGGTGTTCTTCCTCTCGCCGACATGCCCCGTCTGCAAGAAGCTGCTGCCGCTGCTTCCTTCGATCCAGGCGCGCGAAAACGCGACCGATATCGTGCTTGCAAGCGATGGCGACATCACCGAACACGCAGCGTTCTATCGTAAAACGGGTCTTTCCAAGTATCCGTACGTGCTCTCGCAGGAACTGGGTCTCGCCTATCAGATCGGCAAGCTGCCTTACGCGGTCCTGCTCGACGACGAAGGCAAAGTGCGTGCGAAGGGTCTCGTCAATACGCGTGAGCATCTGGAAAGCCTGTTCGAAGCGAAGGAGCGCGGCGTCGCCTCGTTGCAGGAGTTCGTGCACGGCAAGCATGATCATCACGAACATCATGACCATCACGAAGGCCACGAAACGCATGCCGGGCAGCACGCCTGAAGCGGCACAACAATCATTCAATCGAACAGGTGAGCGTCCATGAAATGGCTGGATTCATTCTTTGAGCATTCCGCGCGAGGCGTCGCGCAACGCAGTTCGCGGCGCGGCGCAATGGCGAAGCTCGGCAAGGCATTGGTCGGCTCCGCGATGCTGCCGCTCCTGCCGGTCGATCGCACGGCCAATGCAGCCGAGCCGAAAAAGCCGGCAAGCGCGTTGAGCGACGATCCAATGAGCTGCGACTACTGGAAGTACTGCGCGATCGACGGCTGGCTTTGCAGCTGCTGCGGTGGCACGTCGAGCAGTTGCCCGCCGGGCACGACGCCGTCGCCTATCACGTGGATCGGTACGTGCCGCAATCCGCACGATGGCTCGGATTACATCGTGTCGTACAACGACTGCTGCGGCAAGACGAGTTGCGGCCGGTGCTTCTGCAACCGCAACGAACGCGAAAAGCCGCTCTACAAGCTCTCGCTCGACAACGACATCAACTGGTGCATGGCCAACGGCAACTCGAACTATCACTGCTCGGTGTCGGTCTTGCTGGGAGCGGCGACGCAATGAAGAACCTTCGGCCATTGATGATGGCGGTCGCGCTCGCGACGGCCTCACAACTCGCCTTGCCGCAAACCGTCCAATTCCCCGGCGGCAAGGCCACTTTCGACGGCAAGTGCGCGGTCTGCCATCAGGCGGGCGGCAAGGGCATGGACGGCCTCGCGCCGCCGCTCGTCGAATATCCGGGCAAGTATGCGGATTCGAAGGAAGGCCGCGCGCAATTGGGACACACCGTGCTCTACGGCATGTTCGGTCCGATCAAGGTCAAGGACAAAACCTACAACTTCAAGATGCCAGGTTTCGCCGCGCTGACCGATGCGGAAATCGCTGACGTGCTGAACTACGTCGTGTTCGACGTGAACGCGCAGCACGGCGCGGCCAAGCCATTCGATGCCGACGAAATCCAGGCATTGCGCGCGAGCACGCTGGATGCGTCCGCGGTTCATAAGCAGCGCGATGCCGTGATTAAAGGTCTCGGGCTATGAAGCGGCGTGCGTTGTGGCTCGCGGTGAGCGCCGCGATGCTTTCGTGCGCGGCAACGGGGAGCCATGCGCAAAGCTACGATGAAGCGCGCGCTCGCCAGGCGTGGGTGCTCAATTGCATGGGTTGTCACACGGCGGACGGTTCTGGCATTCCGGGCAAGGTGCCGCCCTTGCGCGATTCGCTCGGTCATTTCGTGTCGCTGAAAGACGGGCGCGACTTCGTGATGCGCGTGCCGGGCGCATCGAATTCCGCGTTGAGCGACGCGGAACTCGCGAACGTCCTCAACTGGGTGCTCGGCACGATGAACCCGCAGTCGCGTCCCGCGTCGCTCGCACCCTATACGGCCGATGAAGTCGCCGCGCACCGGCGGCCCGCGCTGACCGACGTTGCACGCGTGCGCGCGAAGCTCATCAGGCAATTACAAGAGAACGGCGTGAACGCCGTTCCCGAACACTACTAGGACCAGGAGACACCATGACGGATAACAGCGAGCATCTTGCGATGCTCGATTCGACGCGCGCGTTCCTTGCAGCGGACAAGCGCATGTTCATCGATGGACAATGGCGCGATAACGCGAAGGGCGCGACGCTCGACGTGATCAATCCCGCCGACGGCAGTTTGCTCGCGCGCGTGCCGAGCGCGGACGAGGACGACGTGGACCTCGCCGTGCGCGCTGCGCGCCGCGCTTTCGACGATTCCGACTGGTCGCGCATGAAGCCGACCGATCGCGAGCGTATCCTCTTACGCGCCGCCGAACTCATCGAAGCGAATGCGCGCGAATTGGCAGAGATCGAATCGCTCGACAACGGCAAGCCCGTCACGGTCGCTCAAGGGCTCGATGTGTCGATGGCCGCGCAGTGTTTCCGCTACATGGCGGGCTGGGCGACGAAGATCGAGGGCAGCACGCTCGATCCCGCGATTCCGTACAGCCCCTCCAACGCGTTTTTCGGCTACACGCGCAAGGAAGCGGTCGGCGTAGTGGGCGCGATCATTCCGTGGAATTTCCCGCTGCTGATGGCATCGTGGAAGCTCGCGCCCGCGCTTGCGACGGGCTGCACGGTGGTGCTAAAACCCGCCGAGGACACGCCGCTCTCCGCGTTGAGGCTCGCGATGCTGCTCGACGAAGCCGGCTTGCCGAAGGGCGTAGTCAACGTCGTGACGGGGCTCGGCCGTAGCGCGGGCGCTGCGCTTGCGCGGCATCCCGGCATCGACAAGATCGCGTTCACGGGCTCGACGCAAACGGGCAAGGCCATCGGCCACGCGGCGCTCGACAACATGACGCGCATGTCGCTCGAACTGGGCGGCAAGTCGCCGGTGATCGTGCTGCCGGACGTGGATATCGACAAGGCCGCTGAAGGCGTGGCCAACGCGATCTTCTTCAACTCGGGGCAGGTGTGCACGGCGGGCTCGCGCGTCTACGTGCACGAGAAAGTGTTCGACCGCGTGATGGAGCGCGTCGCGACAATCGCCGATGCGCTGCCGATGGGCCCCGGCCTCGATGCCGCTACGCAGATCGGGCCGCTCGTCTCGGCGCGCCAGATGGATCGCGTGCTCGGCTATATCGAAGCAGGCCGCGACGAAGGTGCGCGTGCAATCGCGGGCGGAGCGCGCAAGGATGGCAAGGGCTTCTTCGTCAAACCGACGGTGCTCGTCGACACCGATCATTCGATGCGTGTCGTTCGCGAGGAAATCTTCGGGCCGGTGCTGGTCGCGATGCCGTTCAGGGATATCGATACCGTGGTCACGCAAGCCAACGATTCGCCGTATGGTCTCGGCGCGAGCATTTGGTCGAACGACTTGTCGGCGATCCACAACCTCATTCCCCGCATCAAGGCGGGCACGGTATGGGTGAATTGCCATTCGCTGCTCGACAACGCGATGCCCTTCGGCGGTTTCAAGCAATCAGGCTTCGGCCGCGAACTGGGGCGCGCCGTGATCGACATGTATACCGAGACGAAGTCGGTGCTCATCAATCATGCGTGAGGGCGCACGAATGACCCGGAAGACATTCAAGCGATCGCTGGCGGCGGCGGGTGCGCTCGCCGCGTGTTCGAGCGCGTGGGCGCAAAGCTCGGTGACGCTCTATGGCACCGTCGATGCAGGCATCACGTACACGAGCAACCAGCAGATCACGCAGGCAGATGGCAGCGTCGGCTCGGGGCACAACTTCGCGTTCTCGGGCGGCAACCTCGTGCCGTCGCGATACGGGTTGCTAGGCATTGAAGATCTCGGCGGCGGCCTGCAGGCGAAGTTCATGCTCGAGAACAGCTTCTATACGGGCAGCGGAAACTTCGTGCAAGGCGGCTCGCTGTTCAATCGTCAGGCATGGGTCGGGCTGGCTCAAGAAGGCTTCGGCACGTTGTCGCTGGGCCGTCAATACGATTCGTACTCGGACTTCCTCGGGCCGTATGTGTCGAGCAACAACTGGGCGACACTCTATGGCTCGCACCTGGGCGACGTCGACAACCTGAACGAAGCGTTCAACTTCAACAACGCGATCAAGTACACGAGCCCCGACTGGAACGGCTTCTCCGTAGGCGGCACGTATAGCCTCGGCGGCGTTGCGGGCGACTTCGCTCAACGACGCGGCTACGCATTCGCGGCGACCTACGCGCGCGAGCCGTTTTCGGTCAGCGCGGGTTACCTGAACCTGCACAACCCGCTCGATGCAGCACTCGGCGGCTCGGCGGGCTATATCGGCGACTTCGCCTGTTCGAACCCGTCGGCGCTCTATTGCCAGTTGCAGAACGCCGAGGCGTTGAAGGCGTATGGCGCGGGCGCATCGTATGTCATCGGGCCCGCGACGATCGCGTTGACCTACACGCACACGAAGCTCGAGCACAGTCAGTATTTCGCCGACAGCGCGAACCCGCAGGGCCGCAACGTCGCGTTCGATATCGGCGAAGCGAACCTCACCTATGCGGCGACGCCGTTCCTGCAACTGGGACTCGCGTATATCTACAACGTCGCCAAGGTGGATGGCGGTTCGTCGACGCGCTTTCATCAGGTGAACCTCGGCGCGAACTACGCGTTGTCCAAGCGCACCGCGTTGTACGGCGTCGCGATCCTGCAGAAAGCGACTGGCGCAGGACTGGGCATCGATCCTGTGACGGGTGCGTCGGCCAACTATGCGCAGATCCCCAATCTGCCCAATTCCAATAATGACCGGCAAGTGTCCGTGACGCTCGGAATCCGGCACAACTTCTGAGCTTGTGGACCGAGGGCCGCAACCCTGCAAACGATCATCGTTTGCAGGGTTTTTTCGCTTGTGCTTTAGCTCGTGCATCGATCAATTCGATGAATGCACGACGCCATATATGATTGATTTGACCGATAAGAACTCGTCCGTTAATTTTGTCGATACTCAGGGACGTATAGGGCTTAAAGCTAAAACCGTCCCCGCAAAAGAAACGGAGACACCTGCATGAACAAGCAAACCATCGACGCGCTGCTGCAAAAAATCAACGACAGCGCCACGAGCGAAGGCAACGCGCGCACGAAGACGATCGTGAACCGCATCGTGTGCGATCTCTTCCACACGATCGAAGACCTCGACGTGACGCCCGGCGAGTTCTGGGCGGCGCTGAATTATCTCGGCGAGACGGGGCAGAGTGGCGAGTTCGGCCTGCTCGCGGCAGGTCTTGGCTTCGAACATTTCCTCGATGCACGCCTCGACGAGAGGGAAGCGAAGGCCGGTCTCGAAGGCGGCACGCCGCGCACGATCGAAGGGCCGCTTTATGTGGCGGGCGCGCCGGAGTCAGTGGGTCACGCGCTTCTGGACGACGGCACGAGTCCCGGTGAAACGCTCGTGATGCGCGGCCGCGTTCTGAGTGAGAACGGCAAGCCGCTCGCGAATGCGCTCGTCGAAGTGTGGCACGCGAACCATCTCGGCAATTACTCGCACTTCGACAAGTCGCAGGCCGCGTTCAATCTGCGTCGCTCGATCCGCACCGATGCTGACGGCGAGTATGCGTTCACGAGCGTAGTGCCGGTGGGCTATAGCGTTCCGCCCGGCGGCAAAACGCAGCAGTTGCTCGATCAACTGGGGCGTCACGGTCATCGTCCGGCGCATATTCATTTCTTCGTATCCGCGCCGGGCTATCGCAAGCTCACGACGCAGATCAATATCGACGGCGATCCGTATCTGTGGGACGACTTCGCGTTCGCGACGCGCGACGGGCTTGTGCCGGAGGTAAAGAGGGCGGAGGGCGCGGAGGGCCAGCCGTATGGCGTGCAAGGCAACTTCGCGCTGATCGACTTCGACTTCACGCTGTTGGGCGAATGCGGCGATGTGCCATCCACCGAAGTGGAGCGGGTTCGGGCAGGAGCGTGATTCACGCCCCCGCTTCCCTCACAACGCGACTAATTCCCCGTCGGCATCGGGATGTTGAAGCCTTCCTTCTCCAGCGACTTGCGCAAGTATTCGAGCTGCTGATATTGCGTGATCGTGATCGGACCTGAGTACGAAGCGCTTTGCAACTTGCGCGGCGGGTACTTGATGTAGGTCTTCATCAAATCCTTTAGCGCGCCCAAGAATGCCGGCATCGTCCAGGTGCGTTCCGTGTAGTTGTTCATGAAGAGGTCGTAGCGTTCCTGCGGATCCTGATACAGATCGAAAATCTGCGGGACCGTTGCGACGTATTTTTCCGGGCCCTTCCAGCCCAGGTTGGTGTCGGCCGCCAGGCCGCCGGTCAGCGCGCCGCCATCGCCGCGAAGATTGAAAACCGCCTTGTAGTGTCCGAGACGCACGGCCCCCGGCGTCAACTCGTTCTCCGTGAAATAGAACCACGCCGTGCGCTCGGACTTGCCCGTGCCGAACAGGATCGGCGTCATGTCGTAACTGTCGAAAATGATCGGCTTGCCTTCGCGATCGTTCTTCGGCAATGCGACGCCCGCCACCTTGGCGAACGTCGCCATCAGATCAAGTCCGCCCACGATGTCGAAATTCCGCGTATTGGGCGCGATCTTTCCAGGCCACCACGCAATGGCTGGCGCGCGAGTTCCGCCTTCACGGTCGGTGCCCTTCGTGCCGCGGAACGGCGTGTAGCCTGCATCCGGATAGACGTCTTGCCACGCGCCGTTGTCGGTGGTGAAGATGACGAGCGTGTTCTTGTCGAGTCCCTTTTCGCGCAGCTTGTCCATGAGGCGGCCGACGCGAGCGTCGAGTTCGACCATCGAGTCGGCGTATTTGCTCTTCGAAAGCGACTTGCCGATGTAGTCCGGGTCCGGCAGGTTCGGCTGATGCACCTTCATGAAGTTGACGTTGAGAAAGAACGGCTTGCCGCTTTGCGCCGCCTCGTCGATGTCCTCGAGCGATCCCTTCTCGATGTATCGATCCACGAAGGGAATGCCGACGATTCTGTTGGCCGGATCGTTTTCGTATTGCCCGTTGACCTTGAAATCCTCGTGCGCCTTTTCACCCGCTTTACCCGACAGCATGCCCTTGGTGACTCGCGTGAACATCTCGCGTTGCTGCGGGTCCATGTCCGGGAACCACTTCGGATCGGCATACGTGTACGCGTTCAGTGATACAGGCCGACATACTTCATGTCGTCGTAGCCCTGCGCGTTGGGCAGCGCGTAATCGGATTCTCCGAGGTGCCACTTGCCGGTGAAGTACGTCTTGTAGTTCGCGAGCTTCAGCACCGACGCAAGCGTCCATTCAGCCGCAGGAAGTCCGCCGCCCTCGCCCTGGAACGACACCGTCGTCATGCCGCTGCGATTCGGATTGCGGCCCGTTTGCATCGCCGCGCGGCCGGGTGTGCAGCTCGGCTGCGCGTAGAAATCAAAGAAGGTCATGCCTTCGTTCGCCATGCGGTCTAGATTCGGCGTCGGCATGCCCCGGCCTTCGCCGCCGCCATAGACGCCGAGATCGCCCCAGCCGACATCGTCGGCGACGATCAATACGATGTTGGGCTTGCCTGATTGCTGGGTATCGGTTTGCGCGTGTCCGTGCGTTGCAAGCGCGAGGATGGCCGTGGAAATCGCCAGTAACGAGATCGATTTGATCGACCGCCCGTACCGCAATTGGTGTTCCATCTTCGAGCTCCCAAGAGGATGCTTCAGGACTGGCTGATGTGAAGATTGTTAGTCGTTGCGATTCGTGTACAGCGAGTGTGATTTCACAACCGATATCAGAATTCGCGCTGCATTGGAATCAAGAACGAGAAAATATTTCGCGCATTTCTTTTCAGGTGGAATTGCGATGCAGCATTTAGCACCCATCCGACTATGCGATTGCCTGAAGCAAAAACGCTTGCTTAAAAGCCGGGAGCAGTAAAGCGTTCGCTAACCGATGGCAAGCTGATCTTTCTATGCACTAGGCGAGCAAAGTTGATCTACCAGATTCACGAAAACGCTCGCTATACTCGGATAGGTTGCCGCGATTGGTTTGGGAAGGTTTGCCTCTTAGCGCGTTGAAACTCACCACCTGCAGGCGAGCACCGCGAACCATTAAGTCGCATCGGGGTTTTACAGGGTTTGTCGACTAAATGTCTACCACGCACCCTTTAGCGAATGCGCTTGCCTGCTTACGGCCGCGAAGCCATGCTTTGGCGCTGGAGCCGCGAATCCTGTTCGATGGCGCCGCCGCCACCGCGGCTGATCAGCAGCATCACAGCGATGGCGCGCACGTCGCTAACGCAGCGGAGCATGCCGCTACCGGCGAATCGCGCGTTATCGTTCCGCCTCCTAAAGCACCCGCGCCTCCCGCTCCCGCGCAGAATCTCGTCGTGCTGGATAGCCGTGTCGAAAACAGTCAGGCGTTGCTCGCGCAATTGCCCGCGAACACGCGAGTCCTGGTTATTGATTCAAATCAGAATGCCCTATCAGCGATTAGCGCGACACTTGCAACAATGGGCAAGGCCGATTCGATTCAAATCTTTTCGCACGGCGCATCTGGCCAATTCACGCTCGGCAATCAGACCTACACCAGCGGCAACATCGCGCAGATGGCCGATACGCTTGCAGGCTGGCGCAGCGGCCTGAATAAAGACGCCGATATCGAGCTGTACGGATGCAACGTCGGCGCAGGCACCGCGGGCAGGGCGCTCGTTCAGACGCTCGCGCGCGTGACGGGCGCGAGCGTTGGAGCATCGAACGACAATACCGGCAGCGCATCGCATGGCGGCGACTGGACGCTCGAAGTGACGAGCGGCACACTCGACAAGCCCATCGCACTGAGCGCGTCGGCGCTGGCCCATTTCGACGGCCTTCTCGCCGACGCGAGCCCGACGACGACCCTCTCGGCGGCGACCAGCAACGTCCTGCTCGGCGACCAGTTCACATTCGACGTCTCGCTGACGAATGCATCGTCGCAAGTCGGCTATGCGCCTTACATCGACCTGCTTGTGCCCGCCACGGGCAAGGACGGCAACGACGGCGTGTCGTTCGTCTCCGCCTCGTATCTGGGCCAGGCCGTGACATCCTTCACGCTGACTTTCGACGCCAACGGCAACGCTACGCACCCGCTCGCCAAGGACGCGACAGGCAATCCGCTCGTCATCAACGCAACGACCTTCGGCCTTCGCGCCGGCGACCAGCTCGTCGTGCTGGAACTGCCGTTTGCGAGTGTGTCTCAGGGTCAACCCGCTATCCCGGTCCAGGTCACGGCGCGCCTCAGCAATCTCGCCGATACCGCGTTTTCCAACGGCACGCCCGACCTCACGATAGAGGCGCGCAGCGGCTTCCAGTTCGGCAACGACGAACTCGACAACCCGACGACCGACCCGACGCTCGTCGAGTCGTCGTTCCACGGTTTCGCCGTGCATCCGACGGTGGTCACGCTGCAACAGTCCGTCAACATGACCGAAGGCGAGACGGTCAGCGGGCCGAACTTCGTTCACACCGAAACGGTGACTGCATCGCCCGCGCCGGGGCAGACGCTTGCCAATGTCGTCGTTTCGCAGGACATTCCGGCCAACGTGCAGGTCACCGCGATCACGCCGGGCGCGGGTGGCACGCTCACATCGCTCACGCTGTGGGACGGCAGCGTCATCACGAATCCCGCGGCGATCGCGCTCGCGATCAATAGCGACAGCGCGTTCATCCGCTCCTATTCGATTGCGTACGCCACGCTCGCTGCGCCGCAAAGCACGGTGGTCAGTTTCTACGTGCCAGAGACCGACGCCACCGGCCAGCCCGTTATCGATCCGGTCACCGGCAGCCCGGTCACGATTGCTTTCGGCACCGCGAGCGGAAGCGGCAACTGGGTGCCGCTCGATCCACGTGACCTGACGCCGCCC
The DNA here is from genome assembly GCF_001544515.1 of Caballeronia terrestris. GTDB lineage: Bacteria > Pseudomonadota > Gammaproteobacteria > Burkholderiales > Burkholderiaceae > Caballeronia > Caballeronia terrestris. Next base: position 64,317 of record NZ_FCOL02000028.1, read on the forward strand.
GCCACGTCGATCGCGTTTTCCGGAACCGGTGACGGCACGGGCACGACGTTCGTCGCGAAATCGGTCACGCTGGAAAAGCAGGTGGTCGATCAAACGGATACCGGACATGCGGGTCTCTCCCCCGGCGACACGCTTGCCTACACGCTCGACATCGCCATCTCGGATTACTTCGCCGCCGGGCAGACCGTGCTCGGCCAGGGCCAGTTCGTGATCACCGACCGCCTGAGCGACGGCCAGACGCTGACGGGCACGCCGACCTTCAGCTATACGGTAGGAGGCGTCACACAGACCATCGCGCTCTTGAGCACGAGCACGCCCAACGCGGACGGTACGACGACACTCACGTTCGACGTCGGCACGTCGATCCGCAATGCGAGCGGGCAGCAGGTCGGCGGCCTGAACGGCGACCTCGCGTTCGACGACGTGCTGCAAGGCGCGACCTCAGCCGCGATCGGCTACAACGCGGTAATCGCCCAGCGTTATACGACGGTCTACGCGCAAAGCGAGATCAACGAGGGCGATTCGCTCGGCAACGATGCGACGGTCGCCGCCAGCCTGCTTGCCGACCGGCTCAACCTGACGGGCGGCGCAGTCTCGGATCAATCGGCGACGGTGAGCACCATTCCGACCGATGCCGTCGATATCCAGCTCGTCAGCGTGAACGGCGCCACGCCGCCCGCGAGCGGCGAGCTGAATCCGGGCGATATCGTCACGTTCAGCATGAGCTACGACCTCGTGACGGGCGACTACGAGCAGTTGTCGCTGGCCGCCTACTTGCCGCTGCCGCTCCTCGACGCGGCCGGCACGACATGGACGCAGGGAACCGGCGTCGGGCAATGGTCGTTCGGGGCGGGCAACACGAACCCGGCCGCGCCCGTCAGCGTCGCCGATGGCGCCGGCAACTCGCTCGTGTTCGACTTCGGCAGCTTCGCGACCAACGCAACGAGCGGCAGCACGATCCAGGTGCAGTTCACGATGCGCGTCGGCGACCAGCCTTACGCCGATCAGCGCTCGCTCGATGTGCTCGCGCAATCGAGCCAGGTCACGACGATCGCGCACCAGCCGCTCGTCTCGTCCGACGTGGCAGTGATCGCGTCGGTCGCCGAGCCGGTGCTGGCGTTGCGGCAAGGCGTCGTCGCGAGCAGCGAAGGGACGATCAGTGGCACATCGGGCACATGGAGCGCACCAGGCAGCGCGGGCGTGCCGTTCGCGGGTACCGTGACGGATATCGGCGCGGTGAACGGCGACGTGAGCGGCATCGACGGGGGCGATATGCTTCGGCTCGCGACCGCGATCGAAAATACGGGCGGCGGCGGCGCGTTCGATGTTGCAACCAGCGTCACGCTGCCCGCCGGCCTGCAGTTCGCAGGCGGAAGCCTCGCGGCATCGAACCTGAGCGTCTATCGGGGCGATGGCACGCAACTGGTCGCAGGCATCGATTACAGCGTGTCGGGCAATGTCGTCACGTTCCTCGACGCCGGCAACGTCGCGACGCTATTGCCCGGCCGCACCGGCACGGCGGCGGATACGAGCGGCGCGAACCTTGTCGTCATCACGTACGACACGATCGTCGGCGCGACGATTCCCGCCGCCAGCACGCTGCAGACCGCAGCCACGCTGAGCAACTACGCGAGCGTGAATAACGGCACCGATTTCACACCGACCGATCTCACCGACACTGCGAACGAGCAGGTCGCCTCGCCGACGCTCAGCGTGCAGTACGCGGGCGGTTCGCTTGACAACGGCGACTCCAGCGCGGTGCACACGACGGGCAGCGATCTCGTCATCGGCGAGAGCATGCAGTACGACATCGTCGTGACCTTGCCCGAAGGCAGCACGCAGAACCTGCGTCTCGACGATCTGATCCCGCCGGGCCTGCAACTCGATACGAGCTTCAACGGCGGCCAGGGCTTCCAGCTCATCACGACCGCCGCGGGCAGCGCCGCGCTTGGCGCGGATTTCAACGGCACGCTCGGGGTCGCGAGCCTGGTCGGCGGGCGATGGACTTTCAATGCATCGAGCGCGACGGCGGACAACGTCGCGGGGAACAACACGTTCGCGATCCGCGTGCAACTGGTCGCGAGCGATGTCGCGAGCAATCAGGCCGGCGTGACGCTGGCGAACAGCGGTCAGCTCGTCTTCAGCGACCCGGACGCCGACACACCGAACGGCGCCGCCGCCGTCGATCGCACGGTCGCGCAGAGCGGCGCGGCGCCTACCGTCACGATCCGCGAACCCACGCTCGTCGTCTCGCAGACCACGGCGACGAACCCGGGCTTGGGCGTCGATCAGTGCGATACGGTCGAATACGACATCACGATCAGCAACGGCAACGCGGCGACGGATTTCAACGCGTTCGACATTAGCTTCCTCGATGCGCTGCCCGCCGAACTCGGCAACGTCGCGCTCCTCGGCGTCACGTATCAGGGCGGTGCGACCAACAACGGCGGCGCGGACTTCGAACTGGCGGGCGGCCAGTTGCGCACCGCGAGCGGCGCCAATATCGACATCGCGAAGGGCGGCAGCATCACGCTGCGCGTCTCCGGCACGGTCCTTCCCGCCGCCGCCAGCGAAATCTCGTTCAACAACACGGCGACCGCGCAATGGACGAGCCTCGACGGCACCGCTGCGGGCGTCGCCGATCCGGCCGGCGAGCGCACGGGCATCGACGGCACGCTCAACAGCGGCGTGCTGAACGACTATCGGGCGACGTCCACGCTGACCGTGCCGGTTGCGCAGGCGGTGCTCGTGTCGCGCGTCGGCGGGCTGCCCGATACGGCGGCCGCGTCGCCGACCAATGGGCTCGACGAGAACGTGACGGTCGGCGAACTGGTGCGCTATCGCGTGGTGGCGCTGCTTTCGGAGGGCACGACCAGCGACTACAGCTTGCAGGTGACACTGCAGAACGGCCTCGCGTTCACCAACGACGGCACGACGCGCATCGTGTTCATCTCGAACAACGGCCTCACCACCGACATCACCGGCCTCATCACCGGCGGTGTGCTGAACGTGGCGGGCAACCAGACGAGCGCCGAGGCGCTGTCGATCCCGCCCGACCTCTCCGGTGCTGCGCCCACCGGCGTGTTCAATCCGGCGGACATAACGGTTTCGACCGATGCGGGCGGTAATCAGGTCGTCACATTCCGCCTGGGAACCCTCGTCAATCAGGACAGCGACACCGACCGCGAAGGCATCTCGCTGGAATTCAACGCGCGCGTGCTGAACCAGGCGTCGAACGCGGCGGGAGCCGTGCTCTCGGCCACCGTCGTCGACCGTTCCGGCACGACGAACCTTTCGACCGCCGAGACGGTGCGCGAGGACGTGGTCGAGCCGTCCTTCACGGGCATGGCGAAGCAGGTCTACAGCTTTGATCCGGCGAGCGGGACGCCCGGCCTGGGCACCGCCGATGTCGATATCAGCTTCACGCAGAGCGGGGCGTCGCCCGCGTACAACGTCGTGCTGACCGACAGCTTTCCAACCGCGTCCGGATACGCGTTCGACCATCTCGTGATCAACGGCGTATCGTTCACTGCGGCGCAGCTTGGCGGGATCGGCGTGAACGTCAACATGACGAACGGGCTGCAAATGACGTTCGACAGAATCGACGCGGGCAGCCAGATATCGGTCTTCTATTCGGCCAACGCGCCGGACAGCGCGCCGATCGCCGCGACCAACGCGACGCTGACGTGGACGAGCCTTCCCGACAACTTCACGACGTGGGGCGGCTCGGGCGTCGGCGCGTCGGGCGCCGCCGACGGCGAGCGCACCGGCAGCGGCGCGAGCCCGAACACATACGTGCGTCAGGCGGGCGCGGGTCTCGGCGTGATAACCGGCACGCTCTGGGACGACACGGCATCGGCGAGCGCGTCGGCCGTGCCGGACGGCCCCGGCCTCGCCGGCCAGCCGGTCACGCTGACATGGGCGGGCGTGGATGGCAACCTCGCCACGACCGCCGACAACCTCGCCTACACCACGACGACGGACGCAAACGGCCAGTATCACTTCGGCGTGCTGCCGCTCGGCACGTACCAGATCCAGGCGCCGACGGGCATGTTGAGCTATCCGCAGCCGGTTGGCGCGCTCGCGATACGCATCGATACCGACACGGCGACGCCGCTCGGCACGGTCGGCATCACGCTCGCGGATGGCGGCACGGCGGCGGCGAACGCTGGCTACGTCGAGCAGAACGACGCGCCGGTCAACCAGTTGCCGGCCACGTCGCCGACGGGACTCGAAGATACCGCTTTCAGCGTTGCGGGCATCACCATCAACGACGTCGATGCCGGTGGCGGCACGATGCAGGTGACCCTCTCCGCGCTGCACGGCACGCTATCGCTCTCCGCGCTGCCCGCAGGCGTCACCGAGTCGGGCGCGAACACCGCCGCCCTGACGCTGACCGGCAACCTCACGGGCCTCAATGCCGCGCTCGCGAACCTGCTGTATCTCGGCCAGGCGAACTACAACGGCACCGATACCCTCACGATCAACACGAACGACCGCGGCAACTTCGGCGATCGCGACGGTAACGGCATCCCCGGCGAACTGACCGATGCGCTCGCTGTACAGAGCACTTTGCCGATCGTCGTCGTCGCGGTGAACGACCCGCCGGTCGCCGTCGGCGATGCGGCGAGCGCCACCGAAGCCGGTGGCACCGCGAACAGCCAGGCGGGCGTGAACCCGATCGGCAACGTGCTCGCGAACGACACCGACGTCGATATCGCGACCAACGGCGACGCGCTGCGCGTCGTATCGGCAGCCAACCAGAACGGCGCGACGGTCAACCTGCCGGGCATCGGCTCGAACACGATCGCGGGCATCTACGGCGCGCTCACCATCGGCGCGAACGGCGCGTATCAGTACACGGTCGACAACAGCAACGCCGCCGTGCAGGCGTTGCGCCTGTCGGGCCAGACGCTGACGGAGCAGTTCACGTATCGCGTCTTCGATACGTCCAACGCGGCCGCGACCGGCACGCTCACGCTCACGATCCACGGCGCGAACGATTCCCCGGTCGGCGTGAACGACGTAGGCTCGGCAACGGAAGCGGGCGGCGTGCTCAATGGCACGGCGGGCAGCAATGCCACGGGCGGCGTGCTCACGAACGACACCGACGTGGACAGCGTGGCCAACGGTGAAACGAAACAGGTCACGGGGATCATCAACCAGCCGGAAAGCGTCGTGAACAGTCCGCTCGCGCAGGTCGCGGCGGGCACGACGAGCGCCACGGGCACGTCGGTCGCGGGTGCGTTCGGCACGCTCACGATCGGCGCGGACGGTACTTACCGCTATGTCGTCGACAACAACAACGCGGCGGTGCAGCAACTGGTTCCGACCGATGCGCCGCTCATCGACACCTTCACGTACCGCATTACCGATGCCGGGGGCCTGAGCGATCTCGCCGAAGTGCAGATCCAGATCCACGGCAGCAACGACAACCCTGTCGCGAGCGATGACCAGGCCGCTGCGGTCGCCGGGTCGGCGGCGCTCGGGGTGAATCCGGTCAACCCGAGCGGCAACGTGATCACCGACGCGAGCCGTCCCGGCACGGGGACGCAGCCGGGCGGCAACGGGATCGATACCGACGTCGATCATACGGGCCAGCCCAATACGCTGCTGACGGTGAACGGCGTGCGCACGGGCCTCGAAAGCGCGGGCGGAGTGCTCGGAGCGGTCGCGGCCGGGACGACTTCGCTCAACGGCACGACGTTGGCGGGCAGCTTTGGCACGCTGCACATCGGCGCGAACGGCACCTATACCTACGACGTGAACAGCAACAACGCGGCGGTGCGCGCATTGGCGCCGGGCGCGACGCTGAGCGAAACCTTTACGTACCAGATCACCGACAGCAGCGGCCTGACGGACCGCGCGCAACTCGTGATCACCGTCACCGGCGTGAACGATCCGCCGCTGGCGCAGAACGACACGGCGCTGGCGGTCGAGGCGGGCGGCGTGAACAACGCCACGGCGGGCGTCAATCCCGTGGGCAACGTCCTGACGAACGACACCGACATCGATCTCGACGCGCTCACGGTCAACGCCGTCCGCACGGGCGCCGAAGCAGGCAGCGGCACGGCGGGCACGCTCGGCCAGCCGTTGCAGGGGCTGTTCGGCACGCTGACGCTCAACGCGAACGGCAGCTACAGCTACGCCGTGAACAACGCGAGCGCCGCCGTGCAGGCGTTGCGGCTGCCGACCGACCAACTCGTCGAACGCTTCACCTACACGATCGCCGATTCGCACGGCGCCACCGATCAGGCCGAGCTCGACATCGTCATTTCGGGCCGCAACGATGCGCCGGTCGCGCAAAACGATCAGGCGACGGCGGTCGAAGCAGGCGGCGTCAACAACGGCACGCCGGGCGTCAACCCGAGCGCGAACCTGCTGACGAACGACACCGACGTCGATGCCAGCGACACGAAAACGATCGACGGCATCCAGAACGGCGGCGAGGCGACGGCTACGACGTTCGCGCCGATCAACGCGACGACGTCGATCGCAGGCGTCTACGGCACGCTCACGATTTCTCCCGACGGCAGCTACACCTATACCGTCGACAACACGCTGCCCGCCGTGCAGCGGCTCACGCCGGGCGAGAGCCTCGTCGACGTGTTCAGCTACCGGATGCACGACGCGGCCGGCGCAACCGACGTTGCGCAGTTGAACGTGCAGATCCAGGGCGCGTGGGACACGCCGGTCGCGCGCGACGACTTCGCGATCGCGGTCGCGAACAACGGCGTGCGCGGCAGCGTCAACCCCACCGGCAACGTGCTCGCGAACGACAGCGACGTCGACGCCGGCGACCTGCCGGATGGAACCGGCGCCCGTACCGGCCCGGCGGGCGCGGGCGGTCCGCTGCTTGCCGTCGTACGCGGCAGCACAAGCGTCGATGGCACGATCTTGCAAGGCCAGTTCGGTGACCTCGTGATCGGCGCCAACGGCAGCTATATCTATCGCGTTGACGCGGCCAACCCGACGCTCATCGCGCTCGGCCCCTTGCAGACGGTGAACGACGTGTTCACGTACCAGGTGACCGACGAGGGCGGCCTGAGCACCACGGCGACGCTCACCGTCGTCGTGCGCGGTCGCAACGATGCGCCTGCCGGATTCGCCGACGCGGCGACGGCCGTCGAGACAGGCGGCGTTAACAACGCTGCGCCCGGTCTGAACCCGGCCGGAAACGTGTTCGCCAACGATACCGACGCCGAAGGCGATGCGCTTCACGTCGCGGCCATCCGCACAGGTGCCCCGGCGGCGGCTCCGGGCGATACGGTCGGCGCGGTCGGGAGCGTGCTGCGCGGCACCTACGGCGACCTGACGCTCAACGCCGACGGTACTTGGAACTATGTCGTCGACAACGCTTTGCCGGCCGTCCAGGCGCTGCGCACGAACGGCCAGACGCTGCAGGACGTGTTCACGTACACGCTCGCCGATGTCTTCGATGCGCGCGGCACGGCCGAACTGCGCATCACGATCGAAGGGCAGAACGACACGCCCGTTGCGAACAACGACGCCGCGACCGCGATCGAAGCGGGCGGCGTGAACAACGGCACACCGGGTCAGGACGCGCGAGGCAACGTGCTCGCCAACGACACCGATGTCGATAGCGTTGCGAACGGCGAGACGAAGCAGGTGGTCGAGGTATCGAACGAGGCGGGCGGACCGGCGGGCGCGGGCGCCGGGCTCGCGGGGAACTACGGGCATCTCACACTCAACGCGGACGGCACCTACGACTACGTGGTCGATAACGCCAACGCCGCCGTGCAGACGCTGCGCACGCGCGACGAGACGCTCACCGACGTGTTCGTGTATCGCATGCGCGATGCGGCGGGCGCCGAGGCGACGGCATCGCTGACGATCCTGATACGCGGCGCGGACGACACGCCCGTCGCACGCGACGACGGCAACGTCGCGACCGACCAGACACCTGCGCCGCAGGCCGCAGGCAACGTGCTCTCGAACGATACCGACGTCGATGCCAACGATCATCTGACCGTGGCCGGCGTGCGCACGGGCGAGGAAGCAGCTACAGGGACACCGGGTACGCCCGGACTGGCGCTCGCCGGTCGCTACGGCACGCTGACGCTCAACGCCGATGGCAGCTACACCTACCAGATCGACCTGTCCAATCCGCAGGTGCTGGCGGCGGCCGGGCTCGGCCAAGTGCTGCAGGACCCGTTCACCTACACCGTGCGCGACGACGCGGGCGCGACCGATCAGGCGCAACTCGTCGTCACGCTCGACATCGCCACGCCGTATATTCCGCCGCCCGGCGGCGCGTATTTCATCGGCACTGAAACTGCACCGTTGCAAGCCGGGCCGCTGAACCCTGCGCTCGACCCCGCCGTCTTCGTCACGCCCGAAGTGGAACAGGACGCGGCGCAAGCGCTGGCGTCGAGCCGTGAAGCCGATGGCAGCCAGATAGGCTGGCCGCTCGATCCTGGCCATGTCGATGCGCCCGTCGGTGTCGGTTTGGGCTTCGTGCCCGGCGAGTTCGTCGGCCGGGCGGTGCGCGCGAGTCAGCGGGAAAGCGCCTTCGACCGCGCGTGGATCTTCGGGCGGCCGGGGCGCACGAGCCTGAGCGCGGACGGGCTGCTCCCGGACCCGTCGGTCTTCGCGCCGCTTCCCGACAACCTCACTGACGGATGGCAGCCCCTCGTCGAACAGAACACGGCGCAGGGTTTTTCGACCCAATTGCGCGAGGCTGCATCGAAACGGCCGCCCGCGCTCGAGCGCCTGGAAGATTCCATCGAACGCTAGCTTTCGGACGAGGACACGTTATGCAGAAACGCGAGGCGCAGGTCCTGAGCGCGGCGGTCGCCTGCACGATGCTCACGCTCACCGGATGCTCGTCGCTTGAGCCCAAGCCTACGACGAGAGAAGAAGTCCGCCAGCGCGTAGTCGACGATCAGGTCTCGATGTACAGCGCACAGGAACCCGTCACCGGGCCGATCACGTTCTACGAGGCGGCAGCCCGCGCGCTCAAGTACAACCTCGACTATCGGCTCAAGCTGATGGAGAGCGCGCTCGCCGCCAACCTGCGCGATGTCACGGCCAACGAAATGCTGCCGCAGCTCGTGGCATCGGCCGGATATACGGCGCGCAGCAACGATTCGGGCGGCACGTCGGTCGGCATCGAGGACCGGCAGGTCAGCTTGCGGCCGTCCACGTCCGAGCAGCGCTATCACAAGCTCGCGAACCTCGGGCTTACCTGGAACCTGCTCGATTTCGGCGTCGCGTACTTTCGCACGCAGCAGCGCTCCGACCAGATCCTGATGGCCGAAGAGCGGCGTCGCAAGGTTGCGCAGAACGTGTTGCAGGATGTGCGCAACGCGTACTGGCGCGCGCTTGCCGCGCAGCGCCTCAAGCCGCAGGTCGACGAGCTGCTCAAGCGCACCAACGCGGCGATCAAGGCGGCGCGTGAAGCCGAGGACAAAGGGCTTTTGCCGAAGCAGGAAGTGCTCGCGTACCAGCGCGCGCTGCTCGATGCGGTGTCGCTTCTCACGATCCGTCGCCAGGATCTCGAATTCGCGCAGTCGGAGCTTTCGGCGCTGATGTCGCTGCCGCCCGGCACGCCGCTCGTGCTCGCGGATACGCAGGAGGGCGCGCTGCCCACGGTCGTGACGCCCGAACCGCAACTGGAGCAAATGGCGCTCCAATACCGCCCCGAATTGATGGAGGAGTGGTATCGCAAGCGCGTGAGCGAGAACGACCTGAAGATCGCGAAGGCGCAACTTTGGCCGAACATCGGTATCGACTTGAGCACGAACTACGATTCCAACGATTTTCTCTACAACAACTATTGGGCGGCTGCCGGAGTGCGCGTGTCGGTCAATCTGTTCAGGCTGCTGCAGCTTCCGGCGCTCAATGCACAGCAGGAATCGCAGACGAAAACCGACGACTTGCGGCGGCTCGCGCTTTCGATGGCGATTCTCACGCAGGTGCGCGTCGGCGTGCTGCGTTACCGTCTGTCGCTTCAGGAAGTCGAATTCGCCGACGAAAGCCTGCGCGTCGATACGAGCCTTCTTGACTATGCCCGCGCCGCGCGCAAGACGTCGTTCGGATCGGAGCTGGAGGTGATCCGCGCGGAAGGGCGTTATCTGCTGTCGCGCTATGAACGCGAAGCCGCGTACTCCGATGCGCAGGCCGCGTGGGGACGGCTCTTCAACTCGATCGGCTTCGACGTGATGCCCGACACCATTCAGAAGGATGACGTCAAGACACTCGCGCAGGAGATCGAGAAAACCGTTTTGATGCAGCAAAAGAAGCAATGGCAACTGGATAGCGAAGAGCCGCCTGCTACGTCGCAAACGCCGGATCAGCCTGCATCCGCCTCGCAGATCGCCGCACCCGGAGGTGGCAATGCGCCGGTCCTGCGATGAGCGCGCGTCGGCTTGCGTTGCGCTGACGCTGATCGTCGCGGCGTCGGTGGCGTACGCTGCTAAGCCGCCTTCTACCGGCGATAGCCCCGACGACCCCAACGCGATCCGCGTGCTGCTCGCACCCAACGTTGAAACGACACTGTCGAGCCAGATGAACGGCACGATCACCGACTTGCACGCCACGCTCGGCAAGCCGGTCGCGAAGAACGCGGTCCTCGCTCAGATGAACTGCGCGGAAGTGCAGGCGCGCGCGAACGTCGCGAAGGCCGAGCTGAACATGGCGCGGCAGAACCTGACCGGCAAGAAGAGCCTGCGCGATCTCAAGGCCGCGGGCGATATCGAAGTGGCCATGTCCGCCACCGAAGTCGAGAAGGCGCAGGGCGCGCTGTCGCTCGCGAGCGCGCAACTCGGTTATTGCCGGGTGATCGCGCCGTTCAGCGGACGCATCGCGAAGGTGTATGTGAAGAACTATCAGACCGTGAGCGCCGGTACGCCAATGCTTGACCTCGTCGGCGACGGCGCGCTCAAGGTGCGGCTGAACGTGCCGTCCGCGCTGATGGTGCGGTTGAAACAAGGCTCACATCTCGACATCACGATCCACGAGACGGGAAAAACGTATCCCGCGCACGTCAGCGCCGTCAACGCGCGGGTGGATGCCGTCGCTCAAACGGTCGAACTCGAAGCGCAGATCGATGGCGAGCATCCCGATCTGGTCGCGGGCATGAGCGGAATCGCGCGGTTTCCGGCGTCGCCATGAATCAGCCGCTTCCTCATCCTCAACTGCTGCTGTTTCTCGACGCACTGCGAGACCGGGCGCTCGTCGCCGATTCACTGAATGCGCTCGCGTTCTCGATGGCGAACGACTCGCACTCGCTGCTGAACTTCCGGCAGGCGCTCGTCTTCGCCGATCACGGCAAGCGCTTCGAGTTGCTCTGCATTTCCGGCCTCGCGAAGCCGACGGAGGATTCGCCCTATCTGGTGTGGCTGCAGCGCGCGTGCCGTTGGGTGGCATCGCAACTGACGGGCAACGAGCCGCGATGGATCGCACGCAGCGAAGTGGAGCCGCCGCCGGATATTGCCGACGGCTGGGCCGAATGGTGGCCCGCGGGCGTCTGGTGCGTGCCGATGCATGACGCGGGCGGCAAGCGCCTCGGCCTGCTGCTCGTCCTGCTCGACGAACGTCCCGCCGAGACGCTTCCCCCGATGATGCATGGTGTCATAGAGACGTGGGCCTACTGCTGGGACGCGCTCCAGCGCCGCCGTCGGCGCCTCGTGTGGCGCCCGACCCGCCGTCAGACGATCGGCGCGCTGGCACTCGTCGCGATGCTGTTGTTCGTCCCGGTCCGGCAGACGGTGCTGGCGCCCGCCGAAATCGTCTCGCGGGATGCGCGCATCGTCAGCTCGCCGATCGATGGCGTGATCGAACGGATGGCGGTGCGTCCCAATCAGGCGGTGAGCGTCGGTACGCTGCTGTTCACGCTCAATGAAACGTCGCTCAAAAGCCGCGTCGAAGTGTTGAGCAAGCAGGTCGCAGTCGCGGACGCAGAACTGATGGCAGCGAGCCAGCGCGCCTTCGACAATCCGCAAAGCAAGAACGAACTGACCGTGCTCGGCAGCGTGGCCGAGCAGCGCCGCGCGGAACTCGCGGCGGTGAGGGCGCAACTGGGCCGCACGCAGGTGTTCTCGCCCGAGGCCGGCGTCGCGGTGTTCAGCGACCCGAACGACTGGATCGGCAAACCCGTCGTGACGGGCGAGCGCATCCTGCAGCTCGCCGATCCCGCGAAGCCCGCGATGCTGATCCAGCTCGCCGTGGCGGATGCCATCGCGCTCGAGCCCGGCGCCGACGTGACGCTTTATCTCACCGCTTACCCGCTCGCGCCGCTGCACGGGAAGATTATCGAGACCAGCTATCAGGCGAAGGCGAGCGAGGACGGCATCGTCGCGTACCGGCTGCTCGCGAGCGTCGACGGCGAGCGCTCGCAGGCGCGGCTCGGCCTGCACGGCACGGCGAAACTGTACGGCAAGGAGGTGAGTCTCGCGTACTACCTGCTGCGCCGGCCGCTTGCCACACTGCGCGCCTGGACGGGGCTGTGATGCCAGTCGATCCGAACCTGCCATCGCCCGCTCTGCGCGACGACCTTCGTCTCGGCGAGGCTTCGAACGGCCGTGATGGCGAGCCGTCGTGGATGATCCAGGACACCGTGCTCAACCGTTTCTATCGCGTGGGCTGGCTGGAATTCGAATGCCTCGTGCGCTGGGAGAAGCCGCCCGCGCAGATCTGCAAGGAGATCAACGAGGAGACCGCGCTGCGCCCGGACCTCGCGCAGATCCTCGACTTCCGGCGCTTTCTCGAACAGCACGAGTTGCTGAGGCCGACGCCCGATGCACTCGCGCGCTTGCGGCAGCGCAACCGAAGCGGCGGCTGGCTGACGTGGCGCTGGTGGCTGCATCATTACCTGTTCTTCCGGATTCCGCTGCTGCGTCCACAACGGTTTCTGATGCTTGTCGCGCGGCGGCTCGACTGGCTTTTCAGTCCGGTCACGGCGATCGTCGTCGTGCTCCTGAGTATCGCGGGTATTGTGCTCGTCCTGCAGCAATGGGACACGTTCACGGGCGCCGTCGTCGAATCGTTCTCGACTGAAGGCCTGCTCAGTTTCGCGCTCGCGCTCGTGGTCGCGAAGACGCTGCACGAGCTGGCGCATGCGCTCGTCGCGACGCGGCTCGGCTTGCGGGTCGCGCACATGGGGATCGCGTTCGTCGTGCTGTGGCCGATGCTCTACACGGATACCGGCGAAAGCTGGAAGCTGCGCAGTTCGCGCCAGCGGCTCGCGATCGCATCGGCGGCGATTCTTTGTGAGCTCTCGCTCGCCGGGCTCGCGACGCTCGGCTGGGCGCTGAGCGATCCCGGCCCATTGCGCAACGCGCTGCTGTATCTTGCGACGACGAGCTGGGTGCTATCTCTTGCACTGAACGCGAGCCCGTTCATGCGTTTCGACGGCTACTTCATTCTTTCCGACCTGCTCGATTTTCCGAACCTGCATCAACGCGCCTCGGCGCTCGCGCGCGTGAGCATCCGGCGCACGCTGCTTGGCCTCGATGACGACTGGCCTGAGGCCTTCAGCACGTCGCATCGGCGGATGCTCGTCGCGTTCGAATTTATGACGTGGATCTATCGGCTGGTGCTGTTTCTCGGTATCGCTGTCACGGTGTATTTGTTCTTCTTCAAGCTGCTTGGCGCGTTTCTGTTCTTCGTCGAGGTGACGTGGTTCGTCGCTATGCCCATCACGCGCGAACTGAAGCACTGGTGGACCCAGCGCAGCCGCATCCGGGCGAATCGAAAGGTGCTGTTGTGCGGTGTCGCGGGCGTGTTGCTGCTGCTCGTCGCGGTGCCGTGGCGCACGCAGATTCACGCCGAAGGCGTCGCGCGGACCGAGCGTCAGTTGCGTGTCTTCGTGCCGTTTCCCGCACGCATCCAGACGATCCATCCAGTCGGCGACGTGCGCGCCGACGACACGCTGATGGTCATGGACGAGCCGGACATCGCATCGCACATGATCGGCAGCGAGGCGGGCATTCGCGGCTACGAAGCGCGGCTCTCCGGGCTGATCGCGGATGCAGGCGGACTCGATCAGCAAGCGGCCACGCGTGAGCGTTTGCGAGTGCAGTACGAGGAAGCGCGGGCGGCGCAGAGTCAGATCGCGCGGCTGATTCTGCGCGCGCCGTTCGCGGGCAAGTGGATGGACGTCGATCCGCAATGGCGCGCCGGGCAGTGGATCAATCCGAAGGATCAGATCGGCGTGCTCGTCGATCCGGGCCGCTGGCAAGTGGATGCGTACGTCAAACAGGACGACGTCCAGCGTCTCGCTCCCGGCGATGGCGCGCGTTTCTATCCGACAGGGCAGGCGGTGCCGATCCACGGCCGCGTTATCGCAATCGATACGACTCGGGCACGGGAACTCGCTCATCCGATGCTGGCGTCGCGCTTCAAGGGGCCGGTGGCCGTGGCCACGGAGCGCGACACGCTTACGCCTAACCCGCCGATGTTCCATGTGCTCGTGCAGCTCGACGGCGCTCCGCCGGGGCTGTGGGAAACGCGCGGGCAGTTGCAGATCGATGGCAATCGGCGGAGCTGGCTGATCGAAGGCGGGACGCATTTGATCGCGGCGTTTGTCCGCGAGAGCGGGTTTTGAGCGGTGACGGTTTGCGAAAACCAGTTGATTGACTTGATTGCATCACCCGTGACAAGCGCCTCCACGACCGTTGGTTCTGGCGGCATCCATGCAAAGGAATGAGACCATGATACGGGCCACCGTGTATGTCGGCAGGATTGCTTCGAGGGCGGTTGCGACCGCTATCTCGACCTGCGCGATCCTCGCGCTGAACGCGATTACCAGCACCGGTTCGCTGACGCTTGCGCAAACTCCACCGCCTCCGGCCGCCGCCCCGGCCGCTCCTGCAGATGCAGCACCCGCCGCGCCGAAACTCGATGCCCAGCAACTCGATGCCTTGACCGCGCCGATCGCGGCGTATCCGGACCCTCTGCTCGCGCAGTTGCTGATGGCCGCGACGTTCCCCGACGACGTCGTCGCAGCGGCGGCCTGGTCGAAGGCGCATCCCGACCTCAAGGGCGATGATGCCGTGAAAGCCGTCGCTTCGATGCCGTGGGACCCGAGCGTGCAGTCCCTGGTCGCCTTTCCGCAGGCGCTCGCGACGATGGCGCAAAACCCGAACTGGGTCGAGGCGATCGGGCAGGCGTTCCTCGCCCAGTCCGGCGACGTGATGGATTCGGTGCAGCGTCTGCGGCAGAAGGCTTACGCGGCCGGCAACCTCAAGACTTCACCGCAGCAAAAGGTCGAGGTTCAGCAGACCACCCAGACGATCGTCATCCAGCCGGCCAATCCGCAGGTCGTCTACGTGCCCGCCTACAACCCGACGACCTTTTACGGGACGTGGCCCTATCCGACCTATCCGCCGACGTATCTGCCGCCGCCGCCGGGATACGCGGTCGGCAGTGCGCTCGCGACGGGGCTCGCATTCGGCGCGGGCATCGCGATCACCAATTCGCTGTGGGGCGGGTGCGACTGGGGCGGCCATGACGTCAACGTGAACGTCAACCGGTACAACAACATCAACGTCAATCACCGGATCGATGCGAACCGCACGACGTCGAACTGGAACCGCACCAATGCCATCAACAACCGCAATCAAATGCAGGCGAGCGGAAGGCTCAAAGGCGGCGGTGCGGGTGGTGCTGCCGATCGCAGCGCGTATCGCGGACGTGACAACGCTCAGCGCGACCAGGCCCGGCAGACGCTCAGCCAGCGCACCGGGCAGAACATGAACGCATCGGCAAGCGATCGCGCCAGCAACATTCGCAAGGGCGGTGACGCGGGCAAGCGTGACGGTGCGCGCGGCGGCGGTGGCGTTGGCGCGGGGAATCGCGACGAGATCAAGAATCGCGCACAGAACGTCAATCGCGACAACGCACTGCGCGATGCGGGAAATGGCAAGCTCAGCAAGCAGAGCATCGAACGCGGCCAGCAAAGCCGCGCTGCGGAACATGCGAAGGGTGGCGGGCTGAATGCCGCACGGCAGAACAATGCTGGGGCGGGCGGTGGCGGCCTGCGTGGTGCTGGAGGCGGTGGCGGCGGTGGTGGACACATTGGCGGCGGTGGAGGCGGTGGCGGTGGCGGTGGCGGTGGACACATCGGTGGCGGTGGCGGCGGTGGCGGTGGACACATCGGTGGCGGCGGCGGAGGCGGAGGAGGACACATCGGCGGAGGAGGCGGAGGTGGACACATCGGCGGTGGAGGGGGCGGCGGCGGTCACCGTCGCCACTGAATCGGGCGACCGCCCCGTCGTCCTCCGTTCGTAACCCGTCCTACAGGTCATTAAGGAGCGCCTCATGAACCCGTCCGCGCAATCGTCAGTGCAGGAAAGCACGGTGTCGGCACGCCCGCGTGCATCGACCGTCGTCGGTAGTCTCGTCCTGATCGGAGGACTCTTGCTGACATCGGCTCAAGCCAGCGCGCAAGCCGTCTATCCGACCCCCGCCGCAGCTGCCGACGCGCTGCAACAGGCGCTGGCTACTTACGACAAGGACGGCCTGCGCAAAGTCCTCGGCGCCGACTACAAACAGTTCATCCCGATCGGCACGATCGACATGGACGACGTCTACGCGTTCCTCGCCGCGTACGCCAAGCATCACGAGATCGTCGACGATGGCAAGGGCACGGCGCATCTGCAAGCGGGCGACGAAGGCTGGACGCTGCCCGTCCCCATCGAGCAGACCGCGGCGGGCTGGCATTTCAACATCCATCAGGCGCACAACGAAGTGGCATTGCGACGCATCGGCCGCAATGAACTGGCGGCGATCCAGACGGTGCTCGCCATCGGCGACGCGCAGCGCGACTTCGCCAAGGCCAAAGGCGAGACGGTCTACGCGCGGCGCTTCATCAGCCATCCCGGCAAGCAGGACGGCCTGTACTGGCCGGCGGCCGAAGGCGAGCCCGAAAGCCCGCTGGGCGATCTGGCATCGACGATGGACCCGAACGCACCGCCCGACGAGGCGTATCACGGCTACCGATACCGCATCCTGACCGCGCAAGGCGCCGACGCGCCTGGCGGCACACGCAGTTACCTCGAAGGCGATGCGATGCGCGGCGGCTACGCGGTGATCGCGTGGCCGGCGAAGTACGGACAGACCGGCGTGATGACGTTCATCGGAGGAAGCGACGGGAAGGTCTATCAACGCAACTTCGGGCCGCAGACGGCGAGCGAGGCAGCGCGGGTGCGTCGCTACGACCCGGACGCGGGCTGGCAGCGCGTGCCGGATTCGCAGATCGCGAATCAGTAGCGGAATTCAACCTGGGAGAGCAGGCATGAAAGCAATCGTTCTCGCCATCGTCAGCGTCTTTCTGCAGACGGGATGCCTCACCACGCCCGCCGAACCCGTCGTTTCGATTCCCGCGCCGGTATGCCACAACGCGAAGCAATGCGACGTGATGTGGACGGCGGCGCAGGAGTGGTTGCCCCGCGTCGGACGAATGCAGGTCGCGCAAGTCCTGCCGGATTCGATCGTCACGTCGCCTCGCCTCGAGGGCGAAAGAACGACGATGCACGGCGTCGTCCTCAAGCGGCCATTGACCGACGGCTCCTACGAACTTTCCGCGCGGTTCGAATGTGGAGAGCCACAGCTCCCCTGCACGAATCTGGAGCAGAGCGGCGTGAATCTGTTCAACACGATGGTGTCGGCGGCCGGAGAAGGATTGGAGCAGTGAACGCGCGCTCACTGCATCGACGAAGTGAACTGACGCGCCGTTTCGAGAAAGTTGGCTGTCTTCGCTGGCGTCGCTTCGATCCGCGATGCCAGCGCGAGCCGGATCGAAATCCCTTTGCCGGCCACATCGTGATAGATGACGCCTTCTACCTGAATCTGGCACACGGACGCGGGAACAAGCGAGACGCCGAACTCCGCTGCAACGAGATTGACGACCGAGGACAACTGCGGCGCCTGCTGCCCGGCGATCGGCGTGAATCCGGCATCGCTGCACGCGCCGACGATCACGTCATGCAGCGTCGGGCTCGCCTCGCGCGGAAGCATGACGAACGGATCGTCCGCGAGATCCGACAGATCGACCTTGCGCTTCTTGGCCAGCCGATGCGTGGCGGGCAGCACGACTCTCATCGGCTCGATCGCGATGTGATGAAACTGCACCCCAGCGGGCGATTGACTGCCGAGCCGAACGAACGCGACATCGACGCGCCCGTCGTCGAGATACGCGAGCAGTTGCGCAGTGTTGCCTTCGGCGAGCGTGAGCGTGACATTAGGAAAAGCCTGCCGATACGTGCGGATCAGCCTCGATACGACCGGATTGAACGCGGCCGAGCCCGTAAAGCCGATATTGAGCTGCCCGATCTCGCCGCGACCCGCGCTCTGCGCCTTCTCGACGGCGAGCCGCGTGTCGGTCAATATGCGCTTCGCCTCGACGACGAAAACCTCGCCGGCCTCTGTCAGCACGACGCCATGCCCGGTGCGGCGAAAGAGGCGCACACCGATCTCGTCTTCGAGCGCATGAATCTGCTGGCTGAGCGGCGGCTGCCCGATGCCAAGCCGCTCGGCCGCGCGGGTCACGTTCTGCTCCTCCGCGACAGCCAGAAAATAGCGAATATGGCGCAATTCCATGCGATATCTGTAAAAGCTATTTCAGAAAGACACGATAGATATTGGACAGTATATCAACAACGCGACAAAATACCGCTATCGCGCAGACTGCGCGCCTATAACACGCCCCGAATACATTGATTGGTAGCGCCACGCTCGACGAGCGGGGCGGCGGGGTGCCGTGTTCGTCTCAATCGAAGAGAGAAGGGGTCTGCCGTGGCTGAAGCCGTAAAAAAACCAAGGCCCGAGTTCCGTAACATCGGGATCGGTCAACTCGCGAAGTATCGCTTGCCG